>CAZYXB010000041.1:0-24878 GCA_964651155.1 uncultured Acidobacteriota bacterium | reverse complement strand
AGATGATAGCTGCATCCAATTGAATCTATTCAACTAACGTTGGGACAGTAGTGATGCAACATGAAATCATAGCTCGCAATCGGTGGTTGGCGGAGATCGAAGTCCGCTGTGCCGAGGCTCCGGCAGTGGTATTGCTGGGGGCGCGCCAAGTCGGCAAGACCACGCTGGGAAAGATGTTCTCCAGCCGCACACCCAAGACTACTTGGTACGACTTGGAGAGCGTCGCCGGGTTTGAGAGCCTTCGTGCCATGCCGGAGAAGACGCTGGGCGGACTGCAGGGGCTGGTGGTACTGGACGAAATCCAGCGCATGCCGGAGCTGTCCCGCATTCTGCGTCCCCTATGCGATCGCCCGGATCGTCCCGCCTCGTTCCTCCTGCTGGGGAGTGCCTCCCCTGCGCTGATGCGCGGGGCGTCGGAATCTCTGGCCGGCCGCGCCCAATTCCTGCAGGTTCAAGGCTTGACCCTTGATGAAGTGGGAATCTCGAATATGGAGCGCCTGTGGATGCGAGGAGGATTCCCCCGATCATACACCGCAGCCGAGGAGGGGGCTGCCCGCCGCTGGCGCGAAGGGTTTGTACAGGCGATCCTCGAACGCGACATGCCGCAACTCGGCATCCGGGTCCCGGCGACGACCTTGCGGCGCTTCTGGTCCATGGCAGCACACTATCACGGGCAGGTGCTCAACGTGGCGGAACTGGCGCGCGCGCTGGGGGTGACACCCGCCACGGGACGTCATTACCTGGATATTCTGTGCGGCGCGTTCCTGATACGCCAACTCCCGCCATGGCACGAAAACCTCGGCAAGCGCCAAGTCAAATCCCCCAAGCTCTACTTCCGTGACAGCGGCCTGCTCCATCTGTTCCTCGGCGTAGAAGAGATGTCGGCACTGCTGGCCCACCCCCGGTTGGGAGCGTCCTGGGAGGGATTCGCTATTGAGCATGTACTGGCTTTGGCGGGCGAGCAGGATGCCTACTTCTGGGGCACACAGCGCGGCGCCGAACTGGACCTGTTGGTCCTGCGCCACGGGCGACGCTACGGATTCGAGATGAAGGCGAGCGAGGCGCCGCGTCTGACACCGTCCATGCGCATTGCGCTGGAGGACCTGAAACTGGAACGGCTATGGGTGCTGCACCCCGGCAATGCGCCGGCATACGAACTGCACGAACGCGTGGTGGCCTGCTCGCTGCCGCAGTGGATGCGCGAACACACCGGCTTCCTTACTTCGAACACAGGAACCTAGACAGGAGCCAATCATGCCCGCGGAAATGCATTGCCACAAATGCTCCTCGGCGAATGTCATCCTCAGCAAGAAGCACGGCGCGTTTGTATGCGAAGATTGTGGCCATGTCCTGCCCGAAGCACCGGTTTCCCCGCTCCGCATCTTCTTGAGTTACGGCCACGACGCCAATGAGCCGCTGGTCCGCCGCATCAAGACCGACCTGGAGAAGCGTGGTCATGATGTCTTGTTCGACAAAAATGAAATCAAGGCATGCGACGACTGACGGAGATCGATTACCGACGGCATCACCAGCAGCCAGCGTGTTCTCTCCTTCCTCTCGAAGCACTCCACCCGCGACCCGGGCGTCCTTGACAATGGGGCAGATAGCGACAGAGTTGGAGAAACCGACTCGGGGCGGGCATTGACGAATAAATACCCGACGGCTAGCACAGTGCGGTCGTCCTTGTTTCATGTAAGAGACCAAGGCTTCGCCGGCATCCGCTGGCAGGGGCAGTTCGGTCAACCGCCCACCCTTGCTGCGCACAGTAAGGCGGCCTCCTCCCCAATCGATGTCGTCCAAGGTCAAGGGGACGGCCTCACCTGCGCGAAGCCCTGAGGGTCCGCGAAAAAATAACTTCACATTTTTGAAGGATAGATGGAGTAGTTCCAGTTTGGGCGAAGCGTGTGATGTTTGACGGATAAATTTCGAAATTGCCCATTGGATATTTTGACGCCTTTTTCGTACCGCTTTTCGATCAGACTGGCTTTGATTGTCAGGCCGGTGTCCGCGTCGCTCCAACTCCCGATCCAACTCGTTCAGAACGATATTGCTCAGCAATGGCGAAAGAGGACCGCCTTGTGGAGTCCCCTCGTCGATCGCACTCACCAGCCCCTTTTCCATCACTCCGGCGTTCAGAAACGCCCGGATGAGTTTCAAAACGCGCTTGTCTGTAATCCGTTTCGCCACCAATCCCATCAGTTTGTCGTGGTTAACCCGGTCAAAGAACTTTTCCAGGTCAATATCAACTATCCACGCATGACCTTGGGCCAGATATTCCTGCGCCTTCGCCACTGCCTGATGAGCCGAGCGGTTCGGCCGAAAACCGTAGCTGTTTTCCGAAAAGGTCGGGTCCCATTTGCGTTGCAGCACTTGCATAACTGCCTGCTGCAGAAATCTGTCAACTACCACGGGGATTCCCAACTTCCGAATCCCGCCGTCCGGCTTCGGTATTTCCACACGCGGTACAGGCTGCGGCCTGTACGTACCGTTCAGCGCCTGTTCCCGTATTTCCGGCCAGTGTTGCATCAGGTAGACCGGTATCCCTCCCCGCCCTGAACGGCGCGGGGCTCATCGCACAACGGATCAGAGAAGAGAATCCCGGCCGAAATACGTACCCTGGTCCATGGGCCGGGAAGATACATCAGGGAATCAAAAGATATATCCGGTAAATGGGATCAAATATATGGGTGGGAGTTTGCTACGGGGATCGGATGGTGGCCGACCTCAAATAGCCCGGAAGCAGCGTCTATAGCGTACACAACGACGCGGAGCAGGAGGGTCGCGGAAATGGTCTGCGTCTAATGTTTCTCGGGTTTCTTAATTCATGTTTCAGGCTTCTTTGGGTGTTTTAGATTTATCCACGAAGGCATTCCCAAAGGTCTGACATTCCTTCAAGTGGTGTCGGCCTGCATCCATTCATCGCACTGCGTGCAGTATCAGGCTATGGGGTACTGTGTTGCTGCTTCTCCTGTTTCTTTTTGAATTCGTCTTTCTGTTTCTTGTTCTTCTGTTTCATGCTTTTAGCTTTGTCCTTCTTGCCGCCCTTGTCCCCCATTTCGTTCTCCCTTGTTCCCGAGTTTCAGCGCGTAAACCCGCATCGTTCACGAACTACGACAGATATTTGCCTATTTCGACTTTCGCTCCAGCTTAGCCTTCCTCTTTTCCTTGATGGATTTCGCCGGTTTCTTTTTAACGTCTTTCCTGGCGTCTCTGGATTTTGCCATCACTGACCCCGTTCTTGAATGTGCATATTATTAGTAACTCTTCCCTTCTTCGAATTATACATTACTCTATTTGGAATTTCTTTAAGAGTATGATCACACCAGGACATAGAAGAGGCCTCTCCGTTGGCTTCCCTGGAATCAGAGAACGCAATACCGGCCAATATACGCACCCTGGTCTAGGAGGGCAAGGAAGATAACTCCGGAACGCAAAAAGAAATATCCGGCACAGAGGATCCGATATGGGATGTCGGCCGTCAGCAGAAATGGGACACATTGGGGACAAAGGCAAACACCGGCACGGACGTCACAAAACCAGTTTTGCCTACATTTGGTGAACTTCCGTCCATTTCATACCTGCCTGATCCATTCAAGAAAGCCGATGCCGGCGTGCTGAAATCAAGGCGATGATTGAGTACTACGACGCCGGGTATGCGGCGGGCAATCCGGACATTCAAGGCAACCCACAAGAACCACACGATCGGTCAATCGTCGAGTAGAGAAGGAGCGAGGAAGGGGCGACCCCCGGTTGAGAGACGGCATGCGAAGAGAACAATCGCTGCAAATATCGCGGGGGCACAAAGCTTGCGTGGGAATGTCAGGCGGAAGCATCAAGCGTCTCTGGGCATACAGAGCAAAATATATCTGCGAATACATAAAGTGCGTATGCCACAAGTCCGAAACGCATCGGGGCCGATATGTCCTGCCAGCGCTGCTTCAGGAATATGGACAGTACGTCCTCATGCGCAACCAGCCTATCCAGGCATCGATGGAGATTCTGGCCGGAACAACGTCTCCGGCTTCGCCAGGCAAATCTCCGATGCCACTCTAGCCGTACCTGTCCCGATGCAGCCGCCAGTCACTTCCCGGTTCTATCGGACGATACCACACCAGGATTTTCGAAAGATTCAGCCAGCGCGTCCCCTCCCGGCTTGGCGGCAGATTCTCCGCCCGATAGCGATCGGACTGCAGCTGGTCCCGTACAAGCGGCGCCACCCAGTAAGCGCCCCGCTGCCGCGGTCGCTGTAATCGCATCTGGTTTACGCGCATGTGAATCCCATCGTGGTCCTTCGACTGCACCTTTCGGTCTTCCGGAAACAGTGAGATCGTGTGCGGTTTCTTTCCCCATGCCCCATAATTTCGATGGAGCGCCACCTCGCTTCTCGCTGGCCGTCGTTGATCTCTCCAAAATTGAGCACATGCTTGCGGGCAACACGACCTCCGCCGAGCCGGTGATTTTCCACGATGCTCCAGTAGCGGTGCTCCGTGCCGTCTTTTCCCCGCGTGGGGATTCGCAGGAACAAGCGGCAACTGTCTACGAAAGAAAACCGGCTGCAAGTAGGCAGGTCTTCACTGCACGCGGATTGGACCGCTTTTTGCTCACACGCTTGCCGATTTCAAAAGACTTGCGGCCTTGCCGGTTCCAATCTTTCTTGAATTGTCGCCCCAGTTGTCAAAGCCGGATTAGACGAGCCGAAACCGTTGGGCGGCAGACTTGCAGCGATCCCTGTGTTGAACGGCCAACATCACGATTACCGGCTGGCTGCGTAGTTATCGTCGGCTGCATTCTGATGCCGAAACCTCCCGCCATATGTTTCCTAACTCTTGGGCTCAAGAATTCTCACTGAGAAATGGGCGGATGTCGAAGCCCTTGCGGGGCTGGAACGAAAGAGAAGGCTTTGCTCGAACTGGGTGGCTCCGCAGGATTCCCATACTCTTTCGGATTTTCGCGGGGCAATGGCACGCCCGTCCGGGAAAACCGGCAATCGCTTTGCGGCAATCGGCCGGCGCGATACATAGCGGCACAGATTTTCGAGCTGGCGGGAAAAGGACGTTCGTCGCCCCGGTCCGCTATTTATGCCGGATTGCGCCTCCACAGGCGTACTCGCACAATTGCTTTCCATTGATTCACAAATGCCGAAGATCCTCCAAGAAAGCTTGTCTTGGCAGTCTTTCGAATGCTTTTTCTATCATGCGGATCATCGTCTCCGCGAATCCAAGCACGCCCATTGTCGACAAAACCGGGAATCTGCGGCAATAGGGGTACACGTTCATTTCCCTTGTATGCCGCTGTGTGCGGCCGCAATAAAGGAAAAGGCGAGAATGGGCGGCACCCCCCCCTTTGGGTTTAGAAGCGGTAGCTCAAGCCGAATGAAAACCGATTGTCCGCTTTAATATTCAAATCATCGCCGATTTCGTCGCCGGCTCTGATTACAGCCGCATCAATGCTAAGCCGTGATTTCGGGTCGGGAACCAGCCGGGCCAAAAATGATATCGTCGCCGGCAGATCCGCGCCCGCCAGGAATTCGATCTGCTCGGGTTGCTGCATAAATTCAGCGCCCAGAAGCAGCCGGCTGCCCAGGTTGATACCGCCAAAAACGAAACCGCGCCACGCCCATTCCGGTGCGTTACCGGCAAGCCCCATAAGCGAAGCATTCGTAACCTTGACGCCACCGCTGAGAACGACGGGAGCGAACTGTATCAGATCGCTGGTTTTTGTTACGACTACGTAAATATCTCCGTTTTTTGTTGCCGATCCGAGGCCCCCCTCGATGTGTTCCTGCTGAAAGCGGGTAACAAAGCCGGCAGAGATTGCGGGAAGGCTGAGACCACTGGAATCTTCTTTGAGAAGAATCACTTTGCCGTGGATGATGTTAAAGCCTCGGTCGAACAAACTGGTTAGTGGGTGGCTGTCCTCTTCAGCCGCGGTAGTAATAGCAGCACGGCTGTATCCCACTTCCGCCCTGTTAAGAAATCCCACTGTCAGAGATCCGTAATAGTGGGTGCCCACGACATCCCCCCCGCTGAGCAGATGAAATGCCGCTGCAGGAAGGCTGATGCCCGCATCCTTTGACTCTACCACGTAGGCAAATGGTGTCATGACTCCGCCAACCTGACCTTCCCAATTGAGCGACTGGGCGCGCACACCACCGGTTACGCTGACTACCAAAAGAATGAGTGTTGCAATCCGAAATCCAGGCCGTGCAAATAGGCTGTTCAACATTGAAACCTCCTCACTGAATCAGATTGGTCCGGGTACTCCCACGGGTTGAAATGCATCTGGTCTCACAACATGTGTCAGATTTCGACCGACACTGAGGCAATGGAATTTGCTGTGCATAGGCAGAACAAGCTGCCGTATTCCGGAATCCTTCCGGTATCGGGGCATCCCCGACTTCCGAGAACAGGGTATCTCACTAGTGTCCGAACTTGTTAACGACACGTATTAATAACCTTTATCAAATGAATGAGTTGCAAAAGAATAGGACCTGCATCGACTTGAATTCTGAAAAGTGGAAATCCCGGGTAGGGGGAGCAGGGCATGTAGGAAATCGTATTCATATTTTCGCAACTTATGGACTTGGTTCCCTGGCGACGGGTACAAACATGTATCCATCGATACAACGGCGATTGCACAATTCAAACGTATCCGCGTGCCGAGCAATTCCGAGTGATGTCCTTGGCTCAAACCTATCGCTACAGCCTACGCGAGGCCGGAACCCGCCTCCGGGCTGTCCCATCCGGACTATTTCACCTTCCTTTTTACAGTTCGATTTCTACCAGCAACACGGCCCATGCCTATCAAACGCGCGATTGGAGAATCCTTGCCTACTGCGCCCAAATTCTCGCACGTCGCGCACAACAGCTTTCTATGGGCGAAGACTTGGCCCTCGATATCGAAAAGCCGGCCTACGCGCTGGATACAACCCCAACCGATTCGTGCCTTTCGCTGGTTCCGTGGGCGAAGTTCCGTCCTACGAAAGCTGCCGTACCCTGAATTGTGCACAGATCGAGGATGCTGCGTGACCAGTAAAGAATAAACCCATTTGGGGACCCCGCAAAGCCGGGCACAGGAGAGTTTGCCAGAACTTGATCTTAATCCCGGGAGCTGCCCAAATGGCTAGGAACAGAGAACAGCATAGCTCCACTCCCCGCTCCAAACAAGCACAGAACGATGTGCACCCGCACCATACTAAAGGCTTCCCGCCGCCCTTTCCGCCGCTCCCAGGGCGCCCTCCAAATAACCGCCATGCTCCCATGCCGTTTCCGTCCCCGCGAAGTGGATAATACCGTCCCAGATTGAAGTCCGGCCGGCCGGCGGTTGATAGTCCGGATGCGCGTACAACGGCGGACGGTCGAATTCAGTGGCCGTGTAGCGTTCGTAGGTCCAGTCCTGGTAGATCAAAGCGGCCGGTTGCCCCGCTTCCTTCCCGTAGATACCGGCGAGCTGGTTTTTGATCGCATCGATGAGCCTTTGCCTGTCCGTGCGCTGCACCGCTGGAAGGCCGACAAATCCCGTCAAACCGTACGGAGGATGGCCTTCATTCGATCCGTCGTGGATCTCGTTCAGGGGCCCGTATTGGCTGAAGGCTTCCCCCGAAAGTCCCGATTCCCGCCAGAACGGCTCATCGTAAAAGGCGAAGAATTTAGCATGCCCCGCCATCCAGGTGCTGATCCGGAGCATCGCCTGGGTCAAATCAGGGGGCAGATCGGGCTCGAAGAGAATGGAAGCTGCGGCCAGTCGCGGCGGAAGGGCAAGAATGACGTGCGCGGCACGGAACATCATCCATGGAGCCCCTTCGAGTTCTCCGACGCTGATTGTTGCGCCAGCCCCTTCCCTTTTGATCCGGCAAACAGGGTGGTTGAGCCTGATAGAGCTCTCCGGAACCTCCGCAAGGAGCTTCCGGACAAGCGCCATCATTCCGCCGGCAAGGCGCCAGGAAGGCGGTTGCGTGGCATAACCGCTCACCGCCCGCACCGTGCCGTCGGGATACTGGAAACAGCTTATCCCTTCCTCATACTGACGATACCCATGGAGACCGAAAGCGGCGATGAGCGCGGCCATCTTCGGATGGATATCCGGCCAGTACCAGGACGGCCCGAGATCGGCTTGAAAGCCCCTATATTCGGGGCACAGTATTCTGCCCCCTACCCGGTTTCTGGCCTCGAGGACCATGAACGTTCGGTTCTGCCTTGATAGAAGGTACGAGGCGTAGATGCCGCTGAGACCGCCCCCGATGATGATCGTATTCACTGACGCTTCCGGCATGATCCCCCTGAATCCCCCGTAGGATGTAAAGATGCCCGGTGACTACTCGGTGCACCAGCGGCAACGGCGTCCTCCCTTTCCCCACACGAATGAAAGTGTATCGGTTCAATGGCTTATGTCAAACCTCAGGTTGTACCCGCTATAATGGAGGACGGGGCCGCAAGGCATATCCGTCTCTACTGAAACCGTCGGGTACTGCGGACGCCGCGTCCGGAAGCCGGGTCTTCTATGATCATCAAGATTATCGGAACGGAATCGCTTGGAGTCCGCGGGCTTGCCTGTTCGGTGGCATTGAAGAATCGGAAAATATTCATCGATCCCGGTATCGCGTTGGGCCTGTACCGCTACGGACTGCTTCCCCATCCCTTCCAGGTCGCCGTCGGCCGGAACATAATAGATACGATCATCGAAGAACTGAAGAGCGCCACCGACGTGGTTTTCAGTCATTTTGACGGGGACCATTGTCCGTTGGAGAGACCGAATCCCTACCAGCTTGGAGCGTATCGGGTGGCGCCGGCCCTGGCCGACTGCCGGATCTGGGCCAAAAAGCCCGAAGGCGCCTCCCCGAAACAGCAGATGAGAAGAAACGACCTGGCCCGGATCATGGGCAGAAACCTGCGGGATGCCGACGGGATCGCGGACGGCCCCCTCTCCTTTTCGTCGCCGGTCCCCCACGGGAGGCGGGAGCGAAACGGGAATACGGTCATCATGACCCGGGTTGAGGAGGACGGAGAAACTTTCCTCCACGCTTCGGATATTCAGCTGACAGACGCCGGGACCGTGGAAAAGATCGCAAACTGGCATCCGAACACGGTCCTGCTTTCCGGACCTGCGCTCTACCGGCATTCCGGTCCGTCGCTCCATGCACTGGGCGAAAGCTCCAGGGAGCTTGCCCTGAGGCTGTCGGAAAATGTCGACAGGCTCATTATCGATCATCACATCCTGAGGTCCGCGGAGGGGATCGAATGGCTGGGGAAGCTGAAACGGACCGCCTGTGGAGAAATCTACTGCGCCGCCGATTTCATGAAACGGGAACCGATCTTTCTTGAGGCTTGGAGAAGAGAACTGTACCAATGGCTCCCCGTCCCTCCGGGCTGGCACGATACGTACGCCCGGGGGGATGCCGATCTTGGGAACTACCTCGTGGACGGGGAGAATTGGCGCCGCTTCCCGTGGCACCTTCTCGGGGCGGACGGTCCCCCGCCCGGCGGAGCACCCTAACGCACACCTCCGAATACAAACAGTCCGCGATCGACGACGGGCGCGATTGCGGGGCCCCTTGATGTTTTCCCGACAGGCGTATCGGTCACCGGCTGTTGGAGGTTGGCGCCGCGTACTGAAAGGGTCTTGATCGCCGGGAGACCCGCCGCCCGGGCGAAGCACCGCCCGAGGCCACGGATAAACGGGCCGATCCTTGGTTTTTCATCGGGGCCTTTTCGTGCATGGCGCAGCCTGGCCTGGAACGGAAAAGCGGAAACAATGGATTTCCGATTCCATCCCAACCACCGGATAGAACGTCTCCGGGGATTTCATCCAGACCGGGTCCGCGCATTGCAGTAAGGGATCCTGTTGTCCAATGGCAGCCTCCGGCGACACGTTCCCCCGGCAGACGCTTCCTGGCGCCGTGAACAAAGGCGGCTGTCGATCTTTCCTGCCGGCAATTCGGGTTGCATGGCGAGCCACGGCGGAAGACCGACTCGGGCCACGCCGGACGGCAACCGGGTCCTTGTTGTGCCGGAGAAGACCGCTTCCGGGACCTCATCGGCCGGAACTCACATTTCTCCTGGTTGCCGTGCTGAAAAACATCTACTGTATAAGGGATGCCCTTTTTCGCTGACGGAACTCTTGCACCGACTTTTTACGGAAGATGGAATCCATGTTTGAACAAGGCGCCATTCGCCCCCCCAACGAAGCCAACAGCCTTCTGGTGCGCGTCACCCGCAACTGCCCCTGGAACCGGTGCCATATCTGCCCGCCGTTCAAGGGTCTGAAATTTTCCCGAAGGTCTGTCGATGAAGTCAAAAAGGACGTCGACCTGATGGCCGAGTATTATGCTTCGGACAGCGGCGGTCCGGAGTCGGCTTTTCTGCAGGACGCCGACAGCCTGGTCGTACCCGCCAACGACCTGCTGGAAATCATCGGCCACATCCGGAAGCGATTCCCGTCCGTCAACCGCATAACCACCTATGCACGGGCTAAAACCATGAAGGGGAAGAGCGTCGAGGACCTGAAGCGGCTGAAAGCGGCAGGGTTGACGCGGATTCACTCCGGCATGGAAAGCGGCTCGAAAAACGTACTTGCACTGATCAACAAGGGGAATACGCCGGAGGACATTCTTGCCGGAGGACTGAACGTAATGGCCGCCGGGATCTCCCTTTCCGAATACATCATGCCCTCTTTGGGCGGCCGCCGTTACAGCGAGGAGCACGTGAAAGAGACGGCGAAAATTCTCAACCGGATCCGGCCGGATTTCATACGCGTCCGCACTCTGGCCATCCACCCCCAGTCGCCTCTTCAGCGGATGGTTGATGAAGGAACCTTCGAACCTTTAACCGATGTGGAGACGGTATCGGAAATCCGGTTGCTCCTGGAACATCTCGATGAAATGCCCTCTCATTTCCGCTGCGGGGATTTCAGCCTCAATCTGCTGATGCAGGTCGATGGCCGGCTGGACCGGCATAAGCAGTCCATGATCGCCGTGATAGACCGTTTCCTCAATCTTGATCCGCTGCAGCAAAAGGCATTCTCGCTGATTCAACGCTCCTATCCGGGATTAGTGCCTCTGAATGTAGTGGATACTCCCGAAGTCCTACAGGAAGCCGTAGCGGAAATCGAGCGAATGGAGGCGTCATCCCCTGATGGATTCAACCGGGCAATCCGGGCGCTCATGGTCCGTCAGCTTCCGCAGTTACCCTCTGATTGCTGGCCGGAATAGGCAGGCGTTCCAGGTCTGCGGTGCATTGGCCAAGCCCCTGTCGGCATTATCCTATCCAATTGATGCCCGCTCTACCTTTGTCCGCCGTGACTCGCTTGCATGCCTCCCTGTAATGCCGTAGAAATGATCCACCCGGTCACGGATACGATACACCCGGCTCGTCGTGCCGTCTTCGGGCGCAACCGGGATTACGTCGGATACCGCTTGGCAGACAAGATCTGGAGTACATCGACCGCTAGAAACGCCGGGTCAAAAGTGAAACGGAAACCGGATAATGGGCGTACCGCCCTGATCTATTCACCCATCGGCTCTGAAGCCGGGGCAGGTGGGAGGAAAGGCGTTCACAGACATGGAGATGGAAAGAGGCCTTCGCCGTCGAGGTATCGCAGATGGTCTAAGCAACCGCCGGAAATGCCGGGGACGCGGCAACTATTCAACATCCTGGAAGGTATACGCGGCTGAATCCCTTTGACCGTATCTTCCCCTTTCGTTCCCGTTTGACAGTTACTTTCACGGGCGCAGCCTGTGCGTCCAACCCCGTCTTGTGCAATCCAGTTCCGAATGCGGTCCTGCTATGAAGGCGATGCGGGCAGGACACCCGTCTGCTGCATGAAAGTCATCCTGTCGCAGTACAGAGAAAACCTGCTGATTTTGCCTCCTTTCATCTCTGGGCAATGACCACCTCCCGATACGAGAACCACTTCCCTGTAGCTGGCGATCCTGGTGAGGCCGCCGGGGTTCCGCTTGACATCCACTCCACGCAAGGATGCTCGCCGGAGAAAAAATGGGGCATCAGCCCCAGTTTACTATCTGGAAACGCGTCGAATATTCCCTGGATACGCGCACGCAGCTCATTCTTGCCTCGAGCGACACCGCCATCAGCCGCCACCTCTTCCTAGAATACGTCATCCGCAGAATAGGCAAGGACTTCGTCAAATATTGTGAGCTGAGAACGCCGCAACGAAATCGTTGGGCCATTTTCCCGTGTCACGCCTCCAAATTCATCCTGCGCAGCAGGGCGCGGTAGCGGGGGTGGGAGCGTAGCGGATCGAGAGAACTGTCCTGGATCATGTGAAATATCCATTGATCGCGCTCTGCAACCGCTCTTTCCATGGAGTCGAGGCCATGATCGATCTCTTCAAGAGCAAGATATATCCAGGCGAAAGCGCTGGGCAGCGCGTATGCCTTCCGGGAGAAATCCTGCAATTCCCCTAGAACCTTCCGAGCCTCCCCGTTTCGGCCCGCCTTGGCATAGGCCCAGCCGAGGATTCCCAGTGCCAATGGGATGCGATCATAGAGCTCCGCCAACGTCTCCGCGTTCCGGATCCCCTCTTCGATCATTCCTTTCTGGATATAGCTCTGGCTTAGATATTGATAGGCGCTCGAATAGGATGCATCCAGATCGAGAGCTGTGAGCCAGTGATGGATGCCTTCATCCCACTGCCGGCGAAAGTAGTGATAGAGGCCGATCATATGCTGCAAAATCAGCGATAGCGGATCCAGTTCCAGCGCTTCCTGGATGACAGAGATGGCCTCGTCCAGTCGTTGCGTGCATAGAAGGAACCACGAAAAGTTTATAAGGACCTCGTCGGATTTGGGACTGAGATCGAGAGCGATGCGGAACTCGCGCTCGGCCGCTTCCTGGTCGTACTCCACGCCGCGAAGCATTCCGAGCATGGCATGGGCTTCTGGGAGCGTCGCATCCAGATCCAGGGCCTCGTGCAATGCCTGTCCGGCCTGCGCGTTTGCCGTTTTGGGCGGTATGAATCCGGCATACCCGGTCCACCAGAAACACTTGGCAAGGCCGTACCAGGCCAGGGCATAATCCCGGTCCAGCTCGATGGCTTGTTCGTAATACTGTATGCTTTTCTGATTGCTTTTCTTTGTTGCCCTGTAGAATTGGTGGCGCCCCTTCAGATACAGGCTATAGGCTTCAACGTTCGGCGTATGGCGCCGGACCGGCCGATCCCCTCCTGAGAGGCGGACCCGCAGCTTCTCGGCGATCGCGTGCGAGATTTCGTCCTGAATCGCAAAAACGTCGGCGATCTCCCTGTCGAAACGCTGGCTCCACAGGTGGTATCCGTCGCTTGCTTTGACCAGCTGCGCCGTGATACGGAGACGGTTGCTCGCCCTGCGCACACTCCCTTCCAGTATGTGCTCCACATTGAGCTTGGACCCGATTTCGCGTATGTCCTGCTCCCTGCCGCGGAAGGCGAATGCGGACGTGCGGGCCATCACGCGCAGTCCGGGCAGCTGCGTCAACGCATCGATGATGTCTTCGGCCAATCCGTCGCTGAAATATTCCTGCTCCTTGTCGCCGCTCATGTTGACGAACGGCAGCACGGCAATCGAAGGCTGCGGCTCGGCGGAGCTCCCGGACGTCTTTCCTCCAAAGATTTGCTCCAACGCCGTTTTGACTTCCGCCATCGCTTGATAGCGCGCCGAGGGCTGCTTGGCCATACACCGGCGCACAATTGTTTGGAGAGAGGGATGAGCTTGCAGGGTGGGAGGATCCTCTTTCACTATGGCGGTCATTACGGCAAAGCTGCTGTCGCCCGGGAATGCCCTTTTCCCGCTGAGCATCTCATAGAGCACCGCTCCGAAAGCGAATAGGTCGGAACGCACATCTACCGGCTGGCCTTGAGCCTGTTCGGGCGACATGTAGGCCACTGTCCCAAGCACTGCTCCCGCCTGCGTTGCAGGATAATCCGCCGTCGGCAGACTGGAGATTGATGCATCCCACTCGTAGAGCTTCGCCAAACCGAAATCGAGCAGTTTGACCGATCCCTCGCCGGTGACCATGATGTTTGCGGGTTTCAGATCACGGTGGATGATTGCTTTCTTGTGCGCCGCTTCGAGAGCTTCGGTGATCTGCAGAGCGAGCTTCAGGGATTCCTCTACGGGGATAGGCCCTTGTTTGATCTTCTCTGCCAGCGTGTTCCCTTCGATCAGTTCCATCACCAGGAACTGCGTTTCACCGGATTCTTCCAGGCCATGGATGGCGGCGATGTTCGGATGGTTCAGGGATGCCAGCAGTTTGGCTTCGCGCTGGAACCGGGCGACACGGTCCGAGTCCCTTGCGAACTCTTTTGGCAGGACTTTAATTGCCACGTCCCTGCCGAGATTCTGGTCCTTCGCCCGATACACCTCGCCCATACCGCCCTTGCCGAGCAGAGAAGTGACTGCATAGTGTGCGAGTGTTGTCCCGATCATGGACATGCACACCTCCCATAGAAGTTGCCTGCAGGCTGCTTCGTGGTGCTTTATGGATCTTGAAGCTAATTATAAGCGGGCATACACGGCGTCGGAAGGAAAATCCAAAGCGGCTTTCCCGGCCAGAGCGGCCGATCGCCATTCTGGAGTAGCCACCGCGTCCAGCCAGCGCATCAGAACGACGGAGCCGATATAGGACGGGACCGGACGAACCCTGGCCCCTCCCGGCGTTTTCCCCGGCGCAACCCGATTGGACACGCTCCTGCCTGTTGCCGCCATGTCCGGGAAATCTCCCGCGTGCTTCCAGCCGAGGACATGGTCTTCGCAACCGTGATTGCGGGGGAAGTGAAATGATGCCAGGTCCGCACTACGCGATTCGCGCACAGGCGCCGAGCGATCCGGGGCCCGGAAGCTCCTAGGCCCGGGACGAAGCGCCTCGATGGCCGATCTTGTGACGACGGAACCGGATCTATGGGGGGGGCGGCGCCGGTTCCCGGGCAATTCGTATACGAGCGGCGCGAGAGAGCGGGGCATGCGCATCACCGCCCGTTGCGGGCAATTCCGCGGGTGTTTTTCAGATGGCCGCCCGGTGGTTTTGGGGCCGCCGACGCCACATACATCTTGGAATATTGCCCGGTTCGTTTTAGGGTGTTCCCTGGGGCTGTATCCGTATCAGGGGGTGGATTCGTCGCGGAAATACGGGGGCGCACCCTATCAGGGGAGGCGGCGATGCAACCACTTGCGACCCCGGTTTCCATTCGGCTAACGTTCGGACACTCGTGCCAGGAGGCATACGATGAAAGAGTTATCCCAGGATCTGTCCATCTACGAAAAGTTCCATTTTGAACATGCACCGGTGGCAGTGAAATTTCTTCTTCCCAGGCCGGATGAAGGAATCAAACAGCTGGATACAAGCCTGTCCCTGTGCGAAATGATCACCGAAGCCCGCGTGCGGAACGAACCTTTCTATATAACGAAAGAGAACGAGAGCTGTGTCGGCAAAGTCGCCCTGGGCATGGTCGATCTGGAGGCCCCGGTGGAAGGGGGCCTGGTAGGGCCGAAATTCGGCATCTATCAGGAGGAACGCGCCAATAACGCCCTTTTCAAGCACGTTCATATCTTCAGAAGGGGATTAGTCCATTTTGTCGTCTTCTCCACCCTGGGGAAGCTGACCTTTGAGCCCGATCTCCTGATCCTCAGCACCAACGTGGAACAGGCGGAGATCATTATCAGGGCACTGAGTTATTCCACCGGTGATCCTATCGAATCGAAGCTCACTCCCGCTCTTGGATGTTCCTGGATATTTGTCTACCCCTTCCAAACCGGAAAGACGAATTACATGATTACGGGAACAACCTTCGGAGCCAAAGCAAAAGAAGCTTTCAGACCGGGACAGTTTCTTTTCGCTATTCCCTATCAGCAGCTGCCCGCCGTTACACGAAACCTGGGGGAGATGCCGTGGCAACTTCCGTCCTATTCTGACGGAAGAAACAAATTCCTGGAAAGAGACGCCAGGGCGTTCAAAGAAGCCGAAAAAGCATACAAGGACGCCTTGGCGATCCTTTGATTGAGTAGGAAGGCGTTCCGGGCAATACTTCGGTACTTCCTTGCAGGAAGGGGGCCCTATTCTTTGACGATACCCCATCTTTGAAACAGCAGGGTGTAGAATTTGGGCTGCTCGAAATCCGCCTGCATAAGCTTGGTCAAATGGGTATACCCGAGTTGGATCTCATCATAGTGCCTCAGGCCTTCTACCAGGACCCGCACCTTTTCTTTCGCCAGTGAGAAAATAATTTCATTTTCGCCCGTCAGGGCCCGCTCCTGTTCCCCCGGGTCCGGGATAGTAATGACATACTCCTGTTTGCCCTCGAGAATGGGGACGAGGGAATAGATACAAGAGTCTATGGGATCGAATTCGGAGATTACGTGAACCCCTTCCTTGTATTTGATCGCCATCAGTATATTTCTCAGCTGGGCGTTATTGGAATATATGAAAACCGCATCCGGTTCAAAGCTGGTATTGCGCAAAGGCGCCGTGAGGCAGCCGATGTATTTCCCGGCCTCCAGGCATGGGAAAACCATATTTTTCGCCAGTTCGGGTTTTTCGAGGAAGTGGCCGAGGAACTTGGTGCCGGTGCCCCCCAACGCTTCCAATATTTCCGGATCCTCGCCGAGTTGGGGATTATACAATCCGCCTTTTTTGAAAAAATCCGGCTTCTCGACCAGCCCGTAACCGATCACAGGGGCATAACACCAGTGGTCTTCCATCAGCATGGCCACGGTTTCGCCATCGCGTCGCGACAGGGAAAAAGCCTGGCACTGCGCAATATGCTGGTTACGGTCCCTTTTGGGCCTGACCGCTTCCGCCGGTATTTCCTCCTCCTTCCGAATCATTTTTACGGCGATAGTATACGAATCCAGCCTTAGGATTTCCTCTATGTCCCTTCCGTACCTTCTGTATTGTTCCATTGTCGGCATTGTTCCATCTTCTTTTGTTGATTCCGGCATACAATTGGAATGCCCCGTATCGAAACCCGGGCGCGGGCACCTTCGGCGTCGCGTCCGGCCTGGAATACACGGCACAAACAATCCCCCCGCGAATTTTCGATACCCCTGGTTCCATGCCCCGTGTGCCCGGGTCCTTTTGCGGAACGGGGCATTTCTTCCTGCGTCAAACCGAAAGATATCCGCCATCGACGTAGAGTGTCTGCCCCACTACGAAATCGGATTCATCCGAGGCCAGATACAGTGCGGCCGAGGCGATATCATCCGGTTTGCCGATCGTTCCCCTGGGCGTTTTCTCGATTCCGTTCCTTATGAAATCCTTTCCCTGGGTGGCCACATCCCTCACCATCGGGGTGTCAATGATTCCCGGGCCTATTGCGTTGACATTGATTCCGAGTGGGGCGAGGTCGATTCCCAGGGAGGTGGTCAGGCTCAGGATCCCCCCTTTCGAGGCGCAATAGCCGCAATCGTCGTGGAGCCCGATCTTTGCGCCCATCGATGCGATATTCACTATTTTCCCCTTTTTTTGTTCGACCATGTGCCTGATGGCATGCTTGATGCAGAGGAATGCCCCTTTGAGGTTTGTATCGAGCACCCTGTCCCATTCCTCCTCTGTCATATCGAGGATCGACTTTTTTACCAGGATCCCTGCGTTATTGACCAGGATGTCGACCGTGCCGAATTCCTGAATGGTTGTGGCGACCATGGCTTCAACGTCTCCGGACCGGGAGACGTCGGTTTGCACGAATACCGCCCTGCGTCCCGCTTTTCTGATTTCCTTTTCGACGCTTGTCCCCGTATCGGCCCTGATATCGGCCAGGACGACGCGTGCCCCCTCGTCTGCAAACCTTATGGCTATCGCACGTCCGATCCCCGAACCTGCCCCCGTGATGATGGCTGTCTTGTTTTCCAGTTTTGGTTTCATGGCCCGTGTTCTTTTCAATCCCATTGTGAAATACATTCTTTGCGAGTGGAAAGCCGAATGACGAAACAAGTAATTCATTTCGTGCCTCCTGTCAACAACAGAAGCGTCGGCGGCCGGGATGCCCGGCACGGCCGTCAAGGCCCCGGGGCTGCGGCGTCGGCCGGCCCATCCCTGTGTCCGGCAGGCGGCTTCCCGGATTCCCGGTTCTCCCGTTCCGAATATCGCCGACGACCTACAATTTTCTTCCACAAGCAGGCCGTTCAAGATAAAATTTGCCCGAGACGAGCCCTTGCAGGTTTGTTCGGGGCATCCTGCAATCGCAACAGCAGGAGAGAAACAGGGCCCCGGGAACAGGGCCCCGGGAGACAGCCATGGTTACCGCTAAAAATGAATGCACTACGAGAAGGATCTTTTGTTTGAGATTGGCCGGAGTCGCCTTCACCGGAGCGTTGGTCCGTTTGGAAACCACGGCTGCCCCGAATCCGGAATCGAAAGGTGCAGCTGCGGGGAATGGAGTGCATCTGGCAGCCGCATGCGGGACCTTCTGCGGGGCCTGCCCCGCCTACATCGCGAAACACAGCGACAATGAGCAATACAAAGCGAATCGGCAAAAGAATATTGCATCCGGACCGGCGAGGCCGCCGAAGGGGATCCCGCCTTCGAATTGGATGAACGGCCTTCTTTGCGACGGCTGTCTCAGCGGCGGCAATCTGGCCGGCCATTGCCAAAACTGTGCCATAAGGAAATGCGCCGAGAGCAAGCAGAATGATTCTCGCTGCACGACCTGTGAGGAGTTGCCCTGCTACCGGATTACGAATTTAATCAACATGGGCAACTACCTGCACCGTAAGGAATACCTGCCGAACCTCAAGAACATTCGCGAGATGGGCGCAGAGGAGTGGGTCAAGAAGGAACAAGAGCGCTGGCGTTGCCCCCAGTGCGGCCTTCCTCTGAGCTGGTATGACGCCGAATGCGCCGGGTGCGGCGCGAAGCGGTCCGACCGCGTATTCTCCCTGGGGCAGGGCGGATAGATCCCCGCATCCCCCTACCGTGTCCTTCACCCGGCGGCAGGGGTCCCATCGAGTTTTTCTCAATCCGGGCAATTTCCGTTTCCCGGCCGGGGCGTCTAACCCTTCTCCCCGGGCCGATCCTCTAGGCGCGCGTGCCCGGTATTGCGCCATCGGCCGGTTTCTCACACACGGATCCCAGGGACGCTCCGGCAGCCTCATTGCGCGTCGTGCGGCAAGAGGCCGCAGGCGTCGGGCAGGGACGGTCTTGTCTCGGGCCCGACAGGATGCGTGCGCCGGGGCCCCGTATACCAGGGGAAACACCCGGCGGCACAAGCGGCTGCCCGCAGCCCGGCTTTCGGGAACGATCGAAGAATCCCGCCGCAGCGGACCCGCCCGCCGGGAATTCCCCAAAACAACACCCCGTTGCATGCTCGGCTCTGGATTCCTGGATCCGAAGGGCGAGACAGGCTCCACATCTTCCCGCACCGACCCCGTTCCGCGAAGAACCGACGGCATGGGCAGTGACGTCTTCCGATGCCGCTTTGCCGGGAGTGTGTCCTGCGCTCGGAGGCTTGTCATCCGCGGGGAGATTGCGCACCTTCCCCGGGAGATCCCCCGCCGTATCGTCTGCATGCAATGCAGTGAGCGGCAACAGCGCGGACCACCGTGCCGACCGGTGCCGTCATCGGCCAATCGCGGCGGCGCGGGCGTTCCTATTTGTAGGGTGCGGGGCATCGGGACCGGTCGCGGGATCCCCTGCCGGCGGCCCACACCCTGGGCCATCTGCCTGAAGCGGTTCTTCCGGCACGGTCCCTTCCCGTGCCGGCACGGATAGACCTTGCGGCGGGGGCGCCGTTTCGCGGATAATACCGGCCTGTTGTCCAATTTTCATCTTCACGCCTTCTTCCCGGCGGATACGCCTGCCCCGCGGTTTCGGGTATTGCGCCACCGACCGCAGGCGTCTTTCTCCCCGGGGGAGGGGCCGGGTCGACCCGGAGGGATCGGGCCTCGGAGCAGACAGACCGTCACGGGAGACACTCTATGCCAGAAAATACGCAGATGCCCCATACGGACACGGAGGCGGCAGATCCAAATCTCTCCGGTATAGGCGGGTGGTTGATCCTGCCGGCGATCGGGTTTGTCGCGGGGCCGATCCTGGGCGTTCTCCTGCTGATGGCATCTTTGGGGATGTACCCGGATGTCGCACGCAACGGATACGGCAACCTGTACTTGCTTGAAATCGTCGTTTCCATTGGCCTGCTTGGTTTTTGGATATACGCTTCGGTCCTATTCTTCCGGAAGAAACGCAGTGCGCCGGGCACTTTTATAGCGTTTCTCGTTGTGAGCCTCGCCGCCTCCTGCATTCTTCTCGCTATCGAGTTAGGGGCTGAAGCGGAAGTATTTGCCATAGAAACGGGAAAGCAGCTGATCCGGGATAGTGTCGGAGCCGCCATTTGGATACCCTATTTCCGTGTATCCAAACGGGTAAAGGCCACGTTTGTGCACTGATGGCCTAACTTGGGCGCATGCCCTGGAGCTCCCCCGGATTGCAGCCTTGCGTGCCGGACCGCAATTTCCGGTCCGGGTATTTCCCGAGGCCTGCCGCGGTGTCGTCCGCCCCCCGCCGGGCCCTTGGACCGCCCTTCCGGCAATCCGTATTCCGGTACCGCGCCGGCCCGATTCCGGCCGTCTCCGAACCGTGTCCCGGGCCGGGCTACCAGTTCAAGTTCCTTTTGATGAAGCCGACCAATTCCTCGCTCATGGCCGCGTGCTGAGGCTTCGTCGGGTGGCCGTCGCAGCGATCGCCGGGGAAATGGCTCGATTCGAACACGTACAGCCGATCGCTTGCAACGCGATGGGCAACCTCGGCAAGATAGCCGCGCAGCACGGTTCGCTGCGGCCGGCCTGCATCGCCGTCGTTGACGATCGCCCCGTCGGTAATCACGACGGAGGAAAAAGGGTGGTCCCGTACTATCGTTTGGACAAATTGGACGTAGGCCTCCACGAAAGGCTCTTTTTCGGGGAAGGGGCCGATGGCCAGGCTCAAATCGTTCGTCCCGAGCGAGACCACCACCAGGTCCGCGGGGAAATTCGCCTGATCCCACCGGGGGCCGTCGGGTTCGGCGACGGCGAGCCGGTAGAAATCGGGGCCGTTCAGCTCGCCTGTCGCTCCGTTCCAGCTGCGTACCAGTCCGCGGCCGCCGTAGCACACCAGCTGCACCTCCGCATCGAGCGCTTCCCCGGTCAGCCAACCGTAGGAATCATACGCACTCCACCAGCTCGTATTTTTGGCGCAGGCCTGCGAGCCGTCGCGGGCGGCGCCTTCGCCGCAGGTGACCGAATCGCCGATGAACACAATGCGCCTCGGTTTTGTTTCCAGGCCGCCGAGCAGCTTGCCGTGGCCGAGGATGAAGTTGTTCACCGTCACCTTCCCGTGCCAGGTTTCCGACTGGTGCACGAACTCCACGGTGTGCGCTTCGTTGCCGTCCTGCTCGAGCAGCACGTACTCCCGGCTGGCGGTGCCGAGCTTCACGGCTCTGGGCTCGCCGCCGTCGACGCGCACGGCCATGTTGCTGTCCCGGCCCGTACTGTAGGCTTCGACCGCGACGGTCCGGGCATCGCTGCGAAAACGGAACCCCGCTCCGGGATAGCCGAAGGTCACGCTCGCATCGGCGTTGCGCTGCATTCGACCGAGGCGGTGGATGCCCGGGTCGTCCGCAGCGACTGCCGTCCGCATCGCGTCCGCATCCCCGGCGCCCATCAGCCGATCCACGACCGGGCCCAACTTTTCAGCGAGCAGCCGGTACCCCCCGGTCGTGGGGTGAAGAAAGTCCGCCATCAACTCCGCGGGGATGGTGCCGCGCTCATCCACGAAAAGCGGGCCGAAATCGCGGTACTCCACCTTCCAATCGTCGCCCAGCGCCGCCAACAGCTGATTGGCCCGGGCCACGCGCGCGCGATTGGGGTCGCCCTCTTCCTCCCCGCAGGGGAGAATGCCGAGCAGCAGGATTCTGCTTGCCGGCCAGTGCTTGTTGATGGCGTGAATGATCGCCTGCACCCCTTCGCGGACCTGCTCGGGCGAATGACCGCTGTGGCCGAAGTTATTGGTGCCGACGAGCAGGACCGTCAGCTTCGGCGACAGGTTGCCGGCTTCGCCGTTCTGCAGCCGCCACAGCACGTGCTGCGTCTGGTCGCCGCCGATGCCGAAGTTGGCGGTTTTGTATTTGCCGAACGCGGCCTGAAACACGGCGGGAGTATCGCCCCAGGTCCAGCCCTCGGTAATGGAGTCGCCGAGAAATACGAGATCGGCATCCCCCCGTTCGGCAACGTCGACCAGCCTGGCGTGCCGTTCCCTCCAGGCAGACAAAGACATCCAGTCAAACTCCACCAAACGCGGGCTGGCCTGGGCCGCCGGGCCGATGGCGCCTTCGCCGGCACTGGCAACCAGGGAAAGGCCGAAAAACAAGGGGCAAAGCAAATGGATTCCTGTCATGGGCGATCGGCTCCTCTAATGTTCTGCGGCAACGGGGGATGCCGGGCGCGACGCCGCCGCTCCCGGTCTCCATAATGAAGCAAACCGTCGAGTTTTGATACTGTACCCGTGAAAGGGCGCCCTCTTTGCGCCCGCCGGGGCCTCGGGTTCGCCCGCTCCAGCACGGCCGAAGGGCTAGGGTTGCATGTCCCGGGGCGACTCCAGAAACGAATCCATGAGCAGCCGGGCCGCTTTGGACAAGTACCGGTCCCTGCTCCAGGCCAGCCCCGCCTCGAGCAAGAGCGGTTTCGACAGGGGCCTTCCGGCCACCTCAGGGTATTTCGTGACGATCGTATCGAGCAAAAAGGATATCCCGACCCCGTGCCCGACCATCCCCATAACCGTCTCGATCTGACTCGAAGAGAATACGATGCGGGGTGAAAATCCGTTCCGGGCACACTCGTCCAGGATCATCTTCCGGCTGTAGGTGTCTTCCCGGAACATGATGAAAGGCTCGTTCCGCAGCCGGCTGAAGGGGATTCTCTCGAGCTTGCTCAAGGGATTGTCGCGCGAGAGGCAGACGAGCAGCTGCCCGCTGGCGACGGGCACCGTCTCCAGGTGCGGCGAGGTCTGGGAAATGATCATCATGGTCAAATCCAGCTCTCCGCGCTCAAGCCTCTTCCTGAGGGAAAGCGAACCCTCCTCGATCGCGACAACCCGAACGCGGGGATGCATCTTGCGGAACCTGGCAAGAGCCGCAGGGAAGAAATACGCCCCGATGACGGGCGTGGTGCCGATCTTGATGATTCCCTTCCGCGCGGACCGGTAATCGTTCATCTCTGAAACCAGATCCCGGATGCGCGCGAAGATTTCATCCGTTCGTCTCAGGCATACCCGGCCTTCGGGCGTGAGCGCAATCTGCTTCTGGCTCCGGTCCAGGAGCGGGACGCCAAGCTCCTCTTCGAGTTTCCGGATCGCCACGGTTACCGAAGGTTGGGAGACATGCAGCTCGCCCGCCGCTTTGGTGATGCTCCGCAGGCGGCCCGCTTTTTGAAAGTACTCCATTTGACGCAGTTCCAAGGGTTTGCTCCTTTATCATAGTTATATTCTATGATTGCATAGCTAGATAATATTTTACATCAATGCATGCGCCGCGGTATCCTTTTTCTGGAGCGAGGAGGTCGTTCGCCCGGCGCGGGCTGGTGCCGGCAGACGGCCAGCCCTGGATGCCGGGAACATGCTTTATGGGAGATACGGTTGTATGGCAACAATGATACGCGTCAACATGGAAACCAAGGAAATTACCCAGGAGGAAGCCGGGAAATACAACAACTACGGTTCCCGCGGCTTCGTCGCCCGCTTCCTGACCGACGAGGTCGACCCGACCTGCGAGCCTCTGGGCATCCACAACAAGTTCATCCTCTGCACCGGGTTGCTGGGCGGCACGGCGGTTTCCAGCTCCGGCAGGCTTTCCGTGGGCGGCAAGAGCCCCCTGACCAACGGCATCAAGGAGGCGAGCTCCGGCGGCACGGCCGCCAACGACATGGCCAGGCACGGCATCCGCGCCGTCATCTTCGAACGGTTGCCCGAGGCCGGGGACCCGAACGCCTACGTTCTCGTCATTTCTGACGGGGGAACCAGGCTCGAAGCCATGAACGAGCTGCGCCTCATGGGCGCGCGCGATACCATCCAAACGCTGCGGCAGAAGTTCGGCGAAAAGGCCGGCATCATTTGCAACGGGCCCGCCGGCGAGCATCTGATGCGGGGAGCCGGCGTCGTATGCGCGGCCCCCAAGGGAGAGATGCGCTTCGCGGCCCGCGGGGGCATGGGCGCCGTCATGGGCAGCAAGCAGGTCAAGGCCGTCGTCATCATCCCCGCCGTATCCTCGAAGGTGGACTACTTCGACAAGGCTGTGTTTTCGGAGGCCGCCAAGGAATACCACCAGATGCTCATCGACGCGATGCCCACCATCAAAAAGACCAACCAGCTCTACGGCACCTCGGGCATGTTCAAGATCGTCAACGAACTGGGGCTGTGCCCCACCCGCAACTTCACCCTGGGCGCATTCGATCAGCACAAGGAGATCGGCGGGGAAAAGATGGCCGAGCTCATCCAGGCCCGGGGCGGCGCGGGCAAGACCGGCCAGTCCTGCATGAACGGCTGCATGATCAAATGCTCCTCGACCTTCCCGGACGAGAACGGCAAAGCCGTCTGCTCGACCGTGCAGTACGAAAACCTGGCGCTTCTGGGCTCCAACCTGTGCCTTGCCAGCCTCGACAGCATCGCCCGTCTGAACGACAAGGTGAATGATCTCGGCCTGGACGCCATCGAGACAGGGGCCGCGCTGGGCGTCGCCGCCGAAGCAGGGCAGGCCGAGTTCGGGAACGAGGAGAGCTTCATGCGGCTGCTAGACGAGGTTGAAGCCGCCACGCCGCTCGGCCGCGTGATCGGCAACGGCGTCAGGACCACGGGCGAGGTCTTCGGCATCAAGGACCTGCCCATGTCCAAGGGCCAGGCCTTCCCTGGGTACGACCCCCGCGCCCTGAA
>CAZYXB010000040.1:0-25022 GCA_964651155.1 uncultured Acidobacteriota bacterium | reverse complement strand
ATTTCAGGCCTTTTATCAAGGTTTCATTCAATTTTCATGCTGGTTTAAGGGCTAGTAGTGGCAACTATCCTCAGAGGCTCCCCTGATTTTATGGACGGTTTTCCAATGCTGCGATGCCTGATAAAATGACGGGCTTATGCTTCGGGAATTCCGCCATAATCGTTAACTTGCCACCCATTGCCTCGATGTAGCTTCTGAGGGTGGAAAGAAGCAGGTCGCTGCGCTGCTCCAGCTTGCAGATCTGATCCTGCCCTATGCCTAAGCTTTCTGCCAGACGCTGCTGCGTAAGCTTATGTGCCTTGCGAAGCTCGCCAAGCGTCATTTCTTCCGCAAGCAGTTCTTTGGCTCGATCGAAAATTTTTTTCCGCCGATCAGGACTCATTTCTTTCCGAATACGTTCCAGATTCTTCATGATTGTTTCTTTTCCTTCTTTATCGCCTTGCAGTAGGCGTCAAAACGAGCATCCGCCTTTGCTATCATTCGCTTATAAAAGCGGCTTTCACTGCCGCCGGATTTGTCGCCGCCACATAAAATTACAGCCTGGCGATTGAGATCGAATGCGAAAGCAAACCGCCATACGCCGCCATCTGCGTCGAATCTCAGCTCTTTCATGTTCTTATGCCGGGAACCGTTGAGCGTATCCACACGTGGCCGCTTCATTTGAGGGCCAAGAATCTCCAGAACTTGCACAAGCGCCAAGAGCTCGTCCTGTACTGCTTCAGACAATTCCCGATATTCCGCTATAAAGTCGTCATGAAACTCAACATCCCATGCCATGTGCGTATTATGCCATGCAATGCATATGCATTCAAATGAATATTTATGATTCCGGAAAGGAATCTGAGGCCATTTATGGCAGTGTTCAGGTTAAGAAAGGCTTGCCGGAATAATGCCCAGACATCTGATCTGTCATAAAAGGTATTGTGTCGGATTGGTAGGCATCCAATCCGAGATTTTCCATCACTCCCCTCGTGGCAAACCGGATCAATCTAAGATTCGAAGCACCGCGCTCGAATGCCGAGAGTAGTGATTCAAGGGGCTATTTCCTCGGAACTGTTCCAGCTGGTCGCTCTGCGGCTTCCACATTCGAGACCCGAGTAACCACGAGCCGATATCGAGTGAAAGGGCGCGGATGGCCGAAACCCTCTATGCCTATCACCTTCCCGGTCTTGGAATCTTTTTTCCAACCCGCAGATGCCGCTATGTCCAATCTGCCTTCAAAGTCGGCGGTAACCTGATATTTGGGATTTTGCCTGCTCATTTCGTTCGCTTTCGGCAGTTGTTCCTCTCCCGAGTATTTCTCAAATTGCCGGTAACTATCGTCTCGTGTCACAGAGAGCCTGCTCTCTCCCAAGGATGGGTAATCGCCGTAAACCAGGATGACTCGATTATCAGGACATTCTCTCAGCGAATAAACATATCGTGAGCTGTAGAAAACACCTCACCACGAACCTTCACCACGTCGCCGTTTCTTGCCGAGTTAAGGATACACGACACGGTTCGGCAGGTATCTGGAATACCTGAAAGGCCCAACCCAATTAAGCAGGCAAACACAGTATTCAGAACCATGTTAGTTCCCCCAAGGGTTATGAGGAGTCGTCTCTGGATGCCCGTAGATGGTCTTAACGGCATTCGTTATTCCCACATCCCGCGCCTGGATCGCGGCTTTGTCTGCCGCCCCCCAAGAGGTGTTCCAGATAACGCTGCCGCCGTAACTCAAACTCCTTGACGCCACTCCTTCCATGCTTGTTCCCGTACTTGAGGAAAGAGCTGGTGTGAATAGTCCTTGGAAGGCGAATGCCGAGGTTTCGTAGGCTCGGTATTCCAGAGAGAAATCGGACAAAGTACCGCCTCCAGCGAATTCACGTCTGAGGTCACTCACATGGGTTCCCTCGTGACCAACGTCGCTGGCAAGCCACTTCGAAACATCCGGCCCAGATGTCCACTTCGAAAAATCGAGAGTTACAGAAAAGGATTTGAGATCGTCAAGTGGTGTTGTCTCTCCTGCCGCCAACCCTTTCAATGCACCAAAACCAACCGTGACGCCCGCTTCGTTTTCCTTCCCATAAGCCTTTAAAGCAGCATCGAGCCGTTTATATTCTCGCGATTTCTTACCAAATGAATTGCGGGACATCTCAAGGTAAGTAAGAGCATCCCGAAATCGCTGTTTATTATCTTTGTACTTTTTCTCCCACTCTTTATCTCCAGCAGAACAACCGGATGCAGCCCACTCATACAAACCATTCGGATCAACGTACCTTAGAGGATTGTTCAGCGTGTAGGCGTATCGATTCCAGCTTTGAGGATTGCCAGGCCTTCCAGATTTCAGCAACGGATCCGGGGAAGTGAATCTTCCTTGTGCTGACGACAGGTACCTCGCCCCGAAGTAATCCAGCCCCGTCTCTGCATCCCGTTCTTTGCCGGAACTACGGGATCCTGGCATAGGGGGTTCCCCGTCTGTCGCCCCGCCTGTCTGCAGGGGACGGATTCATTAAAAGCCCGGGGATCTCGCGCGCCTATGTCACTTGGCTATTCCATGAAAAAATAATAGCTCTTGAAAGCTCCACCCGACTGATAGGTTATCGACTGGGTCGAGTCCGGAGAGGCACTCCCTCCGGAGTATGCATTGAACTCGATGTAGTTGCCTCTCGCATCGTAGTCATACGTTTCCCGGTAGTCCACGGACCCGTTATTCCCCTCATCGAGCTGATACAGGGTCAGATTGCCGTTGGTGTCATAGGTATAGGTTTCTTTTTCGTCAAAGGCACCATCATTGTCCGAGTCGATCTCGACCCTGATCAAGTTACCGCTGTTATCGTAGGTAAGGAGGGTCCTGTAGTCATCGGAACCGTCGCCGTTGTCGTCCTCCCGATACTGCGTCATGTTGCCGCTGGCATCATAGGAGTACTTCTTGATGGCGTCCGGATTGGTATTGCCGTCATTGTCGCCGTCGGAATCCAATCGCCACTCGGTGATGTTGCCGTTCGAGTCGTAAACGGACGTACTTCTTTCATCCGCTACGGCGTCGCTCCAGTAGTTGTCATGCTTTTCATACGACACTTCGTTGCCGTTGGCGTCATAGACATACGTCTTCAGGACATCGATGCTGCCGCTGTTGTCGGCGTCGTATTCATGCCGAGTCATGTTGCCGTCGCTATCGTAGAAATACCGGTTTATCCAGTCAATAGCGCCGTCGTTATTGTAATCGGCCTGGTTCACTGTCCTGCTGCCGTTGGCGTCGTATTCATACTCGATACGATAATTGTCTATACCGTCTCCGTCGGAATCTGCCCGGTACTCGATCAGATTGCCGTTATCGTCGTAGATATAATCTTCCGTTTCATCCGCATACATATCGGAATCATCATCATCCCAGAGCCATTCTGTAATATTGCCGTTGGAATCGTAGACATATTCCGTCGTTTCATCGATGCTGCCATTAGCATACCGATCGTACTGAGACAGCCGGAGATTGCCGGTAGTGCCGTAGACATAGGTCGTCCGGTACGAATTGCCGCTGTCCTCATCCGTCCCTTCCACTACCTGTGGGACATAGATTTCAGGCGTTATGCCCAGCCCGGCATACAGGGTGTCGAGCGCGTAAAGGGGTGAACGGATAGCCCGCGTACCGCCCCACAAGCCGGCATTCCTTCCTGCCGCCATCAGTTTCCGGAACTGAAAATCTTCACGAAAAACCCACATGTCCTGTTCAAAGTCCACGGACATCCCCAACGCCAGGGTTCGAATCTGGGTAGGGATCAGAATCCCGTTGGAAAAATCTCCGTCTGAATCGAGGCTCTGCAGAAAGAGCGCGATATTGGCGGCAACATCGAAGGATGTGGCCCTGGCGCTCCTATCCATCTCGTTCCTAGCCCGGACAATTTCCAAATTCGACTGGGGCGGGTCGATACCCGCCAGATCGAACGGGGTGATTTCATAGGATCCCGTTTTCTGGCCGATCAGGATGTCCCCCACATAAAAGCGCACGACTTCCCCGCTCCTGTATTTGAAGGCCCCCTGAGAATCCGTATACCCGGATTGTGTGGCTGTGGCATATCGCAATCCAACGACAGGACCGTCGACAAAATACCCGGTCTGCACCTGGGGTAAAGTGGGGGTAGTCGAACCATCGGAACTGCCTCCGCCGCCGCACCCGCTCAATCCCGTCCAAAGGGCTAAAGCCGCAATAATGTGGGCCACAATCCATGCCTGTCGTTTCATGACTCTTTCCTTTCCCATTGAAGCTGGCGGCCATTGCCGTTTCGGCCGGACAACAGACCAAGATTCAGTCCGACCTTCAAACCGTGTATAAGTACAGAGCATGCAAAATTTCCTTATATGCCTACACCACATCTTTTTTGCATGACCAATCCCGTGCGGAACCCGAAGGGATGCAGTGCCTGAATCGATACTTCAATATACTATTCGGAGACAATGAAGAAAAGTTTAATATTCCCTGATGGCGCGAAACGGCGGATTCATGCTCCCGGACGCACATTTACCGCCGGCCGCTAGTGTATCCCATCGATTTTTCTGGTACATTACTTGAGTTTTGGTAATGCCACACGGGGAAAGATCGCACCAGAGCCGTAAACGTTTCTGTTCATTGCGGATTGGAGAGGATGCGGGGAATCAAACGCGTGCTGTTGACAGGAGGAGGCACCGCCGGGCATGTCAATCCGGCGCTGGCAATCGGGTCCCTTTTCGAAGCCCCGTCGACCCGATTCCTGTTCCTAGGCACCCGTGGACGGATCGAGGAAGATCTCGTTCCGCGCGAAGGCCTCCCGATCCGGTTCATCCGTGCGTCGGGATTTCCGGGGGCATGCTCCGCACGCATGTTCCCTTTCCTCCTGGATCTTCTCCTGGGATCCATCCGGTCCCTTGGGATCCTTCTCCGGTTTCGTCCCGACATCATTGTCGGGACCGGGGCCTACGTGTCGGCACCCGTTCTGGTGGCGGCGGCCGTCCTCAAGAAATTGCATATCAGCCGCGCCTGTGTGTACATGCATGAGCAGAATGCCGTTCCCGGGAAGCTGAACAGGCTGATGGGCCGGTTTGCTGACACGATTTTCGTTACATTCCCTGAAACGCTGGCTTATTTCCCCGGAAACGGCGTTCTTTCGGGGTATCCTCTGCGCAAGAGTATCCGCCGGGTCACACGGGAAGAAGCGCTCCAGAAGATCGACTTCCACCCACCCGAAAACAGAACCATTATCTTCGTTTTCGGGGGATCCCAGGGATCCCGCAACATCAACCGCGCGCTGGTCGACGCATTGGGCCCTTTGATTCCCTATCGCGATTCCCTCTGTATCGTCCACGGGACGGGGCTCTCGGAACGGAAGGAGTACCACGCCGCCGAGGACACCGAAGAGAGGCTCCGCCGGACCTACAGCGAAGACCAGATCCGAGAAATCGAAACGTTCTACATCCGCAGGCCTTTTTTCTACAATATCGAGTACATCTACGCGCTGTGTGATCTTGTCGTGGCGCGGGCGGGAGCCGGCAGTCTGAACGAAATTTCCGCCATGGGCCTTCCGTCGCTCATCATTCCAAAGGCCAACCTTCCCGGGGACCACCAGGTCATGAACGCCAGGGCCATGGAGAGAGCCGGGGCCGCGGAGATCCTTTTCGAGGAGGTCACCGCGACACCAGACGGGCTCACCGAGAGCATCGACGGGAAGATGCTGGCAGAAAAGCTCCTCGGCATGCTCCGGGACAAGGAGGCGCTCGAGAGAATGAGCCTCCGCAGCAAATCCTTTTTCAACCAGGATGCCCTCATGAGGATAGAAAACCACACCAAGGCCGGTGGAGCGTCCGGCTCCGGAAGGGGCTCGACACCCGTCGAATCGGCGCGGGAGCCCCGGCTCCCCGACAATCTTTCCCTTCTGTCCCGTCTGGAGAAAGAAGCCAACAAACAGCGAAGCGCCTACAAGCCGGAAACCGTAATCCCGCGCCCTGCGGACCTGGCCTACCTTACGAACAGGGCTGGCGCCCTCCTCGTCCATCCCTCGTGGCAGAGCCGGAATCTCGGGATCAAGCTGCTCGGGCTGCTCGGGGCCAGGGGAAAAATCCCCGCCATGCTGGCGCTGTTTTTCGAGAGAAAGCCGGTCCCATGGTACAAGAAAATCCTGGGTGGAGATTTCGAGCAGGTTGGATTCATACGACGGAATATCCTCGCGGCGCTGATGCGCCTCGATACGCTCTCCCCTGAAATAGAGGAGGCGCTTCTTGCAGGTCTGTCGGACCCATACTACGAGGTGCGGGCACAGGCCGCCCATGCCATATCCTTTTTCGGTCCCCGCATTGAATCCAAGCAGACCATGGTTCCAGCGTTGAAACAGCTTCTGGCCGACGCCAATATCGATGTGATTGTAGCCGCAGCGGAAGCCCTGGGAAATATCGGGGGAGAACACGACGCACTCCCGGCGCTGCTCGACATGTGGGATGCCCGCCTGTGGAAAGTCCGAACCGCCGTTCTCCGGGGCGTTGTGCATCTGGTAAAAAGAGGCGCGGTCCAAGATCCTGGATTCATCGAAGACCAGGCGGCAAAGTTTATTCTAACCTCCACTGATTTCAGGCCGCACTTCGAGATCAAGGCGGTATACCGCCATCTCATGGAACTGATATCGAAGGAGAAAGAAAAGAGAATGGTGCCATGATTTATATCCTGGGCAGGCTGCTGCACCCCCAATTCGAACTGTTTTCCTTCCTACGGCTTGTGGATTACATAACGGCCCGGGCCATCGGCGCGGCACTGACGGCGATTCTTCTGATGCTGTTCATTACCCCCATATTCATCCGCTATTTGCATCGCACCGGGTACGTCGACCAGTGGCGCACCACCGGGGTCGCATCCCCGTCGGACAAGACGGGCACTCCGGCGATGGGGGGCGTGATCCTGGTCGGCTGCATCCTGGCGTCCTGCCTGCTCTGGTGCAACCTCGTCAATGGGTACCTCCTGTCGGTCCTCGCCGGCATGGTATGCTTCGGAATCATCGGGATGATCGATGACGTGGCCAAGTCGCGCCGGGAATCGGGGGATCACGGCCTTTCGGAAAAATACAAGCTCCTGATGCAGGCGGGCTTCGCCGCGGCATTTGCGGCATTTCTGGCGAGTCACCCCTTCCCGCCCCCCCCCATAGACCAGGCCGGCACTTTCTACGTCCCGTTCTACAAGGCTCCGCTGTTCGATTCCCTGTGGCTGTACCTGCCCATTGTTTTCTTTTTCATCCTGGTCGTCGGCAACTCCGTCAACATCACCGACGGACTCGACGGGCTGGCCATCGTCCCCTCCGTGTTTGTCATCGGCGTCCTCGGGATCTTCGGGTATCTTCTGGGCAACATCAAATGGGCCCAGTATCTCAATTACCCCTATCTTCCCGGAGCGGGCGAGCTGGCTGTTTTCAGCGCCGCATTCATCGGCGCCGGGGTGGGATTTTTATGGTTCAACGCCTACCCTGCTCAGATTTTTATGGGGGACACGGGGTCTCTGGCCATCGGCGGCTGCATGGCCGCATTCTCCGTCGTTCTGAAGCAGGAGGTGCTGTTTTTGATATTGGGCGGATTGTTTGTCGCCGAGGCAGCCAGCTCGCAGATCCAGGACAAAATTGGAATTCGCTGGCTGGGCCGTCGCATCTTCCTCAGGGCGCCGCTGCATCATGCGATGCAGCATAAAGGCCTTGCCGAAACCAAGGTGGTGATCCGCCTGTGGATAACCTCCGGCATCCTGGCGCTGATCGCCCTGGCCACCCTGAAGCTGCGCTGATGCCCGGGAGCTTTCCCGGCCGCCGGGACCCGGCTGCGCCGCACGGCATCACGGGATAGGTCACGCGCCACACTCCTGCACGATTAGGCCGGACCCGATCGGCCCGGATAGTCTTGACGAAACGGCCCGAGACGCCAAGCGTGAAACAGAGACCGCTCGGAACCGAAGACGGGCTTCAGGTGCATCGGGTAACTCTGACGTCGGTATCGGCGATCTGTGGCCGAAACGCCTTCAGTAATGAAGAAAGACCCTTCGGGGCCCTCTTTCGGAAAGGTCTCGGGACATGCGCCCATCCGGTCCAGGGCCTTCGGCTTCTGGACCGTTCCCGGCACAACGTAGAGGACTTCCGTACTTGCCGCTTGTAGACAAGCGGCAGACCGTCTGGACAATGATGGGACTTCGGCCTAGCCCTCCTGCTGTCTCGGGCGGTATTCGGATTTGGGCACGGAATATTTTCTTTCAATCTTCTCGCGGAAGACCAGGCCGCTGTTGTAGGCGCAGAACGGGTAGAGGCGGCCGTCGGGTGTGGAATAATGGATGACGCAGCGTTTGACACGCTCGACATCGTAGTTGTAGGCATCCATGAAATGCATCCCCGCAACCATGAGGGTCTTGTAGGTATAGGTGCCGTCGTTATTCCCGCGGCCGGCTTTCTTGTCGAGCAGCCCCTCGATCGTCTGCCCGAACTTTTTCAGGGTCAATCCTTCGGGCGCTTTGTCTGAATTAAAACGCTTGTTGGCGCTGGAGAACAGATTGAATTTGCTGAGATTGTTGTACAGGGACTTGAAGGTCGTCCTGTTCTTCAGCCTATCGGCCTGCGTCTGGATATCGTCGAACAGTCCTTTGATGTCGACAAAGCGCGTGACCGGCGTCGGCTTCCTGTTCTGGTCCACGAAGAAATAGGTTCCCAGGCCGCAGAGCGGGTGGCAGGTGACCATCACGTTGGGCTCGTTCCTCAGGGCCTGGATCAGTTCCGTGATCGGGGTCGTGCAGGAAAGCGGGAACCAGTCCTCCTTGGTTGTGTATCCGAGCGTGTTGACCCCGTTCGCGAGATCGGCCAGAGTGAAGCGCATTTTCTCCCGTTCCGCGTCGTCGATGCGGCCGGTGATGGCCACCGGCTGGAAGCTGATGCCGGAGCAGACATCGATGGTATCGAGGGCGAACTGGACGATTTTCGGGACCTGGTCGTCGTTGAGCCCTCCGACAATCGTCGGAACGTAGACGATTTTCAGGCCGGCTTTCCGGACATTCTCGATCGCCTTCATCTTGACATCCAGAAGGCCCTTCCGACCGCGGATCTTTTCATACAGCCCGGGATCGACGCCGTCGAACTGCAGGTAAAGGGTGTGCAGTCCGGCCTCCCTGGATTTTTCGGCGAAGCCGTCCTCGGCGAATTTGATCCCATTGGTGGCGCACTGGACATGGGAGAATCCCATGTCTCCGGCCTTCCTCAGGATCCGGAACCAGTCCGGGTGAATCGTAGGCTCCCCGCCGGCGAATTGCACGACCCGTCCGGCGACCGGACGGGAATCGCGCAGCGTTTGCATCATCCCCACGACCTGGTCGAAGGAAGGTTCGTAGATATAATCCTGGACGCTTGCATTGGCAAAACAGATCGGGCAGGCGAGGTTGCAGCGGTTGGTCAGATCGATGTTGGCCAGCACGGTGTGGCTTACATGCAGATTGCACATGCCGCAGTCGTCCGGGCACGATGTGGCATTCGGCACCGCGGGGTTGGAGACGCCGCACCCGACATCGCGGTTCCAGGACATGATGTGATGGTAGAGTTCGGCATCCGAGAAGACAACATCCCTGAAGAAGCCGTGTTCGGGGCAGGTCTTCTCCATGATAATCTTGCCGTCTTGTTCGGATACGCGTGCATCGACCTTCGCGGAGCATTCGGGACAAAGGGAGATGGTGGTGTAGGGCAAACCCGTAGGCAAGGGATTTATTGGGGCTCCGGTCAGGGTCGTTCTTTCGGACGGAATTCTGTTAATCATGAATCCTCTCCTCGCAAATTCAGTAGGCGCATAAAACAATCTCAATCTCCGGGTCCTCCCGGGCCCGGAACTTTACTTTTACGGTGATGGGCCTTCCAACGATTCCATCCCTGTCGCATATGTACGGCTCCGATATCCGCCTGCCGTCAAGGCAGGCGATGCGCGTCAGGTTCAGTCAGGCCCATGTACTCATTCAAATAAACGTTGCATTGTACCACCATCTTTTCGGGATGAACACCTTTCATCGGCCGAAGACACGGGGCACGGCAGACGCATGCGTTTGCTAACGTACACGGACCTGCGGCGATACCGCAAATAAAATATGCCCCTTGGCCGGCCCCCTCGGGAACACCCCCTTGTTCCAGCCAAACATCCCATCCTGTTGCGGCGGGCACAGGGTCCGGGATTCAATCCCCCATTATCGAGACGCTCCGCGATGGCTCGGCCCCCCCGATAGTTTTGAATTCCCTGCGGGTGTCGTGCTATCATTTTCCCCCTTCATCCCGCATGCTTCAGAGGATTTCGGCCGTACCTCCTGCCGCACCGCCGCCGCAGGAGATCTCCGGGGATGCAAGGGGGGGCGCCGGTCGGTTCGTTGCAGACAAACGGATGGGCCGACTCGAGCGATAGCGGTCGGCCTGCGAATGGTCTAGGGGGTCATCATGTCCCACAAGGCGACTTTGACGGTAAATGGCACGGTTCTGGAACTGCCCATCATCGAGGGAACAGAAGGGGAGCTGGCCATCGATATCACCGAGCTGCGGGCTAAAACAGGCTGCATCACCTACGACCCGGGCTTCGCCAATACCGGTTCCTGCAAAAGCGCCATCACGTTCATCGACGGCGAGAAAGGGATCCTCCGCTATCGCGGAATCCCGATCGAGGAATTCGACCGCCCGGAACCGGATTTTCTGGAAGTCGCCATTCTCATTATCTTCGGGGAGCTCCCGAGCGTGGAAATGCGCAGAAGATTCCGCGACGTCTGCAGCGCAACAGCGAACCTCGACGAAAGCATGAAGCATCATTTCGAGGGGTTCCCCATAGGGGCCCCGCCCATGGCCCAGCTCTCGGCGATGATCAATGCCATTTCATGTTTTTATCCGGAATATTTCATTCTGAAGGACCGGGAAATTTTCGAAGACGCGGCAGCCCGCATCATCAGTCAGATACGGACCGTGGCCGCGTATTCCTATCGCCGTTCCCTCGGCCTGCCATTTATCTACCCCAATCCCGCGCTGAGGTACTGCGAGAACTTCCTGCACATGATGTTTTCGATGCCCTACCAGGACTACGAAGCCGATCCCGACGTCGTGGATGCGCTCAACCTGCTCTTCATCCTCCACATCGACCACGAACAGAACTGCAGCACATCGACGGTCCGGATGGTCGGATCCAGCGAGGCCAACATCTATGCATCCTGCGCCTCGGGGGTCTGCGCGCTCTGGGGCCCCCGCCACGGCGGCGCCAACCTGGCCGTCATCGAAATGCTCGAGGGGATCCACAAGGGGGGGATGAAACCCGAAGACTGCATAGCGCTGGTGAAGGACCGGTCCCAGAACTTCCGGCTCATGGGATTCGGCCACCGGGTGTATAAGCATTACGATCCCCGCGCCAGGATCCTCAAAAAGGCGTGCGACAGGATTTTCAACAAGCTCGGCATCCACGATCCCCTGCTCGATATCGCCAAACGCCTCGAAGAGCTTGCCTTAAGCGACGACTTCTTCATCGAAAAGAGGCTGTACCCCAACGTGGATTTCTACAGCGGCGTCATCATGCGCGTGATCGGCATCCCGACAAGCATGTTCCCCGTGATGTTCTCCATCGGGCGCCTCCCCGGGTGGATCGCCCACTGGAAGGAAAACCGCGACGATCCGACCATGAAAATAGCCCGGCCGCGGCAGGTGTACGTCGGCAAAACGAAACGTCCCTACATACCGAAAGCCCGGAGGAAATAGCCCGGTTACGGTTTCCCCGATGCAGTCCGCGGCCGGATTCCCGCTGGAGAATCCGTCTCCAGTGGGCGGATGGACATGCGGGCCCTTCCGTCACGGACCGGCCTTCGGCGACAGGGCGCGCTCCACCGCTACGATTTTCCCGGGGCCCGCACCGCTTCGAACACCCGGTAGGAATGAGGCTGCAGCCGGAGGGGGACTTTCACGCGTGCCGCGCCGGTGGAGCCGAACCCGCGAAACCCGCCTGTTTTCCCCGGAATCTCCTCTCCGCTCAGCAGGTCCCGGATGGCGGCGTAGGCCGCATCCAGGGAAACCTGCATATCGACGGTTTCCGGCAGAAAAGACTCCACGATAAACGTGCCGTTGTCGTAGACGAACAGGCTGACATCGCCGGGGCTCTCGGCCCGCACATACAGATCCTTCAGCATAGAATCCCGTATCTGCGTCAGCACGGGCGTCGGGTAGCTGTACAGGTCGCTGAAATTATCGGGGATCGTCAGAACGTACATTGTCCCGTTGGAGTAGTCGGACTCGAGCAGCAGCGGGTAGCCCAGGTCGTTCTGCGCGGTTCCGCCGGCCCGCTCCCAGGTGTCGTTGGTCAGGTACTGGATCTGCGGGATCAGAATGCGGACATCGGGCGGGACAGGGTCGCCTCCGCGGAAACCTTTGAGGATCGCCTTCCGTTCCGTGGCGCGTATTTCCGCGATATCCTCGATGCCCCTGCCCTGGAGCGCGCGCAGCAGCCCCGAGGTGATGACGACCGAGCGGCCGGCCGCCAGGTGCCGCCTGATCTTGCCGACGATGCCGCTGTCTGCAGCCGCGCTTTCGGTAAGAAGAACCATCGGCGCCTCGTCGGGAAATTCCGGGCGGAGGTCTATGGGGATGCCGATCATTCCGAGGTAGGTGTGCAGGTAATCCTCGCCGGTCGAGTGATACGGTTTGTAGCTTTGGAGGCCGATGGGGTTCCCCAGCTTCCCCAGGAAGCCGTCGGCCTGCTCCAGGGCATAGCCCGCCGCCCGGGCAATCGTCGCAGGCTGGACGGCGGTTCCGTCTTCACCCGGAAAGGGCTGCATCATCGCATCGAAATCGAAGCTCGTGTGGCGGCCCTGCCACTCGGCCCGGCCATCGGGGCGGATCCGCTGCTGCAGCTGGGAGAAGTCGAACAGGGTGATTTCGGGCGCCTTGGCGAACAGGGTCAGCCAAAGCTGTTCCGCATAGCGGTCCAGGTAGGAACTGCCGGCCGTATCCACCCAGCCGCCGCCGTTGCCGCCCGGCTTCAGGTTCTCGAAGTACCGGAATATGCAATAGCCCAGGTACTGCTGGAGATGCTGGTCCCAGGACCGGTCGCGGGTTTCGGTGCCGGTGTAGATCCCGTCGAACAGTTTCGGCCCGGTTTCAAGGTTGAACCCCAGGCCCTGGAAATGCTCGTACCAGTTCGGATACTTGATCACCATCTTGATACCGGGATTCACCGCTTTGGCCGGGCCGATGATCAGCTCGCGGGCGGCCTGGTCGAGCTGATCGAGCCGGAACCGCGTCCAGCTTCTGTCCCCTTTTTCGCGGATGCAGAGATCGCACTTGCAGTTGGTGAAGAAGAAATCGTCCAGGATCACTTCATCGAAGAACCCGGCAGTATAGGACACAACGTCCTTGAGCTTCTTCCGATGTTCTGGGTTCGAGTAGCAGTAGGTCTCGAACCAGTTCCGTTCGCTGACGGTGATCGTGATCCCCCCGGCGACCTCGACGCCGCGGGCCTCGAAAAACCGTTTTGCCTTCTCCAGCGCGTCTTTGTCCGCGACAACCATATCCCGGTGCGTTTCAAGGTAAATCTTGTCTATCTTGACCTGGCTGGACATTTCCTTCCAGCGGGGCTCGAGCCAGCCGGGATCGGCCATGCGGTTGACCTCGAAGACGCGGGCGTAGACCGAAACCTTGAAATTCCGGTAGTGGCCGGCGCCATAGGACGAAACCGGCAGGCCTGCCACCAGGGAAAGGAAAGCAGATGCGAGTATGCACAGGTGTTTCATAATCCGTACTCCATGCCAGATGCGACAGTCCCGTTCACCGAACCCCTTGAAGCAGGGCCAGGAGGAACCTCCAGAACCTGTCCACGCTCGGGATGTGGATCCGTTCATCGGGCGAATGCGCCCCCTCGATGGTCGGCCCGAACGAGATCATGTCCATGCCCGGAATGCGCTGCGCAATGACGCCGCACTCCAACCCGGCGTGGATCGCCCGGACCCGGACCGGCCTCCCGAAGAGCGATCGATACGCCCCCCTGGCCGTCTTCAGAAGGGCCGATTTCCTATCAGGCATCCACCCGGGGTAGCCGTCCGAATACCGGACCGAAGCGCCGGCCAGGGCAAAAACGGCCGACACGGCACCGGTTACCTCGGCCAGCTCGGAGGCGACGGCGCTCCGCTGGCTGGTCGCGATCGACAGGCCGTCGTTGCCAGAACGAACGACTGCCACGTTGGTCGAGGTTTGGACAAGCCCCGCGATGTCCGGGCTCATTGTGATCACCCCGTGGGGGATTGCGGCCATCGCCCGCAGTATCCTCCGCTGGAAAGCCTTGCGCATGACCTTCCCGTCCCCGTCCCCCCCGAAGTCGGCGACAAAATCGATTTTCAGATCCGGGTCCGCCGCCGCCAGTTCGCGGCCGATCGCGTCGTAGAGTCCGCCCAGGATCCCCTCGGCCTCCTCGACCCTGTTTGCAGGCAGGTAGAAGAGCGACTCGCATTCCCTCGGGATGGCATTGTGTTTGCTGCCCCCGTCGATGCGGGCCAGGCGGATGCCGACAGGGTCCAGGGCGTTGAGGAACCTGCCGGCGATCTTGACGGCGTTCCCCCGTCCCCGGTTAATGTCCAGACCGGAATGCCCCCCCCTGAGGTTCGTCACCTTCAGCCGCCCGGGGATACACCGTGCGGGCGCGTTTTCGCCCGGCACCTTCCAGGTCCCGATCGTATCCGTGCCCCCGGCGCACCCGATGTAGACGGTCCCCTCCTGCTCGGAGTCGAGGTTGACCAGGACCCTGCTCTCCAGGAAATCCGGGGTCAGGCCCATGGCCCCCGTCATCCCGGTTTCTTCATCCACGGTGAAGAGAAACTCCAGCGGCCCGTGTTCCAGCGAGCCGTTCTCCATGATGGCCAGGCTCGCGGCAAGGGCAATGCCGTTGTCCGCGCCGAGGGTTGTGCCGTCGGCCTTCAGAATATCCCCTCTGCGGAGAAGCCGTATCGGATCCTTGGAGAAGTCATGACGGCGTCCCCGGTTCTTCTCGCACACCATATCGAGATGGCCCTGGACCGCGACCGGGCGGACATGCTCCCGCCCCCTGGAGGCCGGCTTGCGGACTACGACATTTCCCGTGGCGTCGGTTCTGGCCGCCAGCCGCAACCGGCTGGCCGTGTCCAGAATGTACCGCGTCACGGCCGCTTCGTTTTTGGACCCCCTGGGGATGCGGGAAATCCGCGCAAAATACCTCCAGACCGGTTCGGGATGAAGCCCTGTAACTGCGGTTGCCATGAGTGTGTCCAGTCCGTGTCCGGTTGATCGGGTTGTGCGGCGGGGGTCCGGGGGACTTCCCGCGGCTGCGCCGTCTCCCGTCCAGGCGCAGGGGGAATCCTATCACAGACGTTCCTTCCAATGCATTCGAATAGAAGCCTTCTGCCCGCCGCCGGTGCCGGCGGAGCCAAGGCCGCCTTCCGGGAAAGGGTCTTTACTGTGCCTCGGAATGCTCGTATGCTGGGGCCCCATGTTGCTCATTGCCGCCGCTCTGCAGGAAGAGTTGAACGTTGCGCTGGCCCTGTTCCGGGGCCCGAAACAGCTCCGCCACCGGGGCGTCGAGTTCTGGCAATCGGCGCGGGGGGGCCCGACGGTGCGTTTCCTCCGAACAGGCGTCGGCCCCAAACGCGCGGCCGCCTCACTCGAACGTGCGCTCGGCGTTCTCGACGTGTCCCGGATCCTGGTGGTGGGCTACGCCGGAGCGCTGGATCCGCGGCTGAAACTGGGGACGCTGGTCCTGGTCGAAAAAGCCCTCGCCTGCAGCCTGGACACCTCGGACCCGGCGGTGGAAAGCATGAAGCTCGACAGGGCATTCGTGCTGGCCCCGGACGATTCCCTGGCTGCGGCAGCCGTGCGGACCCGCCTTGCCGTCCATTCGGGCGACACGCTGACCTCGGCCCATGTCTGGGGTAATCCGGAGCACAAAAGGATTCTTCGGGAAAAGTTCGGAGCTTCCGTCGTGGATATGGAAACCGCTGCCCTGGCGGGTGTCGCACAAAACAACGGCATCCCGCTCAGTTGCGCGAGGGTCATCAGCGACGAGGCGGAGGATTCTTTTCTGGAGCCGTTCGCCTACGACCCTTCGTCGGGCATCTCCGAACGAGCGGGGAAAATGTTCAGGAAGGGGAACCCGGTCAAGACCTACCGCGAATGGAAGCGCAATGCCTCCGCGGCGCGACTGATCCTCAACGAGTTGCTGCAGGGGTATCTGCCCCTCATTCCAGAGTGACGCTCTTGGCCTCGATATAGAGCTGTTCCTCCGGAATCCCCGAAAATTTCTTCTTCTTTACAATGCCTTCCACCCTGATCTTTTCAGCCTGCGGAGGCATTGTGTCCATTTCCGGGAATTCCACCCACAGGTTATCCCCGCCCTTGTAGATTTTGAACATATTGAACTGGGACATCGCGGTCTGCGTTTCCGCTCTTCCGAGGACGACCACCTGCTGACCGAGCAGTTCCGATTCCATCTTCAGCACGTCGCCGACGGCTACGGTTCCCGAAGGGGCCGACGAACATCCATAGGCAACAAGAAGCCCGACACACAGAAAAACAGCCGTACATAGCCTTTTCATCGAGAAGCCTCCATGTTCTTGGTTCGGATAACGAACCGTTTGTGTCCCTTGTGTTTACCCGGTCGTGCGATTGTACCCCAACAGAGGGGAACAGAGCAATCTCCGGATGACAAAAAATTCCGGATCGGCGGCGCCCGGTGGTACACTGCACCCCAATCCAATGATGGACAAACGCATGGGACTCCGACCGCCGCACCGCCGATCGGGGCCGCCGGGAGACAGGACATGGCTATCGGTAAAACAACCTCCGGGAATCGGTTCCGGGCAATCCTGCTGGTTTTAGGCTGTATTCTTCTGCTGATGATCGTCCAGGGCATTTTCCTCGTCGGGAAACCACCGTCGATAGACATCGGTACGGACATGGCCGCCATCGGCAAACAGACTCCTTTTCGGATCGAGGTGTCCGAATCCCGGCGCGGACTGACCTACGTCAAGGCCGAACTGGTTCAGGGCGACAAGGCGGCCACACTGGTCGAAAAGGAATATCCCGCCAGCTGGCAATTCATGCCCTGGGGGTCGAAACAGACGGCCGACGCGCTGGCGGGAACAGCCGGCGTGGGAGCCCTGCCGGGATTGCAGGAGGGAACCGCCTCCCTGAGGGTGACGGCGGGCCGGGCGCCGACATGGCTGCGTCGCCCCGATCCGCAGGTGCGTGAAATCCTCCTGCCGGTCCGCCTGACGCCGCCCTCCCTTCAGGTGACATCGAGCCGCATGTACATTTCCCAGGGGGGGTGCGAGCTCGTCACCTACCGGGTCGGGGAGACAGCCCAACGCGACGGCGTGCAGGCGGGCCCCTGGTGGTTCCCCGGATACCCGCTGCCGGGAGGGGGCAGCCGGGACAGATTCGCCCTGTTCGCGGCCCCCTACGACACAGACAGCCCCGACATACGGCTCATCGCCGCCGACGATGCCGGAAACGAATCGAGAAGGGATTTTCTGGACATCTTCAAGGCGAAATCCTTCAGGGAGGATACGTTCACCATCAGCGACGCCTTCATTGCCGGGGTCATAGCCGAAATCATACACCAGACGGCGGAGATCCAGGACCGGGGCAATCCGCTGGAAAATTTTCTGGCCGTCAACCGGGACCTCCGCCTCAAAAACGACGCAACCATCAAAAACCTGGCGCAAAAAACTCGCCCCGAATTTCTCTGGTCCAAACCCTTTCTGATGCTCCCGAACGGCAAGGTCACGGCCGCTTTCGGAGACCGGCGAACCTACCGGTACCAGGGAGAGACCGTGGATCGGCAGACGCATCTCGGGTACGACCTGGCCTCGACCCAAAACGCCGACATCCCCTCGCCGAACGACGGCGTGGTCGTCCTCGCCGGCCTCCTCGGCATCTACGGCAATACCGTGGTCATCGACCACGGCTACGGCCTCATGACTATCTCCGGGCACCTCTCCTCCATGTCGGTGGAGGAGGGCCAGCGGATCTCCAGGGGGGACATCATCGGCAGAACGGGAGCGACGGGGTTGGCCGGGGGGGACCATCTGCACTACGGCACCCTTCTGCAGGGACTGCCGGTGAATCCCGTTGAATGGTCCGACGGCCACTGGATCCGGGACAGGATCGCGAGCAAACTCGGCCCGGCATCCCCCTTTTCCGAATAGGCACGCGCATCGACCGGGGCCGCACCTCCGCGCGGGCCGGCCCCCCGCCTACAATCCGGACAGGGTTTCCTTCAGGGCCTCGAGCGCGAGGCGCATCGTTTCCGGTTGCTGGACGAAACAGAGCACAAGATGGTCCATTTCCATGTCGTAAAAATACCCGGGATGGACCAGGACGTGGTGCGCCGCCAGGAGGCCTTCCGATGCCTTTTCCTCGCTGATGCCCTCGAGGCGCAGCGTCACGTAGAACCCTCCCTGCGGGCGGACGTAGCTCGAGCGGACGCACGGCTGCAGGCAGGCATCGGCGACATCCCAGCATTGCTCGATGCGGCGGGCGAAATCCGCGCAGACGCTTTCTCCCTGAAGGAAAATGTCCGGGGCGGCCGCCTGCGCGATCTCGTTGACGGGGAGAAATGTGTCCGACATCAGTTCCAGGGAACGCATGGCCCGGCGCACGCGGTCGGGGTCCCCGGATACGGCCATCCAACCGAACTTGATTCCCGGCAGGGCAAACATCTTGGAGAATCCATTCAGGGTAACCACCAGAGGCGCCTCCAGTGCGGCCGGACGGGCAAACGCCCCTCCCCCGATGAGGAATTCGCAGAACACCTCATCGCTGATGATCGCCAGATCGTGCCGGATTGCCACCTGCACGAGCCGTTGGACCTCTTCGGAAGACGCCACGCGGCCGGTGGGGTTGTGTGGCGAGATCAGCACGATGGCCCTGGTCCTGGCGGAGATGGAGGCCTCCAGAAGCTCGTCGTCCAGGGCCCAGCCCTTTCTTTCATCCAGCCGGTAGGGGACGAGGCGGACCCCGCTGAGCAGAGCGATGTATTCGAACAGCGGATAGGAGGGCCGGGGGCAGAGTATCTCGTCGCCTTCGTCGGCCAGCAGCTTGAAGCAGTACCAGTAGGACAGGCTCGTGCCCGGCGTCAGCAGGATGGCGTCGGGATCGTACCGGACGCCCCGGCTCCGGTAATAGCGGGAGACGGCCTCCCGCGCCGAGCGGCGCCCGAAGGAATCGGGCCGGTACAGGAGGCACTGCCGGGACGCCCGTAGGAGGATGTCTTCCAAGCGGTCTGACGGGAACAAAAAGCCCTGTTCGTTGATGTTGCCGGAAATCAGATCCCGAACCGGCACCCCCCGGCGTGTCAGGGCGTCACGGAGAGCGTACAAGGGGTTCGCGTCCCCGTGCAGGCTGGATGCAATGCGTGAGAACATCGGACGGACTGAACCCCGTGTTGAAAATGGAACCATGAAGGGATCCGGACGCGCTCCCTCCCCCCTTCGGACGCACCATCGGCCGGGGACCGCAATCCCGGGGCGGAGCCATTGTAGCAGCGCCTCCGGCGTTTCGCCTAGAGTTTCCGCCTCAGCGTACTGCGTGGAACAATTCCGGCATTTCCGTCTATGATATGATGGTGAGTTTCGGACGCGTTTCCCGTTCGATCGGTTCGCATCGCAGAGACAGGGTCGAGTATGCACAGAGAAGATGCACGCAAGGATTTTGTGGAAACCCCCATCAGCGTCCGGTACGCGGAGACGGATCGTATGGGGATTGTCTACCACGCCAACTACCTTGTCTGGTTCGAAGTCGGCAGGGTTGCCTGGTGCAGGGCGAAAGGTTTCCAGTACGCCGAAATGGAATCGGTCGACAAGCGGTTGATGGTGGTCGCCGAGGCGGGGTGCCGCTACAAATCCCCGGCCCGTTTCGGGGAGGACGTCCTGGTGCGGACGTTCCTGGCCAAAGCGACGGATCGCGTCATACGGTACCGGTACGAGATCCGGGGGAAAAAATCCGGGAAACTGCTCGCGACGGGGGAAACCGCGCACATAGTCACCGATCCCGACATGCGCCCCGCACGGCTGCCCGACAGTTACAGGAAATTCTTCTCTCTGCCGCCCCGGGGCGGCAGGCCTTGAGGAGGCCGGCAGGCGCCATGTTCGCGAGGCCGACCACGGCCCGCGCGGCTTCCCCGGGCGCCGCCTGACGTCCGGGACAGTCCTGACGCATCGGAAACATGCCGTCGTTGGATTCCCCGACGTGAGGGATCCCGGCGGAGAGGTTCCGCCCGGGCATCCCATCGTCGGAATCCTTGTCGAGATGCACGGCCTGGCCCCGCATGACGTTACCGTGGGCGGACGCAATCACCCGTGACGCCGTGTCTTTCAGGCTTCCGGATGTTTTCCCCGCCGGCCAATGCGCGGGCCGCACGCCTGGGCCGGAAAAAGCGCGCCGTAACGCCTTTCCTGCAGCCTGCTGCCCCTGGCGGCGGGCATCCACCGGAGGCCCATTCGCCCCGTGTCGATCCACGGCGTTTGGATGGCCTGACGGAGTTCCGGCGCATGCGCGGTGTCGAAACGCGCAGGCAGGGCTCTATCATGCCCCCTGCGCACCCCGTACCACTCAAATCCGTCTGACGGGCACCCATCGGCGCCTGAGCCAAATCGCCTTCCGGCACATCCAAGAGAAGTGGGACCGATCCGGCCGGCCCGGCAGGCCGACACGACCGGTGCGGCGGGCGCCGGCCGGCCGCACGGCCCCCGCGTCCGTTGGGTGTTCATTCCACCCCGTGCGATGTGATACTGTCTCCGTAGGGCCAATGCGGCAGCAACACCGCCGCATCCGGAGGGAGAAGAAACATGAACACACTGTTCTGGCTATGGCTGCTGGTCCTCCCCTTTGCGCCCCAACAGGGCACTATTCTGGACGAAGCAGTCCGGCACTATACCCACGGGGACTACCGCGAGGCCGCGGACCTGCTGTCTCCGGTGGCGGGAACCCCGGAAGCTTCCGCGGATCTGAAATTATGGCTGGGCAGATCCTACCTAAAGCTCGGAGAATGGGACCGGGCCGTCAGGATAATGGAAAAGGCGGTGGCCATGGAGCCGTCCAATGCCCTGTACCGCCTTTGGCTCGGCCGCGCCTACGGCGGCCGGGCGGAAAACCGGACATTCGGATTCAACGACGCGCGCCGTCTGCTGAAGGAATTCAAAAAGGCCAGCGAACTGGCGCCGGACAACACCGAGATCCGTTTCGACCTGCTCGAGTATTACATCCAGGCCCCCGGAATCGTCGGTGGGAGCAGGGACAAAGCCTGGGAGGAGGCGGAAATCATCGCAAGGCTGAACCCGAGACTGGGCCATACGGCACGGGCAACCATACACGAGAGAGACAAGAAATGGGACGAGGCCCGCCGCGAATATGCGGCTGCGGCCCGGGATTTTCCGGACAATCCCAACAGCCACAAAGACCTGGCCATTTTCCTTTTCAGCCGCGAAGACTACGGGGGCGCCCTGGAAAGCGCGCTGCGGCTCCTCGAGATGGATCAAAGCTCCACACGGGGCCTTTTCATTGCCGCGGCATGCCGGGCGCACCTCGGTGTCGACCTTGAAGATGCGGCGGAAAGCTTGCGGACGCTTGCCGCGGGCCCCCTCGGCGAGGGGGGTCCCTCTGTTGATGCCGTCTATTACTGGCAGGGAGTGCTTTGGGACCGCAAAGGCGAGAAGGAACGATCGCGGGAGGCCTTTGAAGAGGCCCTCAGGATAAACCCGAAAAACCGGAAGGCGGAACGATATCTGGAAACAATGAAGTAGCATTGCCGGCGAAATGTCCGGGCGATCTCCCGCCCGCCTCCGCACGGCGCCCGGTTTCCCGGCCCGCCCTTCTACCAGAGGTTTTACGCGAACTGTCGATGGACCCTTACCGAGGCATTCAGGCATGAACACAATCTCCAGACTACCCTTTCTTCTCTTTATCCTGACTATTACAGGAACCGGAAACGGGATCGCATCCGGACCCTCCGGCCAGGGCGCCCGCACCGATGTCCGGGTCCTCTCCCTCCGCGAAGCGGTTCAGACGGCGTGGAACCATTCCCCGGAAATGCTCACGGCCCAAGCACAGGCCCGCAGAGCCGGCCACGCGGTGCGGGAAAGCCGGTCCATGAACCTGCCGCAGGTCGTAACCGGCACCGGGGTCGCCTACAACAACGGCTTCCCCCTCAGCATTGAAGGCGCCGCGCCGTCGATATTCCAGGTCGGATTGAGCCAGTCCGTTCTGAGCAGGAGAAACAAAAACCTCATCCGCGAGGCCGAGGCGGCGGGCGAAGCCAGCAGTTTCAACAGCGCATCCACCCGGAACGAACTGGCCGCGCGGACGGCCCTGGCGTACTTCAGGCTGCACCAGGCGCACAGGATGACCGCAATCGCTTCGGCCAGGCTCGCAGCCGCGCAAGAGTACCTGGACATGACCCGGGGTCTTTCCAGCGAGGGCAGGATCCGGCCGGTCGATGTCCATTCCGCGGAATCGGCCCTGTCATCGGCCAAACAGCAGCTGCTCGTCGTGGAGGAGGAGGCCCGCATCGCCGAAACGGAGCTCAGGCTCTGCACCGGGATCCCGGAGGACGTCTCCATCGAAGTGCGGGAACCCGGAATCAGGTTCCCGTATGTGGGTGAGGACGCCGGCGCCCTCGTTCGGCAGACGCTTGAGAACTCCCCGGAAGTCCGGCAGGCGGAGGCGGACCTCCGGGCCAAGGAATTTCACATCGAAGCTGAAAAAGGAGAACGGCTGCCGGAACTGAAACTGGTAGGCCAGTACGCACTGCTGAGCAGGGACAACAACTACGAAGATTATTTCAACCGCTTTGAGCGCCACAACTACCTCATAGGGTTTTCGCTGAAAATACCGGTTCTCGACGGGTTCCGCGCCAGTTCCAGGATCGCGCAGAGCCTCGAGGAAGCGACCGAAGCCAGGCACCGGATCGAACAACTCAAGGCGGAGCTGAATCTGGCGACGCAGAAAGGGTTGAGCGCCCTCAAGATCGCGCGGGGGGCAACAAAGCACGCGCAGCAGGAAGTCGACGCCGTCCGGGAGAGCGTCCGGATCGACGAGACCCTGCTTGAAAGCGGAAGGATCAGCCGCAGGGAATTCGAGGAGACCAGGGCCCTGCTGTTTCAGAAGGAATTCGCCCATCTGGAAGCGGAACAGGCTCTCTTCCAGCGCGAGCTTGAACTGCTCAACATAACCGGAGACCTTGCGTCGGTTTTCCAGTAGGCCAGTACGGGGAAGGCCCCATGAGTCGCAGACAGACCACCATCGTGTCGACCGTAATTGCCGGAGCGCTGCTCCTGTCGATGCTTGCCCTTCTGGCGGGATTCCGCCAACCCGCCGCATCTCCATCCCCGGCACAGCCGGGATTCGACGCATCCCGCGCCCTCGACGAGATGGAAGCCTTCGTCACCGAATGCCCTGACAGGGTTTTCGGAACCTTCCAGTCACGGCACGCCATGGGATACCTCAGCGACAGGCTGCGAGAAATGGGGTATGCAGTCGACTACACGCAGTATAGCGCCAGGATCGGGCGCACCAAGGAGGTCGGACGCAACGTCCTGGGATACCGGGAGGGCGCAAACCCGGAGATACTCGCGCTCACGGCCCATTACGACACGGCCGCGACGACGGTCCAGGGCGCCATGGCCAACGGCTCCGGGGTGGGCGTGCTGCTGGAGATTGCCCGCATTCTGGCCGATCGGCCCCCCAGCAGAAGCCTGCTCGTGGTTTGTACCGACGGTGGTGAATGGGGGATGCTGGGCGCAGTGGACCTGGCAACCCGGTATTCCGAACGGGGCCGGATCGCCGCGGTTCTTTCCCTGGATTACGTAGGCATCGGAGAGCTTGCGGCCCTGCGCCTGGACACCACGGGGCTGCGGCGGGGATACACGCCCCCTTGGTACCGGATGCTCTCTCTTGGCGCAGCACAACAGGAAGGGATTCCCGTGCGCTCCCCGGAGGGTTTCGGAGAACACCTGGCCCGCACGCTCTACATCCCGTGGTCGGACCAGGGCCCATTCCTGGGCGCGGGCATACCCGCCGTCAACCTGGGAAGCACATCGGTCGATCTGAAAAAAGAACGGGCCATCTACCATTCGCCCCAGGATACGGCCGGAAATCTTACACCGATGGCCATGGGGCAGTTCGGCCGGACGGCCGAACGCATCGTACGCACGCTGGATGCACTCCCATCCATCCCGCGCCAACCGGACGCCTTCCGTGTGCGCAAGGACCGATTCCTCGGGGCGCACACAATCCGCGTCCTCCACGGCATCCTGTTCCTCCCGCTTCTGTTCTGCTTCTTTTTCCATGTCCGAAACCACCGTCACGGCCTCGGGCCGATGCGGCTCGGGCGGGAACTCATCGCCTGGCTCGCGACAGTCCTCCCCATGGCGGCGTGGTACTTGATGATCGGCCTGTTCCGCAAGCTGCGGATGCTGCCGTTTTACGATCTGTATCCGGCAACCGCGAAGGACCCCGTACTGCAGAATCCCTCGTGGGGTGTCATCGGCGGCATCCTCGGCGTCGCCGTCCTGATCGCGGCACTGTGCACCCTTCTCTTTGTCGTCGCCTACCGGAGACACCCCGGGCCGAGCTACAGCACCTCCAAAACGGTTCTTCTGGGCCTGGCGCTTCCGATCGTCGTCCTAGCGCTGGCCTACAACTCGTACTGGGCTGCGACGATGCTGGCCCTTCCCTGCTGGATCTGGTGCCTGGCCGGCGGCGGTTCCGGATGGAATGCGCGTCTGCGGCACTGGGCGTGGATTCTGGCGGGAGCCATCCCCTGCTGCATGGTTGCCGCGGATTTCGCCTCCCGGTTCGGCATGGGGCCTAACGCCGTCTGGTACCAGATCCTGGCGCTGAATACGGGCCTGTTCTCCGCGGCCGGTTTCTTTCTGGGGATAGCGGCGGCGGCTATCGGCGTGCGGTTTTTGGTCGGCCAGCTGCACGCATGCCCCTAGGCCTTAAACCAGCATGAAAATTGAATGAAACCTTGATAAAAGGCCTGAA
>CAZYXB010000039.1:0-26522 GCA_964651155.1 uncultured Acidobacteriota bacterium | reverse complement strand
CCTCCCCCTTCGCTCTTTTTGGTTTCTTCGTCAGCCATGGCAAGTCCTCCTGGTACATGGGTGCCCCGCGGGGAAGCCCGGGGGCGGCGCAGGGCGCGCCGCACCGTTGCGGACCCGGGAAGTGTCGCACCAGTGCGTGGGGGGATGCAAGACTTTTCGGGCGGGCCGTCCCCCGGCTGCCGGGAGGGCGGGAAACCGCGATTCCGCCGCCTTTTCCGGCTGCGGCGCCGGGCGGCGCAAAAATGTTCTGGCGCTTTGTTCCCTGCCGTGCTACATAAAGTCTTTTATAAAAGACATCAAGGGTGTAAACGAGACATCAGGCGGCGCATCCCGGGGCCGCATGCAGACAGGCGGGTGAGCATGAACGACGCACTGCGGTATTTCGACGTGTTGAAGTCCGAACTGGCCAAAGTGGCCGGGCCGGGGATGGGGGAGACGATCACGGTGATCTCGGCCCGCCCGCTGTCCCCGCAGGAGGCGATCGGCAAGCCGGACCGGACGGATTTCCCCATCCTGAAGGGGAAAGAGGTCATGGTGGAGGCGGCTTTCAGGGGCGCGCGCGCCCATGCCTTCACCGACATGCCCGGCAATTTCCGGGGGACCCTGGAGGATCTGTGCAACCTGGGCCTGGACACCAACTTCGAAAGGGCCGTCTTCATCGCGGGGTTCAACGCCGTCCTGCGCCATTTCGGGCATGTCTCCAAAACGGTCCACTGCAGGGACAAAGATCCCAAAACCTGCGCGGAACAGCTCCCGGCGTTCATCGAGGAGCATTTCGGCAGGCCCAGGATCGCATTCATCGGGTACCAGCCCGCGATGATCGAGGTGCTGTCCGGTTCGTTCCCCCTCCGCGTCGTCGACCTGGACAGCGACAACATCGGGGCGGGCAGGTTTTCCCTGGTGATCGAGGGGCCCGAGGCGACCGGGGACGTTCTTGCCTGGGGCGACATCATCATGGCGACCGGCTCCACGTGCGTCAACGGCACGATCGGGCGGTTTCTCGAGCAGAAGCCCGTCGTCTTCTACGGCGTCACCGTCGCCGGCCCCGCCTGGCTGCACGGGTACCGCCGGTACTGCCCCTGCGCGACCTAGGATGAAAGGCGTTCCCCGCACAGCCGGGGAATGGAGCGGACATGTCCGACATCGAGCTCGCAAACGTCAGCAAGCACAACTGCCTCGGCATCCATCTGAAGATCGCCAGCGGCGAGCTGTTCACCATCGTGGGGACGACGGGCGCCGGGAAAACCACCCTGCTCAATGTAATCGCGGGCGTGGTGGGCTACGCCGGCAGCGTGATCATCGACGGCGTGAACGTCGACAGGATGCCGCCCCGGAAAAGGGGGGTTGGCTACCTGGTCCAGGATCTCGCCCTCTTCCCGCACCTTACCGTGGCGGCCAACATCGCCTTCGGTCTCGAGGCCGGCGGGTGCGGCCGTGCCGCCGCGGCCGGGCGGGTGGCCTCGCTGATGGACATGATGCGCATCCGGCATCTGGCCTCCCGGTACCCGCACATGCTGAGCGGGGGGGAGAGAAAGCGGGTCGCCCTGGCCCGTTCCCTGGCGCCGTCGCCCAGGATCCTCCTGCTCGACGAGCCGACCTCGAGCCTGGACAACCAGACGGCCAAATACCTGCGCAGCGAGCTGCACTCCTTCCTGAAGGCCCTGGGGATCACGACGGTCTACGTCACCCACGACCTGCGCGAGGCCGAAGAGATCGCCGACCGCATCGCGCTGATGCAGAACGGCCGCATCGAACAGGTGTCGACCCCCGCGAACCTTTTTTTCAGCCCGTCGAGCGAATCCGTCTCCGAATTCATCGGGATGCCGAACATCCTGGAGTGCAAGCAGTCGCGCGTGCTCGCTTCCGGCCTCCTCGAAATCGTCTCGGGCAACGACCTCAGGATGATCGTTCCCTATGACGGCGACCACATCCGGAAAGTAGCCATCCCGCCCGACGCGATCTACATATCCGACGCCCAGCTGCCCGGCTACGGCCTGAACCGCTACAGGGGGAAGGTGCAGCAGATCACCCGGTACAACGGCATGGTGCGCATCCGTCTCTCCGTGGACGGGGAGAGCCTCCTGTCGGAGCTGCCCGCGGGCGCCTTCGAGGAACTGGCCGCCCGGGAGGGGGAGGCGGTGCACGTGGGCATCAAGCTGGGGCGGCTGCGGTACGTGGCCGCCTGATTCAGCCGGTGCACCCCCCCCCCGCCCGGGCGATTCCCGGAAAGGGGCGGGACGGCGCCGGACGGCGTCGCGCCATCGCGGCCGCGGCGCCCAAACCCATGGGAGAAGCCCTGATGCCTCACAAGAGCGTTTTGCCGGCGGTCCTGGCCGCCGTTTTCCTGTCCGCCGCCCCCGGCGCCCGCGCGGCGGACCGGTTCCCCATCAACATAGCCGTCGAATACACCGACCACGCCGCAAGCGCCTACGTCGCCCGGCACATGGGATGGTTCGAGCAGGAGGGCCTGCAGCCGACGCTCTACAGCTACGTGACCGGGATGAGCCTGGCATCGGCGCTGGGGCGCGGGGACATCCAGGCCGCCTACATCTGCCTTTTGCCCGCCATCAACGCCTACGCCAACGCCGGGGTCCCGATCCGGGTCGTGGCCGGAACGCACCGGCACGGGTACGGCCTGGCGGTCAACCCCGACAAGGTCCGGACCGTCAAGGATCTCGAAAAGCCCGGGATCCGCATCGGGGGCAACCAGGTCGGCGGCCCGGCGGATGCGATCATCCACCGGACCATAGAGACGTACGGGCTCGACGGGGACGCGATATTGAAAAAGGTCCAGCGGATGAATCCCGCCAAGGGGATCCTGGCGGTCCGGATGGGGAAACTCGACGCGCTGTTCAACTGCGAACACTGGCCGTCGATGGCCGAGGACGCGGGGTTCCGGATGCTCGTGACGAGCCAGGACGTGTGGCCGGGGATGCAGGGGAGCGTCCTGATCGTCCGGCAGGAGCTGCTATGCGATCATCCCGAGATCGTCCGGAAGCTGGTGGCCGTCACGGAAAAGGCGATCGGCTGGATCCGGCAGAATCCCGAAGAGGCCGCCTCGGTCGTGGCGGGGCAGCTCGAAGCGGTCGGCGACGGCAACTCCCTCCCGGATGCGCCGGCGGGGGCCGAAGACCTCCGGATCACGCCCGAGACCATACTCCGGTCCATGGCGAGGATCGAGCATTCCATCGAGATCGACCCGGAGCAGGTCCAGCAGACCATCGACTTCGCGGCGCGCCACGGGTACATACGGGCGGGGTTCCGGGCCGCGGACATCCTCGATGTAAGGTATTCCCGATGAAAGGCGCAAGAGGGAGGCTGGAGTCGCTGTGGGGCGCGGTGCCCGTCGTTGTGTTCCTCGCCGTCTGGGAGCTGGTCGGCCGCCTGAACCTTTTCCCCGGCCAGTTCCACTTCCCCCCCTTTTCCGGGGTGCTCGGGGAGTTCTACCGCCTGATGGCGAACGGGGTGCTGGGGGACAACCTCCTGAGCAGCCTCAGGCGGGTTCTCATCGGGCTGGCCGCCGGCTCGGTCGCCGGCATCGCGATGGGGACCCTCATGGGGAGCCGGGAGGTGTTCCACAAGGCCCTGAACCCCATCATCAGCATGCTGTACCCGATCCCCGCCCTGGGGTGGCTGCCGCTTCTGATGCTGTGGATCGGCATCAACGAGATGCTGCCTGTGGCCGTGATTTTCATCTGCTCGTTCTTCCCCGTCGTCTACAACACGGTCACCGGGATCCGGAACGTGGACAGGAAATACATCCAGGCCGCGGAAATGCTGGGGGCGTCGAACCTGAGGATCCTCTTCAGGGTCGTCCTCCCCCTGGCGCTGCCCAACATCTTCACGGGCCTCAAGCTTGAGGCGGGGATGTCCTGGCGGGTCCTGATCGCCGCGGAGATGGTCGCCATCCCGACCGGGATCGGGGCCCTTCTGATCAAGGCCGAGAACCTCGTGCGGGTCGACATCATCATGGTGTGCCTCATCGTCCTGGCGGCCATGTGTTTGCTGTTCGAAAAGACTTTCTCGTTCCTGGAGCGGTGCTGCGTGGATCGCTGGAGCCAGCCCGCCCGGTGATGCGCCGGGGCCTAGGCCCGCCGCGCCCGGCGCCGCATCCGGTAGGCATCGAGGATGAGCCTGAGGGCCGCCCGGCGGTTCCGGAACAGGACGGTGGCCCATTCCCTCCGCCCCATCTGGGGGAAATAGATGCCCCGGAAGGCGAGGCGCGAGAAAAAATGGATGACGCGGTCCGCGAAGGAGGACGATTCCAGCCACTGCATGGCGCGGGCGTTGGCCTCCGGGGAGTAGGAGTCCGCCCAGGCCTCCCGCACCTCCGCTTCGGCCTGTTCGGAGGAAATGCCCAGGGGGGTGTAATCCATCACGAACGGTTTGAACTCCAGCCAGTGCTGCGGCCGGCTGAGGCGGCCGGCCGCGGCCAGCCGGTCGTAGAGCGGGGTTCCCGGGTAGGGCGTCAGAAGCCCGAAGACGGGCAGGCCGGGCGGCCAGGACCGGATCATCCGGAGCGTGTGTTGCGCGATGCCGGGGCGGTCGCCGTCCATGCCGAAAATGAAGGACGTGATCGCGTAGATCCGGTGCCGGGCGAGCAGCGCGAGGATGTCCCCGTACTCGTCGGGCTTGTTGAAGCCCTTCCGGACGCTCTTGAGGTTCTCGGGATCGATCGACTCCAGGCCAATGAAGATCCACTTGCCGCCGCTCTCGGCTATCAGGGAAACCAGCTCCTCGTCCCGCAGGAGGTTGATGCTGATCTGCCCCACCCAGGGGACCTGCGCGCCGCGGGAGATGATTTCCCGAAGAAGGGATTTGGCGCGCTTGGGGTTGATGGCCAGGTTGTCGTCGATGAAGAAGACGGCGACCTTGCCCTTCTGCCGTTTCTCGAGTTTTTTCAGCGTCAGCAGCTCCTCGACGACGCTGTCGTTGGAACGGAAGCGGACCGAGTTCCCGAAAAATCCCGTGACGGAACAGAATTCGCAGCCGTAGGGGCAGCCCCGGCCGGTTTCCACGGGGAACAGCTGGAAGGACTGCCAGGTCATGCCGACGTGCGCCAGCATCCGGCGCGCCCATCCGGGGAAGTGCCGGATGAGGTTGAACGAATCCAGGTCCATGTGCTCCCACGGGATCACGGGGTAGTCGTCGAGCGAAGGTTGGATTCTCGCGCCGGCCTCGTCCCGGTCGGCATAGACCTCCCGCAGCTGGCCGCGCTGGGCGTCGGCGACGACGTCGGGCCAGATCCGGTCCGCCTCCCCGAGAACCACGGCGTCGGCGTGGCGGGGACGCCCGTCGCGCCCCAGGGCTTCGTCGGGCAGTTCGGTGACGTGCGGGCCCCCCATCACCACGGGGACGCCCGCGCGGCGCACCGCATCGGCCATCTGGTAGGCCTTGCGTATCATGCGCGTCATGGCCCCGATCCCGACCAGGCCGATGCTGCGCTCGCGGATGTAGGCCACCATCTCCGTCTCGCTCAGTCGCTCGGTGTTGCCGTCGACGAGATAGACCTCGTGGCCGGGGGGCGTAAGCGACTTGAGGAGGAACATCCAGAGGTGGGGCATGAAGTTGTTGGTGACTTCGTTGTCCGGGTTGTAGAGAAGGATGTTGATCGGGCTGCTGTTTGACTGAACCAAAGTGACCGAGGCCCCCCTTCCAGGGAATGAGTGTGTGCGGTTGCGTCTTTGTCTCCGCCCGCGGGGTCCGGGACGAAAACCCCCTGTGTCCGCTGGCAACCATGCAGCGGGAAACGTTCCCGCCGCGCCCCCCAGGCCCTGAAGCCATTGCCCCGGAAGACCCCTGCGGGTCCGTCCCGGTCTCCCCGGTGTCGCGTTCCTGCGCATCGGATACGGACCGATTGCGGCTCACCGCCGTCGTAATCCTACACGGTTATGCGCCGGAATGCACGGATTGCGGCGAAGAAAAAAGGCGGCCCCGTCCGCCCGCCGCAATCCCCGCCCGGCCACCGGGCGGGGATCTTCGCTTGCCTGGGGCGGGCGCGGGGGCTTATAACAGTACGAGCGAAGCATTCCGCTTCGAGGCTGTTTCCATGGCCGGCCCCCCGCGGGACGGCACGGACGTCGGGGATCCCTATGGATGTCGTGCTCCTTTCACGGTTGCAGTTCGCTCTCACAATCATGTTTCACTACCTGTTCCCGCCGCTGACGATCGGCCTGGGGGTTTTCCTTGTGTATTTGCAGGCCCGGTACCTCCGGACCGGGGACCCCCAGTACAACGCCGCGACCAGGTTCTGGGTCAGGATTTTCGCCCTGAATTTCGCCGTCGGAACGGCTTCGGGAATCGTGATGGAATTCCAGTTCGGGACGAACTGGGCAGCCTATTCCCGGTACGTGGGCGACGTCTTCGGCGCGCCCCTGGCCGCCGAGGGGATTGTCGCCTTCTTCCTGGAGTCGGTGTTTTTGGCCCTGCTGCTTTTCGGGTGGGACCGGGTTTCGCCCCGGGTGCATTTCTTCTCGACCGTCATGGTGGCGCTCGGGTCCATCCTGTCGGCCCTGTGGATCGTCGTCGCGCTTTCCTGGCAGCAGACCCCCGCGGGTTTTGTCCTCCGGGAGGTTGAAACCCCCGCGGGAACCGCGTGGAGGGCGGAGGTGACCGACTTCTGGAGCGTGGTCTTCAACCCCTCGGCCTTGGACCGCCTGGTGCACGTGCTGCTGGGGGCGCTGGTGCTCGCGGCGTTTTTCGTGATGAGCGTTTCGGCCGCCTACCTGATCCGGGGCGTGCACACCGCGTTCGCGCGGAAATGCTTCCTCCCGGCGCTGGTCCTGGGGGCGGCCGCGTCGCTGGCGGTAACCGTTTCGGGGCACTCGCAGGGGCAGATCGTCGCGCGCTACCAGCCGGCGAAGCTTGCCGCGCTGGAGGGGGTTTTCGAGACGAAGGACACGGGGACGCCCATGATGATCTTCGGCATCCCCGACGCCGGGGCGAAGACCGTGCGCTACCGCGTGTCCATCCCCGGGCTGCTGAGCCTCCTCGCCTACGGCGATGCCAGCCGGCCCGTAGCCGGCCTGGACCAGTTCGAGCCCGATGTGCCGCCCGTGGCCCTGTCCTTCCTGTCGTTCCGCATCATGGTCGGGCTGGGCGTCTATTTCATCGCGCTGACCCTCTACGGCCTCTGGTGCTGGCACAGGGGCACGCTGTTCGGGAAGAGGTGGCTGCTGCGGGTGTTTGTCGTTTCGGTCGTCGGGCCGTTTGCGGCCAACCATCTCGGCTGGGTTGCGGCCGAGGTCGGCCGCCAGCCCTGGATCGTCTACAACCTCCTGCGCACCGGCGACGGGGTTTCCGGGGGGCTTGCCGCCTCCCAGGTGCTCGGTTCGATCGTCATGTTCGGCCTGGTGTACGCCCTGCTGTTCGCCCTGTGGCTGTATCTTCTCCTCGAGAAGATCCGCAAGGGCCCGGAGCCGGTGCGGTAGCGCGCGGGGATTTCAGATTAGGATCAAGGAGTCAGCCTGTGGACCTGAACCTGCTTTGGTTTGTTCTGCTGGGAGCCCTTCTCGCGGGGTATGCCGTCCTGGACGGATTCGACCTCGGAGTCGGCATTCTGCACCTTACCGCCCGGACCGATACGGAGCGCCGCCTCAGGATCAACTCCATCGGCCCCTTGTGGGACGGCAACGAGGTGTGGCTGATCACGTTCGGCGGCGCCATGTTCGCGGCCTTCCCGGCTGCCTACGCGACGGTCTTTTCAGGCTTCTACACGGCGTTCATGCTGCTGCTTCTCGCGCTGATCTTCCGGGCCGTTTCGATCGAGTTCCGCAGCAAGCGCGACGCGCCGTCCTGGCGACGGCTCTGGGACGGCTCCTTTTCCGGGGCCAGCCTCCTGGCGACGTTTTTGTTCGGCTGCGCCGCCGGGAACGTGCAGATCGGCATCCCCGTCGACGCCGCGGGCGTGTTCACGGGTTCCTTCCTGAGCCTCCTCCGCCCGTACCCGGTCCTGGCCGGCGTGCTCGCGGTCGCGGTCGCCCTCACCCACGGCGCCCTGTACCTCAACCTGAAAATGGAGGGGGAGCCGCAGCTGCGGGTGCGCCGGTGGATCTGGCGGGGATACGGGCTCTCCCTGGCGTGCCTCCTGGCGGCGGCGCTGGCCCTTCAGGCCGCCCGCCCGCAGGCCGCCCGGAATTTCGCCGGCCGCCCATGGGCCTGGGCCGTCGTGGCCCTGCTGGCCCTGGCGCTGGCCAACATCCCGCGGGCCGTCCGGCGAAGCCGTCCCCTGGTTGCCTTCCTCTGCTCGTCGGCCGCCATCGCTGCGCTGGTGTTCCTGTTCGCCTTCAGCCTGTTCCCGAACCTGGTGATTTCGAGCATCTCCCCGGAGTACAACCTGACGATGGTCAACGCGGCGTCTTCGCCCAAAACCCTCGGGATCATGGCCGTCATCGCCCTGGTCGGGATGCCCCTGGTCATCGCCTACACCGCGGTGGTTTACTGGGTGTTCCGGGGGAAGACTCGGCTGACCGAACACAGCTACTGACCGGGCGGCAGCTAGAGGGACGCCTGGCGGTTGTTCAGGGCCGGATGCGCCTGTGCAACCGTTACGGATAAGCAGCATGAGAATACCGGGGAGCATGCGCATCCCTGGCGCGTTCCCTTCCAATCTTCTTCGGCCTTCTTCAGATACAGGCGCTATGGGTCGTCAGGCGTTTGATTGCCTTCGCCCCGCCGCCGGCACATCATGGAATCCGGCCGGGGATCGGGGTGAACAGGAGTCTCCACCCCGCCTGTTTCGAGGAGGTCGTCCCAAAAAGTCCCGCAATTGCCGCCGCATAGGCCGGAAGCTTCCATGCCCATACGGAGGCGTCTCCGGCTGCCTTGCCCGGACGGCCTTTGGAATGAGGCGCCTCCGGCTGTGCATCGTCCCGATGCCGGGCCGGTCGCGGCAGGACGTGCGCGCCGGGGCAGGCCTGCCGCATATCCGTGCGCGCCGCCTTTGGTTTTGGATTATAATGGAGGCATGACGACGGGGAAGGCACAGGGGGGCGGCACACGGAGGCCGGGGGAGACCGGCCGCACAGGGCGGATCCTCGAGCGGCTCGACGCCGCCTATCCCGATGCCGCGTGCACGCTCGACCACGGCAACCCCCTGGAGCTGCTCGTCGCCACCATCCTGTCCGCCCAGTGCACCGACGAACGCGTCAACCGGGTCACCAGGGACCTGTTCCGCAAATACCGCTCCACGCGGGACTACGCCTTGGCGCCGCCCGAGGAGCTGGAGGCCGCCATCCGGCCCACGGGCTTCTACCGCAACAAGGCCCGGAGCATCCGCGCAGCCTGCCGGATGCTCGTGGACGCGCACCACGGCTCCGTCCCGGACACCATGGAGGAACTTCTCCGGCTCCCGGGAGTCGCGCGCAAGACGGCCAACGTCGTCCTGGGCGTCGCGTTCGGCCAAGCCGAGGGCGTCGTCGTAGACACCCATGTCCATCGGATCGCCAGGCGGCTCGACCTGTCCGGGGCCCGGACCCCGGAGAACGTCGAAAAGGACCTGATGCGCATCCTGCCGCGGAACAGGTGGATCTCCTTCGCCCACCAGGTCATTTGCCACGGCCGCACAATCTGCAAGGCGCGCAATCCCCTGTGCGGCTCCTGCCCCCTGGAAAATCTCTGCGCCTCCGCCGACAAGCAGGCGCGGTAGCTCCTACCCCGCCAGCAGGATGTGCAGGTCCATGACGTTGGTGCGCGTCGGGCCGGTGACGATCAGGTCCCCCAGCCCCTTGAAAAAGGCGTAGGAGTCGTTGTCCTCTATGGACCGCTCAAGGAAGGCGGCCCCGATCGCCAGCGAACGGGCGAGCGAGGCGTTGTCGGCCACCGCCCCGGCGGCGTCGGTGGGCCCGTCAGTCCCGTCGGTCCCCAGGCTGGCCACGAGGCACGGGGCCGGCAGCTCCGCCAGATGGCGCACGCAGTGCATCACGAATTCCTGGTTGCGCCCGCCGCGGCCGCCTCCGGCGACGCGAACGGTCGTTTCCCCCCCGCTGAGGACGCAGGCGGGGCGCCTGACGGGGCGGCCGTGCGATACGACCTCTTCGAGGACGCTCATATGGAATCTTGCGGCCGCGGCCGTATCCCCTTCCAGCCGGCTCGTCAGCACCGTGGCGTGGTACCCCAGGCGGCGGGCCGCCGCCGCCGCCGCCCGGCACGCCTCGGCATTGCTGCCGGCGACGAGGAACGCGGCGGCGCGAAACGCCGGATCCCCGGCCTTCGGGGTCTCCGCGATTTCCCCCGCCGCCCCCCGCCGGAGTCGCCGCGTCACGGCCCCGGGGACCGAATCCGCGACGGAAAGCCTGCGGAGGATCTCCAGGCAGTCCGAGAACGTCGTCGGGTCCGGGACCGTCGGTCCCGAAGCGATGGTGGATGGGTCGTCCCCGACCACGTCGGAGAGGGCTACGGAGACGACCGTCGCCGGGTGCAGCCTCCGGGCCAGGCCCCCGCCCTTGAGGGCCGACAGGTGCTTGCGCACGGCGTTGAGCTCCCGGATGGATGCCCCGGCGCGCAGCAGCGCCTGCGTGCAGCGGATCTTGTCCCCGAGTGCGATCCCCTCGGCGGGGGAGGCCAGGAGCGAGGACGCGCCCCCGGACAAAAGGCAGAAGACCAGGTCCCCGGGCGCGACCCTGTCGCCGGCGAATGCGGCCATCCGTTGGGCCGCCGCAACGCTGTTGCTGTCCGGCAGCGGGTGCCCCGCTTCCACGGTCTCGAGCCGCTTGAGCCCGATGCCGTGCCCGTATTTGGTGACCAGGAGGCCGCCGGCAAGCCGGCCGCCCAGGATGGTTTCAAGCGCCTTCCCCATGGGGGCGGCCGCCTTCCCGGCCCCGAGCGCCCAGACGTTGCCGAACCGGTCGAGATCGTAGATCCGCCCCCCGGCCAGGAGCGCATTCTTTCGGCGCCGGACGTGCCTCCGCACCGCCGCCCCGGGATCGACCGCCCGGAGGGCGGCGGTCCATATGCGCCCGGCGTCGGTGCGGAGGCGGCCGGGGGCGTTCACGGCTGTTCCCCGGACGACGGGTCTATACCGCGGAAGACCCGGTCGTAGAGGTCGGCGAACACGGCGACCACCTGGGGATCGAACTGTGCCGAGGCGCACCGCCCGAGCTCCCGGATGGCCTCCTGCGGCGGCCGGGGCGGGCGGTGGGGCCTCCAGACCGTCATGGCGTCGAAGGCTTCGGCGACGGCGATGATCCGGGAGCCGAGCGGGATGAGGTCCCCGCGGAGCCCGTCGGGGTGGCCGCTGCCGTCGTAGCGTTCGCCGTGGTGGCGGATGCACCGGAGCACCTCCCGGTCGTCCAGGATCGGACGCAGGACCTCCTCGGCCAAAGACGTCCGTTCCATGAAACGCCGCTGCTCGTCCGGGGTCCATGCCCCCCGCTTGTTCAGCAGCATATCCTCGACGAGGATCATGCCCACGTCGTGCAGCAGCGCCGCCAGGTAGACCCTGTGCGCGCCGTCGTCGTCCATCCGGAGCTCCCGGGCGACGTAGCGCGACTTCTCGGCCACCCGCAGCGCATGGCCCACGTTGAAGGGGATCTTCAGGTCGAGCAGGTGGACAAGCACCTGCGTCATGGAGTAGAACAGCCGGCGGTTTTCCGCCGCCCTCTCGTCGGCCGTCCGGGCCAGGCGGCTCCGGTGCTCCCGGCCGGCGTCTTCGAGCCTGCGCGTGTCCAGCGCGCGGCGGGCTGAAAGCAGGACGTGTTCGGGAGTGAACGGCTTGACGATGCAGTCGCAGGCTCCCTCGCGCGTGCTCCCGGCGGCCGCGCCGGCGCCGTCGGCGGCCGTGACGATGACGACGACGTCGGGGTGGGCCGCCCGGATATCCTCGAACAGCCGCGCCCCCCGGCTCCCGGGCATCCGGATGTCGGTGAAGGCCAGGTCGAAGCTGTGCGTCGACAGCGTGGAAAGGGCCTCTGCGGCGTCCCCGGCGGTGACGCATTCGAAGCCGGCACCCGCAAGGGTCGTCTTCAGGATCTCCCGGATGTGGGCCTCGCCGTCGGCGATGAGCACGTGCCCTTTGCTTGACTCCATAAAGACTCCGGGGCGGGCCCTAGAGGCCGTCGCCGCAATCGGCGATGGCGCCGGCCACGATATTGGCGACGGCGCCGCGCAGATGGTTCACGCTTTTCCCGCCCCCGGGATGCACCCTGTTGGCGAGAATGATGATGTAGGTGCCCGACGGCGGGTGGATCCACAGGGACGTTCCGGTGAACCCCGTGTGCCCGTACCCCTCCATGAGGATGTCGCCCCGGGGGGAGGTGTACTCCGACCGGATGTCCCACCCGTACCCGCGGATGGCGGGAGATCCCTCGGGCGACTGGGGGCTGGTCATGGCCCGGACGGTCAGCGGCGACAGCATGCGCCCGCCGGGGTGGCTGCCGAGATTGAGCAGCATCCGGGCGTAGGCGGCGATGTCTTCGGCGCTCGAGAACAGCCCCGCGTGCCCGGCGACCCCCCCCATCCTCCAGGCGGTCGGGTCGTGCACCTCCCCGCGCAGCATGGTGTCCATGGAAGCGCCCGACCCCTCGCCGTCGAGGTACTCGAGCGTGGCCCTGCGCGTTTCGGTCGGCGCGATCCGAGAGGCCATGGCCGCATCGGGGCAAAAACCGGTGTCGGCCATTCCGAGCGGCGCGAAGATCCTTTCCCGGGCGAAGGCGTCGAGGGCCCTGCCGCTGACGGCGCGTACTATCTCGCCGAGGGCGATGAAGTTGAGATCGCTGTAGACGAACTTCTCGTCCGGCTTCGAAGCCGCGCCGATCTTCCACAACTCGCCGAGCGCGGCCTCGAAGCCGAACCACGGCCTGGAAAGATCGAACCCCGCCGGCAGTCCGGAATGGTGCGTCAGGAGCTGCCGCACCGTGATCTCGCCCTTCCCCCCGTCCCTGAAACGGGGGAGGTAGCGGTTCACCCGGTCGCCGAGCCTCAGGGCGCCGTCCTCGACCAGCATCATGATCGAGGGGGCCGTCGCGAGGACCTTCGTCAGCGAGGACACGTCGAAAACCGTATCCCGCGTCATGGCCTCGCGCGACGGCCGCACGGACCGGTTGCCGAAGGCCTTGAAATACATGGCGCCGCCGCGCCCGCCCACCAGGACAACCACCCCCGGGGCCTCGCCCTGTTCGATCGCCGCCTCCACCGCGGCGTCGATACGCTCGAGGCGGTCCGGCATCAGGCCGGCCGCCTCCGCGCCCTCGGGGCCCGATCTGCCGCCCGGGGCGCCCGCAGGCGTCCGGTACTGGGCGATCACCCCGGCGGCCAGCAGGCACAGGAGCAGGGCGGCGCCGGAGGCCGCGACCGCGACGCGCTTCTTTCTAGGATCCTTCATGCGAACCTCCCGAGCGGACGCCGGAAGCCGCCCCGATCTCCGGATGATTTCCACGGTGGATGCTCCGGTAGAGGGCCCTGTAGCTTTCGGCCGAACGATTCCAGGACCAGTCCTCCCGCATGGCCCGCTGCACCAGGGCCTGCCAGGAGTCCGCGTCGGCGAAGGCGTCGAGGGCCCCCCGCAGCGCCCCGAGCATCGCCCCGGCCGAGTACTCCCTGAAAAGGAACCCCGTCCCCCCCTCGCCCGTGTAGGGGGCGACCGTGTCGGCCAGCCCGCCGGTGGCCCGCACCACGGGGATCGTGCCGTAGCGCAGGCTGACGAGCTGGCTCAGGCCGCACGGTTCGTACCGGGAGGGCATGAGGAACATGTCGGCCCCCGCCTCGATTAGGTGCGCCAGCGCGTTGTCGAAAGCGAGGTGTACGGCGATGGTCCCGGGGTGCCGCAGGGCGAGCTCCCGCAGGGTCTCGTGGTAGTGCCGCTGGCCGACGCCCAGGATGACCAGCTGCAGGCCGAGCGCCGCGATCTGCGGCGCCGCCTCCGCGACCAGATCGAACCCCTTCTGGTCCGCCAGCCGGGACACCATGCCGACCAGCGGGGTCCGCCCGGCGGGCCGGGGCAGCCCGAAATGCCGCCTGAGGTGATCCCGGCACACGGCTTTCCCTGAAAGATCCCCGGCGGAGTAGTTGGCCGGGATCAGGGGATCCTTCTCCGGGTTCCATTCCTCGTAGTCGATGCCGTTGACAATCCCGCTGACGTCCATCCTCCGGCTCTCGAGCACCCCCTCGAGCCCGTGGCCGAATTCCCGGCTGCCCATGATCTCGGCCGCGTAGGTCTGGCTCACCGTGTTGACCTTGTCCGCCATGAGGATGCCCGCCTTCATGAAATTCACCTTGTCCCAGTACTCGAAGGGGGACATGGGGTAGAAATGGGCGGGATCGATCCCGGCGTGGTGGAGCACCCCCTTGGGGTAGATCCCCTGGTAGGCGAGGTTGTGGATGGTGAACAGGGTGCCGACGCGGCGGTAGAAGGGGAGGCCGGCGTAGTTGAGGCGGACGAGGGCGGGGATGAGGGCCGTGTGGGAATCGTGGCAATGGAGGATGTCGACGGGGCGCTTGAGCCGGGGGAGCAGTTCGAGGCCCGCCTTCATGAAAAACAGAAAGCGCACGGCGTTGTCCCAGTACCCCTCGCCGGAATTCGGGTCGTTGTAGATGCCGGCGCGGTCGAAATATTTCCCGGACCCGATGAGGTAGACGTCGACACCCGCATCCCTGAGCCGGGTCTGGTAGATGTCCGCCCGCTCCGTGGCGTCGCCCATTTGGACGTCGAAGCCCGCAACCGTGCGGCAGGGGCGGATCTCGAACTGCTCCCCCCGCAGCGTCGCCCGGTAGGCCGGGATGACCACGGCCGGATCCAGGCCCAGCTTCCCGAGCGCCTTCGGCAGGGCGCCGACGACGTCGCCCATCCCGCCGTCCTTGGCAAACGGGGCCGCCTCGGCTGAGAACATGACGATGCGTGATGGTTCGTTCTGGTGCATACATCCTCGGGCCGCCGGGTTGACGGAACCGCCCCGGCACATCCGCCGGGCGTATCTTACCAGCCCGAGGCGCCGCGCGGGCACGCATTTCTCAAAAATTTTCCCGGCCGCACGGCCCCGTGCCGCCCGATGCGGGGGCCCCATGCGGGGGCCCCATGCGGGGGCCCCATGCGGGGGCCCGATGCGGGAGCCCTATGGGGGGGCCGATGCGGGGGTGCGCCGCGCCCCCGCCCTAATCTGGGCCGGCGAGATAGTATTTCCGGACGTATTCCTGCACCATGCGCCAGGTCGTGAACTCCGGGAGCAGGGTGGCCATGGAGCGGCGGATCTTTCCGATCCACCGGCGCGGGATGCCCCGGCTGTCGCGGTCGTAGAAGCAGGGGATGACTTCCTCGGCCAGAACCTTGCAGAGATGGGCGTTGTCGAGGCGGTCCTGCTCCTCCACCGAATCCGGATGGGAGTCGTCCCCGATGGCGAAGCCGTTGGTCCCGTCGTAGGCTTCGCGCCACCACCCGTCGAGTATGCTCAGGTTCAGGCCTCCGTTGGAGAGGATCTTCTGCCCGCTGGTGCCGGAGGCCTCCATCGGCCGCCGCGGGTTGTTCAGCCAGACGTCGCACCCGGAAATCATCTGGCGCGCGATGTGCACGTCGTAGTTCTCGATGAAGACCAGCCGGCCCCTCAGGGCGCTGTTCTGGCCGAGGTGGAGGATCTTCTGGATCAGCCGCTTCCCCTCGTCGTCGGCCGGGTGCGCCTTCCCGGAAAAAATGAACTGCACGGGCCGGGCCGGGTCCGTCGCGAGCTCCACGATCCTTTCGTAATCCTCGAAAACGAGGGGCGCGCGCTTGTAGGTGGCGAAGCGCCGCGCGAAACCGATGGTCAAAGCGTCGGGATTGAGAAGCCGGTCGAAGGAGTGGGGGTGCCCCATCGCGGTCCGCTTGATCAGCATGCGCCGGCGGGCGAATTCGATCAGGGCGCGGCGCAGCCGGTAGCGCAGGGCCCACAGTTCCCCGTCGGAGACGAACTCCGGATCCAGCATCCGCTGCCAGAACACCGGCTCGTTGATGTCCCTGTCCCAGTTCGGCCCCAGCCTGCTGCGCCAGAAGCTGCGGACCGGCCCTTTCATCCAGCCGACAAGGTGGATGCCGTTGGTTATGTGGCCGATCGGGACCTCCTCCTCAGGTTTTCCCGGGAACAGGGGCTGCCACATCCTGCGGCTCACCCGCCCGTGCAGCTCGCTGACGCCGTTGGCGGCGCGGGACGTCTTCAGCGCCAGGACCGTCATGCAGAACGGCTCCCGGGGATCGGCCGGGTCCACCCGGCCGAGGGCCATCAGATCGTCGAACGACGGGGTGATCTGAGGCTGGACCCTCTGGAAGGCGTACTGCATCAGGTCGGGGCTGAAGCGGTCGTGCCCCGCCTCGACGGGGGTGTGGGTCGTGAAGACGCACTGGCGCCGGACCTCTTCGACGGCTTCCCCGAGGGGGAGGCCCCGGGCGACGGCCCCCCGCACTAGCTCCAGGGCGAGGAACGCCACGTGCCCTTCGTTCATGTGGTAGAGCGCCGGCCGGATCCCGAGGTCGCCGAGCAGGCGGACGCCCCCCATGCCGAGCAGCATCTCCTGCATGATGCGGGTCGAGCTGTCCCCGCCGTAGACGCGCAGGGTCAGATCCCGGTGCAGGGGTTCGTTCTCGGGCAGGTTCGAATCGAGCAGGAGGATGGGGCACCGGCCGACGTGCACCCGCCAGGCCTGGAAGCAGACCCGGGCGAGGTTGATGTCGACCGACCCCACGTAGCGCTCCCCGTCGGCCCGGCAGACCGGCTCGAGCGGCAGCAGTTCCGGCCTCAGCGGCGCGAAGTACTCGGTCTGCCAGTTGTTCTCGTCGATCGATTGCTGGAAGTAGCCCTCGCGGTAGAAGAGGCTGACCCCGACCAGGCCGAGCCCGAGATCGCTGGCCGAGCGCGCGTGGTCCCCCGACAGGATGCCCAGACCCCCGGCCGCGATGGGCAGGGTTTCGTGGAAGCCGTATTCGGCGGTGAAATACGCCACGGGGTTCTCGACCAGAGAAGGGGCGTTGCGGAACGCCCAGGTGTCCTTCCGGTCCAGGTAGGCCTCGAAACCGGCCAGGACCTCCCGGACTTTCCGGGCAAACACGGGGTCCCGCAGCCGGGTGCGGAGTTCATACTCGGAGATGTCCTGCAGGACGGCGACTGCGTTGTGGTACTGGTCCTGCCACCCTCGGGGGGACAGCTCGTTGAAGATCTCCTGGCATTCCTGGTTCCAGGTCCACCACAGGTTGGCCGCGAGCCGCCGGAGCTTGGCCAGCAGTTCCGCCGTCTCGTCATGACTTGATATCAATGGAGTTATATTCAGTGAGGCCCCCTCTCTCCCGGGCTTTCGTGCCGGCGATAGGCTTACTATACTATTTTCCGGGGAAACGGCAATACCCTGCGTGCGCTGGCGGGAGGGGTTCGGACGGGGCCGCGAGGGCCCCCGGGGGGGTGGGGAGCCGCGGCGGGGCCGGGAGCCCCGCCGCGGATGGGGATCAGTTTTTGCTCACAAAGTCGGAGAATTCCCGCAACTTATTGGAGCGATAGGGGCTCCGAAGTTTGAAAAGGGCCTTCTCCTCGATCTGCCGGATGCGTTCTCGGGTCACCTGGAAGATTTCGCCGACTTCCTGCAGCGTGTACTCCTTCCCATTCTCGTTCAGGCCGTACCGCATCCGGACGATCTCCTGTTCGCGGGAGGACAGGGTCTCGAGCGCGGAATCGGTCACCTCGCGGAGGTTGTGCTTCATGACGTCCTCGTCGGGGGACACCACGGTCTTGTCTTCAATGAACTTGTTGAGCACGGCATCCTTGTTGTCGGCGATGCTGGCTTCGAGCGAAATCGGCTCCTGGGCCGCCTTCAGTATCTGGGTCACCTTCGAGACCGGGGTTTTCAGCTCCTTGGCCAGCTCGTGCACCGAAGGCTCCCGCCCGTTCTTCTTGGTGAGCTCGTTGGCCACCTTCAGGACGCGGTTCATCGCCTCCACCATGTGGACGGGCACCCGGATGGTTCTCCCCTGGTCGGCGATGGCCCGGGTGATGCTCTGGCGGATCCACCATGTGGCGTAGGTCGAGAATTTGTGCCCCAGGCGGTAGTTGAACTTGTCGACCGCCTTCATCAGGCCGATGTTCCCCTCCTGGACCAGGTCGAGCAGGTCGAGACCCGGGTAGGAATAGTTCTTGGCGATGCTCAGGACCAGCCGCAGGTTGGAGCGGACGAACTGGTCCTTGGCATGGAGCATTTCCGCCTTGTTCTCGTTGATCAGCGCCAGGATCTTGCGCAGTTCGTCGCGGCTGGTCAGGTACTGCATCTCGAACTCGCTCTGCCTGCCGCGCGCTTCCCGCAGCTGTTTCGGCTTCGTGTCGTGTCGCTGCGACAGCCGCCGCATCGCCTTCTTCCAGGCTTCCATCTGGCGCATGACCTCTTCGAGGCGGCCGACCAGATCGGCGATCTGGTTTTCGGTGAAATCGATCCGCTCGAGCGCGTGGAAGATCGCCTCGCGGTTGTTCTTGATCCTGTTCAGGTCCTTCTTCGCCGACGCGCACCGCGACTTGGACTGCCGCATGTTCCCCTTGGCGAGACGGTACTGCTCCTCGAGCTTCCCCAGGCGGGAGATGATCCTGCGCACCTGCTTCATGCGGAGGCGGTTGCGCTCCTCCAGGGTCACTTCGTCCTCGGGCTCCCTCTTGTCGTCGGCCTCGTAGGTGGGGGCGCCCGCAGCCGGTTCGGCCGGCTGCAGCTCATCGGCCAGTTCCATGACCCTGAAGGTGTTGATCGGCGTCAGCGACAGGAGCCGGAGCGTGTTGATCTTCGCCGATTCTATCTTTTTGGCCAGGTAGACCTCCTGCTCGCGGGTCAGCAGGGGTATCTTGCTCATGCTTCTGTAGTAGATATAGAGGGGATCCGCGGAAGAAGCGAGATCTTCCGGCTTCACGGCGGCAGCGCCGTCGGCGGGGACGCGGGCAAACCGGACCCTGTCGACGTAGTTTTCCCTCGTCAGCCTCGGGAACGACTCGGAGCCGTCGGGCCCGTCGTCATCAAGGCCGATCCCATCGTATTCGGTCTCTTCCAGGAGATCGTTTCTGTCTAATTCCATCATGGTAAAAGTACCCTTCTTTAGGAGAATCTTGTCGGAAACCCCTTCCTCTGTAGAGCCTGCCCGTGCTATTGATTGGCTTGGAGGTGCTTGACTTCTTTTCCGGTTCCGACCCCTCGATACAGCCCCAAGGAGGCTCACATCTTATATAGACGGTCGAAACCTTTAAAAAGTTTCATCGGGCGATTGGACATATTGCGGACTCCGGCTTCAGCACCTCGTCTGTAATGGTTGGAACAACTCTACGCCCGATATCTTACGGAAGATCGTGTATTTCGTTCCAGGAATCTTATAACACCGGATGCCGTTTCGCGCAACCAGTTTGTATTTTTTTCGTACATATAGGCTTCGGATAACTGCGACGCTGGTATACAGTTACGAGTTTCACCCTCCCGGGTTCCGCCGCCGCCGGGGGCGGGCCCGGCTGGAGAATAAGTGTATTAAAATGAATCATTTGGGTCCATAGTATTCTCCGGAAACGCCGGAGGGGAGGGGCAGCGTTCCCCTCATCGGCGCCGGGGGGCGGTTCCATTAGGGGAGCCGGGCGATCGGCCGGTTGACTCGGCGGGGCGTTTTCATTATTATGAACGCTTTTAAAACCATTCGATTGCCACAAGACCGCATGGAGGAACGAGCGTGATCGAAGTTGAGCATCTAAGCAAGGTGTACAGCGGCCGCAAGGCCGTCGACGATGTCTCTTTCAATGTCGGGAAAGGGGAGGTGCTCGGGTTCCTCGGGCCCAACGGGGCGGGGAAGACAACGACCATGCGCATCCTCACCTGCTACATGCCCTCGACGGAGGGGACGGCGCGGATCGCCGGGTTCGACGTGTTCGAACAGAGCCTGGAAGTGCGCAAGCGCATCGGCTATCTGCCTGAAACCCCGCCCATTTACCCCGAAATGTCCGTGGAGTCCTACCTCGGCTTCGTCGCGAGGATCAAAGACACCCCCTCGAACAGGCGCACGCAACAGGTCGGCAAAGTCATCGAAGAATGCAGCCTCGGGGATGTCCGCCACCGGATCATCGGTCGGCTCAGCAAGGGCTACAAGCAGCGGGTCGGGCTGGCGCAGGCGCTGCTGAACGACCCGGAGGTCCTCATCCTCGACGAGCCCACCATCGGGCTCGACCCGAGGCAGATCCACGAGGTCCGGTCCCTGATCAAGGGCCTGGCCCCGGCCCGCACCGTTATTCTGTCGACGCACATCCTGCCCGAAGTGAGCATGACGTGCAACCGGGTCGTGATCATCAACAAGGGGAAGGTCGTCGCCATGGACACGCCGGAAGGCCTGGCGGCCCAGATGAAGGGGGCCGAACGGATCGCGCTGACGGTGGCGGGCCCGGCCGAGGCGGTCCGCGCAAAGATCCTGGCGATCGAGGACGTGTTCAGCGTGGCGGTGGCCGACGGCGGCCCCGCCGCGGCGCCGTCGTTCACCGTCGAATGCCGGCTGCACTCGGACCTGCGGCCGGTCCTGGCCCGCGCGATGGTGGCCGAGGGGTGGGACCTTCTGGAAATGCGGGGGGTCTCGCTGAGCCTCGAGGACGTCTTCATCAACCTAACAACACAGGAGCCGGGCGAGGCGGAATCGGCGGCGGCCGGCAGCCGGCCAGCGGCCGAAGATCAGCCCGGCAACGGGCAAGAGGTCTGATATGCACAACATAACGGCAATCTGGCAGCGCGAGATGAAGAGCTACTTCGTCTCCCCGATCGCCTACGTCGTACTGACGGTCTTCATCTTCCTGTCGGGCTACTTCTTCTACTCCTACCTGGCGCAGGTGGTTCAGCGCACCATGATGCTGGCCCAGTTCGGCCAGGAGTCCCAGCCGATCAACGTCCCCGGCATCGTCATACGCGCCCTGTTCCAGACCATGAGCGTCGTCCTGCTGTTCATCATCCCGATGCTGACCATGGGGCTGTTCGCGGAGGAGAAGAAACGGGGCACCATCGAGCTGCTCCTGACCTCGCCGGTCGGGTATCTCCAGGTCATCGCGGGCAAATACCTGGCCAGCCTGACATTCCTGCTCATCATGCTGGCGGCGAACGCCGTGACGATCCTGCCGCTGTTTTTGTACGGGAAACCGGACCTGAAGCCCGTCCTGGCGGGGTATCTCGGCATGTTCCTCTACGGCATGGCGCTTCTGGCCGTGGGCCTGTTCATCTCGACGCTGACGGAAAACCAGATCGTGGCCGTCATCCTGACCTTCGGGGTGAGCCTCGCGCTGTTCGTCATCGAGTCGATGTCCGCGGCCATGACGGGCGCGTCCAGGACCGTGGTTGAATACCTTTCCATTATCGGCCACCTCGACGATTTCACCAAGGGGGTCATCGACACCTCCCATGTCATCTATTACGCAACGTTCGCGTTTGTAGGTTTGTTTCTGGCATATCGCTCGATTGAATCCATGCGGTGGAAAAGCTGATGAAAAAACTGTTGCAGAAGCTCGACACACTAGGCCTGCTGCTCCTTGTGGCGGCGGCCATCTGGTACTCGGTCACGAATATCTGGGACGGGTGGAACATCGTCCTGGCCGCGGCCGGCCTCCTGTGCGTCGTCGCGGGCCTGGCCGTCAATTACCGGCAGATCCTGGCGACCCTGGGGAAACGGTCCACCAAGTATGCCGGCAACTACATCCTGTCGCTGATCCTGGTCGTGGCCGTCGTCTCCGGCCTGAACTACATCGGCCAGAAGCACCCCAAGCGGTTCGACCTCACCTCCGGCGGCCAGTATTCCCTGGCGCCGCAGACGGTGAAGATCCTCCGGGGGCTCGACCGGGATGTCGAGATCAAGGCGTTCCCCTCCGGCGGCGAGGATGCCGCCCTCAAGGAGCTGCTCGCGGGGTTCCGGACCGAAACCCCCCGTCTCCGCTACGAGTTCATAGACCCGGACAGGCAGCCGGAGGTCGCAAGGCACTACGACGTGCAGACCTACGGGACGGTGGTGCTTTCCTCGGGCGAGCGTACGGACAAGATCGAAAACCGTTCGGGGGAAATCCTGGAGCAGGACCTGACCAACGCCATCATCAAGATCCTGCGGACGGAAACGCCCAGGATCTACATCGTCCAGGGGCACGGCGAGAAGGATCCGTCCGATACCGGCCAGCGGGGATTCTCCGAGGCCAAAAGGGCGCTGGAAACCCAGGGCTACCAGGTCGAATCCGTAAACCTCGTGGCCGTGGGAAGGGTCCCGGAAGACGCCACGGCCATCATCGTTCCCGGACCGGCGACCGACCCCTTCCCCCAGGAGCTGGACTTCATCGACGGCTATCTCGCCCAGGGCGGGGGCGCCCTGGTGCTGCTCGACCCGGATCCCTCGCCCTCCCTCGAGCCGTTCCTCAAGGGGTGGGGCGTCGCCGCCGGCGACGACCTCGTCCTGGACGTCAGCGGCGTCGGCCAGCTTTTCGGGACGGGGCCGAGCATCCCCCTGGTCAGCGAGTACCAGCCCCACCCGATCACCGAACGCTTCAACACCATGACCTTTTTCCCGCTGACCCGTTCGGTCCGCCCCCTGGACCCCCTCCCGGAAGGCACACTCGTCGAAGAGCTGTTCCGGAGCAACCCCAACAGCTGGGGGGAAACGGACCTGGGCACCCCCGAGGCGCAGTACGACCCCGGGAAGGACCTCCAGGGGCCGCTTCCGCTCGCGGTCGCCGTCAGCAGGGAGATCCGGCCCGCCACCGACGACACTCCGGCGGTGCACGCGCGGATGGTCGTCGCGGGGACGTCGAACTTCCCGAGAAACGACTACTTCGGAACGCAGGGGAACAGCAACATGTTCCTGAACATGGTGAGCTGGCTGGCCCAGGACGACGACCTGATCTCCATACGCCCCAAGGATCCCGAAGACCGCCGGATCGTGCTGTCCGAGAGCCAGAGTTCGATCGTCCGGCTGCTGAGCCTCCTCGTCCTTCCGGGGATCGTCCTGGCCGCCGGCATCGCCGTCGTGTGGAATCGCCGGAGGAGGTGACATGCGGTTCAAGGGTACATGGATATTGCTGGCGCTGTGCCTGGCGCTCGGCTGCTTCATCTATTTCTACGAAATCAGGGGCGGAGCCGAGCGGGAAAAGTCCCGGGAAGCCGCCTCGAGCTTCTGGACGCTCGAAAGCGGGGACATCCGGCGGATAGAGCTCGTCGGGCCGGAGGAAAGGATCGTGGCGGCACGCGGCGACGACGGCGGGTGGACGATCCAGGCCCCCCGCCCCCTCGAAGCCGACGACGAGACGCTCGATCAGATGGCCGAGAAGGCCGCCCAAGTGCGGTTCGAGAGCGTCCTGGAGGAGACGGCCTACGCCCAGTTCGGGCTGGATCCGGAGCGTTTCCGGCTTAAGATCGAAGCCGCCGACGGCCAGGGGCACGAACTTCTCTTCGGCGACCGCAATCCTGCGGGGACCCGCGTGTATGCCCGTACGCCCGGCACGGGCAGCGTCTATCTGGTATCGACCGCGCTGCCGGAGACCTTCGACAGGAAGCTCGAGGACCTCAGGGACCATTCCGTGCTCCGTTTCGGGCCGTCCGAGGTCCGCACCCTGGAGATCCGCAACCCCAGGGGAACGATCCGCCTGGCCCGGGATGCCGACGACCGCTGGTGGATTGAACGGGACGGCCGGGTGGCCGCGGACTCGCCCGCCGTACGGGGCATACTCAACGAGCTGTCCTACGGCAGGATCGCGGCGTTCTTCGACGAGGACCCGGGCACATACGCCAATGCCGGGCTCGACGCGCCCGGCTTCGACGTCCGCCTGACCTACGGCGAGGACAAGGCCCTCAAGCGCCTCCGCATCGGGCCCCGGCAGGCGGACCTGAGACGGGCCGGCGCGGCGAAGGCATCGGCGCTGGCCGCCATGCCGGAGGCGTCGACGCGCTATCTGGCCAAGGACGATTCCCGGGCGGAGCTTTTCTTCGTCGAACAGTCGCTCGTCGACAAGCTCGGCACGACCGAAGCCGACCTCAGGGACAGGGCGCTTGCGGCATTCCAGCGCTGGAACGTCGACGCGATCGGGCTCGAGAACACCCACGGCAGCCTCACGTTCGTCAAGGAGGGGGGCGAATGGTTTTTCGGCGACGACCGGAAGAAGGCCGATTTCGATGCCGTCAGCGGCATCCTGGACGCGCTCGAGTCCAAGGTTGTCGACTGGATCGACAAACCGGCCGGCACCGGCGCCTATGGGCTCGACGCCCCGCGGGTCCGCGTCACCCTGCGGCAGGGGGAGACGGTCGTGGCCGACTGCCGGATGGGGGCGAAAGCGGACGGGGGCGTCTACGCCCGGGTCCAGGGGGACCCTTCGGTCAAGATTGCCGATGCCGCCAGTTACGACAAGCTCGACCGGAACCGCCAGGACTATGCCGCAACGGAGGCCGCCGACGCCCTGGGCCCCGACGGGGCGAAGGAGTAACCCGCCTTCGGCCCCCGCCCGGAGCGCCCGGGAACAAACCGTTTGATCGCCGCATTTAGATGTGGCGGCAAATTATGCCTCCGGATCATTCGGGGAGTTGCTATTCCCATTATTGTCGAGTATACTGTCTGTTGCTGCTTTCGAAAAAAGTGGGCGAGTGCCCACTTTTTTTGTTTGGCCACAACGGTGGAGCCCCGTCGGGGCCCGCTAGAGGCCTGGCGGCAGGCGGGGGTTTGAATGAAAGCGTCCGATGCGCCCCGGGGGCAGTCGCTTGCGGCGAAGATTTCGGCGCTGGCCGAACAGGTCGCCGCCTCGATGGGGATGGAAATCGTCCTGATCGAGGTCAAGGGGAGCGGGAAAGGATCGATCGTTCGAACGTACATCGACCAGCCCGGCGGCATCACGCTCGACGACTGCGAGAATTTCAGCCGGCGCTTTTCGGTATCGCTCGACGTGGAGGACTGGATCGCGGACCGGTACACTCTGGAAGTCTCCTCGCCGGGCATCGACCGCCCTCTGGTGAAGGAATCGGACTTCAAGCGCTTCTGCGGCCGCAACGCCGCAGTGCGGACGCGGGTGCCCGTCGAAGGGCGGAAGAACTTCAGGGGCGGCATCGCGCAGGTCAACGACGGCCGTATAGAGATCGAGATTGCACCGGGCAAAACAGTGAACATCGCCTTGACGGACGTCGAGAAGGCCAACTTAATCGGTGATTGGAACATGAGGCCGCAGGGGTCCAAGATATGTCGAACATAATCGCTCAGACGATCGAACAGATCAGCAAAGAAAAAAACGTCGATCCCGCCATCATCATCAGTGCGCTGGAAGATGCCATGGTGGCCGCTTCCAGGAAGTACTACAAAACCAGCGAGGACATCCACGCGCGTTTCGACCCCGAAACCGGCTCCGTGGAAATTTTTGCCGTCAAAAGGGTCGTCGAAACCGTGGAGAATCCGACCCTGGAAATCGCCCTCAGCGAAGCCCTGGAAATCGACGAGACCCTGGAGGTCGACGACACCGTCGAGATCCCCAAGCCGATGGACGTCCTCGGACGCATCGCCGCGCAGACGGCCAAGCAGGTCATTTTGCAGAAGGTGCGGGAGGCGGAGCGGCAGAACATATACGACGAGTACTCGCAGAAGATTTCCGAGATGGTCAACGGCGTGGTCAAGCGCTTCGAGGGGCCCGATATCATCGTCGACATCGGCAAAACGGAGGCGCTGCTCCCGCTGCGCGAACAGTCCAGGGCCGAAATCTACAAGCAGGGGGAACGCATCCGCGCCGTCATCGTCAAGGTCCTCCCCGCCGCCAAGGGGCCGCAGGTTATCCTGTCCAGGATCGACCCGCAGCTGCTGGTCCATCTTTTCGAAATGGAGATCCCGGAAATCTACGACGGCACCATCGTGGTCAAAAACGCGGTGCACGAACCCGGGGACCGGGCCAAAGTCGCGGTCGCATCCCTGGACCGCGACGTGGACCCGGTCGGCGCGTGCGTCGGGATGAAGGGGTCCCGCATCAATTCCATCATCCGGGAGATACGGGGCGAGAAGATCGACATCGTGCAGTGGTCCGATGACCCGGCCCAGTACGCGGCCAATGCGCTGAACCCGGCAAAAATCTCCAAGGTGCTGATCCTGGACGCATCGGCAAAGCACATGGAGGTCATCGTCGAGGAGAAGCAGCAGTCGCTGGCCATCGGGAAAAAGGGGCAGAACGTCCGCCTGGCCTCGCGCCTCATCGGATGGCAGATCGACGTCAAGAGCGAGGAACAGAAAAAGCAGGAAGTGCTCAGCGTCATGGAGTCCCTCACCTCCTCCTCGACCTCCCTTTCCGAGCTTGACGGCATCGACCTGGAGCTTATCACCGCCCTCAGGCAGGCGGGCATTGAAAACGTCGAGCGTATCCTGGAACTGGGCGAAGACGGGATCCGGGATCTCCCCGGCATCGGAGACGATGCGGTGGCAAAGATCATGGAGAAGGCGCGCGACCTGTTCGAAGAGGTGGAGATCGAAGTACCCGAGGGGATGGACCTGCCGACGGCGATCGAAGCGGCGAGCCCTGCCGAAGCGGACCAGTCTGCGGCAGACGAGGCGTCAGGGAAAGCACCTGACGAGGCGTCAGAACAAGCATCTGACGAGG
>CAZYXB010000038.1:0-26529 GCA_964651155.1 uncultured Acidobacteriota bacterium | reverse complement strand
CAATATATCGCGCTTTCCTGAAGCTATTGTTTATTTCCGTATTTTCTACTATTGAACTATTTTATGAGAAAAAAGGTATCACTAGTATCATTCATTTACGCTGTTATGGGGTTAAGAAAAAAGTTCGGGACGATTTTTTTTCAGCCAAAACTCAACATCACTTTTAAGCTCTTTTACAAATTCAACAAGCTCTGCGACATTATCTCTTGTGGCAGCACCCACATAGTCATATTCCACAATATTTCTCTTCATTCTGCAGGAATCCAGATAATCCGCATCTTTTTTCCTTTCTGGGCCGAGTATCAAAGGAAGCGCCTGAATAGTGCGGTAGTGCTGCAGATTTCTCTCAGCTTTATAGCCCTGAGCATAGAGGAGTACAGTGCATAATTTAAGAGCTGCATTATATGCTATCCCGAAAGACCAGTCTGCGGAGATTTCACCCTGTGAGGCATCTGTAATATCCCGTGCTACAATCGCAAGAAGATTGCTGATTTCCTGTCGACTTGTTCTATGCGTTCCCAACCAGCCATTATCTGACCATTGTTTTAAGGTCATCTTCTGTTCCAATGATGAATAATTTTTTTGAGTTGATCACACTATTAATAAAATGGTCTTTAATGCCGTATCTCTTTATTATTTCATCCTGGGTTATTACATGGGTATTAATTTCTCTTCCTATTTTATCCGCAGTACCGGAAAGCAGAGATGAGATGCTGCGCATACCAAGCGATCCAATTACAAAGAGATCCACATCACTTTTGGACCTTTCTCGGCCTTCACTTATAGATCCGAAGACAAAAGCTATTTGAATCCTCTGGTCATTCAAGGCTTCTTTCAGTACATCGGCGAGTCCAACGCTTTTGAGGACCAGGTTGCGAATATCAGGGTACAGGGGATTTAATTTATTCGCCCGATAATAAACACGGTTACTGTCCTTTCGGTCTATAACCAGGTCAAGCTTCAGTAATTTGGATAATTCCTGCCGGATAGTACTGTCATTGAGTTTAGTACGACGCTCTATTTCCCGAATATGGAGTTCTTCTTCCCTGGTCCCAAAAAGAAGTTTAAAAATCTCTGCACGGGTTCGTGAGGAGAGTATTTGACTTAGAGAATTCATAATGCGTGACTATACCACGCATTTGCGTGGTTTATCCACTCAATGTGTAGAAAAAATGGATGCTTAAACCATACCCCGCTTGTCAGAAACCAGCCTTTGTTTTCTGACAAGTGGCGTCTTTTTTCCTGATTCCACGCCCCCGCACAAGGGGCGACACGCTGGCCGATATGGCCCTCAGTTAGCAAGATTACCACTTATCGCCATGTCCAGTTTCCTGAAACCTGCTCTAAGTTCAGGTTGCTCAATTCTCATTTTTCTTCCAACTTCCCAGCAGGCAATTAGCCCCTTATCTTCACCTTGAAATCTTTCTTTAACTGCTTCCCCGGTTGACTCAGTTGCGTAAGCCTCCCAACGTTAACGGTTTTTTTTGGAGGGAGATCCCAAGCAGGGTTTGAAACGCAGCCATCGGCGTTGTTCTGCGGTTGAAGCGAAACACGAACTCGTCTAAATAACTTGGAAGGTACTTGGGCAGAACGCCATGATGGGTCCTATTAAGCCACGTTTTTAGATTTCCGAATACCTTGTGGATATGGGGAAACCGGGTATGAGCGCGCTGTCCGGATCTCACGATTCGGACATAGTGGATAAAGTCGGCAAGCGCTGCATCCGAGTACCCCTTCCATCCATCGGTTCTGATCCGACTCTGGGGTTCGATGTAATCAGTTAAAAACTTTTCCAAGCTCTCTTCTGTAGCATCTGGGATGAGAGCCAGCCTGAGCCTACCAGCGCGCTCACATCGCTTGCCGTTTTTGCCCTCATAGGCCAGCACCTCAACAGCACCAACGACAAGGCTCTTGTTTCCAGCACCACGACCGCGCTTGCCTTTTTCGGGGCCTCCGATAAATGTCTCATCCGCCTCAATCAATCCCGAGATTTTAGTTCGAGTGTCGCTGACCATTCCTTTACGCAGGCGGTGAAGCAAGTACCATGCGGTATCATTGCTTCGAAACCCAAGCTGCCGTTGAAGCTGATGGGCGCTAATGCCAGGAGTGAAGGTAGCAACATGATAAGCTGCGGCGAACCAGTCTGGGATGGAAATTTTAGAACGATGCATGATCGTTCCCGCCATTGGAGAAGCCTGATAGTGGCATCCTCGACATTCAATTATAGGACGCGTGGAAAGTCGAGTTCCAACACTGCCCGAACACTTCGGGCAAATAAAACCCTCTGGCCACCTGCATTGTATTAGGTAGTCAATACATGCTGCTTCGGTTGCGAACTTCTGGCGAAATTCTCGCATGTCCTTTGGATACTCTGGCCGAGCCATTTCTAGATATTGGCAAGTTTATCGAACTGAGTCAACCGGGGAAGCATTAATGGGATTATTGTTCGAATCCTCCGAACATTGAGTTCACTTTATCCCGGACTGCAGGGCTGCGGTTTGGTTTCAGGTAGCGCAATGTGCTTTCAAGATCTGTATGTCCCATCCATTGCTGCACGGTGCGGAGATCCACGCCATTCCAGAGCGCCCAGGTGGCGAATGTTGCCCGGAATTTATGCAGCCAGAAGTTACGGGGATTCAGTTCTGCCCGTTCTGCAATTGCCTTGCATCCGTCGAGAAAATCCTGCTTCGGCCGTAATCCGGAGGTAGGGAAAACAAGCGGACAGGCAGTTGGATCCGCAGTCGCTTTCAGCTTTTTAAGGGACTTTACGAGTTTATCCGGAATGGGAACTTCACGCCCTTTATACGCTTTTGGCGAAAACCCGAATTCCGGCTTGTATCGAACCGTTATAACGCCGCGAGCCAGATTGATCTCCGACCATGTGCAGTACATCACTTCCTGTTCTCTTAACCCGGTCATGAGGGAAAAACCGTACCATAGCCGCTCGTTCTCCTGACAGGCGGAAAAGAACCTGTTTAATTCTTCCCGTTCGTAGATCTCAGGTTCATCCTCGACGTATCTGGGCCAATCGTTTTTGCCCACCAGTCCGCGAATCCCGTTGGTTTTAAGAAACGACATGATGCTCTCGAACTTGTTATAGATGGTCCGGGGCTGGAGCTTTTTTGTATCCCGAAGGTAAGCGCTGAACTGAAGCAGATCCGATCGGGCGATATCCTGAACCATGGTTTTATCGCAGGATTCCAGAAAATACTCCAAAGCAAGTTTATAGGCCAAATACGTCTTCCGTTTCTTCGTTTTCTTTATATCGTCCAGATAGATAACCACGGCTTCTCCCAAAAGGGTGCCGTCCGGTGTTTCAACATCTTCGGCCAGTTTGATTCCGGCCGCTTTGCTTTTCAGGATCTGCTCCTGTTGATTACGGCGTACGGCTGCCGTGGCTGCATCTTTGCCGAAGGAACGGCGGATTCTTCGGGAACCTTCGTACCATTCAAGGTAATAGGCTCCCTCGGGATGCTTTTCCTGTTTGTCGGCTACGATTACATAATCGGGTTTGATGCGGCCGTTGGAAGAAACAACTACGGGGCAGAAGCGAAGACCTTTAGAAGTGCGAATGCGTTTTGTTAGATTTACCTGGCGATTCATTGGTGAGCGCCCTCCATATTGGTATCACCAATGGTATCACAGGTTGCTAACTATATGAAAACAAAAGACCTGGCGGAGAGGGGGGGATTCGAACCCCCGGTACCGTTTCCAGCACAACTGCTTAGCAGGCAGCCCTGTTCGACCACTCCAGCACCTCTCCGCGGCGGGGCATGCAGGATTGCTGCGGGGTCATAGTAACGAATTTGCACCCCAAAATCCACCCAGGAATACCCTATAAATTTCCGGTCCGTTCGTTTATTGTATGCTGTGGGCATGCATCCGCCGGGGGGCGGAATTCGGGCAATGCCCAGGGAGCAGGACAGCCCCTGGCCGGCCGTCGCCATTCCCGGATTCGTCCGGCACAGGGTGCTTTTGTAGAACGTAATTATGAAAAGGAGAGTCCCATGATCGGAAGAGTACCAACGTTGGTGGCAGCGCTGCTGCTTCTGTGCGGGGCCGGCGGCCGGCTGCAGGCGGCGTCCCCGTCGGACGGATCCTGCGACCGCGCGTGTCTCCAGGGGTTCGTCACTCAGTACCTGGATGCGCTGGCCGCGCACAAACCGGAATCCCTGCCGGTGGCTGACGGGATGAAATACACCGAAGACAGCAAGCAGATCCAGCTCGGCGAAGGCATCTGGAAGAACATTGACGGTTTGACCGGCTACCGCAGGGACATCCTGGACGTCCGCCAGGGGATCGCGGTGTCCTTTCTGGTCGTAGAGGAAAACGGTGCGCCCGTCCTGTACGTCGTGCGGCTGAAAGTCGCCGACGGCAAGATCACCGAAATCGAAAGCATGGCCGTCCGGAATCGGGAGGAGGGGATGCTGTTCCAACCGGATAACCTGAAGACCGTCACCGAGACGATGGTCTATGTGCCCAAGGCTTCGGAGAAAAATTCCAGGGAAGAGATGATCCAGGCCGCTCGGACCTATCCCGAAGGGCTTAGAATCGGCAGCTTCGTCAAAGCGGACTCCCCCATGGCGCCCAACGCCTACCGGTATGAAAACGGCCAGCTCATGGCCGGTCCCGGCTGCAAGATCTTCCAGGGCTGCGACAACATGAAGACCCAGACGATTCCCAGGCTGTCGGAGATCACCCACAGGGTCGTGGCCGTGGACGAGGAACTCGGGATCGTGGCCGTACGCATGAATTTCGGCCGCGGCTCCACCTTCCAGGGGGACGGCGTGCTCGACGTCTGGCATTCGTTCAAGATCTACGGGGGCCAGATGCATGCGGCCGAAGCCTACTGCGAGATCGTTCCCGCCGGCACCAATTCCGGCTGGGAATAAGGCGCGCGGGGCTGGCAGCCGGCACGAGGTTCCCTGAAGGCCGGCCGCACGGGGACTTTGCCGCAGCGGCGGAGTCGATGGTACGGTCCGCCCCCGCCCTATCGCGGTGCCCGCAGCCGCGCCGGGGCATTCCCCGCATCATTGCACCGGCCCCGGGAAACACAGCCCTCCGGACAACGGGGCCCGGGAACCGGCATGGCGCCCCAAGGGCTGCATCACCGGTGGGCAGCTCCCCTGCGCCCCTGCCCGGGCCGCGCCGCCGACACGAGGTTTGACAAGGATTATGCCTACAGATGTTCGCGTCCGCTTCGCTCCCAGCCCGACGGGGTACCTGCACGTCGGGGGAGCGCGCACCGCACTGTTCAACTGGCTTTTCGCCCGCCATTGCGGGGGAACCTTCATCCTGCGCATCGAGGATACCGATATCGCCCGGTCGTCGGACGCAATGGTGGAGGGGATTCTTGAAGGCCTGCGCTGGCTGGGGTTGGACTGGGATGAAGGCCCCTACTACCAGTCGGCCGGGATCGAGCGCCACCGTGCATTCGCCCAGAAGCTGCTGGAAAAAGGGAATGCCTACCGGTGCTTCTGCGAGGTTGGTGCGGAGGCCCCCGCCGACGGGGCGGCCCCGGGCTCGCCCCGGGAGGGAGCCGGCGTGCATGCATGCGCGGGATACTCCGCCGAGGAGTCCGGGAAGCGCGCGCGCGCAGGGGAACCGTTTGCCGTGCGCTTCCGGGTCCCCGCGGGGACGACCTCCTTCGAGGACCGGGTTTACGGCAGGATCGAAGTCGAAAACAGGATCCTCGAGGATTTCGTGCTTGTCCGTTCCGACGGGATCCCCACCTACCATCTCGTGGTCGTCGCAGACGATATCGACATGGGGATCACCCACGTCATCCGCGGCGCCGACCATATATCCAACACGCCCAAACAGGTCCTGCTCTACCTGGCTGCGGAGCAGTCACTGCCCGAGTTCGCCCACCTGCCGCTGATCCTGGGCCCGGACAAGCAGCGCCTTTCGAAACGGCACGGGGCGACGTCGGTCATGGCCTACGCGAACATGGGCTACCTCCCCGACGCGTTTTTCAATTTCCTTTCCCTGCTGGGGTGGTCCCCGGGGGACGACCGGGAGATCTTCGGGCAGAGCGAGCTGATCGAGCTCTTCTCCCTCGAGGGAGTGGGCAAATCCAACGCCGTGTTCGGCACCGAGAAACTCGACTGGTACAACAGCCAGTACCTGCGCAACGCCCGCACGGAAACCTTGCGGGAGCTCGTCCTCGGGCAGCTCCGGAGTTCCGGGGTTGCCGACGCATCCAGCCCGTTTGCCGCGGCGGAATCCCTGGACGCCACCCTGGAGCTTCTGAAGACGCGCGCGCGCAAGCTGAGCGACTTCAGCACCATTTTCAGGGCATTTTTTTCCGACGATTACGCGTATGACCCGGAGGCCTGCGGCAAATTCCTGAAAGCGCCCGAGCTCCGGGACCTGATCCCGGAGCTCGGCGACCGGTACCGGGAAAGCGCGGAATTCACGCTCGCCTCAACCGAAGGCACCCTGCGGCAGCTGGCGGAGCGGGGAGGCGTCCGGGCGGGTGTTCTCATCAACGCCGTCCGGGTCGCGCTGACCGGCCAGGGGGTCGCCCCGGGCCTGTTTGAAGTCATGATGGTACTGGGCCGCGAGCGGACCATCCGGAGGCTGCAGCGGCTGGGCGCCTATCTGGAGAAGAGGTCCGGCGGATAAACGCCCCCCGGGAGAACCGTTATCTGCTATCCTTAGTCCATAACCGTGAATATCTATGCGAGTGAGGCTATGACAAAGCTTGGAGTCAACATCGATCACATCGCGACCCTTCGGCAGGCCCGGCGGGCGCTCGAACCGGATCCCGTCGCCGCAGCGCTGCTGGCGGAACTTGCCGGCGCCGACAGCATCACCATCCACCTCCGGCAGGACCGCAGGCACATCCAGGACGACGACGTCCTGAGGCTACGGGCAGCCGTCACGACCCGCCTGAACATCGAACTGGCGGCCACCGACGCCATGGTGCGCATCATCCGGAAGCTGCATCCGGACCAGGCCACCCTGGTCCCCGAAAGACCGGACGAAATCACCACCGAAGGCGGGCTCGACGTGGCCGGCAATTCCGGGCCGGTTGCCGGAGCCACGAAGGATCTGACAGACGCCGGCATCGGGGTCAGCCTCTTCATCGACCCCGACCCGGAGCAGGTCGACGCCGCCGCCGGAGTGGGGGCCCGGATGGTCGAGCTCAACACCAGGGCCTTCTCCGAAGCGGCGCCCAGGAGCCCGGATCTGGCCGGGGAGGTTCTCGACAACGAACTGACCCGGATCCTCAGGGCGACCGAGCGCGCCCGGGACCTCGGCATCAGGGTCCTGGCCGGGCACGGGCTGACCTACCGCAACGTCCGCCTCATTTCCGACATCCCTGAGATCGAGGAGCTCAACATCGGGCACAACATCATCGCCCGAGCGGTGCTGGTCGGTTTGGACCGCGCGGTGCGCGAAATGCTGACCGCCATGGGCCGGGAAAGCTGAAAAGCCGATGACCCAGGGCACCCTCTTCATCGTGGCGACTCCCATCGGGAATCTGGAGGACATTTCCCCGAGGGCCCTGCGCGTGCTCAGGGAGGCGGATCTCATCGCCTGCGAGGACACACGGCACACATCCAGGCTGCTGGCCCACTACGGGATCGACACTCCCAGGCAGAGCTACCACGAGTTCAACGAGGAGAAACGGGCGAAGGAACTCTTGCGAAAGATGTCCGCGGGGATGCGGATCGCGCTGGTCAGCGATTCGGGGACGCCGCTGGTGTCGGACCCGGGATACACAATCGTTTCGGCCTGCCGCCGGGAGGGCGTCCGGGTCGTGCCGGTCCCCGGGCCTTCGGCCGCCGTCGCGGCGCTTGCAGGATCGGGGCTGCCCACCGACAGTTTCTTCTTTGCCGGATTCCTTCCGTCCCGTGGCCGAGAGCGGAAACGCAGGCTGGGGGAGCTGGCATCGGTTCCGGCGACCCTGATACTGTACGAGGCGCCGCACCGGGTCCTGGGCTCGCTCGAGGACATGATCGCCGTGCTGGGGCCGCGCCGCGCCGTCCTGGCGCGGGAGCTCACGAAGATCCATGAGGAATTTTTGTGCGGAACCCTGCCGGAGCTGCGCGATCTTCTGCAGGCACGCACCAGAATCCGGGGGGAATTCGTCGTCGTCATCGACCGCGGAGAACCCCGGTCAGCGCAGCCGGACTACCCGGAATCGATCCTGGAGCACCTGGAGCAGGAGGTGCGAAGGACGCAGTTGCCGCGGAAGGAAGCCTTGAAGGCCGTCGCCCGGCAGCGGGGCATCGGGCGCAGGCAGGCCTACGCGCAGATCCTGCAGGAGAAGCAGCCGGAGCATTAATGCCTGCCCGCCCCGGCGGCTGCGTCCCGGCCGCCCGAACTGGGGGCCCGAACTGGGGGCCCGAACTGGGGGCCGAAGAACCCCGGACGGGATCCCGGGCTGCTGAGATTCCCTATGCCCCTGGGATTGGGAGCCGCGTGGACGGATCCGGAAGCGGGTAGGCCCGAGCGTAGCTTTCGGCCAGCCGCAGAAGGGTCCCCTCCCGGAACTGGTTTGCCATGATCTGCATGCCGACGGGCAGGCCTCCGGCGGTAAACCCGCACGGCAGCGAAAGCGAGGGGATCCCGGCAAGATTGGCCGTCACGGTATAGACATCGGACAGATACATGGCCAGGGGGTCCGAGACCTTCTCGCCGATTTTGAAGGCGGGCGTGGGGGCCACCGGGCCCAGAAGCGCATCCACTTTCTCGAAGGCTTTGACGTAGTCCCGCTGGATCAGTGTCCGAACCTTCATGGCGCGCCCGTAGTAGGCGTCGTAGTAGCCCGACGACAGCGCATAGGTCCCGAGCATGATCCGCCGCTGCACCTCCGGACCGAACCCCCTGCTGCGGCTTCTCCTGTACATATCCAGAAGGTCGTCGTACTCGGGCGCGCGGTAGCCGTATTTGACGCCGTCGTAGCGCGCGAGATTCGAGCTCGCCTCCGCCGGGGCGATGATGTAGTAGTCGGCGACGGCATACTCCGTGTGCGGCAGGGACACCTCGTGCAGCCGGCATCCCAGCGCCTCCATGTTGCGGATTCCGGCTTCGATGACGGCCCGCACTTCGGGATCGAGGCCCTCGCCGAAAAACTCCCCGGGCACGCCCAGGTGCATCCCCTCCACCGGTTTCCGCAGCTCGGCCGCGTAATCCGGGACCGCGACCGGGGCCGAGGTCGCGTCGTGATGGTCCCGGCCGGCGATGACCGACAGCAGCAGCGCGAGGTCCCTCGGGCTGTTGGCGATCGGGGAGATGCAGTCGAGCGACGAGGCGAAAGCGACCAGGCCGTATCTGGAAACGCGCCCATAGGTCGGCTTCAGCCCCAGAACGTTGCAGAAGGAGGCGGGCTGGCGCACCGAGCCGCCCGTGTCGGAGCCCAGGGATACGGGGACCATGCCAGCGGCAACCGCCACGGCGCTCCCGCCGCTGCTCCCGCCGGGCACGCGTTCGGGATCGTACGGGTTCCGGGTTATCCGGAAAGCGGAATTTTCCGTGGACGAACCCATCGCGAACTCGTCGCAGTTCACCTTCCCGATGACGACGGCGCCCGCGTCCTCAAGCCTGTCGATGACGGTCGCATTGTACGGGGGGACGTAGGTTTCGAGCATTCTGGAGCCGCAGGTGGTCCGCAGCCCGCGCGTGCAGATGTTGTCCTTGATTGCGACGGGGACACCCGCGAGCGGCAGGCTCCGTCCCCTGGCGGCGCGGTCGACGGCGTCGGCGCGTTTTCGGACCGTCTCGGGCTCGACGGAGAGGAAAACCCCCCATTCGGAATCCATGGCGTCGATGCGCGCCAAGGCCGCTTCCGCCCAGTCCCTCGCGGTACGTTCACCGGAATGGACGGTCTCCCGTATCCTGTAGGCGTCTCTGAGGTTCATAACTCTTTCGTTCCTGCCATCCAGGCGGCGGCCGATCGGCGGCGACCGCTGGACCCGGTTATAGGACTTTGGGCACCCGGAAATGCCCCTCCCCGGGATCCGGGGCATTGCCGAGGCTTTCTTCGACGGGAAGGGAGGGCCGGACTTCATCCTCGCGGAAGATATGTTTCTCGAAATCCTCCGTCACCGCAACGTGGCTGGTCGGTTCGATGGCCGCGACATCCACTTCTGTAAGCTTTTCGATGTAATCGAGCAGGTGCTGAAACTGCACGGTGAAGGCGTCGAGTTCCGCCTCCCCGAACTCGAGCTTGGCAAGGTCCGCGATTTTCAGCACTTCGCTTCTTGAAATGGCCACAATACTCCCTCCCGAGTGTCTCGCTAACCGGTTCCGGCCGCCCATCCCCCGCCCGGGCCGCACCTGCCGGGCCCTGCGGGCGCCGTTTGTTCCAGCCACCGGAAATACCGATCGGCCTTCACGATATCCGCGCGTATGTGGCGGGCCAGCTCCTGCTCGCCGGAGAACCTGCGCTCGTCCCGGAGCCGGACCAGAAACTCCAGCGTCATCTCCCCGCCGTAGAGGTCCCCGGAAAAATCGAGCAGGTGCGTCTCGATGCCCGGGCGACCGTTCGTTGTCTGCGTCATCGTCGGCCGGAAGCCGATATTGGTCACCCCCCGGCAGCGTCGGTCGCCGACGCGTGCCACGGTCACGTAGACGCCGTTGCGCGGGATCAATTCATTGGATGTCCGGAGATTCGCGGTCGGGACGCGGATCCTGGACCCTGTCCCGGTTCCATGAACGACATTCCCGGCGAGCGCGAACGGCCGCCCTAGAAGGCGGCGCGCAAGGCCGACCTGGCCGGAAACCAGGGCCTGGCGCACGGCTGTGCTCGATACTCGGTTCCCGCGGAACTGCACCTGGTGTATCTTTCCGACCAGGAACCCTTTCTCCTCGCCGATCTCCTTCAACAGGTTGAAGCTCCCCTGCCGCCTGTGACCGAACGCGAAATTAGGGCCCACGTAGATTTCCCGGAGACGGAGCGGCTCCCACAGCACCGTCTCGGCGAACGCGCGCGCGCTCGTCTGCGCCAGCTGCAGGTCGAACGGGACCACCACCGCCAGGGGAATCCCCAGAGACTCGATCGTGGCCAGTTTCTGGTCCAGCGTCTGTATCTGCAACGGGGCGTTGTTGGGAGCCAGCACCTGGAGCGGGTGCGGATGGAAGGTGAAAACGATGGGGGTGCCGCCGACAGAGGCCGCCCGGGCCACCAGGTCCCGAATCAGGCTCTGGTGCCCAAGGTGGACGCCGTCGAAATTTCCGATCGTGACAATCGGGGCCGGATAGTCCGGAGACAGGCCCTGCGGCCGAGACACAACTTTCATGGTTCTCATCAGATTTTGATGCGATTGGTCTTCGCCATGTATTTCATACGGAGCTCGTACAGAACCGTCTCCAGCAGATTCTCCTCGTCCGGACTCAGGTTGCCCTTTGTCTTTTCGCGCAGCATCGCCAGGATTTCGATCGTATTCCTGGCGCCGTCCGCATCCTCCTCTTTGTTGTTCGTATAGGGATTCGGGACTTCCCCGAGAAGCACCAGTCCCTGGGTATAGTAGGAAAGGATGTAGGACGGGAAATCGATGGAAGGCTGCTTCGCATCCCGTTCGGGTTCGCTCTTCGGGGCTTCCTCAGGAGCCTTGTCCGGCTTCTCCCCCTTCGCTTCGGAAACATCGGGCGTCCGCACCTCCCCGTCCTCTCCGAAACTCCGCTTATCCATAACTTTGAAGCCTTCCTGTTGTTCGCGTTCTTTGGTCATGACAGCACCTAGTGATCGTTTTGACTTGAAAAGGGCGCCCGGTTGACGGCCTTCCGCACCGCGCCCGCAGCTCCATCCCGCCACACGCCAATGCCCGGATCCCCTGATGGCGGCGGGCTGACCGGCCCGGGGTCACCCCGGACCGCATCCACCCGTCTGCGCAGGCAGATCCCCGGCGGCGCAATCTACTCATTGTACATTGTTACGCCACGAAGTACATGGTCTGACTGCGGCAATTTGAATTTTTGGCCGGTTCCGCCCGTGGACATGGCCGGAAGGGCCGTGCCGGTGGCGCCGGGAGTGTCCTGACGCGCTCCCGGCGCCGGCGATTCCTTCATTGACTTCCCCGGGGGCAATTGGTACAAGGCGGCTGTGGCCGCCGGCACGGCCCCCGCACAGGGGCGCATCATCGGGAGGTGCGGGTGTATCCGCCCGCGGCCGTTACGGGGGGGAGGGAAACATGTCCAGGATCTACGACGACAACTCGCTGTCGATCGGCCGTACGCCCCTGGTCCGGCTCCACAGGATCCCCGCGGGGCTGCCTGCAGTCATCGCGGGCAAAATCGAGGGGCGCAACCCTGCCTACTCCGTCAAATGCCGCATCGGTGCCTCCATGATCTGGGCCGCCGAACGGGATGGCATCCTCAAACCCGGATCCGGAGAGATCACCATTGTCGAGCCGACCAGCGGCAATACGGGCATCGCGCTAGCCTATGTGGCAGCCGCGCGCGGATACCCTCTGCTGATCACGATGCCGGAGACCATGTCCCTGGAACGGCGCCGCCTGCTGAAGGCATTCGGGGCGAACCTGGTGCTGACCGAAGGTTCGAAGGGCATGCCGGGGGCCATTGCAAAGGCCGAGGAGATCGTCGCCTCGGACCCGAAAAAATACTGGACGCCCCGGCAGTTTTCAAACCCGGCCAACCCCGGCATCCACTTCCAGACCACCGGGCCGGAAATATGGAACGACACCGACGGCGCGGTGGATATTCTCGTTGCGGGGGTGGGGACCGGGGGGACGCTCACGGGCGCCAGCCGGTATCTCAAGCTCGAGAAGAAGAGGCCTATCCGGAGCGTCGCCGTTGAACCTGCCGAATCCCCCGTTATCGCGGCGGCCCTGAAAGGGGAACCGCTCCGGCCGGGGCCGCATCAAATCCAGGGCATCGGAGCCGGCTTCATACCCGAAGTCCTCGATCTCGGCCTGGTCGACGAAGCGCTGGCCATCGATAGCGGGCAAGCCGTTGCCATGGCCCATCGCCTGCACCGGGAGGAGGGCATCACGGCGGGGATCTCGTCGGGCGCCGCCGTCGCCGCCGCCCTGACGATAGCGCGCAGGCCGGAAAACAAAGGGAAACTTATCGTCGTCATCCTCCCCGATTCCGGGGACCGGTACCATTCCTCCGTGCTGTTTCAGAGCATCCACGTCTAGGGCGGATCCCCGGGTCCCCGCCGCCGCGGGCCGGGGGAAAGGGCGGTTCGAAGCTCATCGGCCGACGTCACGGGCGGACGGCAGGTGCGATCCTCGCAGACGTAGGCGGTCGCCCGGTGCTCGGCCTGCGGCTTCCCCTCGAGAAGGAAAACATCGGGCTCCGTGCCGCAGGCCACGACCTTGTTCGGCATATAGGCCCGGAACACCACGTCGAGGAGCGCCCTGGCGTCGGCGCTTCGGGGATTCCCGGCCACGGCGATTTCCTTCGGCCGCCCGAGGTGGAAATCGACCGCGCACAGCATGTGGGCAAAGGCCGCGGGCTGCCGGCGAAGCAGATCCAGCACTCTTTGGAACAGCGCCACGGGATAGCGCTCCCACCGCGGGTCCCCCGTGAACTTTCCGAGCCGCAGCAGGGCATGCGCGGCCGCGGAGTTCCCCGATGGCGTCGCAGAATCGTAGAACTCCTTGGGCCGGTGAATCAGCGCCTCGTGGTGCTCGGCCGTGAAATAAAACCCGTCCCCGTCGGAATCCCAGAATTCCCGGACCATCCTGTCGGCCAGGGCTTCGGCTTCCGCAATCCAGCGGGAGTCGAAGCTGGCCTCGTAGAGGGCGAGCAGGCCGTCGATGAGGTAGGCGTAGTCCTCCAGGACAGCGCCGAACCGGGCCTGCCCGTCTTTGTAGCTGCGCAGCAGCCGGCCGTTGTCCCGCAAGCGGGTCAAAACAAATTCCGCATTCCGGAGCGCCGCTCTGCGGTAGGCCTCTTCCCCGAGCGCACCGGCGGCCTCCGCCATGGTTCGCAGCATCAGCCCGTTCCACGCCGTCAGGATTTTTTCGTCGCGGCCGGGCTTCACCCGCCTCTCCCTGGCCAGGAAAAGCTTCCGGCGGCCGGCCCGGACAACCTCGAGCAGCCTCTCTTCGGTCACCCCGCAGATCGTCGCCACCGCATCACCCGGCCGCGGGATATGGAGTATGTTGAGCCCGTCGAGATCCCCCCCGGGCGTGATGCCGAAATAGCGGCAGAAAATCTCCCCCTCCTCCCCGCCCAGGATCGACCGCACCTCCTCGCTCGACCACAGGTACAGGGCGCCTTCCACCCCGCCGCTGTCGGCATCCTGGGAGGCGTAGAAGCCGCCTTCGGGCGACGTCATTTCCCGCAGCACGTAATCGAGGGTTTCCCGGGCGATTCTGCGGAACAATCCCACGCCCGTCAGCAGGTACGCGTCGACGTACACCCGGCCAAGGAGTGCGTTGTCGTAGAGCATTTTTTCGAAGTGGGGCACCCGCCACCCGGCGTCGAGCGTGTAGCGGTGGAACCCCCCCCCGAGATGGTCGTAAATGCCGCCGTTCGCCATGTGCACCAGCGTGTTGCGGACGATCTCGAGCAGCGGCTCCCTCCCCGTCCGGGCATAGGTCCGCATCAAAAAGCTCAGGGCCATGGAGGGGGGGAACTTGGGCGCGCGCCCGAAGCCGCCGTACTGGGGATCGTAATTGGATATCATCGGCGCGACAGCATCGTCGAGGACGGCCGGATCGATGGCACCCTCCGCCCGGGGCATCCGGGACAGTTTCTGCAGTTTCTGCCTGATGGCCTCCCCGCTTGCGTAGAGATCCTGTTTTCTGTCCCGGTATGCCCTGGCGATTTCCTGGACGATCTGGCGGAACCCCGGGCGCGCTGCCTTTGCGTCGGGCGGGAAATAGGTGCCGCAAAAGAAGGGCGTCTGATCGGGCGTCAGAAATACCGTCATCGGCCACCCGCCGCCTCCGGTCGCCATCTGGACAACCGCCATGTAGATCGCGTCCAGATCGGGGCGCTCCTCCCTATCCACCTTGATGTTGATGAAGTGCGCATTCATCAGGCGCGCGATCTCTTCATCTTCGAACGATTCCCGTTCCATGACATGGCACCAGTGGCAGGCCGAGTACCCGATGCTCAGAAGGATCGGCTTGTCTTCCCTCCTGGCACGGGACAGGGCTTCCTCCCCCCAGGGGTACCACTGGACCGGGTTGTGCGCGTGCTGCAGCAGATAGGGGCTGGTTTCACGCGCCAGGGCGTTGGTGTACTTGTGATGGTTCATAGAAGCAGCCCAAGCAATGCGGCGAAGCTAGCCGGGGCAGGATGGGGAAGGACAGGCGGGCGCCGCTACCCGCGGGCGTATTCCGCCTCGATAGTGCTTCGTATCCCGCCGCGGGGCGTGAACTCGCCGCGGACCTTCATCGATACCGGCTTGCACGCCCCGACCATGTCCGCCAGGATCCTGTTGACCGCATTCTCGTAGAAAATCCCCAGGTTACGGTAGGCATTGACGTACTCCTTGACCGATTTCAGCTCCAGGCACCAGCGGTCCGGCACGTAGGTCACAATGATGGTGCCGAAATCGGGAAGGCCCGTCTTGGGGCAGATGGCCGTGTATTCGGGAATGACAATTTCGATCCGGTAGTTCGGAAACTGGTTCTCCCAGCATTCGATTTCCGGGAGAGGCGCACAGATCCCCGACGTCGCGTGTTCTTCCGTGTACTTTCTCATGGATGCACCATAGCACAAACCCCTGCCGGATGCGAGATGCGCCCGGGCCCCGTCAGCGGGCCCCGGGCGCGTCTTCCCGGAGCATCCCGCATACGCGGCGGCGGCCCCGGATGGAGTTGCCGCTAGGTGGAGCGCCTGCGCCCGGCGCGGATTCCGCCTAGCCGGCGGCACCCCCAGAAGACGACGGGGATCAGCGCGCAGGCCGCCGTCAGACAGGGATGCGCCACGATGGCGTACAGCGCCGGCAGGGTGATCCAGGAAAGAACAAACGCGCCGGACGCCTGGGCCGCCGTCAGACGGTTCAGCCGCATGACGGCCCACACCGTGTATACGGCCGCGGCCACGGTACGGATCAAATACCCCAGGGATATCTCGAGCATCCCCAGGACCAAAAAATGCGGTGCCGCCCATTGCAGGGGCGCAGCGGCCAGAAACAGCAGCCCCCACAGAGGCATGAGCGCCGACACGTGCCGGCTGTATTCCCCCTGAAAAGCGGAACGGGCGCCCCTTTTCCCCGCAGTCAGCCCGCCCAGTAGCACCAGGGCCGGCACGTAGATCGCCAGGGCAAACACCAGCGACGGAAGAAGGTTGAAGTGAACAAGGTGCTGGAGCGGCCCCGACGGTTGCGTCGCAATCCCGGGCAGCCCGGCGTAGACCCGGTTCCGGACCAGGGCGTAGGCAAGGAAGCCGGCCGAAAAACAGGCGACACCCCGGGCGGGCATCCGCCGTTGCGCCTGCCGCAGGAGCGCGGGCGTCCGGAAACAAAGCATCGCCGACAGGTCGGCCAGGAAGTTCATGGGCTGCGCCAGCATCCTCTCCCGCGGCCGGCCGTGAAGCTTCCGGCTTCCCGGCCGCCTCCCCGATCCCGGCTCCGCGGATAAAGCATCCCGGGTTCTCTGCGGCGAGGGCCCCGCGCGGCGGACCTCCCGGCCAGAGCATTCCACGGGAACTGGCTTCGGGTTGTTATGGTACTGGAGACTGCTACCGGCTGGCCTGGGCGTTGGAAGGGGGAAGCGCCGTATCCTTCCGTAGCAGCGCGATGTTGCTGGCCCCGGAACGCCGCGCGATATCGAGAACCACGAAAACATCGCCGTAGCGGAGCGCGGAGTTCCCCCGGATGAAAACGTCCCTTACGGCCGTCCGGCTCAGAACCTGGGTAAGAGTCGCTTCAAGTTCTTCCATGCTCACGGGCTGGTTGTTGAGCATGATCGTGCGATCCAGATTCATGTCGACGATGACCGATTCGGCCTCCGGCAGCTTGGGTTTCAGTTCCGATGCCTGCTGAGGGATGCGTACCGGGTGGTCGAAACGCTTCATGGGGGCGGCCACCATGAAAATGATCAACAACACCAGCAGGATGTCGATGTAGGGGGTGATGTTGATGTCGGACTGGTACCCCTTTGAACGCACATGCATGGACATGACCGGTCACTCCCGGATTATGGCGGGTGCACAAGCCTCGCGGCAGGCTCGCGATTCCCGTCGAACCGCTCAATAGACCTGGAAGGTCACTTCTATCTGAACGGGATAATCAATGCTCTGGCCCTTATAGGTGGCCGGCTTGAAGCGCCACTGGTTCGCTACCGTATGGATGGCGGCCTCGTCCAGGCCGTAGCCGAGGCTTCGAACGACCCTGAAATTGTCCACCGACCCGTTCTTGCGGATGACGGCCTCGAGAACAACGATCCCTTCGGCGCGCGCTATTCGGCCTTCCTCGGTGTACTGGGGGGTGACTTTCTTGAGCAGTACGGGCTCGTTGACGTCATCCCCCATATAGTAGGGGCCTTCCCCGTCGCCGATGCCGCCGCCGTGCCCGGCTCCGAAGCCGCCGCCGCTGCCCGAACCCGCGCCCGAACCCTGTCCCGATCCGACTCCGCGCCCCTGCCCGGTCCCGATCCCTCCTCCCGAGCCGGGTCCGAAAGAGGGGGACAGGTTCGAGGGTGCGGTCACATCGCCGATCGGGAGCGATACATCCAGCGGAATGTGGACGGGCAGTTCCACAAGGACATTGGCCAGCAGGTCATCAACCGGGACCAGCGGCTGCGGATTCGACGGGTCCGGAACGATCATCTCAGCGGTCACCGCCTCCGGCATCCGCCCGGACCTGGGCTGCAGCTGTTCCTCGCGGCCGCCTCCGCCGCCACCGCCGCCCTCCCGGCCCATCCCCTCATCGGGAATGAAAACAGGGGTTCTGTTCTCGATGAATACGACCTTCTCCAGTTCCGGAACGGGCCGGTTGCCGGGATTCATGAGATAGACGGCAAGGCCGAACAGGCAGACATGCACAAGAACGGAAATGGCCACCGATTCGATTCTCCGCGTGCGCCCCTGGGCCCGTTCCTCGAGCAGCCCCGCGGGATCGGAAAACATCGAAGGTATGTACAGGGGGTTTTTGAACCCGGTAAACAGGTCCCGGAAGAATTCCTTCCAGTTGAACGGTTCCTTCGGCTCCTGTTCGATGTAATGGAACAGGGATGCCTTGGCCCTCGGGCGCTTCCACGCGTCCCGGGCCGTGCGGACCGGATGGATCAGGAAATCCCAATCCATGTCTTTCCAGACGCTCTCTTCCGGTTTGTCCTTGATGTAATGAAAAAGCGAGGCCTGGGTGCGGGGATTATTGAAGCGGTTTCTCAATATCCCGTTTCCCCCCCTGTTTTCCGTCATATCCGATTATCGTCCGCTTATACCTGAACTAAGGCGTTCTCACGCAATTTTACACCTTTTTAAGACGCATCCCGATAAGAATTGTTTCAATATATTTCCACAGGCCCCGGGGCACGGCTTCGGCGGCGGGCGGGTTCGGGAAAACGGCCCGGGCCCACGGCGCACCGGCAGCCACGCCCTATTTGGGAGACCGCCTCGAACCCTCTATATACCAATAGGATATCACCGGGAGCATGAACCGTCCAGCGATACAAGGTCCATCCATGCGACGGAGCTGCGCCGGTTTCATTGCAGAAGCGCCCCACAGCCCGTATCCGGACGGCCGCCTCTAGGAAAAGGCCATCCTGCATACAAGGACGGCCATGATGATGGCGGCGACATCGGCCACCAGGCCCGAGAGCAAAGCATGCCGGGCTTTCTTGATTCCGACGGACCCGAAATAGACCGCCAGGACATAAAAGGTCGTTTCCGTGCTGCCGTAGACGGTCGCGGCCAGGCGCCCCAGCAGCGAATCCGGCCCGTGCGTCCGGATCATCTCCGTCACGATACCCAGGGACCCGCTGCCCGACAGGGGGCGCATGATGGCCACCGGAAGTATTTCGACCGGGAATCCGACCCTGTCGAGCGCAGGGCCGAACCATTGCGACAGCATGTCGATGGCCCCGGCCCCGCGCAGCATGCCGATGGCCACCAGGATCGCAACCAGGTAGGGGATGATGCGGACGGCCACCTGGAACCCCTCTTTGGCCCCCTCCACGAAGCTTTCATAGACCTTGACCCTCCTGCAGGCGCCGAAGAAGACGACGAAGGCCAGAAACACCGGAATGGCCCATACCGAAACGACGCTCAAAATGTTCCGTATCATGAGGGCATCCCCTTTTTTATGGCGCGCTGTGCGGAGAACAGAGGCAGTTTTTCCAGTATTTTTACGACCGCCAGCCCGGTCACGGTGGCGGTGCATCCCGCGGCGAGGGTCGTCCCTATGATCACGAAAGGATCCGTAGACCCCGAAACCGACAGGATGCCGATCATGGTCGCCGGGATCAGCTGAAATCCGGCGGTGTTGATGACCAAAAACGTGCACATGGCGTTGGTCGCAACTCCCGGATGCTTGTTGAGCTTCTCCAGGTCCTCCATCGCCTTGAGCCCGAGCGGCGTCGCCGCATTGGCCAGCCCCAGCATGTTGGCGGCGATGTTCATGGTCATGCTGCCCATTGCCGGGTGTTGGTCGGGCACGTCCGGAAATAGCCGGCGCATGACGGGGGCGATGGCCCGGGCGAGCAGTCTCAGGAGCCCGGCGTCTTCGGCGATCTTGACGATACCGAGCCACAGGGCCATTATGCCGACCAGTCCGATCGCTATCTCGACGGCGGTTTTGGCGGAATCGATGGCGGATTGGGTGACGTCTTCAATTTTACCGTTGATTCCTCCCAGAACAACGGCAAGAATGATCATGGAAAGCCAAATATAGTTCAGCATAGGGTCTCCGGGTTTCGGGGTGGATGCCTTGGAAGCACCGGCGGCACGGGATACGGCCAACGGCAGGCCGCCTGAGCGACTATCTTAACACTTCGACATGAATATTCCGACCATCCATCCCGCAGGTCTTAAAAAAGGCGATACCATCGCCATTGTAGCACCGGCCGGCCCCATCCAGTCCAGGCCGGCTTTGTACGACAGCGCGGCCGTCCTGGAAAGAATGGGCTTCCGCGTACTGATCGAGGAGCGTATCTTCTCTGCCTCCCGGTACCTGGCGGGCAGCGACCTCGAGCGGGCGGACGCGCTGATGAGGGCGTTCACCAACGACTCGGTCCGGGCCGTTATCGGGCTCCGGGGCGGGTACGGGTGTTCCAGGCTGATCCCCTACCTCGACCGGGAGCGGCTAGGGCGCAATCCCAAGCTGTTCATGGGGTTCAGCGATCTGATCACCCTGCATCTGTTTTTTCACCGCTACTTCGGATGGGTCACCCTCCACGGCCCGATGGCGGTGAATCCCGGGATCGGAGCCTGCACCGAAGAACAGCTGGCCCACCTGTCGGCCCTCTGGACCGATCCCGGCTACCGGCCGGTGCTCGAATTCCCGCAGCTCGAATCGTGGAACCCGGGCAGGGCCGAAGGCCGTCTGGTAGGGGGGTGCCTCTCCACAGTCGTCGCCAGTCTCGGGACTCCCTACGAAATCGACACCCGTGATGCCATCCTGTTCCTCGAGGACGTCGGGGAGGCCCCCTACAGGCTCGACCGGATGCTGACACAGCTCCGCCTTGCCCGGAAGACGGATTCCCTGTCAGGGGTGCTCCTGGGTACTTTCCACGAATGCGACCCTCCCACGGGCGACTATTCCCTGCCGGAGGTTCTCAGGGAGATCCTGGGGCAGTTCGATGTCCCGGTTCTGGCCCACTTCCCCGCCGGGCACGGACCGGAGAACTGGGCCCTGCCTCTCGGCGCCAGGGTGCGCATCGACTCCGACGCGCGCCGGGTGGAACTTCTGGAACCGGCCGTGAGCTGATCCCATTGTAAGTATTCTGATTACAGAAGTTCCCTTAAATACCTGGCTGAAATTCGCAAGGCGCCAACATGTGCCTTTACAGCCGCCGCAATAGTCTGCTACATTGGGATGTGCCTGACGCCGTCTCACCCGATTAGGTCAGGGCTTTCGGTCACCGTGATTAAGGAAACGAGAGCGGACTATGAGCCTACCCGGTTCCATTCAAGAAATCCAGGCCAACACTGAAAAGATCTATCTGAAGCTGGAAGAGCGCTTTAGCGGAAACAAGATCATTCGTGAACTCTGGGGGAAGATGGCCCGGGACATATCCGATCAAATCGCCAGCCTGCACAACCTCCCGAAGTCATTCTGGACCCGCCTGAAACAGGAGCAGGAATCGCTGGAGGCGACCATCCAGGCCAAAGTGCACCCACAAAATATTGACAATACAACCGATCTGTCGCTCAGCGCCTGTATCGAAAGCGCTATCCGGTCCGAGGAGTCCATCATCCGCAAACTCTACGTCCCGTTGATCCGGAACCTGAGGAAGAACTGGTCCGGGCGGGAACTGGACTTTTACATCATGGTCAAGGCGCATATCGTGCGGATCAAGCGGGCGGCGGAATCCTTTTCGGGGAGCCCCGTCATCATGCAGCAGGCGGCTTCCCTGTTCCATACGTTCGAAAAGGAGGTCCAGGAGCCCGAAATTGACCTGAGCCGGCTGCGGCCGTCCGCCCGCAAACCCGCGAAAAGCCCGAAGAAACCGCCCGTACAAGCGCACAAGGCGGCGGCGCAGGCAGCGCAACCGGCCCAAGCGCCGAAATCAGCCCATCCCCCCCGGAGGGAGAAAGCGCCTCCCCAGGCAGAACCGGCCAAGGAAAAGGCGACGCCTGTTTCGAAACCGAAAAAAGAAGCCGGGAATACAACGAAGGAGGCCGCCAAGAAAAGCCCCCCCCGGATAAGCCGCTCCGACAGGCATCGAAGCGCGGCCAAGCCGCTGGTCCAAAAAGCCGCGCCGCAACGCAAACGGGCCCGCCGCTAGGCCGGAAGCGCCGGCCCGGGGTGCCGGCGAGGTCGTTTCCGTGCCCGAAATGCCGGCGTGGCGAACCCCTGCCGCCGTGGATTTCCCGCGCCCGCGTCACAGGTCCCGGTTGATTTTTACGCCAACAGTACTCATACTTGTTCCTAGGTGATCGGCGGCTGCAATTGCAGCGCAGGCACTAGCCGCGCCGGCAATTGCCTGCGATCATGGGAGGTATTGTTGTCCAAACAAGGCGGCCCCGGGTGGCCCAACCCCGACGAGTTGCGGAAGGACATGGAGGAGTTTTTCTCCAAGAAATACGGAGGCGGCGTTCGCCTGGGCGTTCTCAGCAGCGAACCCGACCAGGCGCGAACGGCCGATGAGGGGACCGACGTCCAGGACAAGCCCCTCGACATCCAGTTCGACTATCTTCCGCGCGACATCAAGAAATATCTGGACCGTTTCGTCGTCAAGCAGGACGACGCCAAAAAGGTCCTGGCGACGGCCATCTGCGACCACTACAACCACATCAAGCGGTGTTCCGCAAAGGGGCCCTGCAGAGAGTACGCCAAGCAGAATATCATCATGCTCGGTCCGACGGGCGTGGGGAAAACCTACCTGGTCCGCAACATCGCGGACCTGATCGGCGTCCCCTTCGTCAAGGCCGACGCCACGAAATTCTCGGAAACCGGCTATGTCGGGGGGGACGTCGAGGACCTCGTCCGGGAGCTGGTCCAGAAGGCGGAAGGAAACATACGCCTGGCGGAATACGGCATCATATACCTGGACGAAATCGACAAGATATCCACGCCCACGAACGTGCTCGGCCGCGACGTCAGCGGCGGCGGGGTCCAGAGGGGCCTCCTGAAGCTGATGGAGGAGACCGAGGTCAGCCTGCGCACGCCTTTCGACCTGACATCGCAGCTGCAGGCGGCGATGGAGTTCCAGTCCAAGGGCAAGGTGTCCCGCTCGGTCATCAACACGCGCCATATCCTGTTCATCGTCAGCGGTGCCTTCACCGGCCTGGCCGACATCATCCGCAAGCGCCTGGGCGACAAAGCCATCGGGTTCCACTCTGCCGGGCAGAAGCTGGCCGGGGACACGGACTACTTCAGCCACGCCAAGAGCACCGACTTCATCGAATACGGATTCGAATCGGAATTCGTGGGCCGGCTGCCCGTCGTCGTCAGCTGCAGGGAACTGGGCGTCGACGACCTGTACCAGATCCTGAAGAACTCCGAGGGCTCCATCATCCGCCAGTACATCAACGCCTTCGAAGCCTACGGGATCGAGCTGGTGCCCACCGACGAGGGGCTGTACGGCATCGCCGAAAAGGCCCACAAGGAGCATACCGGCGCACGGAGCCTTGTCAGCGTCTGCGAACGCACCTTCCGCGAGTACAAATACGCGCTCCCGCACTCCCCGGTCAAGCGCCTGGAGATCACGGCGCGCCTGGTCGAGTCGCCCGATGCCGTTCTGGCCGAACTCCTGGCCTCCGTTAAGGATATCCGCCTGAAGGAAATGGACGACCAGGCCCGCGCCATCGTCGAGGACTGGTCCGAGAAAAGCGGCATCCGGATCCACCTCCAGCCCGAAGCCGCCCGGATGCTGAGCGAAAAATCCATAGAGTTCGAGAAACCCCTCGAGGAGGTCTTCTCGGAAATGTTCAAGGATTTCGAGCACGGCCTGAACCTGATCCGGCAGTCGCAGGGCGTAGAGAAATTCGAAATCACTCCGGACGTGGTCCGGGATCCCCGGTCGACGCTCGATGAATGGATCAAGTCCCAGTACGCGGTCGACAGCAAGAAGTAGGCGGCCGGGCGCCGCAAAAGGCTCCAAACCCTCCACTATCGACGGCAGTATGAACGTGCATCCCGCCGGGCCCTCAGCCCGCTACAACGCCTACAGCCGGTTTTTGAAGGAGAAATTCGGCCTGCGGGTCTACAAGGTCAGTGTCGACGGGGGGTTCAGCTGCCCGAACCGGGACGGGACCCTATCGTCGGGCGGCTGCACCTACTGCAACAACCGTTCCTTCCGGCCGGAAACGGCCGACCGGCTCAAGCCCGTGGCCGACCAGGTCCGGGAGGGGATGGCGTACCTGAAGAAGCGGTACGGGGCCGGCAAATTCATCGTCTATTTCCAGCCATTTTCGAACACCTACGCGCCCCTGGAGGTTCTGGCCCCGCTCTACGAGTCGGCCATCGACCACCCCGATGTCGTCGGGCTTTCGGTCGGCACCCGGCCCGACTGCATCGACGAGGACAAGATCGCCTGGTTCGCGGAGCTGGCCCGCACGCGCTTTGTCACCCTCGAATATGGGCTTCAATCGATCCGCGACGCCACTCTGGAACGTATCAACCGGGGGCACGACTACGCATGCTGGCAGGCGGCGATGGACCGGACCCGCAACCGGGGCATCCATATCGGGACGCATCTGATACTCGGTTTCCCCTGGGAAACCCGGGAGCAGATGCTCGCAACCGCCGGGGTCCTGTCCGACAAGGGAATCGATTTCCTGAAGCTGCACCACCTGCATGTCGTCAGGGGCTCGGCGCTGGAGAAGGAATACCGGGAAAAGCCGTTCCACCTTCTGGAACTGGACGAGTACGTGGATCTGGCCATCGATTTCCTCGAACGCCTGAATCCGGCCGTCCGGATGGAACGCCTGTACGGAACCGCGCCGCAGGACCGGCTGATCGGGCCGGTCTGGAACTGCGGCAGAAGCGGGGTCCGGCACATGCTGGAATCGAGGTTGCGGGAGCGCGATACGTGGCAGGGCCGGCTGTACAAACCCCTGCCCGAAACCGTCTGAGCTCCACTGTGGAACGTTGAGTCCGGGACGCGGGAGGGCAGGTGGGGGTTTGCGCGGACGGGCCGGACGACGAACCGCCCGCGGCAGGACAACGGTAGCAGGACCGTTTATATCTTGATGCGTTGATCGTCCTTGGGGCAGATCCAGAACATGCCTCCGGGCATGTCGCGGTATTTCACGACCTTCGTCGCCACCATTGCGGTGCCGCACTGGGGGCACAGCTTCTCGTAGCCCTTCCCCTTGCCGCCGAGGCTCGCACGCGCCGTCTTGGAAAGTTTTTCCGCCATTTTTCTCGTCTCCTTCTAGCTGCAATTCGATAAAACAGGGAATGGTACGGGTCTGAACGCCCGCAGTCAACCAGATTTTTGCGTTCCCCCGGCCTCCTTTGCAGGAAAGGCCGGCTCTTTTCGGGACGCACCGCGCGTGCGCACGGGAATTTCCGCACGCCCGGGAATGCGTGTGTCATACTGGAGCGTACCCGGCGAAAGGAGCGGACGATGCGGACGGACAACCCCATTTCCCTGCTGGCCCGGCGCATACGGACGTCGTCGCGGATCACCGTGCTCACGGGAGCCGGCGTTTCCGCCGCAAGCGGCGTGCCGACTTTCCGCGGGAATGCGGGCCTGTGGCAATCCTACTCTCCCGAGGACCTCGCCACGCCGGAAGCATTCGCCAGGGATCCCGGACTGGTCTGGGAATGGTACAACTGGAGACGGGAACTGATTGCGGCATGCCGCCCCAACGCGGCCCATTTCGTCCTGGCCGCCTGGAGCAGGCGCTATCCCGGTTTCACCCTCCTCACGCAGAACGTCGACGGCCTGCACGAACAGGCGGGCACGGAAAATACCGTGCGGTTTCACGGATCCATCTGGGAGGTCTCCTGCTGGAACCGCTGCCCCGGGTCGCCCGCGCGCTGGGTCGATGCAACCGTGCCTTTGAGGACCCTGCCGCCGGGTTGCCCTTACTGCGGCGGCTGGCTCCGTCCCGGCGTCGTCTGGTTCGGGGAACCCATCGATCCAGGAATTCTGGACCGCGCCATATCCGCCACCGACTGCGACCTCTTCATAACCGCCGGCACCTCATCAGCGGTCCACCCCGCCGCCGGCCTTGTCGCCGCATCCCGTCGCCGCGGCGCCTTCACGGCCGAGATCAATCCCGAGACGACTCCCGCCTCGGCCACCGTCGACTGGTCTGTCCGGGGGCCGGCCGAGGTTGTGCTTCGGGAGGTCGAGGATCTGCTGCGGCGGGATATTACCTTGACATAGGCCGGCGATTGCCCGCAGCGCCGAGGGTCCCGGAGATCCGCATCCGTCTCAATACGTTTTATGATGTAAGCGCAAGTTGTCCGTTGAGGGATCACGGCGGCACAGGAAGGATTGCGGCTGCAGAGTTTCATGAATTCCTTCGATGATTGGCCCGCCTCGCAGCAGGTCCCGTATCTCTAATTTACGACGGATGTCCGGTACGTCGTTTCTCCGAAGAATAATAGCTGTCGGAATCCTCCAACGGACTCGAGCCGCTTGATCTTCTGCCGTATTCTCCAAAACTGGAGCCAGAGAATCTCATTCGCAATGATTGGATGGACAGAGTCCTCGGCAACACGCATATACAAAGCCCCTGGGATGCGAATAGGAAGATTGCTAATGCCCGTGGGCGCAGATCCCGAGGGGGGGGATCCGAGAAGAGGCATTTTCAGGGATGCAGCGGACACCGAAGCTCCTCCGTTCTACCCTTATAGTTCCTTCGGCCTTGGGGGCTGCATCCTACTTTCCGGTCACCGACGAGTGGAGATTGCCAGCCGATCTGTGTCCGGGCGGACTGCCTGCTTCGAGCAACAGGATGGACTGCTGGAAAGCTACCCGGATCCCGTACCTATTGCCTCTGGGAAACGTCGGGTAAACAGCGTCTAGA
>CAZYXB010000037.1:0-28669 GCA_964651155.1 uncultured Acidobacteriota bacterium | reverse complement strand
TATAATGAATGGTGAGCCGTGAAGGAATCGAACCTTCAACCTACTGATTAAGAGTCAGTTGCTCTGCCAATTGAGCTAACGGCCCACTCCCCCCATTGCGGGATATATCGGGAATCCAGTTAGACAACCTTGTGGTCGGATCCCCTCAACGCCAATGAGGTTAGCATGTAGAGGCTGTATTGTGAAGCCAGTTTTTTAGCCTGTTTTTTAGACCAGGCTTAGGCTTCTTTGGAATACTGCAGATCGAATGAATTCCCTCCCCCTAACCGCTCAGGCCGGGAGAAACGGAACCGTGCGGAATTTTCCCGTACGGCTTTTGCACGGGAGCGCATTCAAGGGATCAGCCGCAACTCTTCGCCTGTCCTTACGAACTGCTCCAGCCCATAGTCCAGGTCCCGCTCGGAATGCGCTGCGGAAATCATCGCGCGGATACGCGCTTTCCCCATGGGGACCGTGGGGAAACCGATCGCGGTGGCGAACACACCCCGTTCGAACAGGCGGCGGCTGAACTCTTGGGCGGTTTTCACATCTCCCAGCATGATCGGCGTGATCGGTGTTTCGGTGTGGCCGAGATCGAATCCCGCCTCCTGCATCTTTCCCCTGAAATAGCGCGCATTGTCCCAGAGTTTTGCAACCAAGTCACCCGAACGTTCAAGAATATCCACAGCTGCGCTGCAGGCGGCAACATCTGCGGGTGTCGAAGCGCTTGAAAAGAGAAATGGTCTCCCTTTCTGGCGGAGATGATCGATGATCACAGCCTTGCCGGCGACAAATCCGCCGATGACGCCAAAGGCCTTCGAAAGCGTGCCCACCTCCACATGAACCCTGCCATGCAGGTGAAAGTGATCCACGATTCCGCGGCCACTCTCGCCCAGGACGCCCTCGCCGTGCGCGTCATCCACCATCAGTATCGCCCCGAATTTTTCTGCAACCTCGACCAGCCGCGGCAATGGCGCGAGATCCCCGTCCATCGAAAAAACACCATCGGATATGATCAGGGCGCGTCGGTAAGATCCGGGCGGATGATGCAGCGAGAGTTCCGTCTCCAGGGATCCGGGACTGCAGTGCGCATAGCGCGCGACAGGTGCGCCGGAAAGCCGGCATCCGTCGATGATGGAAGCATGATTGAGCTCATCCGAGAAAATGAGGTCTTCTTTCCCCGCCAAGGCGGGAATAACCGCAAGATTCGAATTGTATCCCGACTGAAAAGAAAGGACGGCTTCTACCTTTTTGAAGCGCGCGAGCTTCGCTTCCAGGTCGGAATGGAGAGATGTCGATCCGGCTATCGTACGGACCGCCGCCGGTCCGACGCCGTACTCCTCGATAGCCTTATGTGCGGCCTCTTTCAGGGCGGGATGATTGGCCAGACCAAGGTAATTGTTCGAACATAGATTCAATACCTTTCTGCCGTCCACCATTATCCAGGGTCCCTGCGCGGACTCCACGGTTCGGGGATGCACTTTCAGCCCTTCCCTCTCCAGACGGGTTTTTTCCTTCAAAAGAAACTGCAGCGCGGCGTCCTTCGATGCGTCCTTTTTCATGGCCCTCCCTCAGTGAACAGGATCCTACTCAGGTCGGCAGCATATTTTCGAGATTCGAAAAGGATCTTGGATCTCTCCGAATGTATTACAGAAAGGAATCGTGGCGGGGGCAGACGGTGGCTGTCGGCTTTCCCCGCTCCGTGGTTGGCCCAGCAATGTGCCACGCATTCATCCCATTGTCGACAATGCAGCATATTGCATGCGCGGACGTCCATCAAATGCGAAACAGCGGGCGGAGTCCTTTGCTGGAGGCGAGAAGTTCTCCCCGTTCTTGCGCATTGAGCGGAGGCAGGTCATTGGCCAAGTCCAGTGCCATGTGAAAAAGCCGGCTGTCCCCCGGGGGAATGGCGGCCGTAATGTCCTCAGACAGGGTGAAACGCAAAGCTTGTCGTGCGAGCGCTCTATCGTCGATCGGGCGGTACCAGCAATTCGGATAGTGCCGTTCGTCCTTTTTGCGCCATGGGCCGTGTGCCATCGACTTGATTGCGAGACGCGCCACTGCAAGCTCCCGCGCCCGGGCGATGACCTGGGGACCGAAGTTGCCTTGCCCGCAGCAGATGAAATTAACCGGAAACAGGACCGAGTCGAACGGGAACCGTTCGAGCATGGCCAGAGCCGCATGCGCTGTGTGCGCTGAAAAGCCTATGTAGCGGATCTTCCCTTTCTGCCGGGCAAGCAGAAATGCTTCACAGGCCCCGCCGGGAGCAAAAATTTCCTCCACATCCCCCATGTCGGAGACAGAATGAAACTGATACAGGTCGAAAAAGTCCGTGCGCAAGCGGCGAAGGGACCGATCCAGTTCCGCCAGGGCTCCGGCGGCGGTCCGCTCGAGAGTTTTGCAGGCGAGGAAAACCCTGTTCCGGTAGGGGGCAAGCGCCTTGCCCATGGACTCTTCAGCCTCTCCATTGCCGTAGAAAGGGGCCACGTCGAAATAGTTGACCCCGCGTTCGAAGGATTTGGCGACTACGGAGTTCGCCGCCTTCTGCTCCAGATCCACCAGCAGCATGCCCCCGAGGCCAAGGATCGAAAGTTTCACTTCGTCGCGATACCGCCTCTTCGGAATATGTGCATCATTCATCGCCCCAGTCCCCTTGATGAAACTGTAGCACCTGCGCCGTACCGGGCAAAGACGCAAAGAAAAAAAGCTGTCTTGTCCATAAGCCACACTGCGGATCCTCTAGCCGGGCCTGTTCCGTCGATGATCCGTTCGAAAGTGACCAGCGGACAGCCGTCCGTGGTAATCCGATATCGAGGCCGTTTCCCGGGCCGGAAAAGCATGCACCGGGATCGGCTGCGTGCGGGAGACAATGCGGGAATCTGAGGCAGGGGCCCGTGGATCCGGGTACCGTGTCGGTGGGCTTCGACCATTGCAGCCTCTCGTGCGCGGTATCCCTCGGGCACGCCGAATTCAGAACAGTCGCCCTTGTTATGCCCCTTGAAAACATTGGCCTGAATAGGGGGGAGGTGCACGAAAACACCGTCGCCCGAATCGCACCCGATTACTCCCTGGCCTGTTTCGACGTGGAATCCCATCCGCCACGCCTTGTTCTTTCACTGTCCCCCTTGGTTCGCTTCGAAGCGCCCGATTCCACACCGGGCAGACCAGAGGCCTTCGTCTGTTCCTTCATCGCCCCGACGGGGCCCGACACGTCGGGGCCGCAGGGCAAAACCGAAGGACAGGACATTGCATACCCTGGTGCGGGAGTTTTCCCGCGGGAGGCCGGATCCCGATCCCCGCCGAACGGCCCCACGGGGATGGGTTGGTGCGACTGCGATCCTACCGGGATTTTGTTTGACAAGCATGATTTGTGGAGTTTGGACACGCGGCGGTCTTTCTCCCGCAGGCGTATATCGACCAGGGCATGCTTCCGGTTGCCCGCGGTCGAGCCCAGGCGGGCATTTTCCCGTGATTCCAGTGCAGAATCAGCCGCGATTTATGCTTCGAAAGTCCCCGGGGTTCCCGCCCCTTCCGGAGGTTCCCTCAATCCCTGGGGCCGGCATTGAGGGCATGGGCACAGATCACGCAACAGATCGTAGGTGTATAAACCGGTATTGTGCCCGTCGCTCCATTCGAACCGGAGGGCATAATTGCCCACCAGTTCGACATTCGTCCGCTGCAGCGCGGCGGGGATACTGCCCGGCGCCAGGAGTCTCTTGCCGGTGACCTCGTCGACGCAGTCCGCACACGGACAATGCTCCCTCAGGTACCATGAGGGATACGAACTGAGATGCCCGTCACTCCAATAGATGTCCGTCTGTGTCGGGGATACGCGTTTGATTTTTTTCGGCATTACGTTCGGCACTGGATATACCTCCCTGTAGTGTGTGGGCCGGGTCAGGAGGCGGGACTTGATTGGCCCGCACTCGTCCGGTACGCCTCCTCCATCTTAAGAAGAAGGACATCCGCGGGTTCAAACCCAGTTACCCGCAGGTTCTGAATTTCACTGCCGTCGGATCGCAAAAACAGAATCGTCGGCACCCCCGGGACTCGATAGCGCGTCCGGAGCGCCTCCCCCACGGGGTTGTCCGAGGATGTCAGATCGACCTTCACCATGACAAAACGCCTGGAAAGTCGCACAACCTCCGGCGCCGCGAAGGCGTGCCTGTCCAGTTCCCTGCACGGCGCGCACCAATCGGCATAAAAGTCGACCAGCACCGGTTTGCCCTCCCGTGCCGCCGCTTCCAGAATCGCCTCGGAAAACGACAGCCATCGGACGGATTCCACGGCGGGAGGCCCCTCCCCGGCCGACTGCAGCCGAAAAGCGCTCCCGACCATGGTCTCCATGAAGGACTGTGTCCCTGCAACCGCCACGGCCAGGGCGGCGATAAAAAAGCCCGTTCCTACGAGATTGCGCACCCAGGCGAATCCTTTGCCCGCACCGCCTGCGGGGGCGATCCACGCCAGATAGATGCCCGCCAGGACCAGCAGAAGGGCGAGCGCCATGGGGTATGCCAGCGGGTGCGTAAACAGCGTTCTGGAGAAAAAGACGGCCATCGCCAGCAGGATGAAGCCGAACACCTTCCGTACCCAGACCAGCCATTCCCCGGAACGGGGCAGACGATGGATGCTTCCTGAAAAGATGCCCAGGGCCAGCAGCGGAATCCCCATGCCGAGCGCAAGAACGAAAAAAAGCGCGAACCCGAGGACGGCGTTCCCCCGGTTTCCGACATAGGTCAACAGGCCGAAAACGAAGGGCCCGATACAGGGCGCAGCGACGATCCCCACAGTCATGCCCATAAGAACGGTGCCGGCGAACCCCCTGCGGCTCCCTCCCGCCATCCTGTTGATGAAGGCCGGCATACGCAGTTCGTAGACATCGAACATGCTCAGCGCCAAAAACACCATAACCAGGGATATTCCGACCAGTACCGGTGGATGCTGAAGCACCGAACCCAGAAGGCCTCCGGTGAGGGCGGCCGCGACACCCAGCAGCGAATACGTGACCGCCATTCCCGCGACGTAGAGGCAGGAATGCGCCAGGAGGCTCCCGCGTTTTCCACCCGCCTGTCCTCCAAAGTACGTGATTGTTATCGGGATCATCGGATAGACGCAGGGTGTCAGGTTCAGCGCCAGTCCGCCCAAAAACACCAGCGCAAGGATGACGGGCAGGCTCCGATCCTGGAAACCCGCCGGCACTGAAACACCGGGGAGGGGCCCCGTGTATTCATAAGGCCCCGGGGGTTCGCTCGACTGCATCCTCGCCGGATCCTGGGAAACCGGCCCCGGATCCGGGGCCGACGGTTCCGGCGGGTATGTGTCGGATACGGAGCATTCGATTGCAAACGGCCGGGACACCTCCGGCAGACACGCGGTGTCGGTGCACGCTTGATACCGAACGTGTCCGCGAAGGGTCGCCTTCTCCCCGGCCAGCGTCGGACCCGGCGTTGCTTCCATGATGATTTCGACTGTGCCTTCATACACCGCCAGGGGTCTGTCCGAGAAAGAAAACTGCTTCTCCACGGCATCCGGGTAGCGGATACCCCGAAGATCCAGTCCGGGGACGGGCTGCAGTTCCAGCGACGTGGGGATGAGGTAGTCTTCCGACGGACGGTGGGCATTGATGTGATACGTTTCCTGTATGTCGAGTTCCACCTTGAAGACGGATCTCCTCCCGACAGACAGAGGTTCCGAAGGGGCGATGCCCCGGACGGTGACGACCGGGTCGAGCCCCCAGGCGAACGTGCAGAGAAGACTGTAGAGAAATGCCAGGGTTGTTCCGCGCACCATATTCATGAGACTGCATTATAGCCAAGAGGCCGTGCGAATTGAATTTTCATTATGCCGCACGCGCGGGGCACTGGTTCGGATACGTCACGAGGGGCCCATGGGCGCCGCGCCTGTGTCCGGTGCGGCAAGCGGTCCGCTCCGATTGCGGCCGCGACCCTCGCCATAGTCCGTGCCAATCGTGCCGGGGCACCCGTCGCCGGTGACCCGGCTCGCGGGGCCGGCCGGGCCATGGACCGGATGGCCATCATCCCGGGGTCTGCCGGAGGATTTCGGCCAATAGGCGAACAGGCTGCAGAAGGGTCTCCCGCAAACCCGACGTTGTTTCCCCGCACGCAATGCAGACAAGGCATTCCACATCCGGACCGGGGGACAGGCCGGATGGGTCCTGGACCGACCGAAAAGCTTTCCCTCGTTCGATCTGACAGTCAGAACGTAATCGCCCTGACGGCACGCGTCCGGCCGGGATCTCGTCCCGTTTATGGTTCCATGCAGCGGCGACCCGTGGTACAAGTACAACAGGTTGCGCCGAGAAATGCGGGATGCGTCAGCCCTACGGCCGTGAACAACCGTGAGGCCTGACGGTTTCATGCGCTGCCACTTGTGACAGACAACACGGGCGGGCATTGAATGCCCCGCGCGATTCCAGACACCCTGAACGAACCACCTATGAAAAAAGCGGGGACGGTGCCGCCAATCCGTGAAAATGTCGGCCTTGCGGCCTATACAACGCTCGGCGTGGGAGGCAACGCCCGCTTCCTGGCATGCATCCAATACGACACACAGATCCCGGAGGCCCTGGAATTCGCCCGCGTCCGCGCATGTCCCGTATGCATCATCGGAGGCGGCAGCAACCTGCTGGTTTCCGACGCCGGGTTTCCGGGGCTGATTCTGCGCATGGAAATGCGCGGCATCCTCAACTTCGACGGGGAGGACAGCGGTTTCATCTCCGCGGCGGCGGGCGAAGACTGGGATGGTTTCGTCCAGCGCTGCATCGAACAGAATCTTGCGGGGATCGAATGTCTCAGCGGCATTCCGGGCACCGTCGGGGCGGCCCCCGTGCAGAATATTGGAGCCTATGGCGAGGAAATCGGCAATGTTATTCTTTCCATCCGGGTCATGGATCTAAAGACGGCGGACGTTGAAGAGCTGAGCGCCAGGGACTGCCTCTTCGATTACCGCAGCAGCATATTTAACACAACCCATAAGGACCGATATATCATCCTCAAAGTGGTCTTCGCCCTGCGTCCGTACGGCAAGCCGAGGATCCAGTACCGGGACCTGGCGGACCATTTCGCCGGGAGGATGAAATCTCCCGGCCTGTGGGAGGTTCGTCGAACCGTCATCGCCATACGAAGCGCCAAGGGGATGGTTCTGGATGCAACGGATGCCGATTCAAAAAGTGCCGGCTCTTTTTTCAAAAATCCCGTTCTGGATACCGGGAGGATACAGGAAGTTGAAAATCTGGCCCGGGATAAAGGGCTGCTGGCCCCGTCGGGAACCCTTCCCCGGTTTTCAGCCCCGAAGGGCGGGGAAAAGCTGCCCGCGGCATGGCTCATCGAGCAGGCTGGTTTTAAAAAGGGCTATACCTGCGGAAATGTGGGGATCTCGCGCAAGCACGCCCTTGCCTTTGTCAACCACGGGGGGGCCCGAGCCCGGGAATTTATCGATCTGATGCAGCGGGTGCAGGACAAGGTCTTCGAAGAATTTGGCATTGTGCTGGAGCCGGAACCGACTCTGGTAGGCTTCGACCTGTAGGCATGCGTCCGTTCCGATTTTCCCCCGTGCGGTGCATCCAGGCCCCGGCACTCGTATTTGGGCACCGGAAGGTTTCCAGCCCGGCGTCGCGGAATTGCGCTTTCTTCCCTTCCCGTTATTGATGTCGCGGGGCAACTTGGTTATGATCAGGAATTATTGACAGTTGCATGCATGAGGCCGCTATGCCGATATATGAATTCAAGTGTTTAAAGTGCGCATCGGAATTTGAAAAACTCGTGGTCGGGCCCTCTACGGGAAACAGGGTCACCTGCCCCGATTGCCAGTCCGACGAAGTGGAACAACTATTCTCGTGCTTCAGCGGAGTATCCCGGGGGAGCGATGGCACCACCCACTCCATGTCGAGCGGCTGCTCGTCCTGTTCCGCCTCGAGTTGTTCCGGCTGCAAGCACTGAGGTTCCTTCCCTCCCGCACCTCGGGTCCCCGCCTTCGCCCTCCACAACGGCCACCGGGGCCGGGATCCCCGCCCTACTCGGCGAGCCTGCGCCTCCGCCCGTACTCGAGGACCGGGCCCCGAACGATGCCCGTACTTCAACGAATCCTTGGAAAATTTCTTTCATCGACATCGGTCGGGATCCGCCATTTCCTCGGCAGCGGTTCCGATGGAATCCGCCGGAACCAGAGCCTGGCGCGCCCTGTGGTTCGTGTTTGCGTGATGGGGGAAGTTGTGGTACGAATACCAGGACTTCCATATGCGACCGGCGGCGTGTATCCTTTCGGCTGGGGCTATTGACCCGCTGACAGTCCGCGGCATGAATGGATTATGGAGATCCGCAAGAATGCAGAGAAATCATGAAAAGTCATGGACGGGCCAGCGACGTGGAGCGTCTTCCGGTATCCCGTCTCCGGTTCGGACGGGGCATCGCGCCATCCTGGCGCTGGTCCTCGTAGCCGCCGTTTCCCAGTCCGCCTGTCTTTTCAAGGGAAGCAAGAATGCCGTCATGCCCTCGGCCCCCGTTCGGGTTGCGTTTCTCCCCTTCAACACTCCCGAGGGCGACACGGAGTTTCGATGGGCTTCTCTGGCCATGCCCGTCATGTTGGCGATGGTCGCCAAAGATGCGCAGGCCCTGGAACCCGTCCCCCTTTGGGAGTCGATGCGGGTAACCCTGGAATCTGTGAGGAATTCGCGTACCGTCACGCAGAGGGATGCCGCCTATGTCGCCAATTGGCTGAATTTGAAATGGGCCGTTATCGGGGATCTCTCAGGGAAAAGCGGCGAGATGGTCACGTTGCTGGTGGATTTCATTCCGCCGCAGGATGAGGACATTCCGTTCCGTTACATCAAGAAAGCCAGAATCGACGCATTCGATGTCCATACCCGGAAATCATTCAAACAGTTTCTGGAGTATATTTCAGCGCCGCCCATGGACGACGTCAAAGGCAGACATATCGCCCTCCCTTCCCTGCGGCAGCTGTCGGAGGCGCTCGACAGGGAGTATGGATGGACCGTCACGGCCGAGCCCGGGACTGCGCAGGAGATCGTCGCCAATCTGGCTCAGTCGGACATGCGGCTCGCGCGTTTTCTTTTCAGCCCCAGGCTCTATCCCGCGATAGAGAACCCGTAGCGGTCGGCCCCAGACCCCCGCGTGCGGGCTGCGTTAATCTCGGAGCATCCCAACTGCCGCAGTGCTCCGGGTCGCTACATTTCAACCCATTTCCCGTGACCTTCCCAGATCCGAAGGGTAAGCGGGAACCGGATCTGTTCCGCCAGCCGGTTTTTAATCAACCCGCAGATGTTTTCGACGGACGGGAACTCCAGGAAATCGTTAAGGGTTTTATGATCGTAGAGCTTCAATACTTCTTTTATCGTCCCCTTTAATTCCGCAAAGTCTATGATCATTCCGGACTTGTTGTCTCCTTCGATCACAACCTCGATTCTGTACGTATGCCCGTGCAGGGATCCGCATTTATCGTGACCCGGTATAAAATGCGCACAGTCGATATAATCAATGACCCCCAACTTCATAGCCACACCCTCCTCGATCGGTACCTGTGTCATTCTAGCACAAAAGTTGTAGCCTGCAGGTCGCGGCTCCCTGGTCCCCCGGATTTTAAAAGCCTCGACCAGACTGCGACTTACATTGACAGAATCCGCGGGCAATGCTACATTCCCAGTTTGATTGACCGACGGGTAAACCCGTATTTCTTAAAGGGTTTTGCAGCAAAGCCGGGAAAGCGGACTTGGATGCGGGATTTGCGGTCCAAAGATCCGGAGGCGTACTGCAAAGTGCGCGGAACAATCTGAGGAGGCACCAACGCAGCAGAACCTTCTTGAGAAATTGGGCTTCAAGTCCTTTATTCCCCGATGGATGCGATATATCCCCGATTCCCGGACACAGGATTTCCAAGTTGGATAACTGCGAAAGTGGCGGAATTGGCAGACGCGCTGGACTTAGGATCCAGTCCCGCAAGGGGTGGGGGTTCAACTCCCCCCTTTCGCACCAATTTCAAACATTCAAAAACAATAGGCAGGTACCAAGTTGACAGCAGAAATAGTTCAAGTCAGTAGTTGTAAGAGAACTCTGGCGGTAGAGTTGCCGTCGGCGGATCTGGAGAAGGAGATCGACAGCCTCGCCCGCGAATACGCCCGCAGCGCCAAAATACCCGGATTCAGGCCGGGTAAAGTGCCGCTGAGCATTATCCGGCAGCGCTTTGGAAACGACATGCGTCAGGAAGCAACGCAGAAAATCATCGAACGAAGCTGGAAGCAGGCCATCGATGAACACGGGCTCCGTCCGCTCGCCCAGCCGACAATCAAGGATATCGAAAACAAACCGGAGCAGCCGCTGAAATTCGCCCTGTCTTTTGAAGTACTGCCTGAGCTTGAAGTAAAGGATTACAAAGAAGTTCCGGTCACCCAGACATCGCCCGCAGTCACCGACGAACAGGTGTCGCAGGTGATCGGGCGCCTGCACGAACAGCACGCCCAGTTCATTCCCGTCGAAGACAAGGAAGCGGCCGAGGGGCATTTCCTGGACCTAACCGTAGACAGCAATTCCGGGGACGGGACGAAGCAGACCCACGAGGACGACATAACCCTGGAACTGGGCCATACAGAAACGAATGAAGAGTTTGCAAAAAACCTTCTGGGCGCCCGCCCCGGAGAAACACGGACGTTTGATCTGGACTATCCCGAGGGCTATCACAGAGAAGAACTCGCCGGAAAAAAGGTCCATTACACCGTCAAAGTCAAGGAAATAAAAGAGAAACAATTGCCTGAACTGAACGATGACTTCGCCAAGGATATCGGTCATGAAAACCTTGATGCCCTCAGGGCGAAGGTTCGCCAGGATTTGGTAACGCAAGCGGCTCAAAGTGCCGAAAAGGACGCCAGAGAGGCTGTGCTGAAATCCATTATGGAGCGTCACCAGGTGGAGGTTCCCGAATGCATGGTTCAGGAAGAGCTCGAATCGAACATCAACCGGATGGCAACCCGGCTGACCATGCAGGGGATAGATCTTCAAAAAGTCTCCATCGATTGGAAACGTGTTTTCGATGACGAACGGCCGAATGCGGAACAAGCCGTACGGCGATCGATCCTCCTCAATGCCATTGCCCGGCAGGAACATATTGAAATTTCCGACGAAGACGTCAATTCCGAGTTGGAGAGGATCTCAGAAGATACGCATCGATCCGTGGCCGTGTTAAAGGCGCAGCTTGAAAAGGAAGGCCGGATAGAAGGTTTCAAACAGCACTTGCGCGAGAACAAGGCATTTGATTTCATCTACCGCAATGCTAAAATTACTGTGGAGTGACGAGATTTGGCACTGATTCCGATGGTAGTGGAACAATCAAACAGAGGTGAACGGGCATACGATATCTATTCGCGCCTTCTGAAGGATAATATTATCTTCCTGGGCACCCCCATTGACGACAACGTGGCGAACGTCGTCACTGCCCAGCTCCTGTTTCTGGAAGCCGAGGATCCGGAAAAGGATATCCACCTGTATATCAATTCCCCCGGCGGCTCCATATCGGCGGGGATGGCCATCTACGACACCATCCAGTACATCCGGCCGGATGTATCGACCATCTGCATCGGCCAGGCGGCCAGCATGGGGGCGCTGCTGCTATCGGCGGGTTGCAAGGGAAAACGTTTTGCCCTTCCGAATTCAAGGATCCTCATCCACCAGCCTTCGATGAGCGGCCTGGCGGGCCAGGCAACGGATATCGACATTCACGCGAAAGAAATACTCAGGCTGCGGGAGGCAATGAATCAAATCCTCGCCAAACATACCGGCCAGGATTTCAAACGGATCGAAAAGGACGTGGAACGGGACTACATCATGACGGCCGAACAAGCAAGGGAGTATGGTGTAGTGGACCAGGTAATAACCAGAAAAGAATAGAGCCCGCATTCCCACGGAGTTCCCGCTTTCTTGCGGCGCAAGCGGGTGCGGGGCAAAGGTTTCTGGCGGCGGAGAGGTGCCTGGGACGCGCGGCAGCAGAAACCTTGTGCGGGATAAAGCGCCAGGGTGGCTTTCCTGAATATCGGAGGACGCTTTGAGAAAAGATGACGAGCGCGATGACGTGCTGAGATGTTCATTTTGCTCCAAGAGCCAAAATGAAGTTAAAAAACTCATCGCGGGACCCACTGTCTACATATGTGACGAATGCGTTGATGTCTGCAACGAGATAATCGCCGATGATGTCGCCGCCGCCCCCGTTGGGGAGAAACTACCCAAACCTCAGGAAATAAAGGATTTTCTGGATCTTTATGTCATCGGGCAGGAAATCACGAAAAAGAAGCTGGCCGTTGCCGTCTACAACCACTACAAACGGCTGGAGATGTCCAAGAAACGCAGCGACCTCGAACTGCAGAAAAGCAATGTTCTGCTGATCGGGCCGACCGGCACCGGGAAGACGCTCCTGGCCCAGACGCTGGCCAGGATGCTGTCGGTCCCCTTTGCCATCGTGGACGCGACAACACTCACGGAAGCGGGTTATGTGGGGGAAGACGTCGAAAACATCATTCTCAAGCTGCTCCAGAATGCCGGCGGGGACAAGGAGAAATGCCAGCAGGGGATCGTCTACATCGATGAAATCGACAAAATCGCACGCAAGGATGAAAATCCATCCATAACGCGCGACGTATCCGGCGAAGGGGTGCAGCAGGCCCTGCTCAAGATCCTGGAGGGAACCGTTGCCAACGTCCCCCCCCAGGGCGGAAGAAAACACCCCCACCAGGAATTCATCCAGATCGACACGACCAACATCCTGTTTATATGCGGCGGCGCTTTCGTCGGGCTGGAAAAATTGATCGAACGCCGGATCGGCAAACGGAGCATGGGATTCCTGACCGCCCAAAAGCCGTCCAAGGGATCGAGGAAGCCCGGGAAGGCGGCCCCGGCAAACATACTGGAAGCGTGCGAGCCCAGGGACCTGATCAAGTACGGGCTGATCCCCGAATTCGTCGGAAGGATGCCCGTGATCGGCCCCCTGTCCGACCTCGATCACGACGCCCTGGTCGCGATACTGACCCAACCCAAAAACGCCCTGGTGCGTCAGTACCAGAAGCTCTTCGAGTTTGAAAACGTAAAGCTCAAGTTCACCGACGACGCCATCGGCGCGATCGCCACCCTTGCGATGGAACGTAAAATGGGAGCGCGGGGATTGAAAATCATACTCGAAGATCTTATGTTGGATGTGATGTTTCAGTTGCCTTCTCAAAAGAAGGTGAAAGAATTCATGATAACACGCGAGATGGTGGAGAATAACGACATATCCCTCGCGCTGTTGGAAAAGGCCGGTTAGACCCAGAATGACGAAAGAGAATTCGCCCAAGAAAACCGAACGACTTCCCATGATACCCATTCGGGATGTGGTGGTCTTCCCTCACATGATGATCCCGTTTGTCATCGGGAGGCCTACATCCGTCCTGGCGCTGGAATTCGCGCTGGAAGGATCCAAGAGGGTTTTCCTTGCCACCCAGATGGACGCGTCCGTCGACGAACCGGAGGCCTCGGACATCTATTCCGTCGGAACCGCCGCCAACATCGTTCAGAGCGTCAAACTGTCGGACGGGAACATCAAAGTTCTGGTCGAAGGCGTGCAGAGGGTCAAGGCGATCCGGCATTCGGAAGAGCCCGGATTTTTCGTTGCCGACGTGGAGCTGCTGGAAGAAACATCCCTGACGAGCGCCCGGTCCAACCTGTTGATCAAAAAACTGCAGACCATCTTCGAACAGTTTTCCAAGCTCAGCCACCATGTCAATTACGACGCGATCCTGAATGCGATGAAAACGCTGGAGCCTTCCAAGCTGGCCGACAACATCTGCGCCAACCTGCCGATCAGCATCGAAGAGAAGCAGCAGCTCCTGGAAACGGTCGATCTCGCGGAACGCATAGAAAAAATCAACGAGATCATCGAAGTGGAGATGGAAAAGATCAAGGTGGACCGCAATATCCAGGGGCGGGTCAAGCGCCAGATGGAGCGCGCGCAGAAAGAATACTACCTGAACGAGAAGATGAAGGCGATCCAGAAGGAACTGGGCCGCAAGGACGAAAAAAGCGAGCTGGAGGACCTGAAAAAGCAGATCGAAGCGGCGAAAATGCCCAAAGACGCCCGCGAAAAGGCGATGAAGGAACTGCAGAGGCTCGAAATGATGCCGCCGATGTCGGCGGAGTCGACCGTATCAAGGACCTACCTGGACTGGCTGATCGCCATGCCCTGGGACAAGAAATCCCGTGAAATCCGCGACATCACCTGGTCGAAAAAAGTCCTCGAAGAAGACCACTACGGGCTGGATAAGGTCAAGGACCGCATCCTCGAGTTCCTCGCCGTCCGCAGCCTGGTCAAAAAACCGCAGGGGACCATTCTCTGCTTCGTCGGACCTCCGGGCGTCGGGAAGACTTCGCTCGGGAAATCCATCGCGCGGGCGACCGGACGGAAGTTCGTGCGCCTTTCCCTGGGGGGGGTACGCGACGAAGCCGAAATTCGGGGACATCGCAGGACCTACATCGGCGCCCTGCCCGGACAGATCATCCAGTACATGAAAAAATCGGGGACCAGAAACCCCGTCTTCATGCTGGACGAGGTGGACAAGATGAGCACGGATTTCCGGGGGGACCCGTCTTCGGCCCTGCTCGAGGTCCTGGACCCGGAACAGAACCATATGTTCGTGGACCACTACCTGGATACGGAATTCGATCTGTCCATGGTCATGTTCATCGCGACCGCCAACGTCCTGCACACCATCCCGAGACCGCTTCAGGACCGCATGGAAGTCATCCAACTGTCCGGATACACGGAAAACGAAAAGCTTGAAATCGCCAAGCGGTTCCTGGTGCGGAAGCAGGTAGAGGCCAACGGCCTCAAACAGAAGCAGATAGACTTTTCCGACGAAGGCCTTCTGGAGATCATCCGCAAATACACCCGCGAGTCGGGGGTCCGGAACCTGGAGCGCGAAATCGCGAACCTGTGCAGGAAGACGGCCAAAAAGATCGTCACGGCCGAAATCAAAGGCAGCCATATTGTCCCTGATGAGGTCGAAAAGCTTCTCGGACGTCCGAAATACCGCTTCCAGGGGATAAGCGACACCAATCAGGTGGGTCTGACCACGGGCCTTGCATGGACGGAAGTCGGCGGCGAAGTGCTGCAAACCGAGGCGACCCTGATGGAAGGAAAAGGGCAGCTGACCCTTACGGGGAAACTGGGCGAGGTCATGCAGGAATCGGCACGGGCCGCGATGTCCTATGTCCGGAGCCGCGCCGCCGATTTCGGAATCGGTCGGGAATTCCCCAGGAAGATGGACCTGCACATTCACATTCCCGAGGGGGCGATTCCCAAGGACGGCCCTTCGGCCGGAATCACCATGGCGACGACGATCGTTTCCGCGCTAACCAAAATACCGGTACGCAACGATGTGGCCATGACAGGAGAAATCACCCTCCGGGGGAAGGTCCTGCCTATCGGCGGCGTGAAGGAAAAATTGCTTGCGGCCCATCGTGCAGGCATCAAGCACGTTCTCTTACCGAAAGAAAATGAAAAGGACCTTCAGGACTTGCCTCCAGACATACTGGAAACATTGAACATTAACCTAGTGGAAACGATGGATGAAGTTCTGCAGGCGGCTCTCGTGACGCAGCCTGTCCCCAGACAAGTGTCCGAAATATCCGAAATCAATGGCATTCGTCCCAACGAGAATGTCGCACACTAGTGGTTTGTTACACTAGGAACCGTTTCAAACCCTGTATGTGATCCGCGAAAATTCCGGTGATCCAAACTGAATTTGTAAAAAGCGTTGTCTCGGAACGAGACCTGCCTGCTGAGGGGATCCCGGAGATTGTATTCACGGGCCGATCGAATGTGGGCAAATCCAGTCTAATCAACCGATTGACGGGGAACAGGAAACTGGCTCGTACCAGTGCCACCCCGGGCAAAACACAGAGCATCAATTATTATAGCCTGAACGGAACACTGTACCTTGTCGACCTGCCGGGCTTCGGGTATGCCAAAGCAGGGAAACTCGCTGTTCAAAAGTGGAAAGATCTGATCGAAAGATACTTTCATAAACAATCAACCATCGCCTTGGTAATCCAACTGGTGGACTCGAGAATTCAGCCGACGACCATGGACATTCAATTATCCGAATGGCTGGATACATTACTGCTGCCTCGAATCGTGGCGGCCACCAAGTCCGACAAGCTGTCGAACAACCAAAAGAGTATACAATCGCGCCTCCTTTCCAGCTTCATGGGAGGCCGGCCGGTTGTGATGTCCTCGGCGAAAACAGGAGAAGGCTGCAGGGAACTATGGAATCAGATGCAACAGGCCATCGCAACCACGGCCGCATCGAAATCATAATGGTCCTTAAAACCTCCCCATTTCTCCCCCCGGAGGGAGCCACTCATGCCTGAGACGACGCAACGTCGCAATGCCAAAAAGCGTGACGACAGTATAAACGAACCAAACGGCCAGAACGGTCCGAACGGCCAGAACGGTCATTTGAACATCCTTGAATTGAAGGACATGAACATCTCCGCCCTGACGCAGATTGCCAAGGATCTTGACGTCCAGGGCTACGCGGGAATGCGCAAACAGGAGGTGATGTTTGAGATTCTCAGGGCCCAGACGGAGCAAAACGGCCTGATTTTTTCGGAAGGGGTCCTGGAATGCCTCCCGGAAGGATTCGGATTTCTGCGGGCGCCCGATTACAACTACCTCCCGGGACCGGACGACATCTATGTGTCTCCGTCCCAGATACGCAAATTCGCCCTGCGCACCGGCGACACTGTTTCCGGCCAGATACGGCCCCCGAAAGAGGGGGAGCGTTATTTTGCCCTCATCAAGGTCGAAGCCGTAAACTTTGAGCACCCGGATGTCGCCAAGGACAAAATCTTTTTTGACAACCTGACCCCGCTGTATCCCCAGGAGCACCTGAAGCTGGAGACCACGCCGAAGAACCTTCCGGGAAGAGTGATGGACATGCTGGCCCCTATCGGGAAGGGGCAGCGCGGATTGATCGTTTCACCGCCGCGAACCGGAAAAACAATGCTTCTGCAGTCTATCGCCAATGCGATTTCGGAAAACCACCCGGAAGTCTATCTGATCGTGCTCCTGATCGATGAACGCCCCGAGGAAGTGACCGACATGCAGCGTTCGGTGAAAGGAGAGGTCATAAGCTCGACCTTCGACGAGCCGGCGGCGCGCCACGTTCAGGTCGCGGAGATGGTGATGGAAAAAGCCAAGAGGTTCGTCGAGCACAAACGCGATGTGGTGATTCTACTCGACAGCATCACGCGCCTGGCGCGGGCATACAACACCATCGTACCCCCGAGCGGCAAAGTGCTCTCGGGCGGCGTCGACAGCAACGCCCTGCAGCGTCCCAAAAGATTTTTCGGTGCGGCGCGCAATATCGAAGAGGGGGGAAGCCTGACGATTATTGCCACGTCCCTGATCGATACAGGCAGCCGAATGGACGACGTCATCTTCGAAGAGTTCAAGGGAACGGGGAACATGGAACTGCATCTGGACCGGAAGCTGGTCGACAAGAGGGTCTTCCCCGCCATCGACATCAACAAATCGGGGACCAGGAAGGAAGAGCTGCTGATCCCCCAGTCCGACCTCAATCGGATCTGGGTGCTGCGCAAGGTGCTCAACCCGCTGTCCGCTACCGAAAGCATGGAGCTGCTGCTGGAAAAACTGGCGAAATCCAAAACAAACGCCGACTTTCTCAGTTCTCTCTCCGGCTAAGGTCAGGGCATTGCGCTGGCCGCAGCGAATTTCCGGCTGAAGTCCGGTATGGCCGCCAGCTCGATGTAGCCGTCCTCGGAGGCAATCTGTCTGGCCCTTTCGCGCTGGTGTTTTGAAACCAGCGCCATCCGTGCGCCGGTTCCCGCCGCGTTGCCGACCTGGCGGAACCGGTCCAGGGGCAGCGGCGGAAGCATTCCGATCGTAATGGCGCTTTCCACGTCGATGAACGTACCGAAAGCGCCGGCGATAATCACCTGATCGATCTCAGTCGCCGACAGGTTCGATGATTCCAGCAGTGACTGAATCCCGATCCGTATGGCGGCCTTCGCCAGCTGCATTTCCCTGACATCTTTCTGGGAAACGGTGATATCGTTTCCTTCCGAACGCTCTACCAGCACGAATTCCGGAACTCCTCCCGAATTGCGCACGAGCGGGTGGGGCTGCATTCTGCCGGTGCTGTCGATAATGCCGTTCAGGAGCATTTGAGCGACAGCGTCGAAAAGGCCGGAACCGCATATCCCGACCGGCGGTTCTCCGCCGATAGTCTGGATCTCCAGCGCAGTCCCCGTCATCCGCACATGCTCGATCGCCCCCGGGGCGGCGCGCATGCCGAATTGTATATGCGCTCCCTCGAAAGCCGGGCCCGACGGGCAGGAAACGCTCCGCATCTTCCCGAAATTGTTCAGGCAGATTTCCGTATTGGTGCCGATATCCAGGGCCAGGGTGACGCCATGCCTACGTTCCATCCCGGTTGCCAGAAGCATCGCCACGTGATCCGCCCCGAGGTATCCCGCGATATTCGGCAACAAATGCACGTAGGCACCGGGAGCCAACTGCAGCCCGATATCCCTTGCCTTGACGTCCACCGCAGAACCCGTTGCCGGTATGTACGGGGACATGCCGAGCTGTTGTGTCGGAAGCCTCAAAAACAGGTGATGGATGGCCGTATTCCCGACAACAACCGCATCGACGATATGGCTGGGATCCGCCCCGATCTCGGCGCACAGGGTCGTCAGGGTTCGGTTCAGTGCGTCCACCAGAAGCGTCTGCAGCTTCTCCGCGTTCTCGCTCGATTTAACGGCCGTATAAATGCGGGAGATAACATCTTCGCCATAGGATATTTGCGGATTCATCAGCCCCTGGGCAATACGGGTTTTCCCGCTTTTCAGATCCACAAGGTATACGGCAATCTTCGTTGTCCCGATATCGGCCGCAAGGCCCAGCCACCGGGCGGACGGCTGGGAGAGCGCGATGATTTCATCCCCGCGCAGGGCGACGGACGCCTTCCAGTTCATCCTGCGCAGGCGGCCGGGCAGATCCCGTTGGACTTCGAAATCGATGGTTCCCGAATGGGCATCCTGCCCCCTCCCCAGCGCGGACCAGAGGTTGCGGTCATCGGCCACCGGGGATTCGAGGGACGGCGGGGTCAGCGTCACGTCCAGGCCGTGCACGGCGGGGTCGGGATCGACCTGCAGTTCAATGCCTTCCACCTGGGTGCGTTGGGGCGCCGACAGGGATTCGGGCGGGACGAGAACTTTGACATCGCTTTGGGGGAACGTGGCGCAGGCGAGCCGGAAATTGTCTTTCCGATCCTTTTCGGTGAAGCCGGATTCTTCATCCGGGGTCGGGGGGGATACCGACCCGGAAACGACCTGCACCTTGCAGCGTTTGCACGCACCGACGCCGCCGCAGATACTGAGTATATCGACGTTCAAACGGCGGGCGCAATCCAACAGCGATTCGTTTCCCGGGCATTCACCCCGGCGGCCGACTGGTTCAAATTCGATGGTATACAATGCGCCTCCTGTTGATTGCCGGATTCCATTTAAGAAACATCCTGCTGCCGCGCGTCGTTGGGCCTTCCTTCAAAAAGGATTCCGAAAAATCTCCCGGTCGCATCCTGCCGGTGCACCGCTATCTAAAATCCCATGAAGGATCGAACGCTTCGCCGGTCAGCCACCGGCACAACGCCCCCACTTTGCGCAACAGCTGTTCGGGGTCCTTGACGTTTTCTGTCGCCGCGACGATGGCGCTTCCGACGACCGCGCCATCGCAGACCCGCCATACCGCCTGAACCTGGTCGGGGTGGGAAATACCGAATCCCACGGCGATCGGAAGGGCGGTGTGCTTCCGGACGCGTTCCACCGTCGGCAGGACTGTGTCGGAAAGCTCCTGCCGCGCACCGGTTACCCCCGCCCGGGAAACAACATAGAGAAACCCCCTGGAACAGGCCGCTATTTGGGCCATACGCTCTTCGCTGCTGGTAGGGGCGGCCAGGAACACGGGATCCAGTTCGTTTCTTTCGAGGCAGGTGCAGTATTGTTCCCCTTCTTCAGGGGTCATGTCGGTCACGAGGACACCGTCTACGCCGGCGGACCGCGCGTCCCGGGCAAAAACTTCGAGCCCGTAACGGTATATGGGGTTGTAATAGCTGAACAGAAGAAGCGGTACGTCAGAGCGGCGCCGGATCGCCTCGACGGCCTTCAGGTAATCCAACATCCCGTAGCGGTGCCCTAGGGCGCGCGCCCCGGAACGCTGGATCGTAGGCCCGTCCGCTATCGGATCGGAAAAGGGGATTCCAAGCTCGATTATGTTCGACCCTGAACGCTCCAGTTCCAGGACGAGCCGGATCGTGGTCTCAAGGTCCGGGTCCCCCGCCATGATAAAAGGAATGAACGCCTTCGCGCCCCTTGCCGAGAGTTCCCTGAATGTTTCGCCTATTCTTCGGTTCATATGCATCCCGTATCGTTTCATCCCACCGCGTCTTGATGCAGCATTTCCGCAACCAGGCTGACGTCTTTATCCCCGCGCCCGGACAGATTGACCACCACCAGGGTTTCCTTCTCGAATTCGGAAGCTCTTCGCAGTACCTCGGCCACCGCATGCGAACTTTCCAGGGCGGGGATGATGCCTTCCGTTCGGCTCAGCACCTGGAATGCTTCCAGCGCGGCCTCATCGGTAACCGACGTATACTCGACACGCCCCCGGTCGTGGAGCGCCGCATGCTCGGGCCCTACGGACGGATAATCGAGCCCGGCCGATATCGAATGGGTCCCGGCGATCTGCCCGTTCTCGTCCTGGAGGACGAAGCTCAGGGTTCCCTGCAGCACGCCCTTGCTGCCGCCCTGGAAACGCGCCGCATGGTCGCCCAGTGCCGGACCTCTGCCGCCAGCCTCAACTCCGATCATCCGGACGCCGGGGTCGCGGAGAAACTCATGGAAAAGACCGATGGCGTTGCTGCCGCCTCCGACGCAGGCTACGAGCAGATCCGGGAGACGCCCTTCGGCCTCGATGATCTGCCTGCGGGCTTCTTTGCCGATCACAGACTGAAAATTGCGCACCATCCACGGATAGGGATGCGCCCCCAGAACGGACCCCAGAATGTAAAAGGTGTCGGCGACGTTGGTCACCCAGTCGCGCATCGCCTCGTTGATGGCATCCTTCAGGGTGCGGCTTCCGGCGTCGACGGGCCGCACTTCGGCGCCCAGCAACCGCATCCGGAATACGTTGAGCGACTGGCGCCGCATGTCCTCCGTCCCCATGTAGACGACGCACCGCATGCCGAAAAGAGCCGCCACCGTTGCCGTCGCGACCCCGTGCTGTCCCGCGCCGGTTTCGGCGATAATCCGCGTCTTACCCATGCGCCTGGCCAGGAGTATCTGCCCGAGCGCATTGTTGATTTTATGCGCCCCCGTATGCGTCAGGTCCTCCCTTTTGAGGTACACGCGTCCTTTCCCTATATAGTCGGAAAACCGACGCGCAGGGGTCAAGGGGGTTGGACGGCCTGCATAGGTGGCCAGCAGCGTATTCAGTTCCGCTCCGAATTCGGGATCGCCGACGGCGGCCTTGTACGCGTCCTCAAGTTCCTGGAGAGGGACCATCAAAGTCTCGGGTACGAATCTGCCTCCATAGGGGCCGAAGCGCCCGTAGACATCCGGGCCGCCGTAGGGATCCGCCTTATCTGCTGACATGTCTCACCTCATGCATGAATTCGACCACTTTCGCCGGGTCCTTTATCCCGGGGGCCCGTTCGACGCCGCTGCAGACATCGACTCCGTACGGATCCACCGCCTGGATGGCCGCCCGGACGTTGTCCGCCCGCAGCCCCCCGGCCAGGACAATGGGACGGCGGCGGTCGATGTGCCTGGCCAGGTTCCAGTCGAAGGATATTCCGGTTCCGCCGAACAGAATATCGTCCTGTACATCGAGCAGGAAGGCCCGGACAGGGTACCGGTCCAGGTCCCGCGCAACCGGACGGCTTCCCAGGCGCAGGGCCTTGATCAGTGGATAGTCCGAAAGCTCCCTGCAGTACTCCGGGCTTTCGTCTCCGTGAAGCTGGATGACCCCGATCCCGGCGAGCTTTGCCGTACGCGCCACCGCGTCCGGCCGCTCCACGTTCACGAAAAGGCCGACCGTTACCGCGAACGGGGGGAGTCGGCCGATGATCGCACGCGCGGCTTCCGGTCCGATATAGCGGGGGCTGGCCGGGTAAAAATTGAACCCGAGCGCGTCGACGCCCGCCTCCAGGGCCAGCGCAGCATCTTCATAATTCGTAATCCCGCATATTTTGACCTTCATGGTCGCCCCCGCGTCGGCGTGTCCGCACCGGCGCGCAGTTCCCGCAAAGCCGCGCCGGGGGAGGACGCGCGCATCAGTTGCTCACCGACCAAAAATCCCCGGTATCCGGCCTGCGCGAGCCTGCGGATGTCCTCGGAGGTCCGGATTCCGCTTTCCGCCACGGCCAAGACGCCGGCCGGCAGAAGGGGAGCGAGTCCGAGCGCACCATCGAGGGACACGTCGAACGTGCGGAGATCGCGGTTGTTCACGCCGATCAGGCTGGAGCCTGTATCCAGGGCAATGCGCAGTTCCTCTTCGTTGTGAACCTCGACCAGGGCGTCCATTCCAAGCCGTTCCGCCTCCATGCGAAGCGACTCCAGGTCGGGGGGCTCTACCAGCGCCGCAATCAGAAGCACCGCATCGGCGCCGGCGTGGCGGGCTTCCAGGATCTGGTACCGGTCAATGATGAAATCCTTGCGTAGAATCGGCAGGTCGGTGCACCAGCGCAGCGTCGCCAGGATTTCCAGGTTCCCATGGAAGTGACGGGCTTCGGTAACGACCGACAGCGCCGCGGCTCCCGCCCGGCGGTATTCCTTTGCAATGCGCACCGGGTCGAAATCGCTGCATAGGAGGCCGGCCGAAGGAGACGCCTTCTTGATTTCCGACAGGATCGCGGGAGGGCGGGCCGACAGGATGGCCCCGGTCAGCGATCGCACCCTTTCGGCCCGTTCCAGTGCGTCCTCGACTGCCGAGTCCGGCAAATGCCTGCGGGCGGCCATGATCTCCGGAATCTTGGCGCTCACTATTCTTTCAAGGACCGTTCCCCTGAGACGGTCGGGAAACGTGTACGCATTCGCAGTCTTCATCCTTGCCCCTTGCCCCTGTGCAGGCTGACAAAATTGAAGAGCAGTTCCTTCCCGATACCCGTCAGGATGGATTCGGGGTGGAACTGGACCCCTTCGACCGGAAATTCCCGGTGCCTCAGTCCCATTATGACGCCGTCGTCGGTCTGCGCCGTTACCTCGAGCGACACCGGAAAGCTTGCGGGATCCACGACCAGGGAGTGGTACCGTGTGGCGCGGAAGGGAGTGGGCAGATTCCGGAAAATCGTCCGGCCGTCATGGTAAACATCGCTGGTTTTCCCGTGCATGATCGTCGGGGCGGTAACGATCCGCCCCCCAAAGGCCGCCCCGACGGCCTGGTGCCCGAGGCAGACCCCCAGGATCGGAATTCGGCCGGCGAATTCCCGGATCACCGGGATGATGATGCCTGAATCCTCCGGCCGGCCGGGGCCGGGGGAGATAACGATGCGGTCCGGATCCAGTGCGCGGATCTCCGCAATGGAGATTTCGTCATTGCGGTACACCTTCAGGTCCTGCCCCATCTCCCCCAGGTACTGAACCAGGTTGAAGGTGAAGGAATCATAGTTGTCGATAACCAGGATCATCTGCGGCTCCACAATCTAGCGGGACGGGAATCGGAGATTCCCCTTCCAATCTTCCCCGGTCATTTCAGCCCTTCATGGGCAAATGCGACCGCCCGTATCAGGGCGCTCGCCTTGTTGAAGGATTCATCCCGTTCCCTTGAGGGATCGGAGTCGGCCACAATGCCGCCGCCCGCCTGTATATAGGCCGTTCCATCCTTGGCCACCAGGGTCCTCAGGGCGATGCAGGTGTCCAGATTTCCGGAAAAATCCACATACCCGACGGCACCCCCATAGACCCCCCGGCGACACGGCTCGAGGTCTTCAATGATCTCCATGGCGCGCACCTTGGGCGCACCGGATACGGTGCCGGCCGGCAAGCAGGCCTCCAGCGCGTGAAAGCAGTCCAGGCCGTCCCTGAGCTCGCCCTCCACGCTGCTTACCAGATGCATGACATGGCTGTATTTCTCGATGCGCATCAGGTCAGTCACCCGGACCGTACCGTAGTTGCACACGCGGCCCAGATCGTTGCGCCCGAGATCCACCAGCATGATATGCTCCGCCCGCTCCTTTTCATCCGCCCGCAGTTGGGCCTCCAGCAGGGCGTCCTCCTCCGGAGTGCCCCCTCGCGGGCGCGTTCCGGCAATCGGGCCATACTCGACTCGCCCGTCCTGAACCTTCACCAGCATTTCAGGGGAGGCCCCGACCAGGTGCAGGTTGTCCATGTGGAGGAAGAACATGTACGGCGAAGGATTGATAAAACGAAGAGCGCGGTAGATGTCGAACGGATCGCAGCCGATCTTCATCGCATAGCGCTGGGAAAGCACCACCTGGAAAACGTCGCCGGCATAAATATGTTTCTTGGCCGTTTCAATATTGGCGTCGTACCTCTCGGTGCTCAGATTGGAAACGGGCTCGGGAATGGTCTCTTTGGGATCCGGCAGCGGAAGGGAGATCGGAACGTTCAGACGTTTCTCGGTCTGTTCAATACGCGACAGCGCGTCCCCGTATTTGGCTTCAAGGTCGCGGCCGTCCCGATCGTCGAAAATATTGGCGATGATGTGAATGCGGTGCCGCAGATGATCGAAGGCGAGAATATTGGAGAAATACATTACCTGGTAATCATCGATCCCGAGATCGTCTTCGGCCATGGCGGGCAATTTTTCAAACTGGCGGATGGCATCGTACGCGAAATACCCGACTCCGCCGCCGAGAAACGGCGGCAAATCCGGTATCGGAACCGGCTTGAAATCCCTCGAAATGCTCCTCAGCTTCTCGAACCCGCGCGTTTCCTCCTGCACGGTAACACCCTGGCTTTCGATCCAGACGGTGTTGCCCTTGCCGCGCACCATGAGAAAGGGATCCCAGCCGATGAAAGAATACCTGGCGATCCGCTCGCCCCCCTCCACGCTTTCCAGAAGAAATGCCCTCCGGCGTCCCTGTGCGATCCTGAGGAATGCGGCAGCGGGGGTTAGAAGATCCGCGAGAATATCCTTGCACACCGGTATCACGGTTCCCCGCCCGGCCATTGTTCGTATTTCCTCTAGTGACGGCTGTATCATAACAATAGCTCTCAAGAATCAAACCCCGGCAATTCCAAGCGGGGCGGCGGATGTGGGGATGACCCCCTCATGCCGCGTATGGATCCTGAAACCATAGGATCGGGCACAACGGAGACTGACGGCCCCGATCCTCCCACGGCACCGGACGTACGGTTCCGTATCCGGCGGTTCCGTTACGTATCGGGCCAGACGAACCGTCGTCAGCAATGCAAGCAGCCCCGGTTGATCGTCGACCATCGCTCCTTTGGATGTGCCCTGAGATCGGTGACGGTCATTCTATCAACACCCGCTGCCCCCGTATTGTGCTCCACCCGGTGCGAGGCCGCCACCACGCTGCTCTGTTCGATCCATCCATACCGGTTCGTTGCCCCCGGTCCGGTCCTTTCCCCCCCTGAGGTGGTGCTTGACGCGCCCGGGGGCTTCACTCGCGGGTTCCGTCCGCTTCTTCCCCCAGAGGCTTTCGGCTTCTCTGCCTTCGTGCCCTGCCTTTCCAAACGGAGGCACCTTTCCAAGAGTATCTGTTCAGTCCTTTGGTTCGTAAAACGGGACCTCGAATACCCTCATCTGACTTCTGGCGGATCATCCGAAGGCCTCCCGACCCCCCTGGCTCTTGGCAATCCGCCGGGTCTTCCCGGGTGCTGCGCACCCCTTTCACGCTTATGGCCAAAGCATGTAGGTCCACGCATTCCGTGCCAGTACCGGGTTCTACCGATAGGGGCCGTCTTACCCCGCGTGTTTGCCTCATGCGCTAGCGCTGCGCCAGTCCGGCGCTTTGCCTGCGGCCTCGTTCAGGCTCCAACTCGCGATGGGCACCCTTGCCGTCCGGCTGGCAGTTCCCCCGACCGGGCCCGCAGAGGACTTTCACCTCCAAGGAGCGCGCCCGGCAGGGCGCACAAAAAAATGCCGCGAACGCCTCGAGTCGTTCACGGCTGTCTCACCCAACTCTGTACCGGATTCAGGCAACTAGCGGCGAACCGTCCCGAGCATATACCGATTCCCATCGCCAACGCCAACACTTGATCGAATGCGCCCCTATGCCTTTCATAAATCCTCTCGCCGCAAGCATTATTTCTACCACAAAAATCGCACGTACCGCAACGGGACAATGCAGATAAACACAAGCATCGGGCAGGTACGGCCAAAATAGCGCTCTATGGGGGCCGCCGGGGGGCCGGCCGGACGCCCGGGAATCTTTCGGCCGGGACGCAGGGCATCGGCGCGATGAATCTGTATCATTTTGACAACAACACGCCGGACCCCCCTGTTTTTTCTTGGCGTATATTCCAGGCATAAGATAATGATTACAATGAATATAGGAAGTATTCCCTGCCCCACTTCTTACTGGCACTGTAATTGCATTGATCCATACTTCATGCCAGCCGTATGCTGGACCCTTTAATCCGGATTCATACATGCTCGTTTTTCAGAGGACTCTCCGCAAGAAAACCCGCTTCAAGGGAATAGGGCTCCATACGGGCTATTGCGTCAATCTCACGCTCGTTCCGGCACCACCGGACACGGGGATCATATTCCGCCGCTCCGATCTGAAGAATTTCGAGATCGAAGCGATCCGCTCCCATGTAGCCAAGGTCAGCTACGCTACAACCCTCATGAAAAAAGGGGTTATGATCTCTACGGTGGAGCATTTGCTTTCGACCCTCTACGGGCTCGGCATTGACAATCTGTACCTTGATCTCGATTCCATGGAAGTGCCGATCCTCGACGGCAGCGGCAGGCTTTTCATGGAACAGATCCTGAACGCGGGAATTGTCAAACAGGACGCTCTGAGACAATACATGGTGGTTGAAAAGCCGATCGAGATCCGGCAGGGGGAAAAGGTTGCGGCCGTCTATCCCGACTTCAGCCGGAAGGTGACCTACATAATCGATTTTGAACACAAGGCGATCGGGCACCAGGAGATCCGCCTCGAGTTGACCCCGGAATCCTACCGCACCGAGATAGGTCAAGCCCGGACCTTCGGGTTCGTCTCAGACGTCGAATATCTCAAAAGTCTCGGCCTGATACGCGGCGGATCCCTGGACAACGCCGTCGTACTGGATGAATCCGGCATCGTGGAGAACGGGCTGCGGTTCCCCGACGAATTCGTGAGGCACAAGCTCCTGGACCTGCTGGGGGACATATCCCTCACGGGCTACCCGATAATCGGCCACCTGTATGCGGAGCGCGCCGGACATGCCATACACACCGCCCTGGCCGACCGCATCGCCCGCAGCCCGGATCTTTGCCGTATCTGCACCGCGGAGGATCTCACACCATACCTGGCAAGCGCGGTGTAGGCCGAGTCCGCCCCGATGCGTTGCCCGCACCCCGCGACCTGCGTCGTGCCCCCGGAACGCACCCGTTCGGCCGCTTGGGATGGATCCGCGGATGTGCACCGGAAGCCCCGCCCGGGCGGTTGCGGAAAACCGCCCTTCATCATGCCGTATTCGGCAGGACACCTTCCCGAATTGGATCTCGATCGCGCGCTGAGAATCTAGCGGGCTGTAACGGAAGAGCCCGGCGGCGCCGGGCGGCCGCCCGGGTCCACATAGGGCCCCGCACCGGACAAGGCGCTTTCCGGGACGGGACAGATCCCGGGCGCCGTAGGCACGGCGGCACTTGCCGGTCTTTGTGCGATGAAACAGGATCGCCGCCTCCTTTGATAGGCCATGCGGGCTTCCTGCCGGAAAGAACTAGCCGGTCCCGCTGTGACCGAAGCCATGGGCCCCCCGTGCTGTTTCATTGAGCTCCTCTACCTCCTCCCACTCCGCTATTTCGTGCCTCGAAATGACCATCTGGGCTATGCGTTCGCCGTCTTCAACGCGGAAAGCCTCGCCGGAAAGATTGATGAGGATGACCTTGATCTCTCCGCGGTAATCGGCGTCAATGGTCCCAGGGGCATTGACGAGGCTGATGCCTTTCTGGATCGCCAGACCGCTCCGCGGCCGGATCTGGGCCTCGTATCCCCTAGGAAGCTCCACGAACAGCCCCGTGGGGACAAGAGCCCGTTCCAAAGACGCCAGCGTCACGGGTGCATCAAGGTTGGCCCGCAGGTCCATGCCCGCCGACAGGGCCGTTTCATATGCGGGGAGTGCGTGGCGGGAGCGGTTGACTATTTTAATTTTCATAGGCGTTGCATCATCCGGGATTCAGATTATAATTTACCAGTGATCCGGAGAGCATAGTGTACTTTTGTTTGATTTGCATGCGTGTTCCCGCGGGGATGAGGCCCGTCGCCCAGACTCCGGACATCAGGTCACGCAGCGATTCGGGCCATGCGCGGGGCGCTGACGTGCGGAGGACGACGCCTCCGCCTCGGGTTATTATTGTGCTGCAGTGGCGCCCAACGGATGCCGAAAGCACCCGGCAGGACGCTTCGCGGGACGCTAGG
>CAZYXB010000036.1:0-29035 GCA_964651155.1 uncultured Acidobacteriota bacterium | reverse complement strand
CTGTTCCGGCATGGAATGGAAAGCCATCAATTTCCCCACGGTGTCCAGTATAACCAGGATATCTCCAGGATACTGCAGAAGAGGACTGTCGATGGTGACGCCTGTGGCTAAGCTTGTTTCCCGAATCAGCCGACTTGAGCTCTGCCGATACCAGAACCGAATAGCCTTGGCATCTAAGCATTTCCAGCGTTTCGAGGTCTTGTCAGATCTTTCAAAGTAGCTCAACAAATTCTCATTTCCTGCAAAGCCGTAGGCAGAGAGAACGAGTGCCCATCCCGTAGCAAACTTTCCCTCTAAATTTTCCCTATTTTGGTTCCAGTTGGCTGGAGTTGGATACTCTTGGATCCTCGCGGGCACATTGGGCACAGCCGGGGCATTTTGAGTGTATTCCGGGCCTGTTCGGGAATATGCTAAATCAGAGCAAGTGTTTGACGGACAAAGCTTTGCAGTTTGTGCCGGGGGGTGCGATTGAACCGTCGACTCACGGATTTCCCTTCCGCTCTCCAGCCATTGCCCTGTATAATTGGCCCCATAGATTCTCAAGCACAGCCTGGCAGCATGTCGGTCTTCTTTCGACGAGGCGGGACACATGCCTGAAATCGGCCAAATCCTTTCGCATTACAGCATCACAGAGAAAATCGGCAGGGGCGGCATGGGCGAAGTGTATCGGGCGAAGGATCAGAAACTCGGACGCGACGTCGCCATAAAGGTTCTGCCTGAAGAATTCGCAAAGGATGCCGATCGGGTTGCCCGCTTCCAGCGCGAGGCCAAGCTGCTGGCTTCCCTGAACCACCCGAACATCGCCGCCATCCACGGGCTGGAGGAGTCCGCTGAAACGCAGTTCCTTGTCATGGAACTGATCGAAGGGGACACGTTGGCAGAGCGGATCAAACGCGGCCCGATCCCTGTCGAGGAAGCCCTGAAGCTGGCTCTCCAGATTGCCGAAGCCCTCGAAGCCGCGCATGAGAAGGGCGTGATACACCGCGACCTGAAGCCGGCCAATGTCAAAGTTTCGCCCGACGGTAAAGTGAAGGTGCTGGACTTTGGTTTGGCGAAAGCGTTTGCCGGCGACCAGGCTGATCTGAATCTGTCCAACTCCCCTACGCTAAGCAACGCCGCGACACAGCAGGGCCTGATTCTCGGAACCGCAGCCTACATGCCCCCCGAACAGGCTCGCGGAAAACCTGTGGACAAGAGAGCCGACATCTGGGCGTTCGGTGCTGTGCTGTATGAGATGTTGACGGGTCGCGTTGCCTTCCGAGGGGAGGATGTCAGCGAAATACTTGCATCGGTGATCAAGGGCGATGTGAAACTGGACCTGCTTCCCGCCAACCTCCATCCGAGGGTGCGCGAGGCAATTACCCGCTGTCTGCAAAGAGACTTGAACAGGCGATATCAGGATATCCGTGATGCGCGGTATGAGATGGAGCAAGCTTTGGCCGATCCCGACGGCGTATTCGCACAGCCGATTGCCGGAGCGGAACATCGAAACAAGCTGCGCACGATACTCCCCTGGATTGCGGCGGCTTTCGTCCTGGCTGCGATCGTCGCAGGGTGGGCTGTCTGGAAACCGAAGCCGGTGGAACCAAAGCAAGTCCTGCGCTTTGAATATTATCTGCCCGATGCTCATAAATTCTACAATCTCGCAGGGGCTCCGGTTATTGCGGTTTCCCGTGACGGCAATCTATTGGCCTACAGTACCCCTGAAGGGTTGTACCTGCGTTCCATGGACGATTGGACCGCTACACTCCTCGCCGGAACCGAGGGGGCTGACTGGCCATTTTTCTCCCCAGACGGCGAATGGATTGGCTACGTATCCCAAGGCAAGTTGAAGAAAATTACCATTGGAGGAGGTTCCCCCGTCACCCTATGCGATGCCTTGGAGGATGGAGGATTCAGCTGGACTGCCGACAATAGAATCCTGCAGGGATCTGGTGAAAATATCATGTGGGTTTCTGCAGACGGGGGGAAGCTGGAGCCCCTGTTCGAGGAGAAAGGCAAAATCCTGGGAGTTCCGCAAATGCTGCCCGATGGAAAATCGGTGCTCTTCACCGCCGGTGCAGGCCCGCCTCATACAGTTATGGTGCGATCGCTTGAATCAGGGGAAAGCAAGGAACTTTTTGAGGGTGGTTTTGCCCGGTACATAGAGACCGGACATATTGTCTATGGCGTCGGCCATAATCTGTACGCCAGACCCTTTGATCTCCGCACGCTGGAGGTGACGGCAGGACCGGTATCCGTTATCGAAGGTGTCCTGAATCCTTCATTTTTTTGGAGCTACGCCGTCTCCGATTCGGGGACACTGATATACGTGCCGGGAACAGCAACTACTGCGGGGCTTAAGCGAAGTCTGGTATGGGTAGACCGGGAAGGGAAAGAAGAGCCGATTGCGGCTTTGCCCGATGAGTATCGTAGTCTGAAAATATCTCCAGACGGAACGCAGGTTGCCCTGAGCATTTATGCTGGAGGAAATCAGGATATCCATATTTGGGATATGGCTCGTGAACGCATGATGAAGCTGACTTTTGATACATCAGACGATGTATGGCCAATTTGGACTCCCGACGGAAAATCGATAGTTTTTGCCTCCAATCGTGGTGATCATGGTGATAGGACGGGCCTCTACCGGAGGGCCGCAGACGGCACCGGAGAGGATAAAGTTCTCGGCAGGGTCTCAGACCCATTACTCGTTCCGCGATCCTGGTCGGGTGATGGGGAATTCCTGATACTGTATAAAGGCCTCCTTGATAGCGATGACATTGGAATGCTTTCCATGGAAGGGGGCGGAGGCATAACTCCGCTGCTGCATGAAAGATACCATGAAATGACCCCTAGTATCTCTCCCGATGGGCGATGGCTGGCCTATGTATCCAATGAAGGAATCAGGTATGAAGTATACGTGCGCCCCTTTCCCGATGTAGACAAGGGGCAATGGAAAGTCTCTACAAATGGTGGATCCAATCCCCTGTGGTCAAGGGATGGGCGGGAGCTTTTTTATTGGGGTGATAACGGGTTGATGGCTGTTGCCGTGGAGACCGCCCCGGCTTTTAAGGCAGGAAGCCCCAAGGTGATTTTGCGGAGAGCGCCTGGTACTTCCTTTTATATGGGTCACAGATATGTTCCGTGGGACATCCACCCCGACGGCAAGCGGTTTCTGATGCTGAAGCCCGCCGAGACCTCCGATCGCGAATCGGCCGCCGAAGCTCCGCGTAAAATCAACATCGTCGTGAACTGGTTTGAAGAGCTGAAGCAGAAAGTGCCGGCGCCCTAACGAACTCTCTCCTCCCCTGAATTCCCCCTATTTTGGTTTCAGTTGGCTGGAGTTGGATAGAGTGAGATTCTCGCGGGCACAGTTTTGGGCACAGCAGAGGTATTTTGAGGGTATTCCGGGCCTGTTCGGGAAGTGGCCAAATCTGCGTAAATGCTTGACAGTAGAGGCTTTCGGAGGCTTTGGAAGTGGTGCCGGGGGGCGGAATTGAACCGTCGACACACGGATTTTCAGTCCGTTGCTCTACCGACTGAGCTACCCCGGCATATAGGCAGCGACTATCTCGGAGGTGTCTTATACCACTCGGCGCGGCAAAAATCCACCCCGTTGTTACCCAAAATCCTCCCGGAGCGCTAGTTCCAGCGGAACCAGCGCAGGGTGCCGAGGAAGGAGACGCCGCCCCATGCGGCCAGGATCCCCATCCTCCAGGATTGCGAGACCAGCGACGCCCCCTCGAGGACGATCTCCCGGAGAGCGTAATTGAACTGGGTCAGCGGGAGCGCCTGGATCGGGATCTGCATGAAATCGGGGAAGCGCTCCGGGGAGAAGAAGATGCCCGAAAGCAGGTACATGGGCAGCATGATCAGGTTCATCAGGCCGGAGACCGTCTCGAGCTTCTGCGCCCGGGACGCGACGAGCAGCCCCATCCCGGTGAACGACGCCGCCCCGAGGATCGACAGGAAGAGGATCGAAAGCCAGCTGCCGCGGACGGGCACGCCGAACAGCAGGGCCCCGGCGCCCAGGATCACCGCCACCTCGGGGATCATGAACGCCATCCTGCCGCCTATGGCGGCCGCCAGGAAATGGGTCCGTCTCATCGGCGTGGCCATGAATCTTTTCAGCAACTTCCGCACCCTCATGTCGACGATGACGTAGCCGACGCCCCACAGGCTGCCCGCGAGCAGGTTCATGCCGAGCAGGCCGGGGATGAGAAAATCTATGTACCGCGCCCCGGGCTCGGTCACGTGCCGGTCCACGGTCGGGATGGGGTCGATCCGGCCCGCGGCCCGCTGGAGCGCGTCGTCGACGCGCCGGCGCGCCAGATCGCTTTCCGGACGGGTAGGATCGTACCGGTAGGTGAAGCGCTCGCCCGGCACGACCGTGACAAGCGCTTTGCCGAGCCTCAGCCTCTCCCTGCACTCCGATCCGGTGTGGATCGCCACGGCGAAGCCCGGGTCCCGCCCTAGATCCCCGGCGACCTCGCCGGCCATCGGGTGCTGCTCGACGTCGACGAAGACCCGGTCGACGGGGCGGTGGCCGAAGGCGATGCCGAGACCGATGGCGATGAGCACCGGGAATCCGTAGACCCAGAAGATGGTCTCGGGCTCGCGCACGAACTCCCGCATCCTCGCCTTCAGGAGTTCCCTAAGAGGATGATACGTCGTCATCGCGCAGATGCCTTCCGGTAAGATTCACGAAAACGTCCTCGAGGCTCGCATGCCGGGTGGAGAGCCGCGCCAGGACCAGGCGGCGGGCCTCGAGAAACGCAATCAGCGCCGGGACGGCGACATGGGGCTCGGACACGGTCAGGGCGGCGCCGCTGCCGTTCGGGCGCATTTCGCGGACCGACGGGAGCCGCTCCAGGTCCGCCCCCGGGATTTCGGCACCGTCTTTGAGCGAAAACTCGATCACGTGCTCACCGCCGAGGCCCGCGATGAGATCCGCCGGCGTGCCCAGGGCCAGGATCCTGCCGTGGTCGATGACGGCCACCCTGTCGCACAGACGCTCCGCCTCGTCCATGTAATGGGTCGTCAGCAGCACGGCCCGGTCCCCTTCGCGGAACCGGAGGATGACGTCCCAGAGCCGCCGCCGCGACTGGGGGTCGAGCCCCGTCGTCGGTTCATCCAGGAACAGGAGGCTGGGGTTGCCGACCAGCGCGCAGGCGACGGCAAGCCGCTGGCGCTGCCCGCCCGAGAGCTTCCCCACCCATGAGCCGGCCTTTTCGGTCAAACCGACCGTTTCCATCACCTCCCCGGGGCTGTGCCCCTCCCGGTAGAAGCTGCGGAAAAGCTCGAGCGTCTCGGCAACCGTGAGTTTTTCCGTGAACCGGGTCTCCTGCAGGGAAATCCCGATCCTCTGGCGCAGTTCGTTGTCTCGGCCGCCCCAGCGCATGCCGAGGACCTCGACATCGCCGGAGGTGGGGGCCAGGAGCCCCTCGAAAATCTCGATCGTCGTCGTCTTGCCGGCGCCGTTCGGGCCGAGGAGGCCGAAGCATTCCCCGAGGCGGATTTCGAGGTCCAGCCCGTCGACGGCGCAGACGGAACCGTCTGCGCCCTCGTACTGTTTGCGCAGCCCGCGGCAGGAGATCGCCGGTCGTGCGGAGGATGTGGCTGTCATGAGGACTCCCCATGCCGGTTCGCCCCGAATCGTCCAGCGCCCCGAAGAAAGGGTCCGTGCGGATCCAGGTCAGAGGGACCGGCGTTTCCTGGCTCCGCCTCCCCAGATGCCCAGATCGGCCCCGACCGCCGCGACGATCAGGACGACGTCGAGCACGTGTATTCCCCCGGGGGACACCAGCGTGTAGATGAGCGTCGTCCAGGGCATCAGGAAAAACCCGATGATCGGGAGGAGGATGCCGTTGAAGGCGGCCGAAATGCGGTCGTTGAGCAGCCACATCAGGACAAGCGCCGCGCGGGGGGCGAAAGCGAACGCGAACAGTATCCAGCAGCACATGGTGTCATCCACTCCTAGGGAAACGGCGCCCGAAGACCCCGGGCATCGGGGCCTGAACGGGCCCCGGGACAGCGCCCTGTCTCCGGCATGAGGGAGACCGCCGGAATTGTAATACCGGGATGGGGGAAAAGTCCCCGGAAAAATGCTGCGGGCGGATATTCCGGAGCGGGAACCCCGCCGAGGAGGTGCGCTACCGGCGGGCCCAGCCGAGGCGGTCGGGGTAGGCGGCCGCAAGCGGCGGCGGAACGGCCGGGGGGACCGCGTCGAGCTCCGCCAGAATCTCCATGGCGTTGACCAGCGCCTGCCCCCGGAAGTGGTTGTTGGTGATGACGTAGGTCTCCCCGGCCCGGGCCTGCACCCGGCGGATCCTCATGGAAAGCTGGCGGACCTCGTCCTTCGAGTAGAGGTAGTCGTAGCGGGCGTCCCGGCCGGCCCCCTCCCGGAACCAGTTCTCGTAGTTGCGCCCGTGGAACCGGAAATAGCCCATCCGGGCCGTCAGCTCCGCCCCCGGCTTCAGCGAATTCCCGATCACGGGCTGGTCGATGTTGCAGAGGGCCACGTTGTTCTCCCGGAGGAAATCGAGGAAGGGCTCCCCCGCCCAGCTCCCGTGGCGCACCTCGAGGACCAGGGGCATGTCTCGGAGAAGGTGCAGCAGGGCGCCGAGATACTCCAGGTTTTCCGGGGAATTGCGGAATTTCCACGGGAACTGCACCAGCAGCCCCCCGAGGATGCCGGCCTCGGCCAGCGGCGCCATCGAGGCGCGCACCGTGTCGCAGTCCGCAGCCAGGCCGGCGGCGGCGTCCTCACCGGCCGCGTGCGTCAGGCGCTGCCAGGCCTTGGCCGTGAAGCGGAAATTGGGGTTGTTGCGCACCTTGCGGGCCCAGGTGGCGGCCACGGCCGGGCGGGGGGGCGCGTAGAAGGAGCTGTTGATCTCGATGGTGTCGCAGTAGTCGGCCAGGTACGCCAGCGGGTCGAACGACCGGCCTCCCCCCGCGGGGTACACGATGCCCTCCCAGTCGCGGTAGTTCCAGCCGGCCGGGCCGACGCGCAGGGTGGAGGCCCGTCCCTGCGGCTGGAACAGCGTCCCCTGGAGGGCGTTCACGGCCGGTCCGTCCCGAGCACGACCCCGATGGGGCTTCCGGGCCTCAGCCCCAGGGCCGAGGAGGCCGGCGCCCCCTTGATCGCTATCTCGACGTATCCGGACGATCCGGTCACGAGAAAGACCTCCCCGTCCTCCCCTTCCCCGTAGGTCTGGTGGTAGGCCGAGACTTCCCGCCGGCCGGCCAGGACCTTGAACGGGAGCGGGCCGCCGGGGTCGAATGCCGGCAGGTGGCCGGGGGTGAGGTTCGTGATCAAATTCCCGAAATGGTCGACCGCGAGAACGGCCGCCTGTACGAGCCCCTCCTGGACGCGCTCGGGGACCGGCACGGGGATCCGGACCGGGTCTTGCAGTTGGTCGCCCAGCTGATGGATCGGGATGTCCCGGCTGATCCAGGCGGCGATCGGCGCCAGGATATCGCGCCCGTGGAAGGTGGGGGATACCGGCTTGCGGTAGTAGTGGTCGGCCGTAATCCCGTACGCGCGGAAATCCTCGTTCCCCTTCTCCACGTAGCTGAGGATCCCGTTGTCCGGGGCGACAAAGAAGTGGCCTCCGGCCGTGGCGGCGAGCAGCCTGCGCGAGGTGCCGACGCCGGGGTCCACCACGGCCAGATGCACCGTGCCGGGCGGGAAGCAGCCGTAGGCCTGACCGAGCACGAAGGCGCCGGTTCGGACGTCCTGCGGCGGCACGAGGTGGCTGACGTCGACCAGGGTCAGGCCGGGGTTGAGCCCGAGCAGAACCCCCTTGACGGCCGCGGCGAAGTGGTCGTGCAGGCCGAAATCGGTCAGAAGCGTGACGATGCGTCCGGAATGTGTCATGGCGATCTCCTTAACCAGCCCCTATGGTATCATCCATTGCGTTCCTGTGTCTGCATCGGTATGGTATCCTGATTCGTGCACTGAAAAGTGCTTGTTCGGGCCGCCTGCGGCCCGGTGGGAGCCATGGACCAGAGAATCTACCTCGACAACAGCGCGACGACGCCTATGGACCCGGCCGTCCTGGAATCCATGATCCCCTATTTCCGGGAGAACTTCGGCAACGCCAGCAGCGTCCATGTCCACGGGCAGGAGGCGCGCACGGCCGTCGAGAAGGCCCGCCGGTCGGTCGCGGACCTCCTGGGCGCCGATACGAAGGAGATCGTCTTCACCTCGGGCGGGACCGAGGCCGACAACGCGGCCCTGTGGGGGGTCTGGCGGAGCGGGTACCGGCAGGGGAGGCACATCGTCACGACCCGGATCGAACACCCCGCCGTGCTCGAAACCTGCAGCGCCCTGGAGAAGGAGGGCGCGGAAGTCACCCGCGTCCCCGTCGACGCCTCGGGCCGCGTCGACCCCGCCGCCATCCTTGCGGCCATCCGCGAGGACACCATCCTCGTCTCGGTCATGCACGCCAACAACGAAACCGGCATCATCCAGCCGGTGGAGGAAATCCGGGCGCTGGCCGCCAGGCACGGCGTCCTCCTGCACACCGACGCGGTGCAGACGGCCGGGAAGATCCCCTTGCGCGTGCGGGACCTCGGGGTGGACCTGCTGTCGGTATCGGCGCACAAGATCCACGGACCGAAAGGGATCGGGGCCCTCTACATCCGGAAGGGGACGGCCTTCCGGCCCTTTTTGACCGGCGGGCCCCAGGAGAGGAAGCGCCGGGCAGGGACCGAAAACGTCCCCGCCATCGTGGGGTTCGGCACGGCCGCCAGGCTGGCCGCGGACCGGCTCCCGGAGATGGCCTCCCGGATTGCCGGGCTGCTCGACCGGCTCCGGGAGCAAGTCCGGGAGCGCATCCCGGGGGTCCGCATCAACGGCAGCGCCCCCCGTCTCCCGAACATCCTGAACATGTCCTTCGAACGGGTGGAGGGGGAGGCGGCCGTCATCGCCCTCGACCTCGAAGGCCTCTCGGTCTCCACCGGCAGCGCCTGCGCCGCGGGCTCCCTCGACCCTTCCCACGTCCTGATCGGGATGGGGCTGCGCCCCGACATCGTCCAGAGCTCCCTGCGCTTCAGCCTCTGCCGATTCACCACCGGGGAGGAGATCGACCGGGCGGTCGGGATCCTCGAGGCGGTTCTCGGCCGGCTGCGGAGGCTTTCGAGGCGGGCGGCGCGGTAGGGAATTCCCCGATTGTACACGCGGCCGAATTCTGCTACGCTGTGCCCGCCCATGGATCGACCGACGAAGAACGAACCAGAAGAACCAGAAGAACCCGAAGGCCCCCGATACAGCCTCGTATCCACGACCGGGGACTTCCGCGATGCGCTCGGGCGCCTGCAATCCTCCCCCCGCCTGGCGATCGACGTCGAGGCCGACAGCCTCTACCACTATTTCGAGAAGGTCTGCCTGATCCAGATCTCGAGCGACAGCGACACCTACATCCTCGACCCGCTCGTCATCGACGAAATCGGGAAACTCGCCCCGGTGATGGCCGACCCCTCCGTGGAGAAGGTGTTCCACGCCCCCAGCTACGACTTCTTCTGCCTGCGGCGCGATTACGGGTTCGAGTTCCGGAACATCTTCGACACCCACGTCGCGGCGCAGCTGCTGGGGTACGAGTTCCTCGGCCTCGGAGCCCTGATGGAGGAGATCCTGTCGATCCACCACTCCAAGCGGAGGCAGCGCGACGACTGGTCCCGCCGGCCGCTGAAACCCGAGCAGCTGGAGTACGCGGCCATGGACACCCTCCACCTGCTCCGGCTGCGGGACACGCTCGAGGCAAAGCTGCAGGAGATGAACCGGCTGGAATGGGCCCGGGAGGAGTTCGAGGCGGAGGTGTCGATCGAGAGGCCGGTCAAGGAATTCGACACCGAAGGGTACCGCCGCATCAAGGGGTACCACAGCCTCAAGCCCCGCCAGCAGGCCCTGCTGCGGGAGCTCTACATCCTGCGGGACCGCATCGCGCAGGACCTGGACGTCCCCTCGTTCAAGGTCTTGAACAACCCGGTCCTGGTCGATTTGGCGCAGAACCCGCCGCGCAGCTCCAGGGAGATGTTCCACCGTCCCGGCGTTTCCTACCGCGTGGCCCGCGGATACGCCGAGGACATCCTCCAGGCAATCCGGAATGCGTCCAAGGAGAACCCCGCACCCCCGCAGCCCCCCAACAACGCCAACTGGCGTTCCCCGAGCCGGGAAAGCAAGCGCCGGATGGACCGGCTCAAGAACTGGCGGAAATCCAAGGCGAAGGAACTGAACCTGCACGTCGGGGTTGTATTTCCGGCCAACCTGCTCGAAAATCTTTCCGAACATCCCCCGGCGGACCTCGAGGGACTCGAAAACGTGCCGGGCATGCGCCGGTGGCGCGTCCGGGAATTCGGCGGAGAAGTGCTCGAACTGCTCGCCAACCACGACGCGTAGCCGGCAGGCGCCCGGGCCCGCGGATCACACCCGTGCCCTCCCGGGGCCCCGGCCGGACCGAACGCCTGGTGGGCGCCTATGATGAAAACCCTGAAATTCCAGACCCGCTGGATCTACCACCCGGTCACCATCTTCCTGTCGATCCAGGTCCTGTGGATCCTGCTCATGGTGGCCTGGATCCGGTGGTACGTGGGGAAATACTCCCAGTTCCGCGACATGGCCGGGCAGCTCCGGACCCAGGCCGACATCGTCGGGTTCGGCTGGCTCCCCCTGGTCGTCGGCGGGCTTCTGCTTGCGCTGATCCTCGCGGGCGCGACCGTCATATTCATTTACTGGGGCAAGCAGCACCGGCTCAACCGCATGCAGCGGGCGTTCGTCTCCAACGTCACCCACGAGCTGAAATCCCCCGTGGCCTCGATCCAGCTCGCGCTGGAGACGATGGCCATACGCGACCTCCCGGCCGACACCAAGCAGGAGTACATCCGCATGATGCTCGACGACACCGAGCGCCTCGCCACGCTGATCGACCGCATCCTGGGGGCCGAGCGCATAGAGAAGAAACGGAACCGGTACCACCTCGAGACGGTCAGCATGCGGCATTTTGTCGGCGGAATCCTCGAGGAGGACCGCCACCTGTACGAGCAGGACGGGCACACGATCGTGCTCGAGCCCGGGCGGGACGCGCGGGTCGCCGTCGACCGCTTCGCGATGCGGATCGTGCTGAACAATCTCCTGGAGAACGCCGCCCGCTACTCGCCCGCCGGCAGCACGATCCGCCTGAAGCTGCACCGGGATCTGCGCAGCTGCCGCCTCGACGTCACCGACAGCGGCTGCGGCATCGGCAGCAGGGACCTCAAGCAGGTATTCAAGATGTTCTGGCGAAGCTCGGAGGAGCCGAATTCGCGCATCCGGGGGACGGGGCTCGGGCTCTATATCGTGCAGAGCATCGTCCGGGACCACCGCGGCAAGGTCTGGGCGTCCAGCCCCGGGATCGGGCGGGGGGCGACTTTCAGCATCCGCCTCCCGAGGGCCCGCCAGTACTGGAACCGCCGCCGGCCGAGCCGCCGGGCGGCCGGAGGCGATACCCCATGAGCACGATGGAACCCGGAAACCGATCCGGCAGCATCCTCCTGGTCGAAGACGAGCTGAACCTCGCGCGCCCGCTGCAGTTCAACCTCGAGCAGGAGGGGTACAGGGTGCGGTCGACCCCGAGCGGGAAACAGGCCCTGGCGTTGCTTCTCAGCGAGCCGTTCGACCTGATCATCCTGGACCTGATGATCGAGGAGATCGACGGGTTCGAGGTGGCGCGCCAGATCCGGCAGCAGAACACACGGCTTCCGATACTGATGCTCACGGCCCGGTCGGCGGCGCAGGACCGCATCCACGGGCTGGAGCTGGGGGCGGACGACTACATGACCAAGCCCTTCCACCTGAAGGAGCTGCTGCTGCGGGTCGAGCGCATGATCGAGCGCGCCACCTGGTACGCAAGCGACGGCGCCCTCCCCCCGCAGATCACCGTGGCCGGCTGCACCGTCGACCTAGAAAAACTGTGCGCCAGCGGCCCGAAAGGTACGTTCCAGATCACGGCCCTCGAGGCGAGCCTGCTCCGGGAGCTCGTCTCCCGGCCCAACCGCGTGCACTCCCGCAGCGACCTGCTTGAAAAAGTCTGGGGGTACAACTCGAAGGCCGAATCCCGCACGGTGGACAATTTCATCGTCCGGCTGCGGAAGCATTTCGAGGAGGAGCCGGAGCGGCCGCGCCACTTCATCAGCCTGCGGGGGAAGGGGTACATGTTCGTCCCCTGAGGCGGGCAGATCCCGGAAGCGCGGGGCGGCCCTTCAGCGGGCCAGGGCCCTGTTGCGGCCGACGGGGCCGTCGGTGGAGTCGAAAATGGCCTTGGCGGTCAGGCTGGAGTGGTGGACCACGTAGGTGTCGAGCGAAAGCCCGAGCACGTACCCCTCTTTTCTCAGCCGGCGACAGTAGTCGTCGTCGTCCCCTCCGGCGACGAAACTCTCGTCGAGGGAGCCGACCCGCTCCATCGTACGCCGTCTCATGGCCACGCAGAAGAACGCCAGCATCCCCGCGACCAGGATGCCCGCCCTGCTGAAGTGGTGCCGGAGGATCCGGTTGCGCTCGTGCAGGTCCTCGGTCAGGAAGTTCGGGATCTGGGGCACCATGCTCCGCCGGACCCGGTCGACGCACTGCCAGTCGTTCGGGTTCGAGTTCAGGGGGCCCACCGCCCCGATCAGGGGATGGGTGTTGAGGAACCAGACCAGGTTCCCCAGCCAGTCCCGGGAGACCTCGACGTCGTTGTTCATCAGCACGACATTCGGATTCCGGCCGAGCGCGACGCCCTGGTTGGCGCCGCCGCACCATCCCCGGTTCCGCCGGTTGTGCACCACGGTGATCTCACGGGTGAACACCTTGTCGAGGTCCACGGTCTCATCCGTAGACGCATTATCGATGACGTAGATGTGGAATGGCACGTCGGTATGGCGGTAGATGCTCTCGATCAGGTTCCGGGTGCAGCAATACTGGTTATAGACGGGGATAACGACGTCGGTTGCATCCTGTATCATCGGCACGCTCATGGTCTGGCCCCGGGGTGATTGAGTTCTCAACCTCAAGGTACATATCGACCATGGGGGAAAAACCTGAATTTTTTTAGCGGAAAGCGTCCCGGGGGGAAAACCGGGGGGCGGGCCTCAGGAATTCTCCCGGTGAAACAGTATCCGGGAGCAGCTGTCGCAGACGAGGATGGCATCGGTCCGGAGGAGTTCGGCGTACATCTGCGGACGGATACGGACGTGGCAGGCGCTGCAGAGCTCGTCCTTGGCCTCGGCCAGGGCGACGCCTCGGAGCGCCTCGGCAATGCGCCGGTAGCGGGCCAGCAGGTCCGCCTCTATGTTCGATTCCACCGAAACTTTCTCGGCCGAGAGCCTGGCGATCTCTGCCTCCAGCAGGGGGGCGGATTCCTTCGTTTTCCGGATTTCCTCCTCGATTCCGGCCGATGTCCGGAGCATTTCCTGCTCCGCCCTGCCCAGGCCCGTATCCATGTCCTCGGTCTTCTCCATGATATCGAGGATCCTGTCCTCCTCGGAGCGGATATGGTCCTCGGCCGCCTGGATCTCGTGCAGCATGGCGGTGTATTCCTTGTTCGTCTTGACGGCCATGAGCTGGTCCTTGAGACGGGCGAGCTTGCTCCGGAGCAGCTCGACGCTCCCTTCGAGGGCCCTCCTCTGGTTGGCCAGTTCCCTGGACTGCTCCACCTTCCGGTCGTGTTCGGACCGGAGGCGCGCCAGTTCATTTTCCTTGGATTGGATTATTTGGGGGATTTCGGAGTATTGCTTCTGTAAACCGGCGATGCCGAGCTCCAGATCTTGAAGGACTATCAGGTTCCGGAGATCTGGATTCACCTGGCCCCTCCCCCGACGGATGTGCCGAGGCAGGACGCTGTGCCCCCCGGTTCGGGGCAATCGTTTCTCGAGCCTCCCTTCCAGCGCCGTTGCATCGTCATCAATGTTCCTTAGACAGCGCACTATACACTCGGGACACCCGGCGTGTCAACGATCCGGTTGGCCTGTCGGCCCGGCCGCGGCCGGGGGCCGGTCCGGCGGCCTTGACCTTTGCGCCAAAACACAGGACAATCCGTCCCCATGAGAGCCGTTCTGCAGAGAGTCGACAGGGCCGAGGTCACCGCCGGGGGGGAAACCATCGCACGGATAGGGAAAGGCATCCTGGCCCTGGTGGCCGTGTCCCGGGAGGATACGGCCGAGGATCTCCGGTGGATGGCCCGGAAAATCGTCGGGCTGCGCATTTTCGACGACCCGGGGGGGAAATTGAACCTGAGCCTCGAGCAGATCCGGGGCCAGCTCCTTGTCGTCTCGCAGTTCACCCTCTACGGCGACTGCCGGAAGGGGCGGCGCCCCTCCTATACCGACGCGGCCCCGCCGCCGGAGGCGGAACCGGTCTACGAGGCGTTCATCCAGCTGCTGCGCCGGGACGTGCCCGGGGTGCAGACGGGGAAGTTCCAGGCGGCGATGCGCGTCTCGCTCGTCAACGAAGGCCCGGTCACCCTGATCCTCGACAGCGGGAGCCGGGGCCGCGGTTTTGGCCCCCCGGGCGCGCCCCCCGGCGCCCGGGGGCAAGATCCGCCTTGATTCGGCCGGGGCCTCTTCCGTAAGATGGAACTCTATGGCTGCGAGCAGAAAACAGATCAACGTCCTTTTCGCCATCCTCGCCGTCTGCCTGGCGGCGGCGGCCGTGCTGTCGGCGATCAGGACCCCCCGGACCGTCGTCCGGACCGAGTCCGAGGCCACGCTGCCCGAAGACCACCCGCCGATGGAGACGGTGCGCAAGCTCACCGACCTGATACGGATGAGCGAGGAGGACCCGCAGAACGCGTCCGTTCACGAGGAGATCGGCAACATCTACTACGATCTGAAGGAGTACGGCCGCGCCGAGGCCTCCTACCGGAGGAGCCTGGCGCTGGAGCCGGGAGACCCTCGTGTGGAAACCGACCTGGCCACCTGCCTCTATTACCTCGGCCGGCACGACGAGGCGGCGGCCGTGCTCGACGGCGTGCTCGGCCGTGATCCCGGCTTCGCCCAGGCCCTGTACAACAAGGGGATCGTGCTGATCCACGGCAAAAACGACATCGAAGGAGGCCTCCGGGCCTGGAGGGCGCTGCTCGAGCTGGAGACGGATCCTGCCCGGCGGGCGGAACTTCAGGAGAGCATCCGGCAGCTGGAAGCATCCGCCCGGTAACGGCCGGCGCCCATATCACTATGACACCATTGATTCTCCGCATCCTGCTGATCGTTCTGGCCGTCTGGCTCCTGGGCCGGTTTCTGACTCTGTTTCTCCGGGACAAGCGGACCGCGGCGCCCCGGCGGTCCCCGAGCCCGGGGGGGAACATGGTCAAGGACCCCGTCTGCGGCATGTACATGGACCCGCGCCTGGCCCTGAAGTACCAGACGAAGAACGGGATCTTCTATTTCTGCTCCGAGGAGTGCAAAAGCAGGTTCCTGCAGCCCGCCCCGGGGGGCAAGCCCGGCGAACCGCCCCCGGAAAACTGACCCCGCGCGCGCACCCGGCCAGCGGGCTTCCCCCGCGGGCCGCACCGGGAAAACCGAAAAACAGGGGCGTGCATTTTCTTCTGTCTAAAAGATTCCGGTTGATCGTATAATTGTGCCGTCACCGGGCGGACGTTTGCGAAAAACCGAGGGGGCCACAGTGGTGGATGCCGGCAAGCCCGCATCACGCGGGAAAAAATGCTTCTCCGACGAAATGATCCAAAGCTGCCTCCACACCATGGAAACCGGGGATACGGAGGAGCTGTTTGAGATCATCCCCAGGATCGGCGTGCTGCGCGACCCCCGCTTTCACGAGCCGCTCGTCAGGCTTCTCGGCGGCGGGGACCTGAAGAAACGGGAGTTCGCCGCCTACTCGATGGGCGCCATGGCCGACCGCGCGTTTCTCGAGCCGCTCAAGAAGGCCTTCCTGGAGGCCCGGAAGATCAAGGGCTTCGGATCGAACGAGCTGCAGATCGCCATCATCGAAGCCATCGGCTCGATCGGCGACGACGCCGTCGTCGAATTCTTCCTCCCCACGCTGAAAAACTGCTGCGACCAGAAGGCGTCCCGCACCGGCAAGGGTGCGGCCAAGAACGCGGCGCGCATGGGCAAATGGATCATCGAGTCCCTCGGGGCCATCGCGCAGCAGGGCGGCGGGCGGTCGCTCGAGGCCCTGATCGAGCTCACCGAACACCCCGACCCGGAAATCCAGTCCCTCGCGCTCCCGGAGATATCCGTCGCCTACTGGCACAGGCCGAACGAGGTCGACAAGGCGACGCTCGAGAAGATCTACCGCCTGACCGTGCACCCCGTGCCCCTGGTGGCCGAATCGGCCCTGGCGGCGCTGCAGAACCTGGCCGACGTGGGGTGCAAACAGGCCGAGGCCTACTTCGCCGACTCCCCGGAATACGAGGACTAGGCGCCCCCACCGTCTTTCAGAAAATCCCGCACCCGGCCGAAATCGTCCGTCATCGGCACCGGCGGGAGGCTGCGGAGAAACATCCTGCCGTAGCTCCGCGTCCGTATCCTCTTGTCGAGCAGGACCAGGATGCCCCGGTCCGTCCGGCTCCGTATCAGCCGGCCGAACCCCTGCTTCAGAAGGATGGTGGCCGCGGGGATCTGGTAGTCGTAGAACGCGTTGCCGCCCGAGGCGTTCACGTGCGCAATCCGCGCCGCAATCACCGGGTCGTTCGGCACCGAGAACGGGAGCTTGTCGATCACCACGCAGCTCAGCTGCTCCCCCTGCACGTCGACCCCCTGCCAGAAGCTGCTGGTGGCGAACAGGACCGCGTTCGGCGTACCCCGGAACGTCTCGAGCAGGCTGGACTTGCTCCTCTCCCCCTGCATCATCATGGGGAACCGGAGCCGGTTCTCCAGGGCCCGGTAGACCTGCTCCATCTGATAGTAGCTGGTGAACAGGACGAACGCCCTCCCCCGGCTCGCGTCCAGGATGTTTTCGAGCTGGTCGCACGCGTCGCGGGCCCAGCCGTCCTCGCGGGGTTCGCGGATGTCTTGCGGCACGTAGAACACGCTCTGGCTTCCGAAATCGAAATGGGAAGGGACGATCAGCTCCCCGGCGTCGTCGAGCCCGAGCCGCGACTTGACGAAGTGGAAATTCCCCGCGGTCGACAGCGTGGCCGACGTCAGGATCGCGCTGTCGACGCGCCCGAAAAGGCGGTCGCGCAGAATCGGCGACACGTTGATGGGCGACGCCCGCAGAAACATCCCCCGCCCCCGGGTCTCGCACCAGTAGACGTTCTCGTCCGAATCGCTCTCGAGCACCGCGGCCAGGTCCCCGGAGATTTCCGCGCAGCGGCGCACCAGCGTCTCCAGGACTTCGCTCTGCGCGGGCACGGTCTCGAGCCCTGCCCGGACCAGGTCGAGCTGCTCCCGCACCTCCGCATACAGGGCCCCGAGCCGGTCGGCGCCGCGCGGCCCCCGGCGCGGGCCGGGGCCCTGCTCGAGCGGCCCGAGAACGTAGCGGCCCTCCCCGGACTGGAAGCAGGCGAAGAATTCCGAGGCGCGCCCGGCGAGCGCCTCAACCCGTCCGGAGAGGTATTCCGTGGCGCCGCCGGTCGAACCCAGGGCCTTGGCGGCGTCCCGGGCCAGCTCCTCGAACCTGAAGCTGCTGACGGAGACGCCGAAGTACTGCGTGGCGACGTCCTCGATTTCGTGGGCCTCGTCGAAGACCAGGATGGCGTAATCGGGGAGGATCGCCCCGAAATCCTCCTGCCGGAGCGCCAGGTCGGCGAAAAAGAGATGGTGGTTGACGATGATGATGTCCGACTCGAGCGCCTGCTGCCGTACTTTCGTCACGAAGCAGATCTCGAAGTTCTTGCACTTCTGCCCGGCGCAGGTTTCCCTCCGCGCGTCCAGGTGCTGCCACAGGGGCAGGCTCTCGGGCAGTTCCGCCAGCTCGGCCCGGTCGCCGGTCTCGGTTTCCTGCGCCCACTTCCGGATACTCTGGAGATACCGGGGATCGTGCGGGGAGAACAGCAACCGCTCTTTGCCGATCTCCTCGAGCTTGCTCCGGCAGAGGTAGTTGCCGCGCCCCTTCATGTAGCAGACCGAGAACTTCCGCCCCAGGGCCTTCTCCAGAAACGGCACATCCCGGAAAAACAGCTGCTCCTGGAGGTTCTTCGTGGCGGTGGAGACGACCACCCTCCTGTCCGAAAGGATGATCGGGAGCAGGTAGGCCAGGGTCTTGCCGGTCCCCGTGCCGGCTTCGACGCAGAGATGGCGCTTCCCCTCGATCGCCGCGTGGATGGCCTGGGCCATCCGTATCTGCCCGGGCCGGTGCTCGTAACGGGGGTGGTTCCGGGCGATCGCACCCCCCGGCCCCAGCACGCGGTCCAGTTCCTCCCGTAGATCCATTCCCGTATCCTCGCCCGCCTGAAACGATGCATGGTAGCACGGCCGGCGCGCTTTCCTCACGGGATTCTCCCCCCGCGGGCGAAAGTTTGCCTCGGATCCCTGGCCGCCGGGAGGTATGATACGTCCCCGAGCATCCACCAACCGACGGAGGCGCCTATGGAATCCCGTAACCCCGAGACCGACATCATCGACCACCAGGAACCCTACCGCGGGAAAATCGTCTCGCTCCACGTCGACACCATCCGGCAGGCGTCGGGCAGGACGACCCTGCGGGAAGTGGTCCTGCACCCCGGGGGGGTGGCCGCGATCCCCGTCCTGGACGATTCCCGCCTGCTGCTGATCCGGCAGTTCCGCTACCCGATCCGCACATACATCTACGAACTCCCGGCCGGGAAACTCGACAGCGGGCAGCCCCCGCTGGAGACCATGGCGCGGGAACTCGAGGAGGAGACCGGGCACAGGGCGGAGTTGCTGACCCACGAATGCTCGTTCTACACCACGCCCGGCATCAGCACCGAGCTCATCCACCTGTTCACCGCACGCGGCCTCACCCCCTGCAAGCAGCGGCTCGAGGAGGGGGAGCACCTCACGCTCGAGGCGCTGACGGTCCGGGAGTGCCTCGCCAAGATCCGAACCGGGGAGATCTGCGACGGGAAGACGATTCTGGGCATCCTCTGGCATCACCTGAAAGAACGTTCGGGTGCAATAAGTTCTTAAGACCGTGCGGTTGCCTGCCGATAGGGAGAGTGTACGCGTGTCTTGGATCTTACGGACCATTTCAGGGTGGCATCATGATTTGTCCTAAATGCGGATTGGAGCAGGAGGAACGCCTCGACTGCAGGGAATGCGGCGTCGTCTTCAGCAAGTACAACTCCCTGTTCGCGTCGCCGGAGGCTCCGGACCCGGCCGGCGGGGACGTCCCGGACACGGGTGCGGTCTACGAACTGCAGATCCAGGTCCGGGAGTTGAGTTCGCGGCTGATTGGCGCGGAATTCGAGAAAGCCGAAAGGAAGAAGCTGCGCTCGGACCTCAGGGACCTGCAGGAGCAGCTGCGGGCGCACCAGGCGCAGACCGAAACCAGGCTGCAGCAGGTCGAAAGCGGGCTGGAAAGCCGGGCGGCCGACGCCGGCGACGGCGCCTACGCCGGTGCCCCGGAGGAGGCGCCGGATGTCGAGGCGCTCGAGGAGAAGATCTCCCGGGTATCGGACGCCCTCGGCGACACGGTCGATCAGATCCTGGCCCTCGGGGACAAAACCGGCCGGATTTCCAGCCAGGTTTCGGAGCTGCAGGACCGGGTCGCCGCGCTCTGCGACGGCATGTCGGAGTTCAGGGACAGGCTCGAATTCCTGCAGCGCAGCGAGCCTTCCGAGCCCCAGACCATACTCGAAGACGACGTCAAGGCCATCCGCAGGAACCTCGACGAGCTCGGGCAGTTCCTCAGCGGTCTGGGCAGGGGGTAGCCCTCCCGGGCGGTCGACGGGCGGGATGCCCGCCGCCCCCTTAACCAGGGCGGGCGCGCAGAGCCGCAAAGGCGCGCGAACCAGTGGCCCGCGCACGCGGCCGCACAAGAGCGGGGGCGGAACGTGTTCGGGCGAAACCCCGGGATCCGGTCTGTCCTGGCTCTGCCGGGACGGCCGCTACCGCCACCCGTCAATCTGGACCGACTGGGAGGGCACCATGCCTCCCATGCTGAAGTAGTTGTTGTTGGACCCGCCGGTCACGATCACGGTAAACGCCCCGCCGGCTTTGCGAACGCCGCTGTTGATGCCCCCGAATCCGGCGGGCTTGGCATCGGGAGGCAGCCCCGTCACCCATTCCGTGAACTCTTCCACGGTACGGTATCCGGCGTCCTTGACGAAATTGGCGATCGGGGGGCTCAAAACGGCGCACGTTCCGAACAGGTGCCCGTCCTGTGTGCCGTAGATCTCCTTGATGATCTCGGGATAGTTCATGTTCGGCCCCCAGGCGGTCGCGGCCCAGTTCTTGGCCGAAAGAATGCCCCACCCCATGAACAGGGTGACGACACTCTCCCCCTTCTGGAATCCCCGCCTCACCGACAGCGGCCGGAAGGGGGACTTCCCTTCATTTTCCGCGATGATGATGCCGATCAGGTTCATGGGGTTGCCGATCGTGCCCATGTAGGTCGTTCCGACTTTGCCGCAGTTGCCGCCGTTGATCGACAGCAGGCTCCAGGCCCTTCCGATGGCCGTATTGGCGTGCGCATAGGGGCCCACGGCGCCCTCCTCGTAATTGAGCCCGATTTCGTCACGGATGTCGCCGTTGATGACGGCGCCCGCCATGAAGCCGTTGTCGGAAACATTGACGGCCGTCATGCCGGTCGAGCCCAGGGCCAGAATGACCGGGAAATATTCCGGCAGGGCGCCCGCCATAACCGCGTTGACGGCCGCATCCTTTACCGTATAGGTCCAGGTTTCACCGGCCTCGGATCCCGGATTCATCCTGCCGAGCACTTCGTCGGGTTCGTGGCTGGTCGCTTTGAGCATCTCGGCGACTTTTTCCTCCGTGGGCAGCACCACGGGCAAAAAGTCCGTGTATCTTTTTTCGAGGAACAGCTTCTGGAGTTCGTCCGGGGTGCCCGTGTACGTCCCGGGCCCTACGTCCTTCAGCACTTCCCCGGTTTTCTTTTCCCCGGCGGTCAGAGGTTTGGTCAAGAGTTCCACAAGTTCCCGCATCACGGGTTTTCCGTTGAGGGGATTGTTGCCCTCCACAATCTGCTTTCGGATCTGCTCGTTGGTTTTTGCCCAAACCGGGCCCTGGAAATACTGAATGCGCAAACCGGGCATGCCGAGGTTGGCCGACACCTCTTTTTCCTGTTTTTCAAAATCGTGCATGACCAGGGCCACGGCGGGTTTTTTCATTTTGGACTCGATGTCGACCGAGAGGCGAACCGCCCCCGGGGCACAGAGGCTTCAATGGCCCAGCCCGACGATCGCGGCGTCCCCTTTTTCGGCGATCTCTCTCCACAAGGCATCACTTACGGCCGCCACTCCGGCCCCGCTCATCTTGATCACGACGTTGGTATCGGGATGGTTGGCCTGGAACCATTTCGCCATTTCCTCCATGAGGCGGTCGGTTCCGATATAGCCGGTGTTTATGAAATAGATGGTCTTGCCGTCGAGCGTATCCAGACGCGGCGCCTGCGGTATCAATGTGATCGGCGGCGGCGTCCCCATCGGGTTGAAAACCGTAATTTTGGGCATGGCCACCGGTCCGTCGGACGAGGCCGCCCTCTTCCCCTGCGCATAGGTCCGATGGCCCGGCAGGGAAACGCCGCCGGCAAGGCCCATGCACACAACCGTAATCACAGCGATACGCAATTTCATGCGCGATCCCTCCATAGCAGTATTGGTGTTGACCTCCCTGCAGGCCATTACGTCTCAAAAAGCCGGGATTTTCAATACAAAAAGCGAACGAGAGCGTCTTCGCCCGATGAGGGGGGGGCGTCCCGGAGCGAACGTCTTCGGGCGTCCGCCCCCTGCGGGCTCCCCGGGACGCGCCCGGGCATTCCCCCGGTGCGCGGGCGCTCCGGAGGCGGCGGGATGCCGGAATCGCTCCATTGCGGCCCTGTGAAAAAGCCGCGCCCCGCCCATCCTGCCAGATCAAGGGCCCTGCCGATCTTCGCGGCGGGGGGCCGGGGGTTCCGTTCCGCCGGCATGTCCCGGAGAGCCTCCTCTTCCCCCGCCCCTCCCCGTCCGATCGAAGCCTTCGCGGACTCCTTCCGCGCTGCCGCTTCCGGCACCCTGTCCCGGGGCAGTATGTTCAGGGTTCTGCAAAGACTGCCGGGACAGAGTCGGGAACGGTCCGAGGCTCAGCCCCCGTCGTGTTCGCCCAAGGGCTCTGCCGACGCTCCCCGATCGCCCCGCCCGCCTCGAGGAGGACGGCGCGGGAATCCCCCGGCATCCCCGAGACAGACAAAATCCTGTATCTTCGCCCCGGGGACGACGGATTCCTACGGCGCCCGTCGCGCCGAATGCCGCCATCGGCCATGGCCCCGGATCCGGTCGTCCCCCTCCTGTGGCATGAGCCTCCGGCTCCCCTTTCCGCCCCCTCCGTGCGTCGAGGGCCCCGGCAGGGGGCAACGCCTTCTGCAAGCGGAGGGACGGCCCGCGGCCGGGACCGCGCGGGGATTTCCGGAGCCCTCATCAGGGGGCACACCGTCGGGCAAGAAGGCCGGAGGGAGGAAGTGGCGCACCCGGCGCCGGGGCCCGGAAGGTCCCAAAGACGCGGGATGCGCCGGGTTCAGACCGCCCGAACGGCGATTAAAATTGCGGCAAAAACGCCCGTATTGTGCTATTATAAAATGATGAGCAAACTGACAGCCGGTTCCGAGATAGAAGCCTACTGCACCAAGTGCAGGCTTATCCTGAATCACACGATCGTCTCCATGGACGAGGACCAGGAGAAGCCCAAGCGCGTCCAATGCAACACCTGCGACGGGGAGCACAATTACCGGGCCACCATGCCGGGCGGGAACAAAGCCCCTGCCAAGAAGGCCAAAACCGCCAAAAGCCCCTCCAAAAAATCCAGGCAATCCTGGGAAGACGCCATGAAGGAAGCCGCCGACAAGCCGCACAAGAAGTACAGCCTGTCCGGAAGCTTCAACGAAGGGGACTGGATCGAGCACGGCGCCTTCGGACTCGGCTGCGTTCAGACCTTCGTCGCCCCGAACAAGATCACCGTCCGCTTTGCCGACAGCACCCGGATGCTCGTATGCAACCACGGACAGTAGACGGATCCGCAGGGCAGCAACGACGCCCCGCGCCGGACAACCCCTTACCCGAGTGAAAACCGTAACCTCCCAAGCCGGGCCGCTGCTGGAAATCCTCCAGCGCCTCGTACCCGGATCTTCCAACAGAACCCTGCGCCAGATGCTTGCCCAGGACCGTGTCCAGGTCAACGGCATCGTGTGCCGCAGGGCCGCGCACCCGGTGCTGCCGGGCGACACCCTGGAAATCGGTCCCCGCGGGGTCCCGCCCGGCCTCCCCGCCGGGCTGCAGATCCTGTCCGAGGACGAGGACATCCTGGTCGTCGTCAAGCCGGCCGGCCTGCTCACGGCCGCCACCCCGGACGAACGGGAAAGGACCGCGTTCAACCTGCTGCGCCGCTACCTCGAGCAGAGGGACTCGGCGCAGGCGCTGCAGATCGTCCACCGCCTGGACAAGCACACGAGCGGGATACTGGTTTTCGCCAAGAACCCCGCCGCCCGGGAGAATCTGAAGGACCTGTTCAGTCGGCACGACATCCGCCGCAGGTACTGGGCCATCGTCCTGGGAAGGGTGGCCGACGACAGCGGCGTCATCCGGAGCTACCTGGTCGAGGAGAAGAACTTCAGGGTGCACTCGGTGCGGGACCGGAAGCGGGGGAAGCTGGCCATCACGCACTACAGGGTCCTCGGGCGGTACAGGGACGTCACGGCGCTGGAAGTGACCCTAGAAACGGGACGCAAGAACCAGATCCGGGTGCACCTGTCCGAAATCGGCCACCCGGTGGCCGGGGACCGCGCCTACGGGAGCGGCGGGGACCTGTTCGGGCGGCTCGGGTTGCACGCGTTCCACCTTGGGTTCGTCCACCCGTCCCGGAATGTCCCCGTGGAGTTCTCGACCGAGCCGCCCCCGGAATTCCGCCCCTACATCCCCCTGTGAGAAGGGGGGGGGCCGCCGCGCAGCAGGCCCTCGAAATCCGTGATGCGCCGGATGTGGTAGTGGGCGCCGTCTTCGGGGCCGTCCTCCCCCACCATCACCGTGACCATGCCGAGATCCCTCGCCGTCCGTATGTTGGCCAGCGAGTCCTCCACCAGGACGCATTCGGAAGGGCGGGCGCCGATGAACTCCATCGCCCGCAGGTAGGCCTTCGGGTGCGGCTTGTTGATAAAATCGAGCATGTGGATGTCGATGATCGTTTCGAAGTGGCGCAGGACGCCGGCACGGGAAAGGACGCGCCGCGCATGCCCCGCGTCGGCGTTGGTGAACACGGCTTTTCTCAGTTCCAGTCGCCCGAGCATCCGGTCCAGTTCCGGGTCCGCTTCGATATAGCCCTCGAGCGGGATGTCGTGCACGAAATCCAGGTACTCGTCCGGGTCGACCGCATAGTGGCGCCGCAGCGCGTTCAGCGTCGTCCCCCACCCCTTCAGGAAGTGGTCCCGGCTCCGGACGACCTCGCTCTCCTCGAACCCGAGACGCTCGATCATGTAGCGGTTGATGCGGTTGCCGATCTCCCGCATCAGCCCGCACGAACGCGGGTAGAGCGTGTTGTCGAGGTCAAACAGCGCGTAGCGGATATTCTCAATCACGGCCGGCTCCCCGCCCCATGCCGGGCAGCCTGCACACCGCCGCCAGCATGGAATGGCGGACCTGCGGTATCTCCCTCTGCAGGTCGTCGAGCAGTCGTTGCATGCGCCGCCGCCGGAGGTTCTCCCCGGACCCGCACTGTCCGCACGCGATGATGGGATATCCCTGCAGGGACGCATACGCACCGATGTCGGACTCCCAGCAGTAGGCCAGGGGCCGGATCACGGTGTTGCGGCCGTCGGCGCTCTCCAGGAACGGGGCCATCCCCCGCGGCTTCCCCTCGAACAGGATATTGAGAAGGAAGGTCTGGAGGATGTCATCGGCGTGATGGCCGAGCGCGATCTTGCCGCATTTCTCCTCGATTGCGAGGTTGTAGAGCGCTCCCCGGCGCAACCGGGAGCAGAGGGAACAGTCGGTGTCCCCCTGCGGGACGATGCGCCGTACGGCGGGGTAGATGTCCCTCTGGACCATGCAGAGCGGGACGTCCCGACTTGCGCAGTGCTCCTCCAGAGGCTGCGGGGAGTAGCCGGGCCGCTTCGGGTCGATATTGACGGCCAGCAGGTCGAAACGGACCGGGGCCCGCCGCCTCAGTTCCAGCAGGATATCCAGCAGGACGTAGCTGTCCTTGCCGCCGCTGAGGCCGACCATGACCCGGTCGCCGTCGGCGATCATCCCGTAGTCGGCGATCGCCCTGCCCGCCCCGCCGAGGAGCTTCTTCTGGAGTTTCTGCCCTGGATGCATCCGCGACCTCCCGCCGCCGGGTGCATTGTAGCACACCGACGCCCGTGCGCCGGGTTCCCGCCAGGGCCGAAAGAGTACCGGGGCGCTTATTTTCGATGCTATACTTGCGCCCATGCAACCGATCCGGGTGGAATTTCTGGGGACGGGAGACGCCTTCTCGGCCGGGGGGCGCCTGCAGGCTGCACTCTACATCCGGCATCCGATGGTTTCCGTCCTGCTCGACTGCGGCGCCACGACCCTGGCGGCGCTCAACCGGCACGGCCTTTCCTTCGAGCCGCTCGACTGCATCCTTATCAGCCACCTTCACGGGGATCACATCGCCGGCCTGCCCTTTCTCTTCCTGCACTTGTGCCACGTCGAGCCGCGCACGCGGAAGCTCGAAATCATCGGGCCGGAAGGGCTGGGCGACAGGAGCCGGCAGCTTTTCCGTGCAATGTACCCTGATGCCGCTTCCGAACCGCTCCCCTTCGAGCTCGAATTCACGGGCGTCCGGCCGTGCCGCCGCTACGAAAGGAACGGCATCGGATTCGAACCGTTCCCTGTACCGCACATGGAGGACCCGCCCTCGTTCGGATACGACATGGAGATTGACGGCCGCAGGATCGTCTATTCGGGGGATTCCGGGTGGACCGAGGAGCTGGCCGTGCGGGCCAGGGGCGCGAACCTGTTCGTCTGCGAATGCAGCTTCTACGAGTCGCAGGCCCCGACCCATCTCAGCTACCCCGTGATCGCCGAGCGTCTGGCCGGGTGCGGCGCCCGCAGGCTCATTCTGACCCATATCGGCCGGGAGGTGCTCGGGCTCAACCGGCACCTCGACCTGGAGCTTGCCCGCGACGGGATGGCCGTGACGATCTAGACCGGCGGGAATTGAGTTTTCGCCGCTTTACCCGGGGCCCCAACCGTGCTACTCTCTCTGACGGCTTCCGCTGCCGTCCCGGCCGGCGGGCCTTCTGCAGTTGAGCCAGCGTAGCTCAGTTGGTAGAGCAACTGATTCGTAATCAGTAGGTCCGCGGTTCAAATCCGCGCGCTGGCTCCATGAAAATAAAGTGCTTACGGGTTTTTAGCAAATCCCCTTCAAAACTGACTTGCGAATCACTTGCGGATTTTGACAAGAACACTCTCTCCGGTAAACGCAAAAACTCCACAAATTATATTGTTTCCCAAATAATGCCGATTCAACATTGAACAACCACTTATACGCACGGCATGCTCTATCCATGATGGCGCCATAGGATATATCTATTATTTATTCTTATTTCTTATTATTGGACGAGATAATTGGCAAGCAGCCCTCAGGGATGCCTAAAATAGCCGAAATAGCAAATCATCAGTAGGTAAGAACTGAGCGATTTAATCTGTTTAAAAGAGCCGTTAGAAAGGATAGAAATTCACTTTCCCGGTCAAGCGCGTTACTAGCTAGTAGACCTTCCCATATTCTTTGCCCATTTGATGCTGACTCGGACACTGCCCTTTATTCAATTGAAGTGTAACCTTTGCCGATATTCCGGCAGAAGCTCCTATACGCTCATCCCTCGTCAGCGAGCGCATCGCATGTATTGATCTCTCCGCTCATCTCGCCATGGCCATGGCCGCGTATCATGAATCGTGATACATTGTTGTGTTAATATATAGCTGTTGCACAACAATGAATATTTTGATACAAGATTCCAGAAGGAGGAGGCGGATATGGCTTATGTTCGCAAACGCGGAAACCAGCTCGCACTCGTTCACGGAGAGCGCGACCCCGAAACCGGCAAAGTGTGTCAGCGCGTACTTTTTACTTTCTATTCCAAAAAGGAGGCTCTTGCTGCACTCGACGACACCCGGGGAAACCTACTTCAGTCCATGCTCCAGTTTGAGTATCCTGAAATCCACTTTCCTTGGAAGCGGATCTCTGGGGAGCTTGCCAGGAACCTTGAAGTGCTGCCCGATGAATACGCATACCGGGAGGCAGAGATGGCAAAGCGGTTCCGCGCCAATCTCTGCGCTTTCACACGCCAGTTAGTGCTCAATGATCCGCAGTGGCTCTTCTCCTCGGCCGAGATTCTTCGGCAGTATCGCTATGAGCTCGAGTATTTGATCGAGTTGATCGGCTGGCGCCTGAAGCTCTGCGATACCAAGCCGGACGAGTGGAATAGCGACAACGAATTTTGTTGGCGATGGCGTCTGCGCGGAAGGGATGTGCCGGTGGATATCGAAGAACAGATATCGGAGCTTTACGATCGAGGCGATTTCGTCCGGGCTGAAGCGATCCTGCGCCTTCTTGTCGACTCGTTCGAAAACGATGCAGAGAACCACAACTATCTCGGCTTGATAGCGCTCAACAGGGATAACCTTGAAGAAGCTGCCCAGCACTTCACAAGGATGATGGAGCTTTCGCGCAAGCGCCTTCCGCGCCGGCTCACGCCCCGCGTGTTCAACAACAACCATCGCGGGAAACCTTACCGCCGCGGGCTCAGCAACCTTGTGATCACATTGAGCCGGATGGAACGTCATGATGAAGCGCTGAAGCTTGCCGAGCATCTCGAACTTGTTTGCGGCGATCGCGAAGGCGCCGAGTGTCACCGAGCCGAGATTCACCTCAACCGCGGGGCATGGGAAGAGGCGGCGAGTGCCGCGCACTATGTCCGTAAGCTATGGCCGGAGATGAGTTTTATTGCCGCTATGGCTTCTTTCGAGATGGGGCACCTGGAGGAAAGCGTTGCTGATTTTCTGCACGGCGCGTGCAATCATCCGGGTGCCGCTCCTCTCATAGCCGGCCGGCGTTCGACGGCGCCAAGGACTAACGACGAAATTCGTGACCGGAGGGTGGGCGCCGGCTTGCTTAAGAACCTTGCAAAATACCTGACCCGGAACGGATCACGGGCGAGGCGCTTCTTCGGGCGTCTGATTACTAACCCAAAGTATAAAGCTCTTATGGGAGAAATTGAGGAAACTCGGCGTCGGCGTGATGAGGAGCGCCGGACGAGCGCCAGGGTCGCGTGGGACCGGATCCAGCGGATGGAGTCGCCCGAGTTCGCTGCGAAGCGCGCTGTGGAGATCTACCCCTTGCTGCTCCCAGGAAAAGCCATTGGACTCAAGGCGCATACCAGATAATTTGATGCCGGACTGATAGTAGGATTGCAATGCGCCTGTATCGTGGATTGAAACAGCCATACAAGCCAGAGAGGTGCGCAGCACGAATTCACACACCGGCCAATCTCCAGGGGACCGATTTTACAGATTGCCCATACACAGCGCTTCAATATGCGCATGGCCCGCAGGGAGTCGTACTTATTGTGGATGTGGCGCCCGACGACGATGTTCGCGTTTCAGAGGAACTATGGCTCGGAGCGAAGATGAAGCGCCTCATGGTTTGGGGTATATTCGACCAATGTATACAGGCTGTCATCCCCGCCAAGGAGCTTCGCGCAGAGGTTCGAAGGAAAGGCATGATGCGTTTGTCCGACCAGGATAAAGGCGCGATTTTGAAGCAGGTGATTAAGCAATGGCTTGCAATCAATGAACCGGTCGTCTGGAATTGAGTCTCAAATCATACTACGTACATGAGCTATGATTAGGTTGCCAACAGTAAATTACGGAAGCTCGTCACCTTTTTACGTTGTAACTACTCACCCCGTTGATCATAAATCTGGCCGGAAAGTGCCATTTGAACA
>CAZYXB010000035.1:0-30158 GCA_964651155.1 uncultured Acidobacteriota bacterium | reverse complement strand
GATCATCGGGGACAAGCTCGGGGTCGAGCCGCCCGCGCCCCCGGACGAACCGCCCGTGATCGAGATCCCCGCCATCGTCCTCGACCGGCGCCAGCCGCTGATCGAACGGCTGCCGAAAGAGCCCACGCGCGTCGAGCACCGGCCCGCGACCATGGAGGAGCTCGGCCAGGCCTACGGCTTCGTCCTCTACCGCAAGGAGTTCCCCGGCGGGCTGCGGGGAGTCCTCGAGCTCGACAGGCCGATGGACTACGCCGTCGTGATGGTCAACGGAAGGACGGTGGGCCGGGCGTTCCGCGGGTACGGCAGGGAAAGCTTCACCATGCAGATGCCGGCCACCGGCGGGCCCGCGACGCTCGACATCCTGGTCTACAATCTCGGGCGGATCAGCGTGATCACGGCGCCCTGGACCCAGGAGCGCGCGCGCAAGGGCCTCCTGGGCGGCGCCTCGCTCGACGGCGCCGAACTGACCGGATGGGAGATGTACTCGTTGCCTCTCGAATCGGTCACGGGCATCGAGCCCTCCGGCGCCGGCCACAACGGCCCGACCTTCTACCGGGGGGTTTTCACATTGGACGAAGTCGGCGGCACGTTTCTCGACATGCGCCGCTGGGGTATGGGCGTCGCCTGGGTCAACGGCCACAACCTGGGGCGGTTCTGGGACCGGGGGGCCCTGCGCTCGCTGTTCGTGCCGCGCCACTGGCTCTGCGAGGGCGACAACGAGATCGTGGTTCTCGAACTCCACGACGCCCCGGAGGAGGCGGAGATCCGCGGAGTCACCGGGATCGTCACGTCCGAGCCGCGCCCGTTCGACGTCGCGCTCGACAGGCCGGCGAGCTTTGCCCCGCCCGCCGGGAGCCGGCGCGACTACCCGGGTTTCAACTTCCGGACGCCGGGGGCCCGATGAACAATAATCGGGGCCCGATGAAAAACATTCTGGGCCCCGGGGCTCATTCGGCCAGTTCCAGCCGCAGGTAGTCGTACATCACGCCCGCGCCGACGCGCCCGGCCGGGATCGTCAGCGTCAGCGTGTTTCGGCCCGATAGGAGCGCCGAGGCGTCGAAGCCGAGCTCCCGCTCGTACCAGATGCCCTGGATGCCGTTGCGCCCGGAGAAGGTGGAATCGCCCATCCCCAGCGGCACCTGCCCCGCCGGCCTGCCGTTGACGGCCACGTCGATCGAGCGCGCCCCCGTTCCCGAAATCGCCAGCCGCAAAACGGCCCGGCCCGGTCCGGGCGCTTCGGGAAGATCGAACTCGATCGTCCAGGGGGTCGCCCGGCCCTCCTGGGGCGGGCCGAAGAAGAACCGCTGCCCCCCCTCGGCCGCCCGCCTGGCGACGTCGTCCGATGCCGCCGGGTCCAGGTGCGGCACGTGCTGGAAATAGACGTCCCGGGCAAAATCGCTTTGCCCGACGACATAATGAACGTCCCCGGGGAACAGCTCGGCGTAGAGCGCCTCCATCCCGTCATGGTAATAGTCGTCGCCCTTGAGAAACTCGCGGCTGTTCCGGTTGGGGATGCCGACGTCCCACAGCTGGCGCCCGCGCCGCATCGGCGTCCAGCGCACCTCGCCGAGATCCTGCAGGCGGCCCGCGCTGACCTGTACGCCCGACCGGGCGAACTCGCCCAGCACGCCGTCGGCAAACGCGCGCAGGACATACGTTCCCGGGTGCGCGCCGGGGATCGCGAAGGTCCCGTCCTCCCCCGCCCGCACCCAGAACTGGTAGAACTTGGCGTCCTGCTGCCAGCCGACCTCGAATCCCGGGCGCATCTCGTAGCCCGGGTGCGTCAACCCCACCAGCGCGCGTGACATGGCGGCGCCCTCGGGCGCCAGCGGATCGTCCAGGACCAGCCGCCCGCGCACGCCCCCCCTTTGCGCGGCGACCGGATAGGCCGGCGCATCCACCCAGGCGTAGGGCCAGCGGGACTCCTCGGACGCCTGCCTGGCCCGGGCGTCGCCGAGGATCGCCTGCGGGTCGGCGCCCCGGTTGCAGTAGATCAGAAAGGGCCCGATGACCTTGCTCCACTGCTCGTCCTTGTCGACCGAGACCACCGCCCCGCCGTAATGGCTGCTGCGCCAGTAGTTCAGCACGCAGGGCGCGGCGATCTCGTTGGTGTCGCGGTGCGTCAGAAACTCCACCTTGGTCGGCCCGCCGCTCATGTACTCCATGGAGGGGTTGACCAGGAAGCAGCCGATGCCCTCGGCCGTGCTGGCCCAGCCGAAGGCGCGGTTTTCGAACTGGTTGGCCGTGTAGTTGTACTTGTTCTCGCGGTCCGTCGCGGGGTAGAACTTGTTGCGCTGCCGGTCGTTGAGCATCCAGTCGAACATGGCGTGGAGCTTCATGCAGAACCGGGCCTCGGTGATGCTCGTCGCGGGGTATCCGGGCTTGTGCTCGAAGATGCAGTAGGTGTAGACGCCCGAATCCCCGCGCTCGACGGCGTACCGGATCTCGACGTCGGCGAAGAAATCGCCGTTGTCCCGGTTGGCTCCCGGGCCGGTGCCCAGGGCGCGCACCCCGCCCGAAACGCCCTTGACGGAGACCTCGGCCCGCCTCCCCCCGTTGGCCGAAGGGTCGATCGTCACCCGGGCCGCGGCGTCCCCGGTCCCGCGCCTGCCCATCGCATCGTGCGACCAGAACCCGTACTGGTGGTCGGTCATCCCGCGGTTGAGGCCCTCGAGGTTCTCGCCCGGCGGGTCGCGCTCGAGATCGGGCGCGCCCTCCCCGTCGAGGAAGGTGGCGAACATCTCGCGGCCCTCATACCGCAGCGAAACGATGTCGCCGGAAGCCTTGGCCACTTCGGCCCGGACGATGCCGTTGTCGAGGATGTAGACCTGCCCGGTCTCTTCGAGCCGGACCGGGCCGGAGGAGGTGCGGGGGCACCCTCCCGCCAGGAGCGCGAGCGACAGAAGCAACCATGCCGGCCTGATCGCCGGCCCTGGGATTCGCGTGTGCATCGGTTGTACCCTCCGGCGCGGGCGGGCCCGGGCCCGCCCGCGCGATAGTCGGTTAGAGCGCCGCCTTCATCCAGGCAATGATCGCCTCCTGGGTCGATGAGGGCAGGCGCGTGTAATCCCACGGCTCGTACAGCTCCAGCGCCCCGCCGGCGCCGTAGAGCTCGTATACCGGCCGGGCGCGGCCGACGGCCGCGCGCACGTCCCCCGGGTTGGCGTCGCGGTCGAGCTCGGGCGCCACGACCAGGACCGGCCGCGGCGCGATGGCCGCGATCAGCTCGTCGTAATCGTAGGGTATGCGCGCTTCGCTGCCGACGAAAAATCCCAGCCGGGGGATCAGCCCCCGCTCGTGGCTGTAGCGCGCGACGCCGCCGGTGCCGGTTGCGGCCGTGTCGGTGCGCATCGGCGTGAAGCCTGCGACGGAGACCACCCCCCGGATGCGCGGGTCGAGCGCCGCGGCATGCAGGCCCACCATCCCCCCCAGCGAGTAGCCGAACACCCAGATCCGGTCCGGGTCGACCTGCGGGTCCCGCCCCAGCGCCGTCACCGCCTCGCCCACGTCCTCCACCATGCGGCCCATGCGTGACCAGCGCGGCCAGCGGTCGTAGAACGGCCGGGTTTCGTCCATCCGTTCGCCGAAGCCCGACTGGTCGAACGCCAGCACGGCGTAGCCCTCGAGCGCCAGGGCCAGCACCGGGTGCAGGTCGCGCCGGTAGACCCACATGTAGCCGATGGGGTAGCTGTAGCCGTGCAGCCAGATCACCGTGGGCAGGCGGGCGTTGTCGGGCGCGTCCCGGGGGGCGTAGAGCATGCCCTCGACGCCGCCGTGCCCGAATACCACCGGGTGCGCCTGCACCAGGGAGCGTTCGGGCTCCCGCCAGCCGAACTCGGCGCTGTTGCGCTCGATGACCCAGCCGGGGACGTCCGGGGCCGTGCGGGACGGCTCCAGGGCGCGCACGCCTGCCAGGCGTGCGGATGGACCGCCGGCCGGGGGCCGGCCGAAACCGCGCCGGGGGTCCGCGGCGGCCCGCGGCGGCGCCTCCCCCAGCAGGAGCCGCACCCGGCCGCGGATGGCGTCGGCCTCGACGCCCCATCGGGCGGTCGTGGTGATCCTTCCGCCGCCGGAGTCGAGCAGGCCCGCGGCGCCCCGGGCGGGGAAATCCTCCGGGCGGATCGAATCGCCGCTCCGGGCGCGCCAGGCGTCGAAGTCCCACGGGAACAGCTCGTCGTTCGTCCACGCGGCCCCGGAACGCCCCAGGGCTATGTCGGCGAAGTCCAGCCCCTTTTCCAGGTCGAATCCGCTGCTGTGGAACCCCGGCTGCCGCAGGATGCCGACTTTTTCCGGCGCCCCGAGCCAGGCCCAGACGCGCCGGGCGTCGCGCCAGGCGGCCTCGTTGCCGAAGGTGTTGCCCACCTCGTCGTTGCGGTTGTAGTGGATGAGGCAGGCGCGGGGGGCCAGGAGCGCCACCAGGAGGTTCGCGTCGACGGGGAGGCGGTCGACCCGTCCGCTGAAGAAACGCAGCCGGGGGTGGAACCAGTCCGGGAACATGCGCGTGGTCGACTCGATGGACTCGGCCTGGTTGCGCTCCCCGGCGAGCCGGTAGGGGAGCGTCCCCCCGACCCCGGTGCTCCCGGCCAGCACGACGTCGATCCGCTGGTCGATCGCGCCGGCGATCACGGCCTGCTTGCCGTCGCGGGAGTACCCGTAGATGCCGATGGCGTTCATGTCTATCTCGGGCACGGTTTCCAGATAGTCCAGCACGATCCCCGCCCCCCAGGCCCGGGCGGGCAGGAGGGCCAGGTCACAGCCCGGGTAGAGCGCCTCGAGCACCGCCGGGGCCCGGTCGTTGAAGTCGCTGCCGGGGTAGCTCACGCCGGCATAGCCCCGCCGGACCAGGGCGGGCGTGTCGACCGGGGACGGGGTCAGAAGCGCGGGGAACGGACCCGGCCCGTCGGGCAGGGTCAGGGTGAAGGGGTAGGCCGCCCGGCCGTCCGGACCCAGGTGCAGGGTGACCGCGCGGGTGCGGTACCCCGCGTGCGCGGTTTCCTCGACGTCGGCATGGTCTGCCGCCGGACGTGGGGGGAACGTCCCGAAGGCGTACCGCTCGAACAGCTTCAGGATCTCCGCGCGCCGCTCCCTCCAGTCCCCGGGCGTTTCGACGCGGCGGCCGTCGAGAAAGCGGAAGGGATCGGGCAGGCCGTTGCTCCGCGGCAGGGCGTCGAAATCGGGCGGCAGTTCGCCCGTTTCGGCCAGCCACGCGTCGAAGGAACCGACCCCGGGCAGGATCCGGAGCAGGTTCTCAAGGTAGGCCCTGCGCTCCTGGTCTGTCATGGCCTGGGCCGGATGCGCCAGGACCGAGGCCAGCAGCGCGCACACCAGGATTCTGGCTCCCATGGTTCGTTCCCTCCATTCCTCGCTAGGGCGTGCCGAGGTAGTAGCCGGGCATCGGGTAGTGGCGGTTGGAGTACCCCACCGTCGCGTGGCAGACGTCGTTGCGGTAGAGCGGGTCCTGCATGAGGCACACGCGCCGGTCCCGGGCCGGGATGGTCGTGCTGTAGATGCGCAGCTCGCCCCGGGCCGCCGTGACGATCTCCTCCCGCCAGTCCCCGAGGATGTCGGCCACGAGCAGGACGCCCCCCTCGATCGACGACCCTTCGACGGGGACCTCGCGGCCGCCCTCCCACTTCGACAGGCCGCGCCACCCGACGAATTCGCGCAGCAGGTCGGCGTCCCACCACGCCATCAGGCCCTGGGGGGGGGCCGGGCCGGCGAGGCGACGGCCCCCGGACGAGAAGAAGAAGCGCCCGCCGGCGAGTTCGGCCCCCGGCAGGGAGGGGTCGATGTCGGCGGCCATGCAGCTCCCGAGCTCGTTGTCCCCGGTCGGCTCGTCGGCCCCGAACAGGATCCGGCCGGTCGCCGCGTCGACCAGGCACGCGCCGTTTCTCGGGTGCGGCTCCTCGATCGTGTACCAGATTTCCAGGCCGGGCCTGCCCGGGTCCAGGTCCCCCATGTACGCCCGGTCCCCGTGCCCCAGGCCCGTGCCCCACAGGGTCCTGCCGTCGTTGTCGATGGCGATCGAGCCGTTGAGGATCTCGTCCATCCCGTCCCCGTCGATGTCTCCGGTCTTGACGCTGTGCTGGCCCTGGCCCTGGTACATGAACGGCGCCCGCTCGTTGGTCCACCGCCAGACCTTGCCCAGCTTCCTGCCCTTCAGGACGTAGGCGTCGACCTTCATCCTGCCGTAGGTCCCCCGGACGGCGAGGACCGCCGGGGTCCTGCCGTCGAGGTAGGCGACCGCCAGCATGTGGCGGCTGGCCCGGTTCCCGGTGGTGTCGCCCCAGTCCTGGACCCTGCCGAGTTCGATCCAGGGCACACGGTCGATCCGCGCGCCGGTTTCGCCGTCGTAGACGGCCAGGTACTCCGGCGCGTCGAGCAAAAACCCCGTCCTCCCGCCGGGCAGCATGTCCTGCTCCGAGGCGGCGTAGTCCGATTCCCGGACGCAGACTTCGGCCTTGTTGTCGCCGTCGAGGTCGCGGACGACCATGGGAGTCCACCAGATGCCCATGTCGACGTTCCAGCCGAGGTCGATGCGCCACAGGAACGCGCCCGTTTTGCCGTTGTAGGCGTCGTATTTGTAGGAGCCCCGGTTGGGCTCCCGCCTGCCCGGGTCCTTCCCCTGGGCGGGGTGCTTGACGACGAAGTCGTAGGCGCCGTCGCCGTCGAGGTCCCCCACGGCCACCATCGCCACGCTCCCGACGTCTTCCTTGAGCGGGATGGCCCTGTAGGGCCCGTCCGGCGCGCGCGCGGCGAGCGCGGCGGGCTCCGAGGCGGCGGCTTCCCGGCCGCCGGCGACGGGACGGACGAACCAGGCGTGGGCATCCGACAGGGAGGCGCCGCCGTCGACGAAGTCGGTCGTCCGGGCCAGGGGGGCGCCGTTGAGCTTCACGGGCGGGCCGCCGGCGGTCGTGCGGTAGACGTTATAGGCGACGTCCCCGGGATCGTCCCTCAGGAGGCGCCAGCCGAGGTAGACCTTCCCCTCCCCGGCGCGAAGCGCCAGCATGCCCCGGTCGATCCTCTCCTCGATCCGCGTCGCGGACCAGCCGAGGACGGCGTCGGGGTCGTAGAGAGGGTCCATGGTGTAGAAGTTCAGGTTCGGCGTCATCTCCTCGGGCGTCAGCTCCCGGATCCCGCCGCCCCCGGGACGGCCCGGGGACCCGGGGCGGTTCTCGGTGAGCCCGGCGCCGGTCCATGCGCCGATCAGGAGAAGGAAAAACACGATGCGTCCGGACATCGGTGACAGCCCTCCGCTAGAAATGATGGTCTTCGGCCCGGTCGATCCGCGTCTCCGGCAGGCGGTTGCAACGGTCGGCGCGGAAGTCCTCGACACGGCGCAACACGAAGGCGGGGACGCCTGCGGCCCCGTCGGCCCGGACATGGGAGAACCGGGCGCCGCGGACGTCCTCGAGGAAAAAGGCCGGGCGGGTGTCCTCCTCCATCCAGCCGACGTCCAGGTGCGCCACGTCGAGCCCGTCGACGTGGCGCACGAACAGGCCGTAGGCCGGGATGAGCCCGAACATGCTGGGTTCGGGGTAGTCGTTTTCCCGCTCCGGCGTCTCGTAGGGCTCCCGCGGCTGCGGGCCGCCCAGGGCTCGGAAAAAGAAGGTGTTCACCAGATGCGCAGGCTGCGCGGCCACCTGCTCGAGGCGGATCCCCCCCCTGTAGAGGATGCGGACGTTGCTGAGCGTCACGTCCTCGATGCGGTGGCCCGGAATCCCGGAGATGATCGACGCGTAGCGCGGGTCCGCGTCGCTGACGAGGAGGTTGCTGACCAGGATCCGGCGCATCGCCCCCACCGGCGTCCCCCCGGGCCCGCGCATCCGGCTCCCGAGGCGCAAAAACAGCGGGGAGTTGGTGATCGACCGCATCGTGATGTTCGAGATCGCCACGTCCTCGAGCAGGCCCCCGTCGACCGTCTCGAGCGCCAGCCCGCGGCAGTGCTCGAAGACGCAGTTGGAGATGGCGATGTTGCGGAAGCCGCCGTTGGACTCGGTCCCGAACTTGATGCGGCCGGTCACGCCGTCGTTGTCCGGCGCGCGCTGCTGGGTCCGGCCGAAGGTGCCGTCGAGGAGCGTGCCGATGTCGTAGCCGCTGACCTGGCAGTTGGCGATCGTCACGTTCTCGGTCGCGCGGGCCCGGCCGAGCGCGAAGGAGCTCTTCAGGACCAGGGCGTCGTCGTTGGGCGAGTTGATGGTGCAGTTGGAGATGCGCACGTTGCGGCAGCAGTCGATGTTGATCCCGTCGCGGTTGGTGTCGATCCGGACGTTGTCGACCGTCAGGTTGTCCACGCCGGTGGCCAGGATGCAGAAATGCCCGCCCCGGACCATCGTGACGTCCCGGACCAGGACGTTGCGGCAGAGCTTGAGCGCGAGGATCTTGTTGCCGGCCCCGGGCCGCAGGGCGTCCTCGCGGTCGAGCCCCCCGCTGCCGTCGATCATGCCCGGGCCGACGATGGAGACGTTCTCGAGGTTCTCGCCCCAGATCAGGCTGTCGTGCCAGTGGCTGTGGCCGAAATCCTGGTAGTGGTGGGTGTCCCCCCAGGGGTTCGGTTCGGCGGGATCGTACCCGGCCTCCCCGTCGGGCGCGGCGGCCGCGATGACGGCGCCCGGGCCGAGGGAGAGGGTGACGTTACGCCTGAGGCGGATGGAGTGGCTCAGGTACCTGCCGGGGGGGAAGTGCACGGTCCCGCCGCCGGCGGCGGCCGCCCGCTCGATCGCCCTGTTGATCGCCGCGGTGTCGAGCGTCCGCCCGTCGCCGGCCGCCCCGGCTCCGGTGACGTCGTAGGTCCCGATCGGGGCCGGCCGCGCCAGGCAGGCGGCCAGGACCAGCACCGGCGCGATCGCAAGGGAAGCGGCCCTTGCCGCCCTAGGGCATCCGACGGGTTTCCAGGTCATAGGGGGCCTCTGGGTTGGCGCGATCCGGACGACGCGCTGTGGGGCCCATCAAACCATGCCGGGGACCGCGTTGTCAATTCCCGCGGGCGCCCCGCCGCGGGCGGGCGGAACCGGCTGCTTGGCAACGGGCCTCCGGGTATGTATGATGTCGGGGAAAGCCCAACCGCAATCCGAAGCCGGCACCCCGCCACGGGGGACTTCCCGGAGAGAGGACGGCCCGTGATCCGCAACGCCTTCAAGATGAAGCTGTCGAGCGGCGACATCGCCGAGTACAAGCGCCGGCACGACGCCGTCTGGCCCGAACTGGCCGAGGAGCTGCGCCAGGCCGGCGTCCGCGACTATTCCATCTACTACGACCCGGAGACGCGGACGCTGTTCGCATTCCAGAAGCTGACCGAAGGGAACACCGCCGGCGCCCTGCCGCAAAATCCGGTCGTGCGGAAGTGGTGGGACTACATGAACGACGGCATCATGGAATACGACGAAAACCAAGAGCCCGTCTCGATCCCGCTCGACGAGGTCTTTCACATGGACTGACGAGGCCGGGGGCGGACCGGGGCGCGCCGCCCGGGCCCGGAGGGAACCGGCGGCAGCGGGAGGCGGAACAAGGAGGCTGGACCATGGATCGATGCGTACTGTATTGCCTGGGGGCGATGGCGCTGCTCGGCTGCGGGTGCCCGCAGGCACGGAAGGCGGCGCCGGATCAGGCCGGGCCCTCCGTGCTGGTCACGGCGGCCAACCCGACCGCGGCGCCGCGGCCGGGGGAAACCATCAGCATCGGCTGGAAGGATGTCGCCGGCGCGGTCCCGGGGCTGGCCCCGGAAACCGTCTCCGTCCGCGACGAGGACAGCGGGCAATTCCTGGTTACCCAGGTCTGCGGCGCCGAAGGGGACGCCCTGCTGCTGTTCCAGTCCGATTTCGCGCCGCAGCAGGCAAAATCCTTCAGGCTGATGCCGCTGCCGGCCGGCGTGAAGCGGCCCCGCCCACGGGCCACGACCTACTGCTGCTTCCTGCCGGAGCGCCACGACGATTTCGCGTGGGAAAACGACCGGGTGGCCCAGCGCATGTACGGCCCGGCCCTGGAGTTTGAAACCATCACCAGCGGGGTGGACGCCTGGGGCAAATGCGTTCCCTACCCGGTTGTGGAAAAGTTCATACGGGAGTACGCTCTCAACGGGACGCCCTACCACCTCAACCACGGCGAAGGCGGGGACTTCTACAAGGTGGGCCCCTCGCTCGGCTGCGGGGGGATGGCGCCGTTTGCCGACGGGCGGGTCCGGCTGCCCAGGAATTTCACAAAGTGGAGGGTCCTGGCCAACGGCCCCATCCGCTCGGTCTTCGAACTGAGCTACGCGCCCTGGGAGGCCGGGGGGGTGACCGTTTCGGAAACCAAGCGGATCTCCATCGACCTGGGGTCGAACATGAGCCGCTTCGAATGCCGCTATGAGGCCCGGGGTGCGGACGCACTGACGCTCGCGGCCGGGATCGTGCTCCGGGACACCAGCGACCGCACCTGGGCCGCCGACGGGGCGATCGCCTACTGGCTGCCCACGGATTTCGTCGAGGGCATGTTCGGCTGCGGGGTGGTTTTCGGGCCCGGGCCCCGGCCCGAGGCCCTCACCGCCGACGGCCACCTGCTCCTGGCCCTCGAGCGGCCGGCGGGCGAGGCGGCCGTCTACTACGCCGGTTCCTGCTGGGACGAGAACGCCGAGTTCGACACTTTCGAAAAATGGCAGCGGTACCTGGCCGGCTTCAAGGACCGGATCGACCATCCGGTCCTGGCCGAGGTGCGCCGGTAGAGTTTCCGGAAAGGAGAGGTTCGATGCAAGTCAGATATTTGGCCGACCCGGTGCGCTTCTGCCGGATGACAACCCGGGAGGTGCGCGAGTCCTTTCTCGTCGAAACGCTGTTCCGGCCCGGCGCGGTCGACATGGTCTACGCCGATGCGGACCGGGCCATCGTCGGCTCGGCCGTCCCCGGCGGCGCCCCCCTGGCCCTGGAGGCGGCCGATGCGCTGCGGGCCGACTTCTTCTGCCAGCGGCGCGAACTGGGCGTGCTCAACATCGGGCAGCCGGGAACGGTCACCGTCGACGGGCGCACCCACGCGATGGGCAGCCTCGACTGCCTCTACATCGGGCGCGGCTCGAGGGATGTGCGGTTCTCGAGCGGCGACCCGGAGCACGCGGCGGAGTACTACCTGCTCAGCTTTCCGGCGCACGCGGATTTCCCGACCGCGCACGTGCGGCCCGAACAGGCCGACCCGGTACGGCTCGGTTCCGCCGAAGCCTCCAACCGGCGCACGATCTACAAATGCATCCACCCGGGCGGGGTGCAAAGCTGCCAGCTGGTGATGGGATTCACCGTTCTCGAGCCGGGATCGGTCTGGAACACCATGCCCCCGCACACCCACGAGCGCCGCATGGAGGTGTACCTGTACTTTGACATGCCGGGCGACGCGCGCGTGTTCCACCTCATGGGCGGCCCTGCTGAGACGCGCCATATCGCGGTCGCGCCGCGCCAGGTCGTCCTGTCGCCCAGCTGGTCGATGCATGCGGGCGTCGGCACGGCGGCCTACACGTTCTGCTGGGGGATGGGCGGCGAGAACCAGGCGTTCGACGACATGGACGCCGTCCCCATCGGCGACATCCTGTAGACGGGAGGAAACGGCATGATTCTGGACCAATTCAAGCTCGACGGCAAAGTCGCCGTCGTGACCGGGGCGGCCCGCGGCCTGGGGCAGGCGATCGCCCTGGGGCTGGCCGAGGCGGGCGCCGACGTCGCGCTCGTGGACATCCTGGACATGACGGAGACGCGGGGCCTCGTCGAAAGCCTGGGGCGCCGGTCTATCGCCGTCACGGCCGACCTGGGCGGGCGGGAGGCCGCCGGGCGGATCGTCGGGGAGACCGTCCGGGGGCTGGGGGGCATCGACATCCTGTTCAACAACGCCGGGATCATCCGGCGCGCCCCCTTCCCGGAGTTCACCGAGAAGGACTGGGACGACGTGATGGACGTGAACCTCCGCGGGCTGTTCCTGCTCAGCCGGGAAGTCGTCCGGACGATGATCGCCCAGGGCCGCGGCGGCAAGATCGTCCACACCGCCTCCATGCTCGGCTTCCAGGGGGGCATCCTCGTCCCGTCCTACACCGCCTCGAAAAGCGGGGTGATGGGGCTCACGCGCCTGATGGCCTGCGAGCTGGCCCGGTACAACATCCAGACCAACGCGATCGCCCCGGGCTACATGGCGACGGACAACACCCGGGCGCTGCGCGAGGACCCCGATCGCAACAGGGCCATTCTGGACCGGATTCCCGCGGGCCGCTGGGGCGCGCCCCGGGATCTTCAGGGGGCCGCGGTGTTTCTGGCGTCCGCGGCCTCGGATTACGTCAACGGGTTCACCGTGGCCGTCGACGGCGGCTGGCTGGCGCGGTGACGGGAAAACCGAAACGGGAGGGGAGCTCCATGAAATGCGTAGTGGCGGCAGGGGCGGTGCTGCTGGCCGCGGCGGCCGCGGCGGCGGGTACCAGGCTCGACGGCGTCGGGCCGTGCCGGGAGGCGGAGGTCGGAGCGAAGGTGGTGGAGAACCTCCTGGGGCGCGAATACATGCTCTACCAGGGGGGCCGGGGGCTGCACTACGCCGAAGCCTGCGCGGCGGTCGGGGCGCTGCGGTTCGCCGCCGGGACCGGGGACGGGGAGCTGCTCGGCAGGATCACCGCCCGGTACGAGGGGTTTTTGGACCCGGAGGGCAGGCTGATCTCCCGGGTGCCGCACGTCGACCACAACGTGGAGGGGATCGTGCCGCTCGAGATCTTTCTCCGCACGGGGGACAGGCGGTACCTGGAGGCGGGGCTGACGTTTGCCGACAACCAGTGGGAGGGGGCCGGCCAGGACGGGCTGACCCCGCAGACCCGGTGGTGGATCGACGACATGTACATGGTCGGGATGCTGCAGATACAGGCCTACCGCGCGACCGGGGAGGCGCGGTACGCGGACCGTGCGGGCCGGCAGCTCGAAGCCTACCTCGAGCGGCTGCAGCAGGAGGACGGGCTGTTCTTCCACGGGCCGGAGTTCCGCTACTGCTGGGGGCGGGGCAACGGGTGGGTGGCGGCGTCGATGGCCGAGGTGCTGCGGTCGCTGCCCGGGGACCATCCCCGGCGCCCGGCCCTGCTGGCGGGGTACCGGAAGATGATGGGGGCGCTGCTCGAGCACCAGTCGGGCAACGGGATGTGGCGGCAGCTGGTGGATTACGAGTACGCCTGGGCCGAAAGCTCCGCTACGGCGATGATGGCCTACGCGATGGCGGTGGGGGTGCGGCTGGGGTGGCTCGAGGGGGCCGCCTACGCCGGGGCGGTCGAGAAGGCGTGGCAGGCGCTGTGCGCCCACGTCGACCGCAAGGGGAACGTGCGGGAGATCTGCGTCGGGACGGGGCAGGTCGACGACATAGAGTTTTACCTGAACCGGCCGCGGGCGCTGGGCGATTTTCACGGGCAGGCGCCCCTGTTGTGGCTCGTCGGCGAGCGGCTGGAGCGGCCGGCCGAGCCGGTGCCGGGCGGGAAATGATGGACGCCGGGCAGACGGTTCACCGGCTCGTCCGGGACGGCTTCATCCTGGTCTACAACCAGGACGGCCTCGACGTCGTCGAAACGGCCGAGGCGCTCGCCGGGGCCGGCATCGGCAACCTGGAGATCACCTGCCGGATCCGGAAACCGCTCGAGCAGATCCGCCGGCTCCGGCGGGCCATGCCCGGTTTCTGCATCGGGGCGGCCAGCCTGGTGGACGCCCCGCCGGTGCTGCGCCGCTACAACGCGCGGTTCCCGTCCGATCCGCTGCCCACCCTGGACGAAGCCGTCGACGCGGGTGCCGACTACCTGGTCTCGGCCCTCGGCTTCCGCGGGGACGCCTACAGGAAATACGCCGGGCGCATCGCCATGGTGCCGGGATGCGGCACCGTGACGGAGATCGTCGGCCAGTACGCCCGGGGGGCGAACCTGTGCAAGCTGTTCCCCGCCAGGGAGATCGGCGGCCCCGCCTACGTCCGCGCGATCGACCCGGCCATCCACAGGCTCATCAGCATCGTCCCCACCGGGGGCACCGGCGAGGACAACATCCCCGATTATGTCCGGGCCGGCGTCCTGGTCCTGGGGGGATCGTTCAGCATGATCCCCGGGGAGGCCCTGGGCGCCATCCTGGGCGGCGGGGATTACGGTTTGCTTTCGAGGGAGATCGGGAGGGTGAAGGCCCTCATAGACGGCTGCCGCTCCCGCCAGTACCCGGGAGTCGATTTTTCCACCGACTCCCTGCAGCGGATATGCGAGGCTACCGGCAGGTGTTTCAACCTGGACCTATGACCGGGGACACGGGGAGGTAGGACGATGACGGGACTTGCCATCAGGCCCGAGAGGGAATGCCGATGGGATATCGTATCGCTCGGGGAGATCATGCTCCGGCTCGATCCCGGGGAGCAGCGCATCCACACCGCGCGCACCTTCAGGGTCTGGGAGGGCGGGGGCGAATACAACGTGGCCCGCGGCCTCAGGCGCTGCTTCGGCAAGCGCGCCGTCGTCGTCACCGCCCTGGCGGACAACCCCGTCGGCAGGCTCCTGGAGGATCTGGTGCTCCAGGGCGGCGTCGGCATGGACTACGTCCGGTGGGTGCCTTATGACGGCATCGGGAGGAATGTACGGGTAGGGCTGAACTTCACCGAGCGCGGCTACGGCGTGCGCGCGGCCGTCGGCTGCTCCGATCGCGCCAACAGCGCGGCGTCGCAGCTGCAGAAGGGGGACGTGGACTGGGAGGCGGTCTTCGGCCGGGACGGCTCCCGCTGGTTCCACACCGGCGGCATCTTCGCGGGCCTTTCGCCCTCGGCCCCGGACGTCGTCGTCGAGGCCATGACGGCGGCAAGGAAGCACGGCGCGGTCGTGTCCTACGACCTGAACTACCGGGCGTCGCTCTGGAGCGGCGCCGGGGGGCGGGAGCAGGCGGTGCGGGTCAACCGCCGGATCGCTCCTCTGGTCGACGTGATGATGGGCAACGAGGAGGATTTCCCGGTCGCGCTGGGGTTCGAGGTTCCCGGCCAGGACCCCGCCCGCAAGAAGCCCGACCCGGGAAGCTTCAGGGAGATGATCGGCCGGGCGGCCGCCATGTTCCCCAACTTCAAGGCCGTCGCCGCCACTCTGCGCCACGCCAGGACTGCAACCGTCAACGACTGGGGGGCGCTGCTGTACGCGGGGGGGCGCTTCTGCGAGGCCCGGCCCCGCGAAAACCTGGAGATCCTGGACCGCGTCGGGGGCGGCGACAGCTTCGCCTCCGGCCTCATCTACGGCCTGATGGAGGGGAAGACGCCGGAGGAAGCCGTCAATTACGGCGCCGCGCACGGGGCCCTGGCGATGACGACGCCCGGGGACACGACCATGGCGAGCCTCAAAGAGGTGGAGCGGCTCCTGCGGGGCGACGCCGCCAGGATCGACAGGTAGCCTGGCCGCGCCCGGCCCGGCCGCATTCATTCCCTGTTTCGTTTCCCGCGGTTCTCCCTGTGAAGCTTCCAGCTCCTGTAGAGCAGCACGACGGCGAGCCAGGCGAAGACGACCATCAGCGGGTAGACCAGGACAAGCGGGAACAGGAAGGCGAGCAGGGCCAGGGCCAGGAAGAACACCCCCGAGGCCGCCATCAGGCGGGATTCGACGGGGTCGAGAACGCGGCGGGTGGTCAGGGCGGCGCCGACGGCGTTGCCCAGGCGCATGGCGCCGGCGGCAGCGCGCCCGACGTTCCCGCCCCCGCTCGTCACCGGGCGCCGGCGCCGGCGCCGCGCGCCGGGGGCCCGCACCTTGCGTTTGGCGTCGAGGACCACCTCGGTGGTGCGCTCCAGGTCGTCCAGGTACATCTCCTCCATCTCGGCGGCGAACGCCTCGTCCTCCACGGCCGCGTCGAGCTCGCAGTTGCCCATCCAGCTGGCCAGGTTGAGGTTGGAGGACCCCACGCGCGCCCAGCGCCCGTCGGCCACGGCCGTCTTGGCGTGCAGCATCGTCCCGTTCCACTCGAAGATGCGGATTCCCGCCTCCAGCAGCGGGCGGTACCCCACCCTGGAAAGCGGCTTGAGCATCGGGATGTCGGTACCCCCCGGCACGAGCAGGCGCACGTCGACGCCCCCCCGGGCCGCGGCCCGCAGCGACTGCATGTACAGGGACGTTCCCGCGAAATAGGCGTCGGTCAGCCACAGCCTCTTCCTGGCGAGCTTGGCGACAAGCTGGTCGACGTGGAACACCCCGGCCGTGGCCGGGACGCTCGCCACGATGCGAAGGGCCGTCGGCCCCTCGGGTTCGGGCCCGCCGGCCCGTGCCCGCTCCGTCGCGGGGATCGGGGCGCCCGTCAGCTCCCAGACCTGGGCGAACGCCCGCTCGATGTCGGCCACCGCCGGGCCGCGCACCTCGATCCCGGTGTCCCGCCAGGGCCCCAGTTTCTTCTCCGGGATGCCCTCCCACGCCCTCCCGACGCACAGGCCCGAGACGAAGCCGATCCGGCCGTCGACCGCCAGGGTCTTGCGGTGGTCGCGGGAGAGCCAGCCGAGGGGGCTGTCCAGGCGCGGCGGGTTGTAGACGCGCACCTCCACGCCGGCGGCGCGCAGGCGGTTCCAGAAGCCGCGCGACGCCTTGCCGAAGGCGCCCATCCAGTCGTAGATGAGCCGCACCCGCACCCCTTCCCCGGCTTTGGCCATCAGCTCTTCGGCGAAGCGGCGCCCCGTGGCGTCGTCGCAGATGAAATAGTTTTCGAAATGGACGTGGTCCCTGGCCGCCCCGATGGCTTCGAGCCACGCGGGGTAGTTCTCGCGGGCGTCCCGGAGCAGGCGGACGCGGTTGCCCTCGACGAGAGTGGCGCCGGCGGCGCGGGAGAAGGCCTGATCGGCGACGGCGCGCATATTGCGGGTGATGTTCGGCAGTAACATCCTGTATCCTCCCGCCCCGGAGCGGTGTCCCGCTATCCGGGGGCGGCGCAGAGCGGTACCGGGGGGCCGTTCCGGGCGAAGCCGGTGCTGGCGTCCGGGGCGCAGGATATGATAGAACAGGACGCCGGTACAAACCACCGGTGGCCGGTACAAACCACCGGTAGCCGGTATATACCACCGGTAGCCGGTACAAACCATCGGAAAACGGGGGAAGGCGCCGCGGGAACCCCGCAGGCGGGAGCCCCGCAGGCGGGCGTCCCGCAGGCGGGAGCCGCACGAAAGCGATCCCCCGGGCAGGGAGGCCCTGATGCCCAAGGCGAACATCGGCGGCATAGGCGTCTACTACGAAGTGCACGGCGACGGGGAGCCGTTTACGGTCATCAACGGCCACGGGGGGAGCGTGCCGTCGCTCTACCCCGCCGTCCGGGTCTATGCCGGGGAGTTCCGGCTGGTACTTTTCGACAACCGGGGCGCCGGCCGGAGCGATGCCCCCGACATACCCTACACGATGGAAATGATGGCGGACGACCTGGCCGGCCTGCTCGACGCCATCGGGGTCGGGCCGACCCATCTCATGGGGATCTCGATGGGGGGCATGATCGCCCAGCACGTCGCCCTGAGGCACCCGGACATGGTGAGGAGCCTGGTCCTGGGATCCACCCATTGCGGCGGCCCCGTCGGCAAAGGCGCGCCCGACGCGGAAGCGGCCCGCGTTATCGGGGAGATCGACGGCTGGCCCGCCCGGGAGAGGGCGAGGGAGTTCTTGCGCCTGTGCGTGACCCCGGAGTTCGCCCTGAGGCACCCGGACATGGTCGAAAGGACCGTGGCGCTTCTGTCGGAGCAGCCCGCTGTGCACCACGGCCTCCGGAGGCAAAGGGAGGCGATGATGCGGCACCATACCTCGGACCGGCTCCCGGAAATAACGGCCCCAACGCTCGTCCTCCACGGCGGGGCCGACAGGATCGTCCCGGTCGACAACGCCAGGGCTCTCGCCTCGGGGATCCCCGGGGCCGAGCTGGTGATCTTCCCGGGCGCGGGCCACATGCTGCTGGAGGCCCACATGGAGTGCACCCGGGCGGTTCTCGGGTTCCTCCGGCGGCATCGCGCCGGCGCCGGGGGGTCTCCCGCGGCCTGAGCGGCCGCGCGTGCCGGGGATTTCCGCCCTTGCGCGCACGGATCCTGTAGTACAATCGCCCTCACGACAACAGTCCATCGACGGTGCCCGAAAATCCGCGGCCGGCCCGGCCGCGGCGGAGAACTCTTGGCGGCGGGAGGCGGATGCCCCTCCCGGGGGGAGGCGGATGCCCCTCCCGGCCCGACTTTTCAGTGAAGGAGAACCAGATGAGGAAACGGAATGCGTTCCATACGGCCGGGGCATGGCTCTGCGCCGCGGTCGTGGTCTTCGGCCTGGGGTGCGGCGCCCCGGAAGAAACCGTGCAGCCGGTCGAGCGGGCGGCTTTTGTCCCCTCCCCCGTGTTCTCCCCGCCCTACCCGCCGCTGCCGCACCATTTCAGCGACATTCACACCATCCAGATCCTGTGCCAGGCCCCGGAAGGGGCGATCGGCCGGGCGCTGGCCCGGCCCCTGGAGCCGGCCGGCGACGCCCGGACCTACGTCCTGCTCCTGGCCTGGACGCCGGACGTGGAGAAGCAGGGGTACAACGTCCACGAGATCGCCATCAACGCCCCGGTGAAGTGGAAGGACAGGGTCGGCAACACCACCCTGATCGAGTACATCGACAGCGATATGGGGCTCATCGCCGGGCGGGAGGCCTACGGATGGCCGAAGAAGATGGCCGAGATAACCTGGACCGGGACCGAAACGGGCTGGACCGTCACGGCCAACAAGATGAAGGACCAGGGCGGCGTCCCGCTGATGAAGATCGAATACACCGTGGACCCCGGCGCATACCCGGACCAGGCCGTGTGGCCGGAGATGGGGCCCACGCTCCTGGTGCGGCGCATCCCGAACGCGTCGCTTGCGACCCCGGCCTTGTTCCAGATCGTGTGCGTCGGATGCAACCTCCCGCAGGAAGGCGCCCCCCTGGTGGCGCCGCCGGGGTCGAAAGACACCCGGGGGGTCGCCGCGGTCCAGTTCTTCGACGGCCCCCACGATCCCCTGACCTTCCTCGGGCCGACCGCGGTGATCGGCGCGAAGATGAGCATCATGGAGGGCGACATGCCCGGCGGGCTGGGCCTGGGCGACGTGCTCGACCAGTGGGAGGAGTGACAGTCGGCGGCCGATGCGGGCGCGGAATTCCCGCAGGCCTTCCGAGGCGTTCCCTGGCGCTAGCCCCCGGGCGGGCGTCCGGGGCGTGAGCCCCTCACGGAATGCCGGTCCAGCAGCAGCAGGGCCCCCATGAGAAGGATCATGAAGGCGGGGATCGCCTCGAGCGACAGGCGCCTGGCGAGAATTCCGCAGAGGGAGGGGATGACCGCCCCCCCGGCCCCCATCGCCGCGATCTGCATGCCGATTGTATCGGCCGCCAGCGCCGGGCCCACCCGGTCGGCGGTACCGGACAGCAGCGCCGGCAGGATCGGGGCGATCGCCAGCCCGATGACGGTGAGGGCGGCGAGGCTGGCGGCATCGCCCAGGTCCAGGGCCAGGACCACGGCGGCGGCCAGCGCTGCCGTGAGGCCCCCCGGGACCAGCCGCAGCCTTCCGATGCGGGCGGTGTAGAAGCCGGCGGCAATCCTGCCGGCGGTGAAGATGCCCCAGAAGCTGCCGACCCAGTACCCGGCCAGCTGCGTCCGTACCCCGCGGGATTCGGCCAGCAGGGTGTAGGACCACGCCCCGAAGGCGACCTCGATGCCCATGTAGAGAAAAAACAGCGACACGCTCAGCCAGACTTTCGGGCTGCGGAGCGCGGCCCGCATCGTCCCGTGCCGGCCCCGAGTGGGTGCCGACCGCCGTGGCGGCACGGCGGCGCCGCGGTGTTCCCACATGGAACCCGTGAGCAGAAACGCCGCCGCGAGGGCCAGCTCGAGCAGCCCCACCATGAGGTACCCCGGGCGCCAGCTGCCGGTCCGCCCCAGGGCCGCGGTCATGATGACGGGCCCGAGGGTCGCGCCGATGCCGTAGCTCGCGTGCAGCCACTGCATCAATGCGTCCCCGTGCCGGGAGGCGACATAGCTGTTGAGCGTGACGTCGATCCCGCCCCCGCCCAGCCCCGCGGCCACCGCCGCGGCCACGACGAACCCCCACACGGGCGCTGCAGAGTAGCCGAGCAGCGCCAGGGCCGCCGACAGCGTGCTGGCCGTCAGCAGGGCGCCCAGCCTGAAACGGGCCATGAGGCGGCCGCCGAAGAAGCTCGACGCCAGGTACCCGGCGGTGAACGCGATCATCAGGGCCCCGAAGGAGTCGTGGCCCAGGGAAAAATCACGCCGTATCGACGGCCATGCGACGCCCTGAAGGCCGTCGGGCAGCCCGAGCGAGACGTAGGCGGCGAATGCCAGCGCCATGAGGCCGAGCGGCATTCTGGCCGGCGCATGCCCTGCCGGCCCCGCCGCGCGGGAATCCCGGTCGTCGCGTTCCAAGCCCACCGCCTTTCCCGCCCGGGCGCGGCGCCGCCGCCGGTCCGGGCCGTTCGACAGTATCTTTCGGACCCGCTGCCCGTTCAAGGGATATCGCCGCGCCGTTTTGCGGCAGGGAAGGACGCGGGGCCATGCGGGGGCCCCGCCGTCAACGCCCGGACCGCCGGAGCTCCCCGCCCCCTCTGCGCGCGGCAAGGACAACCCCCGCGTGTAGGGCCAGCAGGGATGCGCCCGCGATCAGCGGCCCGGCCATCCGCTGGCCGGCGGCGACCAGGGTGAAAAACAGGAGGATGCTGCCGCCGACGCCGGTCGCTTTGAGGTCTTTGGCCGGCGGGCGGCGCAATGCCAGGAACAAGCCCAGGCCGACGACGAACCAGCCGGCGAAATTGCTCCACGGGACGCCGTAATACCGTCCGCCGCCGGACCAGACCCAATACCCCAGCGGCCCGGCGGCCAGCGGGTCTATTAGCAGGTCCAGCGCCGTCATCCACGCCGCGCCGGCGGCCGCGCGCAGCCAGGCGCGGACGCGCAGCCACGCGAGCATCTGCCCGACGTAGGCGAACAGGATCAGCCAGGCGCACCCGATGGCGACGGGGACTCCCAGCACCGTCGGATGCAGGACCTCCGTGTACGCATACGCGCCGAAAGGGACTCCCCACTTCAGGCCGGCAAGCTCGGCCGCCATCCCGGCCAGGCCGGCCGCCATCAGGCGCCAGCGCCGGCCTGGAGGCGCGAGGGCGAGCGTCAGGAGCGCGCCGGTGAACAGGAAGGCCGGGGCCGTCCACCCGCTGCCGGCCGGCGGTCCGCCCAAAAACAGATAGCTCGCCACGCCGCCGCACCAGAGCACCGCGTACCCGATCCAGAGCGCCGCCTGAACACTTTTATAGGCCTTCATATTTGCGAATCAGGTCACTGACAATCTCTGCCGACAGCAGCACCGTCGGCGTCCCGCCGCCGGGGTGGCTGCTCCCGCCGGCGCAATAGAGCCCGGCGATGCGTTTGTGTTTGTTCGGCGGGCGGAAAAAGGCCCTCCGCCAGCCGTGGGAGTGGGTGCCGTAGATCGCGCCGCCGGGCATCAGGTACCGGTCGGCCATCTGCCGCGGCGTCACCACGCCCTGCACTGCGATCGCGTCTTCGAACGCCGGGAAACCGCTCCCGGCAAGGCGCGCCATGACCCGGGCCCTGGCCGTTCGAACCATGGCCGGATCCCAGGGATCCCCGTCGTTGGCCGGCGCATTCGCCATGACGAACAGGGTCTCCCCTCCGCCCGGGGCGAGCCCCGGATCGTCCCGGCTGGGGATGCAGACGTACACGGTGGGATCGTCCGGGAACTTCCGCCGCGCGAACAGGTCTTCGAATTCGTTGTCATAGTCGGCCGAGAAGCAGACCGTGTGGTGCGCCGCCGCCGGCAGCTTTTCCCGAAGGCCGACGAGCAGGACGAACCCGGAGAGCGACCGGTCGCGCTCGGCGAGCGGGCCCGCCCCGGCTTCCCCCAGAAGTGCAGGCAGCATCGAGGCGTCGCCGTTCATGACGACGGCCGAACAGGGCCATACCGACCCGTCGGCCAGTTCGACGGCGTCGACCCGCCGGGATACGGTTCGTATCCCGACGACGCGGCTCCCGGTATAATAACGGACCCCGTGCCGCTCGCCCAGTTCGCGGAGCCTTTCAATGACCGTGTACAGGCCCCCCGCGACGTGCCAGGCGCCGAAGGCGTGTTCGAGGTAGGGGATCAGCAAAAGCGTCGCCGGGATCCGCGACGGGCACGACCCGACATAGGTCGGGAAACGCTCATAGATCTGGCGCAGGCGGGGGCTCGAGAAGAAGCCGGCAACGGCCTTGCGGTAGCCGCCCCAGCCGCGCCGGAGCGGCATGTGCCCGAGGGCCGCGAAGGTTTCCCGGTCCGGCGGTTCCGAAGGGGCCCTCCGGAAAAACGTGTGCCTGGACAGCTCGAACAGCCTGGCGCCGAGTTCCATCATCCTCAAAAACTGAACGTCCCCCCCCGGCTCGACTCCGCTGAGGGTTTCGATCCACCGGGGAAGCGAGGACGGGACTTCCAGCGACCCGCCGTCCGGGAACAGGTAGCGCGCCAGCGGATCGACCGGCTGCAGCCGGAGGAGTTCCCCCAACCTTTCGCCGGCGACGGCGAACAGGTCTTCGAACACCCGGGGCATGGTGATCAGGGAGGGCCCGGTGTCGAATCGAAAGCCGCCGCACTCCCACCGGTTCATCTTGCCGCCGAGGGCCGCGTGGTTCTCGAAAACGCGCACCTGCCAGCCGCGCACCGCCAGGCGCAAGGCGACCGCCATGCCCCCCAGGCCCGCCCCGACGACGCACGCTTCGGGCTTTTTCGGGCTCACGCGCACCCCCCTTTCCCCGCCCCGGCGCCGCCCCGGTAGGTCCTCCCTTTCCATTCCACCCCCCGCCCGAGGCTATAGCTGCGCCACGAAACGATCCCGAGGACCAGCAGCGCCGACTCCGCGAGCGGATGCAGCAGCACCGACCAGAGGGGGTGCCGGAACCGCAGGGCCAGGGCGGCCCGCATCAGAAGCACCGCCGCTGCAGCCGCCGCGGCCGCCCGGAGACCTGCCCCGCCGAAGGCGGCGGCGGCGAGCCCGAAGGGGAGCAGAAAGCACGCAAAGTGCAGCAGCATGAACAGCCCGAAGCTGCGGGCGTGCCGGAAGGAGGGGAAAAAATTCTTCTTGAAGCCGTTCCAGATCCCGCGGAAGGAATCGTACATGCGGACGCGGACGATCGACTGCCCGTCCAGGCAAATGCCCCGACCGCCCCGGGCGCGCCAGACCCTGGCCAGGGACGTGTCCTCGAACAGCTCCCCGCGGACCGCCCGGTGTCCGCCGATCCTTTCGTATTCGTCCCGCAGCGCCAGGATGCAGGCCCCGTGCGCGAGGCCGAGGGGGGCGTCCCGCCTACGAAGCGAAAGCGGAGCGGGAAACAGCGTCAGAACGACGAAGTGGAGCATCGGCATCAGGGCCTTTTCCCAGAATCCCACCAGATCCAGGCCCGGCCAGCAGGAGAGAAACGACACCTCGTGCGCGGCCGCGGCCCGGAGCATGCGCCCGAGGGCGCCGGCGCACAACCGGGCGTCCGCGTCCAAAAACAGAAGCCACGAACCGGTCGCCTCGCCGGCCAGTGTCGCGCAGGCGAAGGTCTTGCCGCACCACCCGGGGGGGAGATCGGGGGCGGCGATCAGGCGGATGCGCGCGTCCTTCTTCCCCAGTTCCCGGACCGTCCGGGCCGTCGCGTCGCCGGAGTGGTCGTCGCACACGAGGATTTCCAGGACCGGATCCCCCTGCCGCAGCACCGATTCGATGCAGGGCGCGATCGTGCGCTCTTCGTCGCGCGCGGGAATCAGCACCGAACAGCACCGACGCGCACCGCCGCCCTCCCCGCGGGGCTCCGGCCAGCCGGAGACGTTCCAGAGAACGAGCGCCAGGATCGACAGATCCAGGACCAGCAGAACCGTCATGGCGCCTTCGAACGCGGTCATGAGTTCTGCCGCCCGGCGGCCTGAAGCCGAAGGCTTTGCCTGGCGCGGCCGATGACGGGCTGAAAAATCCAGCGTGTGTACCCGAGCATCAGGGAGGCGCCGCCGCCGGGGCAGAAGCGCCGGAGCTGATCCATGCATCGATCGAGACAATCGCAGGCGCGATCGACCGGCACAGCCTCCCCGCCGGCCCCCGCCCGGGCATCGGCCTCCCCGTCGATGACGTCGTCGAGCATCTGGTACGCGGACCCGATTTCCCGGCCGAAATCGGCGAGCGCCTCCACGACGGGCCCCGGGGCATCCGCGACGATGGCGCCCGAACTGAGCATGAACCGGGTCATGCTGGCGGTTTTCAGAAGGTTCGGGGCCGGATTCCGGGTTCCGTCCCTGCCGGCAAGGTCGAGGAACTGGCCGCCGATGATGCCGTCGGGCCCGATGCAGCGGGCGGCTTCCTCCACCAGCCGCCGGGTTCGGGCGACGCCGCGCGGGGAAGCGTCGTTGCCCAGCAGAAGGGTCCAGCCGCGGTTGAGCAGCGAGGCGGCGGCGAGGATGGCCGTGCTTTCGCCGAACTCGATGTAGGTCGGGCGCTTCCCCCGACGCTCCGACGCCCTGTCCATGCAGGGCAGGTCGTCGAGGATCAGGGAGCACGTGTGGAAATATTCGACGGCGCAGGCGACCGGCAGCGCGTCGCGCCACCCCCCGCCGGCCGTGTGCGTCGCCAGCAGCGTGAACAGGGGCCGCATCCGCTTGCCCCCCGGGAACAGGGCGTACTGAATCGCCCGGTTCAGGCCCCCGGAACCGTCCAGGGACGATTCCGGCATCCATCGGTTCAGCTCCGTCTCGAGCGCCCGGGTGCTTTCCTCGAGGAACAGGTCCAGTTCATGACTCACCGACAACCTCCCTCCCGGCCGAAGATCGCCGCCGCCAGCCGGGGCGCCCCCTTGACGAGCGGCAGATGCCCCACGCCGGGCAAAACGCTCGTGCGGGCATGGGGCCACAGCTCCCCGTACAACGCGACGGATTTCCTCACGTCCGCAAACGTGTTTTCTCCATAGAGTATGTCAATAGGCATGGGCAAATCACGGAATCTCTGCAAATCGATCCGGTCGAACAGCGCCAGGTATCTCCGGACCGCCGCATGGTTGGCGGTGCGGAACGCGGCGGTGAAGTCCGTGTCCTGTTTCTGGGCCCACCGGACAATCCGGTCCGCAACGGCGCGTCCCGCGCGTGTCTGGAACGTGACGGCGTAGGCCCGCCGGCCCGCCTCCCCCCGCAGGAAGATGCGGAAATACCAGGGCACATAGGCAAAGGGGTCGATCAGCACGATGCGTTCGACCGCTCCGGGCTTCCTGGAGGCCACAAGCAGCGCGAAAACGCCGCCGCTGCAGAATCCGATCAGAGTGGCAGGCAGGCAGCCGGTGCGGAGTTCGAGCTCCTGCCCCAGGGCGGCCGCGATCGCATCCAGGTCCCATGTGCCCGGCTCCGGGGACGCCCCGTAGCCGGGCAGGTCCACGCTCAGCAGGCGGGCGCCTCCGGGCAGCCGGGACGCCAGCGGCACAAACTCCCGGTGGGTGCCCGCCCAGCCGTGAAAGGCCACGAAGATCCGGTTGCCCCTGCCGTGCTCCTTAACGTACATCCGCGGCAATCCTTTCCGCCGTCATCCGTCCTCCGAGCGTGACCATGGGCAGCCCCGTCCCCGGCACCGTGCCGGCCCCGACATAGTAGAGGCCCCGCACGCCGCGATCGCGGTTCGGCTGCCTGAAATACCCCATCTGCAGAAGCGTGTGGGCCGCGCCGAAAGCGGAGGCCCGGAACAGACCGCAGCGGGCGGCCCAGTCCTCGGGCGTCAGAATGCGCTCCGTGGCGATGGCGGACGGGGAAAGCCCGATGCCGTGGCCGGCGAGGCGCTCGAGGACCCTGCTTTTCACCAGCGCCGCCGTCCCCGGCAGCTCCTCCGGGCAATCCATGGCCGACAGGGGGAGCGGGACCAGCACGAATACGGCCGAATCGCCCGGCGGGGCCAGCGAAGGGTCCGTCTCGGACGCGATGCTGACGTAAAACGGAAGTTCCCGGGGGATCTCCCCCGTCCCGAGAAGCTGCCTGTAGGCCGATTGCGCGTCGTTGGGGAGAAAGATCATGTGGTGCCCGCCGCCGGGCACCCTGCCGCGGACGCCCCAGTAGAAGGTCATCACGGCCGGCGTCATGCGCGGCGCGCGGCGCGCGCCGCGCCGGCGGCCGAGAAGCGTGCGCTCGGTGAGGGGTGCGTCGACGTTGGAGACGACGCAGGGGAACGGGAGCGTGGAACCGTCGGCCATTTCAAGCCCCCGTACGGCGCCGCCGCGGACCAGAATCCTCCGGACGCTTCGCCCCGTTTCGATCCGCACGCCCAGTTCGCGCGCCAGCCTTTCCACGGCGCGGACGAGGCCGTAGACGCCCCCCCGCGGGAGCCACAGGCCCATGGCCAGCTCCCCGTAGGGCAGAATCGTGAAGATCCCGGGCAGCTGGTGCGGGGAGCCCCCGAGGTACATCGCGTAGGAACCCAGCGCGTCCCGGATGCGGGAACTGCGGAAAAAGCGCCGCAGCTCGCCGTCGAAGCTGCGCCACACGCCCGTGCGCAGCCACTGCGCCGGGGTCAGCGCCCCGAACCACTGCCACGCGTGGTCGAAATTCCCGGTGACGAGGCTGCCGAACGACAGCCGGTACTTTTCGGCGGCATCGGCCAGGAATGCGAACAGCCCCGGCCCCGACCCGGTCTCGACCCGCTCGAATTCCCGCACGAGCGCGGCCAGGTTCGAGGTGAGGGCGAACGTGGTCCCGTCGGGCCACCAGTAGCGGATCGAGGGGTCGACCGGGATCAGGGACACGTAGCCGGACATCTTCCGCCCGGCCGCGAGAAACAGCTCCTCGAAAACCCAGGGGTAATTCAGGAGCGTCGGGCCGGTGTCGAACGTGAACCCGCCCTCGACGATCTGCCCCGCGCGGCCGCCCACCTGGTCGCGGGCCTCGAAGAGCGCGACCTCGAAGCCGCGGATGCAGAGATGGATCGCCGCGGACAACCCGCCCAGGCCGGCGCCGACGATGGCGACGCGGTGCCCGTCTCCCTTGTTGGCCTCGATCGACGTCATCGCAAACCGACCGCGTAAAGGGGCAGATGCCAGTACTTGCACGCCGGCAGCGCCATGAATTTATGCCACGGGGAAACCGACTGCCGCCGCGCGATGCAATCGTCGCTGGCCAGGATGCGCCGGTTCAGCGTCCGATAGACGTCGATGCACGCCCGGATGGCCACGCGCGAATCCGGGGCAAAAGCATCCACGCCCTTCTCCGCCCTGCGGTAGGCCTCCTCGGCCCGGGCCGCGACACCGCGGATCACCCCGATCACCCGCCTGCGGTTGGCGGGATCCTCCAGCCGGTCCATGTCCGCGGCGGCGGCACGGAGGAGATCCTGCGGCAGGTAGATGCGGCCGCGCCGGCGGTCTTCTCCCACGTCGCGGATGAAATTGGTCAACTGCAGCGCGATGGCCAGGTCGCGGGCGGCGTCGAGCGCACGCGCCAGGCCGCCGGGCCGGGCCGGCCCGTAGACGCGCGCCAGGAAATATCCCACGACGACGGCGCTGCCGTAGACGTAGCTCCCGATCAAATCGTCCAGCGTTTCGAACGGGCGGGGGGAGACGTCCATCCGCATCGCCGCCAGGAACGCCCGGTACTGCTCGGGCGGGATGCGCGCTTCCCGGACCACCCTGGCGAAGCCGGCGAGAACGGGCGTCACGCCCTCGGCTACCGCATGGCGGACATCGGGCGCCCGAAGCGCCCGTTCGTAATCCTCCGACCAGGCATCGAGCCGGCGCACTTTCTCGGCGCCGGGGATGTCAAAGGTGTCGACCACCTCGTCCGGGTACCGCACGCTGGCGTAGATCACCTCGACGCGCTCGCGCTTGCGGGAAGGCAGAAAGCGGCTGACGATGTAGAAGCTCGTGGAGTACCGGGCCATGATCCGGAGCGCTGCGCGGGTGACGATGTGCCAGGCCTGTCCTTCGTCGGCCGCCGCACGCGCTTCCGTGCCCAGCGCCGCCTCGAATTGCGCCCAATGCTCCGGATCCCACTGGCCGGCCATGCGACTCCTTCTCAAAAACTGCCGTCGGATACGCCGGAGGCCCCGCAGGGCCGAAGGCGCGGCTCTTCTTGCCGGGTCCATGGATGCATCCGCCGGAAGACTTCCCTGGGCCGGCTCCGGCCGGCGGGATCGACAGTTGTACAGATCACGGCGTTGCTCCGATCGATGACGCAGAGGCTGGCGGCGCCCTGCGAAAAACCGCAGGCCCCGGAAACCTGGCCCTCCCGGCCGGGATACTCGATCCGCGTCGAGGGGAGTGCGGCTGCCCCCTGGGGGTCGACCCGGTCCCGGCACTTTTCCCAAAGAAGCCGGAACCACCCTTGGATCCGCCCGGCGCCTTTCCTGTCGCCGGAGGTGCGCACGGTGATCCTGCCGCGGGAAAGACCGTAGCAGGCCTCTTTGTCGTGAGGATTTTTGAGCTCGAAATCCGCCGCATCAGCGGCCGTCGAGGCCAATACCGCGGATTCGGGCCCGATCGCGGCGATCAAAGACAGTACGACAGGGGCCAGGAATGTGAGTTGTTTCATACGGTCGGGCAAGAGAAGGGAGCTCTTGCAAATCCCAGGCGAGTATACATGAAAACCCGGGCCCGGAAACTGAAATTCGCGCGCCTCCCGGCGGGCGGGTCCGCTCCGGCGGGATCCTCCCATCCGTCTTCGGGCCGGAGGCCATCCCGGACCCGGTGCCCCGTCAGCCCTGCGGCGCGGAAAACACCACCGTATGAATCCGGCCGTTTTTGAAATACACCGTGAAGAATACGGGGAGCTCGCAAACACATGGGCTAGGGGGGCCGCGTTAGCGACCCCCAATAGCCGCTTCGAGCGGCTCACGATTGAAGGCCCCCGGCTCTGCCAGGGTGATAATTACTTGATAAATTAAACGGTTACAGTAATTAGCGGATGGATGAAAGGGCACTTACAATCCTGGCCTGACAACGGGCGTGCAGGTCCCCCCTTGGCCCTGCGGGCTTCGGCGGACGAGTCGATTCCCGCCCTCGGCACCAATGCGGTCAACAACGTAGCGAAATTCCTCTCTTCAATCTCCGCTATACAAATTGGCGAAACCTACCGGGAACTTACCGTTGTCTCGAATATGAATGGGCGAGAGGTCTGGAATCCCGGCAATTGTTCGCGAACCTGCTCCGGCGTTTTTCCAGCCGGATGCCGATTCCGGGATCTTATGCTAAGATACTGGAAGGTGCTGGCGAACTTTATTGTGAAAAACGCAAATCTATCAACCGAAATTCAGGATCCGGCGGCAATCCCCTATTTTCTCTGGGATGAGCCGATGAATGTCGCACAGCTCAAAGAGCGGCTTCGCGGCGCATCACGCCCGGAACGCATCCGCCTGCTTGGAAAAATCCTCCGCGAGGCGAGGGATACGGATGTCTGGGCATTTACCAGCCCGCACGAAGTCCGGCAATTGTGGCCGGAAATCTGTGTGCACCTTGGCCGCCGCAGAGCTTTCTGGGAATTTCTTTTTACACGCTGGCAAATCGAGGGATTCCTTGCATAACAAGCTTGGAGAGCTTCAACAGAGGTTTTTGGAGGCATTCTTCTCGAAGGAGAATCGTTTTTTCCTGACCGGGGGGGCTGCGCTTGCGGGCTTTCATCTTGGACATCGTGAGACACACGACCTCGACCTGTGTACGCTCATGGATGCCATGGAAGAAGGTTCCGTTGCTGTTGCTATAGCGGCGAGAGAAATGGGCGCCGGGCTGGAATCTATCCAAACATCCCCTGATTTCCGGCGATATATCCTGACGCACGAATCCGAAGCGATCATGATCGATCTAATCCGGGAACGCGTCGCTCAAATCGTCCCGGATAAACCGGTGTTTGGAATCATCCGGGTTGATCCCCCCGAGGAGATCCTCGCCAACAAGCTCTGCGCCTTGCTGGGGCGAGCCGAAATCCGGGATCTGGTAGATGTTCGCGCTCTGGAGCTTTCTGGATATCCCGTAGAGCCGGCACTTTCGGCCGCGGCATCGAAGGATGCCGGGTTGACGCCGGGGCAGTTAGGTTGGGTGTTGAGCCAGATCACCCTGGGAAACGATTTGATTGCTCCCGGCGGAGTTTCCGTTCAGGAACTCAGGAAATACCTTGACGACTTGATCGCCCGGCTTTCAAGATTGGCCTTTCCGAAAAGATCCTGAAATAGACCATTCAAC
>CAZYXB010000034.1:0-34226 GCA_964651155.1 uncultured Acidobacteriota bacterium | reverse complement strand
CGCCCCCCTCAGGGGGGCATCCTGAGGCCACCCGCTCTGCGGGTGGAGTGTTCACTTTTTCTTCAGGTACTTCGGATGTCCGAGAAACCGACGCCGATATCGCCTCCAAATCGAAATATTTGAGCAGGGGATAGGTCCGCGTCTCTCTCCGGATCGCATGATCTCACAGTCTGCGTCTCCTCCGGTGGATTCATCGATCCATCTTAATGATCTAAGAATGCAATCATGTGTATTTTACTTCTAGCCCAATACCCCCGGAACTATGCTATTCTTCTTTTCAAGATCGGTGGTCGACAACACAGTGACTCCGATCCAGAGCAAGAATTTGAGGGCTTCTGGTTATTTACTTCATTTGCCAGACAATATAGTGCATCTGGAGCGAGACCCAATCCATAGGACACTATGCGGCATACGTTACGGGGTATAGTGGCACTTCTTTTTGCTGTATGCATTGGCCCCCCTGTCGTAACCGCAGCTCCCCCCACTGATCGGGAACCATCCACGAAACAGCCCTTTGCTCTAGTACTTCCACCACCCAATGCCTTCTCCGAGCCCCATGAAATCACGTTGGATTGGGGAGAGACCTCCCCTCCAATATTCACTAGCCTTGCACCGCCTCCAGAACCATTGACGGGCAGACAAAAGCTACACTACTTCGCCAGGAACACATTCGGCATCGAAACCTTTCTTGGAAGTACCGCTGCGATCAGTATCAAACAGGCAACCGATTCCGTTCCTGAATGGGGGAAGGGCATAGAGGGATACGGAGCGTTGGTTGCTTCCTCACTAGGCAGACGATTGATTAAAAATACAATCCATCATAGCCTAGGCAGCCTGCTCCACGAGGATCCCCGCTATTACCGATCAGGAAGGGCCGGAACATGGGACCGAAGTGCCTACGCCGTTCTTCAGACTTTCTTCACGCATAAAGATTCCGGCGAACCACGTGTAGCCTTCGCCTACCTGGCTGGAACTGTTAGCAGCTCATTGCTGGCCCGGCAATGGAATCCTGAACACGAGGGTTCGGCTGAAGAATACCTCTACTCCCTAGCGGCTTCGATCGGATTCGATGCGGCGAAAAATGTATTTAAGGAATTCTGGCCTGACCTAAATCGCTGTATTCTGGGAAAATAGGAAAGCCAAGACTGGGCCCTAAAGTGCATTGTTACCCGAAATAGGCAGTTTCACCGTCCGATATCCCGGATTTTCAGGTGCCATTATGTGCTCGGGATCACAGCTTTGCAACTCAGAACTTTAAGAAATACACGTGAAGTGGTATTCTCCCCTAGTCTGATAAACCCGAGAATCGGAAGGAATCCCGGCATGTAAGAAGTGCGCAATTATCAGTCCCGGTGGAATAGAAACCTCTTTTCCATCCACATTGATAAGAGAATAAGTATATTGAAAAGCCACATTTTTTTAAAGGATGCCACGGGCATCCGATACGCTGAAAGGAGATCGGTTATGACACGTATTTACTGTTATATCCTGGGAATGGCTCTGATCGTGGTTTCTGCATGTAGCAGTACAGACACTACAGTTGATACGGAAGAGATGCTGGAGCAGACAGAAGAGGCCTTGACGGCGTCGGAAAATGAGGTCGAAGAATCCTTGGGGGAAGTGCCCCAGCCACAACCCCCTGTCCGGCGACCGGCTCAAGCTCCGGCTGCTACCCAAACCCAGCCTCAACAGGCATCGCAACCCCCTGTGGTTACAACACCCCCAAGACAACAAACTGCCCCAGCACCCCCATCAGAGCAGTTCGCCACGATAAGCGCCGGGACCGTAATTCCGGTACGTATCCAGGATCCCCTGGATACCAGCATCAACCAATCCGGCGATACGTTTAGCGCGATCATCGATGTGGATATCATGGTAGGAAACGATGTCGTCATCCCGAGAGGGAGCAAAGTCGACGGAAAACTGACGCATGTCGCGAGATCCGGCAGGGTACAAGGCGTCGCGGCAATGTCCATGCAATTAATTGGACTCCATGTCGGCAGCCGCACCTATCCCATTGTATCGGAAATCCTCGCTTTCGAAGCTGAATCCACCAAGAAGGAAGACGCTACTAAGGTGGGAATTGGGTCAGGAATCGGCGCGGTTATTGGCGCGATTGCAGGAGGAGGGAAAGGCGCTGCCGTCGGTGCGGCTGTAGGCGCAGGTGCAGGCGGCGCCACTGTTGCGGCAACAAGAGGCGATGAACTCAAATACGGGGTGGAGCATCCCTTTGAATTCACCTTGGATGAGGAAGTACGGATCCAAGTCCGATAATTTATGTATGAATCCATGTTCGCACATGCCCGAAGTTTGGGCATGTGCGTGCAAAAAACCCTTGTCAGGCAATGATGGGATCATACCGAGCCTGAAAGCCTGGATGGAACTTGAGTCGAGAGTGTGTGAGTATGTCGACGCCTGGGGATAACAGTATGTCCCGGATAATCCATGATAGGAGGAAACACCAGTCGTCGAAGCCATGCAACATACTGGAATCATGGATTCCCGACCATTCCTTCTCCCGGTAGGTACGGATTGCCCAAACGGCTTACCCCAGGCTTTGCCTGGAAGCCTAACCCTGAAACTGCCTCTCCCCAAGAGGCTTTCGGGATCAGAAAGATGGTGTTTGCCGTATCCGGCCCCAAAGATCCTTTCATCCCGAGAACATGGAGTCGCCTTCCAATCCAATGAAACCGACGTTATTGTTCATATTCCCGGATCAGGAATTCAATATTCTGTCGTAGAAAGCCTCGTAGGTCTGGATGATGTTCGAAGCATTGAATCGGGTCTGAGCGCATTCCCGGGCTGACGCTCCCATCCGCTTTTGTCGGGAGTCGTTACGCAGCACTTCCAATGCACACTGCGCCATATCCTCGACATTCCCAATATCCAGTAAGTATCCATCCACGCCGTCGCGGATGACTTCCGGCAGCCCTCCGACCCTGGAGGCCACCACGGGAACTTCGCAAGCCATGGCCTCTAATGCGACCAGGCCAAACGACTCCGTTTCGCTTGGCAGAAGCAGCAAGTCGGCGATTCCTATGAACTCCTCGATATTGGCCTGTTTGCCTGTGAAATGAACCCGTTCTTCTATCCGGTAACGGCGCACAAGTCTTTCTGTTCGGCTGCGCTCCGGACCGTCCCCAACCATCAGGAGGACAGCGGGGATTCGTGCATGAACCCGCATGAATATCTCCACTACGTCCGACAGATGCTTGACGGGCCTGAAATTCGAAACATGTATCAGGATCTTTTCATTGTTTGGGGCAAGACATTTCTTGAGGGGATGATCTTTCAAGGGCTTGTATTTATCGCAATTGACGAAGTTGTATATGACCTCGATCTTTTTTCCCGCCCCAAGTACCTTGTAGGTCTCCTGTTTCAAATAATTGGATACCGCCGTAACTCCATCGGAACGATCGATTGAGAATCGTGTGATTGGCAGGTAGGAGGGATCCGCCCCCACCAGTGTGATATCCGTGCCATGAAGCGTTGTTACAACAGGGAGTCTCCGCGGTTCGAGCATGGATTTGGCCAGGAATGCACTAACGGAATGGGGGATCGCGTAGTGACAATGGATAAGATCAAGCCCATGGGAATCCGCAATTTCGGCCATTTTGGTTGCCAGTGCCAGAGTATAGGGGGGATGATCGAACAGTGGGTAGTTCGAAACCTCAACTTCATGGAATTGTATATTGGCTTGAGCGCTCGGTAGTCGCAGTGGAAGGGCATAGCTGATGAAATGTATCTCGTGCCCTCTATCGGCAAGTTCCTTGCCCAACTCGGTTGCAACAATACCGCTGCCCCCGTACGTAGGATAGCACGTGATCCCTATTTTCATATTGTCTCCCTTGTTGCACGGTTATCGCCTTGTATCAGCACCTGCGGCTCACTGCCGGAACGCCTAGCTTTCCTCTGACAGGTTCCGGCTTGGGATTACGGGCATCATAGCATGCATCATTCAAGCGCCTCGGCCAACAACGTTTCCTGCTCCTTTCGGTGCCTTCTGCGGGATCCTGCCGCAGGACTCGAACTTTCAGGCCGGCCGACGTATCGTAAGGATGTTCCGAAGGGAAGACTTGGGGCAATATGCCTGCTGATAAAATGCCACGCACCCATATTAAGAGGTTCTTCCTGAACCCAGATAATGTCCCCGGCATGTTTGTATCTTGAAAGAATATTGGAAACTGTCCATTCCGGGAATGGATAGAGCTGTTCTATCCGGACAATGGCGATATCCTCCCTCCGATTATTTTCCCGCTCGGCAGATAGTTCATAATATATTTTCCCGCAACAGAGCAACAAACGCTTTACGCGATTGATGTCTTCTATATGGGGATCATCTAGAACCATTTCAAACTTGCCCTTGGCCAGTTCTTGCGGTCGGGATTTTGCCGCCGGATGCCTGAGAATACTCTTAGGCGTAAGCACCACGAGTGGGACCCGTTTCGCGTCTCGCATTTGCCTGCGCAGGAGGTGAAAATATTGGGAAGGGGTTGTTGGAAAACAGACTTGCATGTTGTCTTCCGCACACAAGCCCAGAAAACGTTCCAGCCGTGAGCTGGAATGTTCGGGACCCTGACCATCAAATCCATGGGGCAATAGAAGCACGAGATCGCAAGGTTGCCCCCATTTGGATTCCGAGCTGGAAATGAAATTATCGATAATGACCTGAGCCCCATTGGCAAAATCTCCGAACTGCGCCTCCCACAGCACCAGGGAAAGAGGATCGGCTGAACTGTAGCCGAATTCGAATCCCAGCACCGCAGCCTCGGAAAGCAGGCTGTCATATGCGCGGAAAGGAGCCTGATCGCGGCTTATATTTGACAGGGGGACATATTCCTCGCCAGTATCATAGTCGGTAAGAACCGCGTGCCTCTGACTGAAAGTACCACGGGCACTATCCTGTCCGCTCAGACGAATGGGGGTGCCTTCATAGACAAGTGTGCCGAAAGCCAGTGCCTCGGCGAAGCTCCAGTCGATCTCCGGGTCCTCCTCGACAAGTTTCCAACGCTCTTCTATAAAGGGAACAAGTTTAGGGTGTATGCGGAAAGTGTTGGGCAGGGAAGAGAGACCTTTGGACACTGTTCTCAGAAGTTCCATGCCAACGGCCGTGCCCCCTGTCGGCTGGAATTCATCGAGGTCCTCAGGTGAAACAGCAAGCGGAAAATCGGAACTGAAATCCTGGCCTTCCTTCTCGTGATCCGCATAGGCGTGTTCAAGGCTTTTCCGGACCTCCTCCTGCAGCTGTGCCAAGGCCTCATGGGAAATGATTCCCTCATGAAACAATCTCCGCGCATAGAGCGTCATTACGGAAGGTTTCTCCTGGATTATTTTGTACAGGAGCGGCTGTGTGAGGCTCGGTTCATCCGTCTCGCTATGGCCATGGCGTCGGTAACAATAGATGTCGATCACGACATCCTTCTTGAATTGCTGCCTGTATTGGACAGCCAGAAGGGCAACGCGGACACTCGCATCAGGATCATCCCCGTTGACATGAAAAATAGGCGCCTGAACCGAACGTGCCACATCCGTTGCATAAACAGAGGACCTCGCCTCCTCCGAAGGCGTGGTGAAACCGATCTGGTTGTTAATGATCAGGTGTATCGTGCCCCCCGTCCCGTACCCGTAGAGCTGGGAGAGATTCAACGATTCGTACGCCACGCCCTGCCCTGCGAATGCAGCATCTCCATGGATGAGGATCGGAACGACTTTCTCCCTCATCGTATCGCCACGATGGTCTTGTTTCGCACGCACGATCCCTTCTATAACCGGATTCACCCATTCAAGATGGCTTGGATTCGGAGCAAGGGAAAGAAAAATTCCATTCCCGGCATCAGATCGGAACTTTCCAGAGGAACCGAGATGATACTTCACGTCACCGGAACCTTGTGTTGCGTACGGATCGAAGTTTTCCTCGAATTCTCGAAATATCTTCGCAACCGGGATCCCCACGATGTTTGCCAGCACATTCAAACGACCACGGTGGGCCATTCCAAGAACAGCCTCCTCGACTTGGGAATCGGCGAGTTCCGAGAGAATTTCCGCCAGGACCGGGATAACCGTTTCACTTCCTTCAAGGCTGAAACGCTTGTGGCCAACGAATTTTAGGTGTAGGAATTTTTCAAACATTTCCGCATTTATAAGGTTCCTTAAAATACGCAGCCGGACTGCGGAATCGAGAGGGAGTCTTCGATGCTCAGGTTCGAGGCGGTCCTGAACCCAATCCTTTTCAACCGCGTCCTGAATATGCCGGAATTCAACCCCTATGCTTTTACAGTACGCTGCACGCAGAACTGCAAGTATCTGTCTGAATGTTGCTCGGCGAAGCCCTCCAAGGTCTCCGGTTGAAAATTCCCTGTCAAGATCCCAAGGAGTCAATCCGAAGGTCGCCGGATCGAGTTCCGGATGATACACCGGGGGATTCCCCAATGGATCCAAGTCCGCAATCATATGCCCCCGCACTCTGTATCGATTAATCAGTCGCTGAACACCAGCCTGTTTGTCCATGTCGATGCTCGTGCTGTCGCAACCGGTATGGGGCATTGGAGAACTGGAATCACGGGACCAGCGGAAGGGCATTGCGGGAATTCGAAGACTTTCGAAAATTCCTTCATAAAAGGAATGTTCTCCAAGAAGGAGGTCCTCGATACATCCAAGGAATTTCCCTGATTCAGCGTCCTGAATGATCCTGTGGTCGTATGTACAACTGACCGTCATTACCTTGTTTAGCCCAAGGTTCGACATACGGACGGCAGGCCACCCGTGATATTGGGCTGGAAACCCGATGATTCCCATTGCTATGACTGCCCCCTGTCCCTGCAGGAGACGAGGAACGGAGAATAAGGTCCCAACGGTTCCCGGATTGGTCAAGGTGATCGTTGTGTCATTAAAATCACTGGGTTCAAAGTTCCCGTTTTGCATCCGGCTGAGAATCTCGCGATACTTTTCCAGGAATTCAAGAAATTTCATGGAACCGGCATTCTGAATGTTCGGGACAAGAAGGGTTCGCGTGCCGTCGTCCCTTTCAATATCAACCGTGATTCCAAGATTGACGGTATTGTAAAACCGTCGACGGGGAATGCCGTCTATCCTCTGGAAAGATGAGTTGATTCCAGGATGATACTTGAGCGAACAGACGACGGCCCAGGAAATCAGGTGCGTGAAAGATAGGTCGTCTTGTCCGTCCTCATCGAGGTATTCCTTGATGATCCGGCTGTTTTCTTCCAGGATCTTCACCGGTATCGTCCTGCACGACGTTGCCGTGGGGATGGTAAGACTCCCCTCTGTATCCGATACGCGAAGGCTGTCCCCGACTATCGGTAGAGTCTTCGCTTGGTGCTGCGGATCCGTTGCCGATTTCTGCTTTGGGATGCCCTCTTGTTCTGATGTCTTATCGGAAAAATATCGAGGTTTTAGGTTTGTAGAATCCATAGGAAGATTTTCCCTTCGCATCCCCTGGAAAAGGCTCCATTTACATTCTTTCTGAATAGAGCAGGGCGCGCGATTAATAATCCCGCATTTCTGAACTGCAGCACGGATATTCTGCACGGCAGATGTATCCGTTTTTGTCGCAGGCCAGCAAATTCTATCCGGGGACAAGACTATAAATAACGGGTGAATTATCGCATTTCGCTCACATGTCCCACAAGCCCTCTGCCGTCTCGACATGGAATCCCGTAATTGCCATGAAAATTTAGTTTTGCGGGTGAAGGTCAATTGTGTCCATTGTAGTGCCTACTGGTTCCAGTATTATTTGTGCAAGAACATCTTCTGCCATGTCGTTATGACCGGATGCGACCTCAGATCTGCCAACCTGAACGGGGCGGATTTTCCTGGCTCCCTGCTCCAGAAGCATCTGTTCGATGAGGAGTACACGATGTCGACGGATTTTCCCGGGTCCGCTTATGATGGCGCTCGCGGTTTTTCCCCCAATAGCTCACACTATCCTTTGCCTCCGGCAATACTATAGTTCCTGGCGGAAGCCGTGAACCGTTCCTCCAGGGCAGTCGTTCATGGCTTCTAAAACTGAACCGGTGCGTTCTGTGCGATGTCCAACCGTCTTCTATACGACTGATCCCGCATTGCGAAACATCCATTGGTTGCCGCTATTGGATTGTTCCGCGCAGTATGCCATGATGCCTTCCCATGTCGATTCTAAACTTGCTGAAACTTAAACTGGACAACTGCCCCAATGCGTTGTCGAAGACATCAGAAACTGTCCGAAAGATATCAACGCAACTGGATACATTCGATACAAGGCAAGCAGCTTTCATTGCCTGCTTCGCCTACTTGCTGAATCGCGTCGCCTGGGTAGATCGCAACATTAGCCCGGACGAAACACGCATAATGGAACACATCGTCATGAAACGAAGCGGTTTACCGGAAAATCAGGCAGCTGTCGTCGTACAGATGGCCCAAACACAGAACCTGTTGTTCGGTGGTACTGAAAACTACCTTGTTGCCCGTGAATTCAGAGAACTTGCAAGTCACAGGGAGCGGCTGGCCTTGCTGGACTGTCTGTTTGCCGTTGCAGCCTCGCATGATTCTATGTCCACACTCGAAAACAATGAGATCAGCCAGATTGCCGATGAACTGAGGATCGAACACCATGATTTCATTGCCGTTCGTTCTGGCTACAGGGATCACCTCTCCGTACTGAAACAGAACCAATAATCTCAGGCAGTTGAGACGGGGATCGATAATTGACATCCAGTCCGGAGAAGGTCATACTTTAGGACGGAAAGCTCATGCTGCATAAGATACAGCGCGTGGGAATACACGCGATTAGGCGATCCGATTTGAAGGATGTCGCATCCTGCAGGGAAATGTTCCACCGCCAGTGTATGCCCGAAAGAACGGAATGGATATGACTGACCCAACTGCCCAATCTAGACCGATGCACAATCACAAAAAAGGATACGTGCCGCTTTCCAAACTGCGCATGTCCGATGCCGTGAAAATTATTTCGGACTCCCCGCACAGGCTGGATGAGTTGCTGTGTCTTCTTGAGGACCGGAATCGGCGCATTCGTGATAAGGCAGCTGCGACCCTGGCACAGGTTGTATCTCTGAATCCTTCCCGTTTGCTGCGAGTTACACCCAGACTCCGGGAAGCTCTCATGGATGAATCCGATTACGTCCGCTGGCAACTTGTCTATACCACCGGCATTTTGATCGCCAGGTTCCCGACACAACTCCGGGGAATGCTTCCTGACCTGCTGATCTGCCTGAAGGACCCGAACCGCATTGTTCAAATCCTTGCATCCAAAGCCCTCGCGCAGATAGCCCTAAGGAATCCGGAGATAATTGAAGATGCCTTCCGCGTAGAGGAGAAAAACATCCCCCCCATTGTTGCAGAAGTACTACGTCATACCGCAACAAGGTCTGGGGCTCAGCGCGCCGAATCCATTGATTGAATCGCTCGAATCCCTGACCGTTGCGCCGACGACCCGAGGCGTTTGGGCCGCCTGAACGCATTCAAGCCAAAATGAAACGTACGGAAAACGATTCTTGAAACTGCCCCCGGATCCCCATAATGTCGCAAACGATCCCAACGCCCATGTACGGGGTGCAGTACGGATCCGGACGGCTGGGATGCCGGGCGAGGAGAAAGAATGATTTCATTGACATCGGCTGCAATTAAGAAGATCAAATCGGTTCTTGCTGAGCAGGGAGAAAACCTAGGACTGCGTATCGCGGTGATTGGTTCCGGATGCAATGGGATGCAGTATACTATGAAGCTGGACAAGTCTCCTACGGGAATGGACGAGGTTATTGATATTGACGGGATCCGTGTAATCCTGGATAGGCAGTCCTCAATCTATCTGAGCGGGGCCAGTATTGATTATGTCGACGGTAAAGAGGGATCCGGGTTCAAGTTCAATAATCCGAACGTCCACACATCCTGCGGCTGTGGGGAAACATTTGAAGCCTGATCCGTATACCGTTGGGCGCGGACAATGGATCGACTCCGCGAGATGAATCGCTGTGAAAAGACATAACCGGGACAATCGAATCACTCTAGTCGGGATCAAGCTGTACCCCAGGATAGGAATCACTCCGGAAGAACGATCCAGCCCGCAGGTCTGTGAAGCGGATCTTTCAATATGGTATGATTTCGAAGAAGCGGCCTCGCAGGATTCGATAGAAACCTCCATAGACTACACCAGGTTGCTGGCAGCCATTCAGGACACTGCCCGAAAGAAAGAATATTCCCTGGTAGAAACCCTGGCGTACACAATTGTGCGGAAGGTCCTGCAGGATTTCCCAGTGGAGCGCGTCCACGTGAAGGTTCGAAAGAAGCCCGCAAGCCTGCAGAATCAAATCGATTACGTCGAAGTCGAGGTTGAAGAATCCTGACCAGCCCAGTCGTCTGCTCCGGTCTCCCGACCTTCGAGTGCACTTCTAGTGTGCTCCAACTGAGTTTCTGCTGTACGGATCTGTTGCCGATTCGCTATAGTAGAGCAGTGCGAAGATACCTAGGGCTGAGAACACAGATTCCCTTCCGTTCACCCAAGCAACGTGGAATCAGGGGCGAGCATCCTGCAACAGAGCGTATGCCCTGAATTGATTCTGGAGCATGGAGAATTAGAATGCGACTGGTGATGACAGCTGTCGCTTATGAACCTCAAGGATGGGATTGAATATGAGAACAAGGTCCGGAGATGGTCCTGGCTTCATCACCTCGAAACTGGAAAGCGTCGTTGGTTGGGCGCGTAAGTATTCAATATTCGTATACCCATTTGTTACCGCATGTTGCGGTATGGAATATATGTCGACGGCATCCGGGCATTTCGATATGGACCGTTTCGGGGCCGGATTGCCCAGATTTTCTCCCCGTCAGGCCGATGTACTTCTCGTCGTCGGCACCATCAGCCATAAAATCTCGCCCATTCTGCGAAGGGTCTACGACCAGATGTGCGAACCGAAATGGGTGATCGCCTTCGGCGTCTGCACCTGTACGGGTGGTTTTTACGACAACTATGCAACCGTACAAGGCATTGATACCATCCTTCCGGTTGACATCTATATTCCAGGTTGTCCTCCGAGACCCGAAGCGGTCCTCGACGGCCTCATGAAACTGCAGACAAAAATTCAAAATCAAAGACACCCATTGAGGGATGTATGAGCGCTGCATCGAAAAACATGCTGCTGAATATCGGCCCCTCCCATCCGGCCATGCATGGAGTGATACGTTTGATCACTGAATTGGAAGGAGAGACTGTAGTCAAGGTTGAAGCCGAAATAGGGTATCTTCATCGTGCATTCGAAAAGAGCTGTGAACATTCAACATGGAATCAGGCGATCCCCTACACGGACCGACTTAATTACGTTTCCCCCCTGATCAATAATTTCGGGTACTGCGGAACGGTTGAAACGCTTCTCGGCATCGAAATAACGGAACGCTGTAAATACATCCGCGTCATCATGAGCGAAATCAGCCGAATGACCGACCATATGACCTGCATTGCCGCCTCGGCGATGGAGCTTGGCGCAATGACGGTATTTCTCTACCTGATGAAGGCACGCGAGTACCTGTACGACATTATTGAGGAAATTACCGGTGCCCGCATTACCGTGTGCTACGGACGCATAGGGGGCCTCAAGGGAGACTTGCCCCAAGATATAGGCTATAAACTGGAATCCACACTGGTTAAGTGCGAGAAGGAGATTCGTGAAGTCGACAAACTTCTGACACGGAATCGCATTTTTGTCGACAGGACCCGGGATGTCGGCGTCCTTACCAAGGAAACCGCCGTCAGCTATGCCATCAACGGTCCTCTGGGACGTTCAGCCGGCATCAATTACGATGTACGCAAGGCGTTCCCATATTTTGCCTATGACCGGATTGATTTTGATGTTCCACTGGGTGAGCGCGGAGACAACTACGACAGATATCTGGTCCGCATGGAGGAAATGCGGCAGAGTATCCGCATTATACGACAGGCCATGAAAGACATCCCGGGAGGACCGGTGAATATGAGCCCAGAGGAAGAAACCCGGTTTTCGGAGACGATAATCGATGAGGCCAAGATGGGGCGCACGGAGGGGCTTGTGAACGTGATCGCCCAGGTGGAACCCACCCTTGAAGGGATGGAACGCCCTTTCCACGATCGGGTGATGACTTCCGATAAGCGAGTAGCCTTGCCGAACAAGGGCGATACCTACGGAAACATCGAAGGTCTGATGAACCATTTCAAGCTCATCATGGATGGACACGGGATTACCCCCCCCAGTGGCGAAACATATTTTGCTGTCGAGGGCGCCAACGGGGAACTGGGTTTTTACATTGTCAGTGATGGCAAGGACAAGCCATACCGAGTGCGCGTGCGCCCACCCTGTTTCTTTGCCATGGCGGGACTGCATACCATGCTGGAAGGATACATGGTAGCGGATATCGTTGCAACTTTTGGAACAATCAATATGATCGCCGGGGAACTGGATCGATAAGATACTGGGAAATCATGATTACCTTGAAATCAAAACGTGAAATCGAAATTATGCGGGACGCCTGCCGCATTGTTGCCGAAACACTGAATGGGCTGCGCGAAATCTGCCGCGAAGGAATCACCACGGCTGAATTGGATGCATATGCTGAAACAATTCCTGCAAAATACGGAGCGAAACCCGCTTTTAAGGGGTACAGAGGATTCCCCAATGCTCTGTGTGCTTCAGTCAATCGACAGGTGGTCCATGGAATACCGGGCGATTACGTCCTGAAAGACGGGGATATCGTCTCCTTGGATTTCGGCGTCCATCGCAGCGGATTTTACGGCGATGCCGCCATAACTGTTCCCATAGGCGTAATCACCGAGGAAAACAAGAAGCTCTTGAAAGTAACAGAAGAAAGCCTCTATCTCGGCATTGACCAATTAATAGCTGGAAATCATCTTTCGGATCTTTCCCGAGCTATTCAAACCCATGCAGAATCCAACGGTTTCTCTCTTGTGAAGGAATTCGGGGGGCACGGAATCGGCCGGCGGCTTCATGAAGATCCAATGGTGCTCAATTACGTAACTGAAGAAAGGGGGATACAACTACGGCCCGGACTGGTACTTGCAATCGAACCCATGGTCAATGCGGGCAAGGATACAGTGCGGGTTCTATCCGACGGATGGACTGTCGTAACCGGGGATGGGAAGCCCTCCGCCCATTTCGAACACACCGTTGCCGTTACAGAAAATGGGCCGGAAATTCTGACCAGGATTCTCTAGGGTACGGGGTTCCCCGGTATTAGATTTCGCTTGATGTGCATACCGGCCTCCTCCCCTAAAGGGCATTGGATGCGCGAAGGTTCTGGAAACGGGCAATCATGATTGGAGATCATTTGCATGGTTAATGATATGATGAATCTCCCTTCACAGAAAGCGGGAGAGCAATCATGCCAATAAAGAAATCCAGGGCTGAAATGGAGCATTTCCACAGCTACCTGCGCGAGAAAGGGCTGAAAAAGACCTATCAGAAGGATTTAATACTGGAAACCTTCCTGAACACCGAGGGGCATCTCAGCGTCGAGGATGTGTACGCGCAGGTCAAGAAAAAAGACAAAAAGGTTGGCATCGTCACCGTTTTCCGTACATTGAGGTCCCTGAAGGAATGCGGCCTCGCGAGAGAAATAACACTTGGAGACGGATTGACCCGGTTTGAACATTGCTATCAACTCCCCTACCACCATCATATCGTCTGCACGAAATGTCACAGGGCCATCGAGTTTATCTGCCCAGAACTGGAACGCATCCAGGATGCAATCATTCAGAAATACCGATTTAAACCGGAGTACCACAGGTTCCAGACAGTCGGCGTCTGCGAAGATTGCCTCGAGAACCGGACAGTCACGGCAGCTGAGAAGCACGATACAGGAAAGGTTTTCGCCCGAGACGCTTTGAGAATGGCACTGACCATTGGAAATCGGTGCCTTGCCTTTTGGCTAGACACGGCACATCGGAATATGGAGCCGGGCGGAAAGGATGTTTTCAAGCGCATGGCGCTGCACGAGGAAGGCTATATTACAGAATTGAATTCGAAGCTGGAAGAACTGAATCGCCAGGAAAAAGATCTCGACCGGGCTCCGGTTTTCCTGCATTTCGATGAGGGGGAGTTCGAGACGCTCTTCCCGGATTTGTCAGGATATCGAAAAGAGGAGGGCCTTTTTATGGATTCTCGCGCTGCGATGGAAGTATCCTCTAGACTGAACAGAAAGGCCTCGGAATTCTTTAACCACTATGCAGAGAGCTTCCCCGATCCTTTCGGAAAGCAGCTTTTTTTAAATTATGCCGGTCGCGGGGAACGGAATCCACTGTGATGTACCGAAACCACGGATGGAATGGCTCCCAGACTTCCTATCCAATACATCGGGAGATCCCTCGACCCGACCCTAAGGTAGCAGGAGCTTGACGACATTCGTGATCCTACTTCTTTGAGGAGTCAGCGAGCCCAAGGCTTCAAGCGCATCCGGGAGAAAACTTGCTACGCCGTCACCTCCCAGAAGGGGACCACGGATTGAAGCAATAAACCCGGGGCAGCAACATCCAGAATCCTGAAACACTATGAAACAAAGCGCACTGAACATATTTGAACGTTTGTATATCACAGAAGTCATCCGGGGAATGGCCATAACTGCCCGGCACTTTGTGTTGAACTTTCCGCGCCATATCCTCCGGGGCGTTGGAATCAAAATCAACAAGGGTCGGACCGTTACCATTGAATACCCCGAAGAGCGCAAGCCCTTTGCCACAAGGCTGAGAACCCGCCACCGCCTGACGAAGCGGTCCGACGGCAGTCCCCGCTGCGTTGCATGCATGATGTGTGAAACCATTTGCCCCGCAAACTGCATCCACATCGTTGCAACGGAACATACGGACCCCAATATCGAAAAAGCCCCCGTAATCTTCGACATCGACCTCGGTGTCTGTGTATTCTGCGGATACTGCGTCGAGGCCTGTCCGGAAGATGCGATCCGCATGGACACGGGTATTGTCGAACTGGGGGCCTACACGCGCGACGGAATGATGTATCGCATCGACCAGCTGTTGGGATGAAGGGAAAGGTGGAAATCGGCCCGTAGAAATCCCCGTACCTCTTGATCAGGCGCCTAGGTTGCGTACAGCGTCCCGTATCAACGCTACGTTCCGATTCTTTCTCGCTGCTATTAATTCCACTGTAATGCTGACAGCAATTTCTTCTGGGGTTTCGGCGCCTATGTCGAACCCGACAGGAATGGAAACCCGGCGAAAAGCCTCGGGTTCCATCCCTTGAGCGGCCAGGTATTCCTTCAACAACTCGACTTTTTTCAAGCTTCCAAGCATGCCGATGTATCGGGTCTCATGCCGAAGCGCGTATTCCAGGCATAGGGCGTCAATTTTGTGCTCACGGGTGGAAATGAAGACATAGGAGTTGTCGTTCAAGTCAATCTTGCCGAGCGTGTCTTTCCAATTATCCACGACATAAAAAGTGTCTGCGTCTGGAAACCGTTCCGCATTCACATACCGGCCTCTGTCATCTACGATGGTCACCCGAAAACCAGCGAACCTGGCGATGCTGGCCAGAGATTTGCAGACGTTTCCGGCTCCTAAAATATACAGAATCGGATCCGGAATAATCGGTTCCACGTACACTTCCATGTGCCCTCCGCATACGAGTCCATTTTCATCAGTATCCTTGCCCGTCAGGTCGAAGCTGATGATTTTAGAGCTACCTGACTGGATGCTATGCAGGGACTCCCGAAAGACCTCATCCTCGACAGTTCCTCCGCCAATCGTTCCATACCGCGCACCCGTCTCATCCACAAGCATCTTCGCGTTGTCTTTTCTCGGAGTAGCACCTTTCCGGGCGATAATCGTCGCCAGGGCCAAACGGACACCACCCTTGCGGAGGGTAACAATCCTTCCGAAAATGTCTTCAGTCATGGCAAGAAAGTAGCATAGAACGTCTTCGGGCCGCCACCCCAACTGTAGACGGCCGGTTGTTTTTCATTGTTAGTCTTTCCTGGACGGCCAGTTCAGCGCAATGCTGTCGTGTTCCTCCAGCCACCGATCCGCCGGATACCTGTTGCCGCACAATGGGCGGATTTTCGGAGAGATTTCACGGTATCGATCCATCATAAGAAGTGGCGCGGGGAGTAATGTGGGGGAATCATGAGAGTTTCTCCAGCAGGGAAGGGGCCGACTGTGTTCACCGATATTCCCGGACAGCCCGAAACGTAAGGTGTTCTCCTCCATGGTCTTTCTTCCCGGCCGGTGTTCTGCCGGCGATGAGGTTGAAACCGTTTTCGGGATGGATTCGGAAGATTGTCCGCTCTGGGAATCGTGAGATGGAGTCGCAGCCGGGATCAACCTCTGACGAACTCATGCTCATCCTCGACTACTATTGAGTGATTTCCGGACAGTTCCATTTATTCCACAACGCGCTGAACCATTTACCGCCAGGAATGTTCTTTCGCCGTTCTCTCTTTCTTGACTACTTTTTCGGCCCGGTGATACTATGCAGATCACGTTCTTGTATAACTCCCATGGTTTCACCGCGGCTTTACATCATCCTGGGGGTGGCGACAAGCGATGTCAGTTCGCTGGTAAAGAAAATAACCGTGCTCCGTTTCCCGATAATCTCATCGGCCATCAGCAACGTCGCGAATATGATAACTGGCGCAAACACGGGATCCTACAACCTTTTCACCGATTCGAGGTGCCCTTGAACGTAACATCCAATCAATACGACATAGCCATCATAGGAAGTGGCCCGGGCGGGTATGTTGCCGCCATTAAGGGCTCCCAACTTGGCCTGAAAGTTGCCCTGGTCGAAAAATACGACAAATTGGGAGGCACATGCCTCCATTGGGGCTGCATCCCGACAAAATCTCTGCTCCTGAATGCGGACATTTACGAAAAAGCGCTGAAGGGGAAGGAATTTGGGATTGTGTATAAGGACCTCCAACTGGACTTTAGCCGCGTCAAGGCGCGTAAAGACAAGATGGTTAAAAAACTGTCTATGGGCGTTGACTTCCTGATGAAAAAGAACAGGATAGAAACATTTCGAGGGAAGGGAAGACTCCTAACCCCGGAAACCGTTCAGGTAGAGGGCGATGAGACACGCGAAATTCGGGCTCGGAAAATCATAATCGCCACCGGGTCCGAGTCCACAATGTTCCCCGGACTGGAACCGGACGGTACGACGATTCTGACCAGCAAGGAAATTCTGGATCTCGAAAACGTACCTCAATCCTTACTCATCATTGGTGGCGGCGCTATCGGCGTTGAATTCGCCTCCATTTTTGCACGCTTTGGATCGAACGTAACCCTCGTGGAGATGCTCCCCCGGCTTCTGCCGGTGGAAGATCAAGAAATATCGGAAGAGATCCGAAAACTACTGGCCAAACAACGGATCAAAATTCTCGTCAACGCCAAGCTCGAAGATCTACGGGCACAGGAAGGGTCCGCCCACGCAACCGTATTGGACGATCAGGGAAAGGTTCATGAAATTATTGCTGAAAAGGCCCTGGTCGCCGTCGGGCGGAAACCGGTAACGGAAGGACTGGGCCTGGAAAAACTCCGCATCGGGACTTCTCGCAGTTTTATAACAATAGACGCCAACATGCAAACCAGCGTTCCGGGCATTTACGCGATAGGAGATGTTGTTCCGACACAGGCGCTGGCACATTTAGCTTCCCACGAGGGCATACTTGCCGTGGAGCATATTGCTGGAGGCCCCGTATGCCCCATCAACTACGATCTGGTACCGAGTTGTACCTACTGCAGCCCGGAGGTCGTAGGAGTCGGACTGACCGAACAGGCAGCCCGTGAAAGAGAGTTGGACGTGATCACGGCGAAATTCCCGTTTGCCGCCATCAGTAAAGCCACCATCTTGGGCGAGAATGAAGGATTCGTAAAAATTGTTAGCGAAAAAAAATACCGGCAGATTCTGGGCATTCATATGATAGGGCCGAAGGTAACCGAACTGGCGGCGGGAGCCGCGGCATCGATCGCGCTTGAAGCTACAGCCGCAGACCTGTCGCATCTGATACATCCGCATCCCACCGTATCCGAGGGAATCATGGAAGCAGCCCATGCTCTGTACAGCGGGGTTGCAATACATATTTAATTGAAACGTGAACGATTTATACGAATGCCTCGCCGTCTGGTGCGGGCTCATGCCGTATGCACAAGCTTTGCAGCTACAAATGAGAATCTGCGACATCAAAAAGCGCGGATTTGACAAGGATGTTCTTCTGCTTCTTGAACACGCTCCTGTAATAACATTCGGGCGCAGTGCCGATAGAAATAATCTTCTGGTAGACGAACGTCTTCTGAAAAACAAAGGTGTTGAACTATTTCCCACGGATCGCGGAGGAGACATCACCTTTCATGGCCCCGGACAGCTGGTGGGGTATCCGATCCTCGCCCTTCGGCAGGAAGAACGCGACGTACGCAACTACATGAGACGGCTGGAAGAATCCCTGATCCGGCTCCTGGACACCTTCGACATCACCGGCACGCGCAGTGAAGGATTCACAGGAGTATGGATCGATGACGGCAAGATTGCAGCAATGGGAGTGCACCTCAGTCGTTGGATAACACGCCATGGGTTTGCTCTGAACGTCCACACGGACCTGTCGTTTTTCAATATGATCATTCCCTGCGGGCTTGCTGGAAAGAGTGTTACATCCATGTACAAGCTCAAAGGGCAGTTGTTTCCTCTACAAATCGTGGCGGATAGGTTCACGACCGAGTTCGGAACCGTCTTCGGACGGCGCATGATACGCACGGATACTAGCACATTGATCGGAGAACTTGACCGGTTCGGAGACAATGTTGATTCGGGAGGCGGGAAATTCAATGACTACTAAAGTGACCATGCCGCAGATGGGGGAATCCGTTTACGAAGGCACGCTTACCAAGTGGCTGAAGAAGGTCGGGGATACCGTGATGAAGGACGAACCCCTTTTGGAAATCTCGACCGATAAGGTTGACTCCGAAATTCCGTCTCCGACTTCAGGAATGCTGAGCGAAATTTTGGTCCCGGAGGGCGCAACGATTCAAATCGACACCACGCTGGCGATAATTGAAGAGAGCAACGGGAGTCGCGCCGATGCAGGATCTGACGCAGCACTGCACGAAACACCACCATCGGAGAAGAGGGCCTCAGAATCAGCCCCGGATATAATCCGGAATAGCGCTGGGGCGAGCGAGGCTCGGATTCAACCCGTTCCGGAGACGCCCGAAACTCCCCCTGCCGGAGCGCAGCAGGTTCAACAGCCATCGGAAGGTGTCCAGGCTCAGTCAATACGGACATCCCCCCTGGTGCGCAAAATCGCCAGGGAAAACAACATTGATTTAACGAATGTACCTGGAACGGGTCTGGGAGGCAGAATCACCCACGAGGATATGCTGAAATACATGGACACCCGCCCGCCATCGAAGACTGAAGAACAGAAGGTTCCGGCCGATTCAAAGCAGGAAATACCCCCCCCTCGGGAAAAGACGATACAGGAAGCGCCACCCACCATTTCCGAGACGGTACACAGAGTGGAGGACAAGGAAACCGTGCCGATGTCCCCCATGCGCAAGGCAATCGCCGAACACATGGTCTACAGCAAACGGACCTCGGCGCACGTCAACACCGTATTCGAAGTGGACCTCCATTCCATCGTCCGGTTGCGGGAACGGATCAAGGAAGATTTCAAAGAAAGGGAGGGGATCCCCCTGACCTTCACTCCCTTCTTTGCAAAAGCCCTGGTCGACACTGTCCGGGAATATCCGATTTTAAACGCATCGATTTCCGGAGAGGACATCATCTACAAAAAGCCCGTCAACCTGGGTATTGCCGTAGCGCTTGAAAACGGATTGATTGTCCCTGTAATCAAAAACGCTCAGTTGAAGAGCCTGACAGGAATTGCACTGAAAATCGCCGACCTTGCTGCAAGGGCAAGAACGAAAAAACTCAGCCCGGAAGATGTTCAGGACGGCACCATAAGCATAACCAATTCCGGCCGGTTAGGAGCGCTATTCGCCACTCCCATAATAAGCCAGCCACAAGTCGCCATCTTGGGGATCGGAGGCATTGAAAAGAGGCCTGTCGTCATTGATGACGCCATTGCCATACGTCCCATGGTTTGCTTGTCGCTTACCTACGACCACCGCGTTATCGACGGAGCCGTTGCCGATCAGTTTATGGCTGCATTAAAGGAAAGATTGCAGGCCTGGACACAATGGCCCGACTGAGGCCTTCAAACGGTGGCTGTTGGCATCTTCATGGAAAAGCTTGATGCCACTAAGGCACCGTTTGTATTTGAGACTGCGTCAAGCGCCACGGCATCCTGGCAAACTACGACGGAACATAAGCCTGTCCCTGAGATCGTCCTCGGTGAAATACCGGGCGTTTATTAATGCGATGCATGATATATTATATGTGATATACTAATGATAATTATGATATTTATGACGAAGAAAATGGTCAGTCTGATGTGCTTTCCGGGGTTTCCACTTCTATTTCAACGGCCATGCCGTCGATGCGTATGCCGTTTCTTTTCTCGTTGCTTTGATTCCATTGCACCTGAATGACAGTAAACGCCTTTAATTCTTCAATTTCTGCCGGTTTCCCGTCCACAGTTATCTTGGCCGAGGCGACATCAAGCAGGTATTTGGATTTATCAGGTATGCTCGATACAAGTACCAGCTTTTCCGACTCCGAGATGGAAAGAAGGCGAAACATTCCGCTTTCCACCGCCAGAGATACAGACAATGCCTCCAGTACCAGCAACCCTACTATAAAGTATCGTACTGACTTCATCAGAACCTCCGGCGTGTGCAGGTTCTTTTCTGTTGTATGCATCAAGGTATCTGGATGCTCCGCATGGGTCCGATGGTCCAATCCCTAGTAACACGTTCGTTGTCATCGGGGGTAGGGATCCAATCAGTCTGTATTATACCGTCAATAAGTGGTTCAATGCCAGTTTTGACGACTTGACAAGAATGGATCATACGCTTAAGATATGCGCTATCGCATAGGGCCGAAGTGGCGGAATTGGCAGACGCGCTAGGTTCAGGGTCTAGTGGGCTTAAGCTCGTGGGGGTTCGACTCCCCCCTTCGGCACCAATACATTTCATTGATACAAGCCTCCCCGAGTTCCTTAGTTCCATTAATTATCTGAAGTTACGTAAAAGAAACGGGTACCGGTGTAAAACAAAGAATGAGAATGATCGCGGCAGCTATGGCCAGAACCTTCCTGCCGAGACCGAGTGAGACTCCATCCCGAACAGTCCTGGGGTGGTAAAATCCGTGGCGGACCCCTAGAATAAAGAGCAGTAGACCGAAAAACAGGTAGGACGGGGTCGGCCATCCCCATAACCCCAGAAGCATCAGCAGCACCAACACGGCGATAGTGATTCTTTTCTGTAATTTCGGACCGACAATAGCATAGGAGATATGCCCCCCGTCGAGTTGCCACACCGGCAATAGATTTAAACTCGTAACCAGAAGGCCAAACCACCCTGCCATAGCTATTGGATGCGCTATCAGGATATTGCCAGCCGGATCGTAATCCAAAAGAGCCGTTGCAAGCATTCGCAAAATCAGGGGCTCCCCGAAAAACAGCTCTCCTGAACGCGCACTCCCCTCGGGCGCAATGCGGGACAGGCCAATACCGATCCATAGAACAGGCATCGCAATGATAAATCCTGCCAGAGGTCCTGCGATGCCGACGTCGAACAAATCTCGTTTGCTCGTGAAAGGCGACTTGATTTTGATGAAGGCACCCAGCGTTCCGGTGATGGAAACAGGTATTGGAAGAAAATAGGGCGGTGTGCATCGGATACCGTAATAACGGCAAGCGAGGTAATGCCCCATCTCATGGGCAGAAAGTACAGCAATCAGGGGAATGGAATATTGAAGCCCGTAGAGCAACAATCCGGGTTGTGCAGAAACAGAGCGAACCGATTCCAGAAAGAAGATACCAAAAACATAGAATAATCCCGCTAGGGATACGCTAAGAATGGTCAGGACAAAAAGCAGAAAGGAGACGGCCCATTCTCTGCGGGATGGTCCTGTTCTGTCGGGTTCATTGCTATCGGATGCGGATTCCTTCTCCCACACACCGTGCCCGGCTACAAGTTCTTCAAGGTGGCGGCTCACAACAATGTGGGGCTTTCTATAGGAAGGGAAGACCGCGCCTATTCCGTGCTTTCGCTGGAGATCCTGTCCGCACGTATTTCCTTGCCGGGTTTGAAACGAATGGTCTTGCCCGGGGGAATGGCTACTTCTTCTCCGGTTCTTGGGTTCCTTCCCACACCGCTTTTCCTTGGCTTGACGATGAACACACCAAAACCCCGCAGTTCGATTCTTTCGCCGCGTTTCAGTGCATTTTTAAGCGAATTGAATACAGACTCCACCGCAATTTCCGCTTTCACCTTGGTGATACTCAGCTGCTCTGCAACACGGTTTACGATGTCCTGCTTTATCACGCTTAACCTCCCTTAAATTAGTGAAGGCATTTTACTTGTGGTCATAAATGCTGTCAAGCCATTTCTATTTACAGGTTTCTTTCCTAATGCTAGACTGCTGACCCGGGCTTCCGCACCTGGGATTTTCCCGAAGCGGGAATTAACTCGGTGGATTATATAACCGTGTAAGTTCATCAGCTCGAAAAGTTTGTAGCAGATTTTCAAACATTTTCTTTGTCGTACAATGCGCCTTCTTTTCATGGAACGGATCGGGATCCTACCTGCAATACTGTTGCTATTGCTTGGAACCACCGCCTGCGGCTATAAAATACGCAGTTCTGTGGGATACCTGCCCGAAGGCATCCAGTCCCTCGGGATCCCCACCTTCCGGAACTTGACCAACGAGTTTAAGGTCGAGCAGGTTTTCACCCGCGCAGTCGTAGAAGAATTCAACCGCAGAACACGCGCACACATTCGTTCGACCGATAGCGGGGTAGATGCCGTGTTGCTGGGAGAGATTCAGTCCGTTCAATCATCTCCTGTCACATTCGATTCCCGTTCTTTCGGCTCCGCATATATGGTGACTGTCAACGTCGGCGCCAGAATCGTCCGTTTGAAAGACTCAAAAATCATTTGGCAGAATTCAAAAGTAACCTTTCGTGAACGGTATGCCTTAAACAGCGATGTGCGCGATTTCTTTTCCGAAGAAAATCCGGCACTGGAGCGTTTGGCACAATCTTTTGCAGAAAGTCTTGTAGGCATACTGCTAGAAAGCCAGTCCATTGATACTTCCGAACCTTGAAGCACTAAAAAAGGACCTGAAATCCTCACCGGACCGTACCCTGTACCTGCTTCTTGGCCCTGAACAGTACCAGCGCCAGCTTGGGTTGGAGTATATAAAGAATCACCTCGTGCCTCCGGAAGCCGCTGCGTTTGATTCCAGCATATACTCCGCAAAAGAGACTCCCCTTGACAAAATTTTCGAAACGGCAAACACCTTCCCTATGCTTTCGGATCGAAGGCTCGTTGCCGTCACGGAACTGGACAAGCTCGCAGAAAATCAACATGAAAAGTTTTTGAAATCGCTGGACCTTCTCTTGCCCCGAAGCATGCTGGTTCTTGTCGCCGGGGACCTCGATCGCCGCAAGAAGCTGTATAAGACGATTCAGGACAAGGGCTGTGTTGTTGAGTTCCGCGAGTTGAAAGGAAAGGAACTGGCGCGCTGGGTCGAAGCCTACGCCAAAGAACGGGGGTATCGGATTTCATCGGGGATTGCAGAGAAAATCGTCAATCTCGTCGGATCGGACCTCCAATCCCTGGCTGGCGAACTGGAAAAGGTGCTTCTTTACAAAGGGAAGAATGCAGAGATCGCTGAAGATGCGTTGAACGATCTGGTACGCGACAGCCGACAACACACCATTTTCGAACTCACCGACGCGATCGGCATGCGCAACAGGGCTGGGGCGCTGGTCCTTCTGGCCAAACTGCTCGGGATGGGAGCAGAGCCTTTGTATATCGTGACGATGCTGGCGCGCAACAGCAGGCAGGTGCTGATCGTCAAAGACTGCCTGCAGAAGGGGATGCCTTCCAGGTCCATCGGAAGTGCGGCTCAGATCCCACCGTTTTTGCTGGAACCATTTATTCGCCAGGCAAGGACTATGGATCTGGAGACTGTTCGGAAGATGCACACAGGGCTGCATGACATCGATAAAAGACTGAAATCATCCTCCGTCGATGCGCAGACCCTTCTGGAAGTATTCATCTGCGCCCTGGTCTGACGGATCTTCCCAGGGAATCGCCCTGTATTTTTCCCTGGAAATGATTTGGCGGGAGTGAAGCCCAAACGGTCCGCGACCCTGCACCGCAGGGCTTCTCCAGAGTGTCCGCGCGTCTTATGCCTTATCCGCGCTGGCCAGTGCGGCATTTAAACGCTTTGTAAGGCGGGATTTCTGTCTAGCGGCAGCATTTTCGCTGATCGCTTTCTTGCGCTGGGCATTGTCGATTTCAGAGTAGAGGGCGGACAGGGAGTTCCGGGCTTCCTGCGTCTTTGCGGATTCCAGATATTCGTTGAATGTTTTTAGACACGTGCGCAGGCTGCTTCGGTTGCTTCGATTCATGCTTTTACGTTTCTGGTTCTGTCTGTCTGCCTTGAGGGCTGAGGCGTGATTCGCCATGCTTCCTAACTCCTTGTAGATATTGTAACACCATCCGGATTCACGGTTTCTGCCTTTAAAACCCCTTACTTTACAAGTATTTAACTTCCATGTCAATTTATATTTTCTCATTGACTTAAATCACGCCCAGACCTAAGATTAGCTGTAGAAATGTGTGTACGAATCAACCACCACCGATGGATCCACAACAGGCAGCAAGCCCGCAATCCTGTATCCCATAAAGAAATAAAGAGGTACGGACAAACCGATAGATGAGAAAAGTCTTGTTATCCGATCGCAGCCTGCAGCTATTATTCGGTCCTCTGGATGAAAATATCCGCTTCCTAGAAAACCTATTTGGCGTCACAATTCAGGCACGCAACTCGACTTTGACGATTGACGGAGACGAGGAGGATGTTCATGCGCTCGAAAAGATCCTCATGGATTTTTCAGCGCTGGCAGACCAAGGGCGCCTTATTTCCAACGGGGACCTGAAATCCGCCTTCAAACAGATCGCGGAAGACACGGCCCTGTCGCTGTACGATTTCTTCCCCAAAATGCAGCTTCTGGCCACCGGCAAGCGACAGGTCATGCCGAAAAGCCACAACCAACGCCGCTATATTGAAGCGATCAAGGAAAACGATATCGTTTTCGGGATAGGTCCGGGAGGAACCGGCAAGACATTCCTGGCGGTCACGCTGGCGCTCGTTTCCCTATTTGAAAAGCGAATATCCCGTATCGTTCTTACGCGCCCGGCCGTGGAAGCCGGCGAAAGGCTCGGTTTTCTCCCAGGAGACCTGGAGGAGAAAATAAACCCGTACCTGCGCCCCCTGTATGATGCCCTATATTTTCTTCTGGACAGTGAGAAGATACACCATTATCTGGAAGACGGTACCATTGAAATCGCTCCTCTAGCATTCATGCGGGGACGTACGTTAAGCGATTCCTTCATCATCCTGGACGAAGCCCAAAATACGACTTCGGAACAGATGAAAATGTTCCTGACCCGGATCGGGACGCGTTCCAAGACGGTCATCACCGGCGACGTTACCCAGATCGACCTGCCATTCGGGCGCAGTTCTGGGCTTGTTGAGGCCCAAAAAATCCTAAGTGGTGTCGACGGCCTGGCCTTCTGCTATTTTGACGAAAAGGACGTTGTCCGGCATCATCTCGTACGCCTTATCATTAAGGCTTATCAGGACCATACCGGACATGAAACGCATTCGAATGGGAACGGCCCCAATGGCAACAAATAAAACAAAACTATGCATCCTCTTTGGCGGACGTTCCGGAGAACATGATGTATCGCTCAAGTCGGCTGCCTCCGTAATTAGTGCGCTTGACCCCTCCGAGTATGAAATCAAGGTCATCGGCATTACACGGGAAGGGAGATTCGCCGGCACGGAGGAAGCACGGGCGATGCTCCCGCCACACCTTCTCGATCGCGTCTGCATCCATGACTTTTCAGACTCCGTCCGCCTCCTGCCGACCGATAAGCATAATCCTTCAAACAGAATGAAACCTTTGAAGCAATTGGGCGAAATGTTCTTCCCACTGCTTCACGGTCCCTATGGAGAAGATGGAACAATCCAGGGATTTCTCGAAATCGTCAACGTCCCCTACATCGGGTGCGGCGTCCTGGCCTCGTCCGTCGGGATGGACAAAGACGTCATGAAACGACTTTTTTTGCAGGCGGGTCTGCCCGTGGTGCCCTTCAAAACCGTCTACGCCGATGACATGCATCAAAACCCGGAAGCGCTGAAAAGATCCGTCGGCAAAGAACTGGGCTACCCCATGTTTTCCAAACCGGCCAATCTCGGCTCATCCGTTGGCATTCGCAAGATTCATTCCGAAAAAGAATTCGAACCATGCATACAGTACTCTGCCCAGTTCGACCGGAAAATCGTTATTGAAAAGGGGCTGGATGCTAGGGAGCTGGAATGTGCCATCCTGGGAAACGGCAACCCCCAAGTGTCTGTTGTCGGGGAAATCATACCCGCGCATGAATTCTATGATTACGACGCCAAATACATGAGTCCGGCCAGCCGATTGGAAATACCCGCAAGAATCAATGCTGCCGCAAGCAAGAAAGTCCGGGAACTGGCCGGGCGCGCGTTCAAAGTGATTGACGGATCCGGTTTGTCCCGGGTAGATTTTTTCCTCGAACGTAAAACTGGGAAGATATGGGTGAACGAAATCAACACCATGCCGGGATTCACTCCCATCAGCATGTACGCCAAGCTCTGGGCCTCAAGCGGCGTTTCCTTCGAGCAGCTGGTGCGGGAGCTGGTAGCACTCGGCCGTGAACGTTTTCTTGAAAAAAATAACAGGAGGGTTTTGGCGGTATAAGGACTACCCCATAATGCAAAACCCTATCGATACTCGGTCCGATTTGTAAAACACCCCATTTATTATGGACCTTAGCAGGAGGAATTCTTATGAGCTATCCGGTTCCTGATACAGAATTTCGGGAGCAGTTGCTGCGGGACAATCCCGAATACAGACGGCTTGCAGAAGAGCATCAGTCCTACGATCTTCAGCTGGAAAGTTTTAACAACAAACATTTCCTGAACGAAGAGGAGCAATTACAGGAAAAGTTGCTGAAAAAGAAGAAGCTCATGTTGAAGGACCAGATGTACATTATGGAACAAAAAATCCGAAAAGAGATGGAAACGGCGGAACACTGAATAACGGCTTCCGGATTCGAGACACGCCTCAGGCGCGGAACTATCCGACCTGCCTTGCCACTGAAGAGGTGTATTGTACTCTGAGTGATCCTGAATGCCCAAATCGGGAAGGAAGCAACGATGATACGAGATGTCTATCGATTTCTTATACCCCTGCTGCTGTTCGGCGTCTTCTTTGTCGTATTGAACCTGGCCTACGTCGCGGCTCTTTTTTTTATTTTGGCTCTTTTCGTCGCATTTTTTTTCAGGAACCCCGTACGGAAGATTCCCGAAGGGCCGAATCTCATTGTATCCCCGGCCGACGGGAAGGTGGTACAAATTGCCGAATCCGAGGACGGGCAGAGGTGTATCAGTATATTTCTCAGTATCTTTGACGTGCATGTCAACCGATCCCCGATTTCAGGGAATGTATCGGAACTTACCTACAGGCGCGGCAAGTTCAAAGCGGCCTTTGTAGAGGAAGCTTCCCGCGTAAACGAACAGAACATCATAACCGTAGAAGGTACAGACATCCGGGTAACGTTCAAGCAGATTGCCGGGCTGATCGCGCGCCGAGTCGTGTGTTGGAAAAAGCCCGGCGACAGTCTTCATCGGGGGGAACTGATCGGCATCATTCGGTTCGGCTCCAGGGTGGACATCCTACTACCGGAGAAAGTCAGAATCGCGGTTCGTGTCGGCGACAGGGTCCGCGGCGGCAGTTCCGTCCTGGGAGACTATACATAATCATGGATCTTTCGACTGAAGAAATCCTTGAGGATGGCCCACCGCACAAACGATTGCGCCGAAGCGTCTTTATTCTTCCGAGTTTATTTACCGTCGGGAATATCTTCTGTGGATACTATTCCATCCTGTCTTCAACGCACGGGCTCTATGTCCACGCCTCCTATGCCATCGGGATCGCCATCGTATTGGATATGATCGATGGGCGCATCGCCAGACTCACGAATTCGAGCACGGAATTCGGACTTCAACTGGATTCCCTTGCGGATGTCATTTCTTTCGGTATCGCACCGTCCATACTGGCCTTGCTCTGGGGCCTTTCGGCGATCGATTCGCGTCTGGCGTGGACAGCGGCATTCACCTTCACAATCTGCGGCGCGATGCGACTTGCCCGGTTCAACATTCAGGCAGAGGAACTCAAATACTTCGTCGGCCTGCCGATCCCAGCCGGAGGAGGAACCGTAGCCGCCATCGTACATTTCTTCAAAGACCCCATCACAAACATTGCCGGGGCGTATCTGATGGTTGCCACCATATTCGTCCTGGCGTTCCTGATGGTCAGCACTATTCGTTACAGCAGCATGAAGAAACTGACGCTGGGGAAGAAATCACACTTTTCCATTCTCATCATCGCGCTGCTGGTAGCGCTCATCTTCAATTATTCCAGACCGACTCTGCTAACTCTAGCCTTGTTCTATAGCGGGTCCGGACCTGCACAGCGATTGTATTCCCTGTTCCGTCGCAAAAAGGGGAAAGAAACATTGACGCATACAGGTCCCCCGCAGCATCATTGAACCGGTTTCAGATTTCAGAACATGCATTCCTTTACGGCCGCCCTGTAATGCCTATTTACGAAGATGAAGCCATTGTTCTGCGACAGTACCCGCTTGCCGACTTCGACGCTATCGTGGTGTTGATAGGTCCCGGGCTGGGGAAAATCCGCGCGGTAGCCCAGGGAGTCAAGAAGCCCAAGAGCCGCCTGGCCGGATGCCTGCAGCCCCTGAGCCATGTCCGGCTGGTACTGTATTCCCGCGAAGGCCGGGAACTGGGAAGGATTAGGGACGCGGAACTGCTGCACTCCTATTGCGGCCGAATCAACTCGTTGAGTCATATTTTTGCCCTGACCTACTTCGCGGAACTGGTGCATGCCCTGGTTCAGGAAAACCAACCGAGCCCCATCCTGTTCCGTTTGCTACTGGCTTCGCTCAAAGCAGGGGAAAAGTGTGTTCCTGTTCTGCCCCTTATACGCTATTTTGAAGTCTGGTGCCTGAAACTAAGTGGTTTCTACCCCAATTATGCCTATTGCTCCAATTGTGGCAAATATGTTAAAGAAGAAGGGTTTTTTGCTCGGATTAACGACGGGACCTCGTTTTGTGTCCGATGTGCCGATACAAACGACGTGCATATCGGAGTGGCAGCTTCCGGCGCACTCCGGGCAATACTGGCACGTTCACCGGAGGATTTTGCAGGGCTACCGATGGGATCAGACGTCTGCCTTCAACTCGAACACCTAACCCAAGGACTGTTACGACTGCATACAGACATCCCGCTCAAGTCCTACAGAATATTGAAGGATGCGCTGGATTGAGCGAAACAAAACAAACCGGCAGAGTAGAACGATCCATGACACAAATTGGCTCTCCGGCAACCGAAAGTATCATTTTTTCTAGATATTAGCAGGGAACGCCAGGAGACCAACCCCTCGTGGCTCAAATGGTCATGCAACCAAAAAACTTTCAACAGATAATCCTGTTCTTGGAACAATTCTGGGACCGTCATGGGTGCACCCTGCAGCAGCCCTACGACCTTGAGGTCGGGGCGGGCACGATGGCCCCCGAAACATTTCTGCGCGTCCTAGGCCCGGAACCTTACCGCGTTGCCTACGTGATGCCCTCCAGGCGGCCGACCGACGGACGATATGGAGACAACCCGAACCGGGTGCAGAAACACCACCAATACCAGGTAATCCTGAAACCGTCTCCACGCAATGTTCAGGACCTGTACCTCCAAAGCCTGACCGCTCTCGGAATCGACCTGAAACAGCACGATCTGCGCTTCGAAGAGGATAACTGGGAAGCTCCTACGCTCGGCGCCTGGGGCGTGGGATGGCAGGTACTGCTCGACGGCCTCGAGATTACACAATTCACCTATTTCCAGCAGGCCGGCGGCTTGGACCTGGATCCCATCTGCGCGGAAATAACCTACGGGCTTGAAAGAATCGGGACTTTCATCTCACAGGTCGACAGCATCTACGACCTGCAATGGTCCGAAAATGTCACCTACAAAGATGTGCGGCACAGAGAGGAAGTCGAGTTTTCCATATACAATTTTGAAAAGGCCGATGTGAAAATGCTTTTCACCCTCTTCAGCCTGTATGAGCAAGAGAGCAAACGCCTGCTGGATCTCAACCTCGTACTGCCCGCCTACGAGTACTGCCTCAAGTGTTCCCATACATTCAACCTTCTGGACGCACGAGGGGCTATTAGCGTCACGGAGCGGGTGGGGATTATTGCACGCGTGCGGCAGTTGGCCTGCGGGGTGGCCGAACGGTATTTGCAGAGCCGTCAGGAGCAGGGATTCCCCCTGCTGGGAACTTTTCAATAGTACAATCCGTGGTCCAGGCCGCGCCGGGCGCGAACCAGTCGTACGCGCCACCAACACATATGAAAGACATGGAAAAATCAGATCTCACCATTGAACTCGGCGTTGAGGAAATTCCCGCTTCGTTGCTCGAAAAGGCCGCCCGTCAGTTTGCCGATATTCTCGTGAAATCGCTCAAGGAACAGCGCCTGACATCAGGGGATACTACGATATGGTACACCCCCCGGCGCATCATTGTCGGAATCCGGGATATACCCTTCAGGCAGGACGATCTAATCGAGACTATTGTGGGCCCCCCCAAAAGAATCGGGTACGACTCCGAAGGCACCCCGACGAAAGCCGCGCTAGCCTTTGCCGCGAAAACCGGTGTGGCGCCGTCCCGCATGCACATCACGGAAACGCCTAAAGGGGAATACCTCTGCATCAACCGCAAAGTGAGAGGCGTCCCGACCTACAGACTTCTGCAAACGCTGCTGCCCGAAGCCATAGGGGAAATCGAGTTTCCCAAAACCATGCACTGGAGTACCGATCATTTCCGCTTCATCCGTCCCCTCCGATGGATCGTAGCGTTTTTCGGCCAGCGTGTCGTTCGATTCCGGATCGCAGACGTTGTTGCATCCAACTGTACCTCCGGACATCGATTCCTTGGCAAATCCAAGATCAAGGTCGCGGGACTCCTGTCGCTGCGGGATGGGCTGCGGGCGAACTCCGTCCTCGTGGATCCCCGGGAAAGGCGGGATTCCATCCAAAGGGCACTGCTCGAAGAAGCCGACGCCTGTGGCGGGCACCTTTTGGAGGACCCGGCACTTCTGGAAACCGTGGTGAACCTGAATGAAGCGCCTTCGGTTGTCCGCGGGACTTTCGAAAAACGTTTTCTCTCCCTGCCGAAGGAAATACTCGTGACCGTCATGCGCGAGCATCAGAAATATTTTTCCGTTCTGGACAATGACGGCCAGCTGATGCCCGTTTTCCTTGCGGTGGTCAATCTTCAGACGGACCGAAACGACGCCATCCGCACCGGGCACGAAAGGGTTTTGAGGGCCCGTCTCCACGACGCCGCATTCTTCTGGGACACGGACAGGAGAATACGGCTGATCGACCGGGAGGAACATCTAAAGAACGTCCTGTTCCAGGAAAAACTCGGCTCCTACTATGACAAGAACCAGCGCCTGCTCCAACTGCTGCCACAAATTGCCCAAGCGACCGGGAAACAGAACTGCATCGAGGATCTCTCAACAGCCGCCCACATATTCAAATGCGATCTCATCACGGAAATGGTCAAGGAGTTCACGGATCTTCAGGGAATTGTCGGCGGGCTGTACGCCAGGGCCGAAGGGTATCCGGAAACGGTCTGGAAAGCCATATACGAACAATATTCTCCCAAAACGGCGGACTCTCCGTCCCCCTCGTCGGAAACCGGAGCGATCCTGGCGCTCACGGACAGGCTGGATACGGTCTGCGGATGCTTCACCGCCGGATTGGTCCCTTCAGGGTCCGGAGATCCTTTTGCCGTGCGCAGACAGGGGAACGGTATCCTGAAGATTCTGTTCGATCATCATATAAGTATTTCGCTGAACCAGACCATCCGCTGGAGCCTGCAGGCCCACAACAAGTTCTCGGATCAATCCTGCGGCGAATTGATGGATTTTTTTGCCGCACGTCTCCGGTTCATGTTCGAAGAAATGGGATACCCCTACGATTGCATTCATGCCATACTAGAGGCCGGCTTCGACAATCCACTGGGTGCGCTCGGACGGTTGAGGGCACTTTGCGAAATGCGCAACGAGGAGGCTTTTATTTCTCTCTCCTCGAATTTCAAACGGATTGTAAACATAACATCGCAGGCAGATACTGCAGGCGAGGTTCCAGACAGTTCCATATTTGTGACCAAAGAAGAGAAGGAACTTTGGGACAGTTATCTCAGCGTGAAACCTGAGGTGGAGAGGGCAGGAGAACTGCACGACTACAACAGCGCATTGCGGTCGCTTGCCTCCATGCGGGATGTTGTGGACCGTTTTTTTCAGGAAGTACTGGTGATGGCGGAGGATCCGATCATCCGTGCCAACCGGATTACGCTGCTGAAGTGCATTTCCGGGCTGTTCAAAAGCCTGGCGGACATCTCCAAAATCGTGATCGAGCGAGGATCCTGATACGAACGTTGGTTTTTTGCATTTCTATACTAACCTTATGATGCACGTGGAACCGCACAGGAGAACCTGCGATGTTCCCGTCATCCTACTTGAGGAATTGAAATATGAGCACCAAAGGTATGAATATCGCTCCTGCAAACGGGAAACTGGGAATCGTCATGCCTGGGATGGGCGCTGTCAGTTCCACCTTTATCGCCGGAGTAGAGGCGGTAAAGAAGGGAATCGCGAAGCCGATCGGGTCTTTGACGCAAATGGGCACCATACGTCTCGGCAAGCGGACGGAAAACCGGGTACCCCCCATCAAGCAATTCGTGCCTCTTGCTGACCTGAACGACATCGTGATCGGTGGATGGGACATTTTCCCCGATAACATGTATGAGGCCTCCATAAAGTCGGGCGTTCTTGATAAGAGTCTTCTGGACCAGATACGACCCTCTCTTGAAACCATCAAACCCTGGCCGGCGGCATTCGACAGAACCTACGTCAAACGCCTGAACGGGACCCATGTCAAAAAAGCGGCCAACAAAATGGAACTGGCCGAGCAGGTCCAGGCGGACATTGCGAATTTCAGGCAAGCGAACAAACTGGACCGCATGGTCATGGTCTGGTGCGGAAGCACTGAAATTTTCTTGAAGCGAAGCGCGGTGCACCAGTCGATCGAAAGTTTCGAAAAAGGCATGGTCAACAATGATCCCGGGATAGCTCCCAGTATGATCTACGCCTACGCCGCGATGAAATCCGGGATCCCCTATGCGAACGGCGCTCCCAATCTATCCGCCGATATTCCCGCACTGACACAGCTGGCCAAGGATAAGAATGTTCCCATCTGCGGCAAGGACTTCAAAACCGGCCAGACCCTGATGAAGACCATTCTCGCACCCGGTTTGAAAGCCAGGCTTTTGGGGCTCAACGGATGGTTTTCCACAAACATCCTCGGCAACCGCGACGGGGAAGTGCTCGATGACCCGGAGTCGTTTAAAACCAAGGAAGAAAGCAAGCTGTCTGTTCTGGAACACATCCTGCAGCCCGAGCACTATCCGGATCTGTACTCGAAGTACACGCACAAGGTTCGTATCAATTACTACCCGCCCAGGGGCGACAACAAGGAAGGCTGGGATAATATCGACATATTCGGCTGGTTGGGTTATCCGATGCAGATCAAGGTCGATTTTTTGTGCCGGGACTCCATCCTTGCCGCGCCGATCGTTTTGGATCTGGCCCTGTTTCTCGACCTGGCCTATCGCTGCGGCATGGCCGGCATCCAGGAATGGCTCTCCTTCTACTTCAAGAGCCCCATGTGCGCCCCGGAGCTCTACCCGGAACACGACATCTTCATCCAGCTGATCAAACTGAAAAACACCCTGCGCTATCTCAAGGGCGAGGAGTTGATCACCCATCTGGGTCTTGAGTATTACGACTAATCGGATTCTGGCATCCTTTTGAAGAACACGACAGGGGCGCTCGCACGGGCGCCCCTGTTCTGTTT
>CAZYXB010000033.1:0-34468 GCA_964651155.1 uncultured Acidobacteriota bacterium | reverse complement strand
GCACATTTCAGGCCTTTTATCAAGGTTTCATTCAATTTTCATGCTGGTTTAAGGATTAGCCCCGCATGCCCGAGTCCCATGCGTGATTCCTCAGGCGAACCGGGGCCGAGGGGGGAAAACTCCCGTGTTTGGGATTGTGGAATTATGTATACTATTATTTTAAGCTCATATCAGAAATCGTTAGCCAATGAGAACATCCCAATGATGTTTCGGGCAATAATCCTCCTTGTAACACTGCTGTCTCACACTGTCCCGACGACAGGAAATGACGGCAATGCAATGAACGAACCTGAGAAAAGTGCTTTTTTTGTGTATGTAGGTTTGGAATATATTTATACGGTCGAGATCGTCAAGCCCGGCATTCCGCTCCTGAATTTCGTATCCATGTCAGATCGTAAAGAGACACTCCGGGCAAAAAATGTCCGGCTGAAAGTTGGTAACCGTTATGAGGTTGTCGGGCAGTTTGTCATCGAAGGAGACCGCTACCAAGAGCCAATGAGCGTCTCTTCAATAAGCATGCATCCGCGATCTTCATTTGGGTTTAGGCTCCAGGGCGACTTCGAAAATAGTGAAGAAGTCTCCGGAGTCGAGATTACTCAAGGCGATGCACTATTTAGACTGGTGCCACTGTCAAAGTTTGATTTTGAGACTCTGGTCCGGAGGATCAATCGGCTGAATCTGGACTCTCCGGATTTCAGAGAGGATTATCGCGTTCTGGGGCTGGATCTTCTGGGCGGTCGGTCACCCTTGCCCCGATAAAAGACTCTTCGACCGTCACACCGCTTCATTTAGGATATCGAGAATGTTCGAATGCATTTGGGCCTCATAGTGTCTGCCCGCGCACCCTATTGTACTTTTAGCGTGGGCTGCTATACTGCCGGTTATGAAATCAAACAATATTGTTTTTCATGGAACGACAATCCTTTTGGTCCGGAAGGGCCGTAGCACCGTCATTGCCGGGGACGGACAGGTCACTTTTGGCGATATCGTGCTTAAAAAAAGCGCCAGGAAAATCCGGCGTTTATACAACGATTCCGTTCTTGTGGGATTTTCCGGCGCCACCGCCGACGCTTTTGCGCTTTTTTCAAGGCTCGAAGCAAAACTGGAGCAGTTCCAGGGAAACCTCAGCCGGGCTGCCGTCGAACTAGCGCAGGAATGGCGCACCGATCGAGCCCTGCGTCATCTGGAAGCACATCTTCTTGCTACAGATGGCAAGTCCGTGTACCTTCTTTCCGGCACGGGAGATATTATTGAACCGGACGATGGGATACTGGCCGTCGGATCCGGTGGTGCATACGCTCTGGCAGCGGCGCGGGCTCTGATTGCCCATACAAACCTGCCGGCTAAAAAAATCGCCCTGGAGGCTTTAAAAATTGCGGGAGAGATCTGCATATTCACAAACAGCGAAATTATTGCGGAGGAGCTCTAATCCTTGACTGTCTGCATCCCGCCCCGTTTGCCAGACTCCCCGATGCCTGGCAGACGGCTTTGCTGCACCCGTGCCAGAATCCCGGATTCGGAGGAACCCACCCGTCCCGGTGATCTTTATTGGCCGATACCCTAGAACAAAAACAATCATTCCTTTCCTACAGGTGAACCTCTATGAGAGAGACTCCTAAACGCGCTACCACCCAACCCCACGGATTGGATGAAATGTCCCCTAGGGAAATCGTTGCGGCACTCGACAAATATGTGATCGGGCAGAAAGCGGCAAAGAAGGCTGTCGCGATCGCATTGCGCAACCGCATTCGCCGCCAGAAACTAGATGCTGAAATGGCGGAGGAAGTAGCCCCGAAGAATATCATCATGATCGGATCTACCGGTGTTGGGAAAACAGAGATTGCACGCAGGCTGGCGCGATTGGCCAACTCCCCTTTTATTAAAGTGGAAGCAACAAAATTTACGGAAGTAGGCTATGTCGGCCGAGATGTCGAGTCCATGGTACGGGATCTTGTCGAGGTAGCCATCGACATGGTGCGGGCGGAAAAAATCCTTGAGGTCGAAGAAAAGGCGGAACAGAACACAGAGGAACGTCTGCTCGATATCCTCCTGACCGCAACTCAGAACATTCCTTCAGATGAATCCTCTCTCGACATCCGGAAAGACCTGGATGCGATTGAAGAGTTGCGCGAAAAATTCCGCAAACGGCTTCGTAGCGGAAAACTGGATCAGAAGCTCATAGAACTGGACGTCCGGGAACATGCCAACGCTCCAATATCGTTACAGGTATTTGAAGGATCCAGCCTGGAAGAATTTCAGTTCAATATGCGCGATGTGATTTCCGGTATGATGGACGGTAAGACTAAAAAGCGACGTATGACGGTATCGGAAGCTGTAGAGTTCATCATGCAGGAAGAGGAACAAAAACTCATCGACATGGAACAGGTCGCCCGAACAGCCATGAACCGGGTGGAGCAGAACGGCATCATTTTTCTCGATGAAATCGACAAGATCGCCGGGCGAGAATCGGGGGTTGGCCCCGATATAAGCCGGGAAGGCGTCCAGAGAGATATCCTCCCCATCGTTGAAGGGACAAACGTTATCACGCGGTACGGTATAATCCGAACAGACCACATACTTTTCATCGCGGCCGGATCGTTCCACGGCTCAAAGCCGACGGACCTTATCCCCGAATTGCAGGGCAGATTCCCGATACGGGTGGAAATGGACCTACTGAGCGAAGACGATTTCGTCCGCATTCTATGCGAACCGAAAAATGCCTTGATCCGTCAATACACTGCGCTGTTAGACACGGAAGGTTTGAAATTGCGTTTTACTGAAGATGCCACCCGGGAGATCGCCCGTCTCGCCTGTCATGTAAACGAAAATACCGAAAATATCGGGGCCCGACGTCTCCATACTATGGTTGAAGCCCTGCTGGAAGATATATCCTTCGAAGGGAAACAGAGGAGGCCGAAGGTCGTGCGCATCAATCGCGACTTTGTTCATAAGAAGCTCGGGAATATCGTGCATGACAAGGATCTGAGTCGGTATATCCTGTGAGGCGGATCCATCCCCGGAAAGACGATGCGATTGAGAAAGAAAATGCAGGGCAGAAATCATCCTCCTGAACCTGGTGGCGTCAGGTTACCGCTGATGGTTTCTGTTGCACTCATACTGTTGCCGATGGTTGCCGGATGCGCCAAAATAGCCGATCCTCAGCCTCCAGAAATCCACGTGCCAAAGCCAGCCACCGATTTGACGGCTTTTCAACGCGCCGATAAGGTCGTGCTCCGCGCAACCCTGCCCCAGCAGAACACGGATGGGACCAAGGAACCGACATTAGACAGGATTGAAGTCTATCGTCTCGCAGAGGAGGCCTCAGAGAACACCAATCAGAAGCAGCTTCTTCCCGATAAGTTCCGACAACATGCGGACCTGATTCTTTCCATTCCAGAAACGCGTTTTTCGGATTATCAGAGTCACAATTCCCTGGTTATCGAGGACGCCTTATCCGGCGTCAGCCAGTCCCTGATCTTCGAACATGCTTATCGTTATGCACTGCTTTTCGTTAATGATAAGAATCAGGCCGCTGATTTCAGCAACCAGGCTGTGATCACACCCCTTGCGATTCCGGGCGCCCCTGAGGAGGTGACCGCCGATGTTGACGAAGACGCAATTCATCTGCGATGGTCAAAGCCGCTGTATAACATGGACGGATCGACGCCGCCGCTGATTTCAGGCTATAATGTATACCGTTCCATGAAAAAAGGTGAGCTTCCGGAAGAACCAGCCAATACAAACCTGCTCCCACAACCTGAATTCAGGGATATTCATTTTGAATTCGACAGGACCTATTACTACTGGGTGAGTGTTATCGGCAGTATCCGGAATCCGTTCGCTGAAAGCCTGCCATCGAAGGCGACGGAGGTCACTCCTCGGGATGTGTTCCCACCGCACCCGGTCGAGATTTTCGATGCATCAATGGTTGATGGCACCGTTGTTCTGGTCTGGTATCCATCGCCTTCTCCCGATGTTGCAGGATACCGTATTTCCAGAACAGATAGGGATACGGCAACAGAGCAGCATCTACAGGGCGATTTGATCACCGGCAACACCTATCGCGATACAAAGGCGATTCCCGGTCGGAAGTTCACCTATACCATTACGACAGTGGATAGGCACGGGAACGAAAGTACCGGCGCTGTCACGGAAATAATGATACGCTAGACACCTGCGTCCATGTAATAGCCTTTCGAATCTATCAGTTATTTGGGAGATGATGATATGAAGTTTTTCTTGGATACAGCCAACATCGACGAAATCCGTGATGCAGCGGACTACGGTTTAATCGACGGGGTAACCACCAATCCTTCGCTGGTCAGTAAGGAGGGGCGTGATTTTAAGGACATCTTATTGGAGATCACTCAGATCGTGGACGGGCCAATCAGCGCCGAGGTCCTGAGCACGCATGCCGAGGAGATGCTTGAAGAGGCGTACCAACTCGCCAAGATTCACAAAAATATCGTGATAAAAATACCCATGATCAAGGAGGGGATGAAGGCCCTCAAACAGCTGACATCCGACGGGATACCAACCAATGTCACCCTGGTCTTTAACTGCAACCAGGCACTCGTCGCAGCCAGGCTGGGGGCAACGTACGTCTCGCCCTTTGTCGGAAGGTTCGATGACATCAGTGAAGTCGGGATGAATCTGGTCGAGGAAATCGTCCAGATATTCGACAATTACGAGTTCGAGACACAGGTATTGGTCGCCAGTTGCCGTAATCCCCTGCACATCCGCGAAGCGGCCCTATTGGGCGCAGATGTCGCCACGATGCCCTACATGGTACTGAACCAGCTGCTGCGGCACCCGTTAACCGATATCGGGCTGGAACGTTTCCTGAAAGACTGGGAGAAAGTGAAAAATTCCTAGGTAATGCCTGCAGGGAACAACACCCGAACAGTTCGAGCAATCCTTCCCGAGTGCCCCTAAATAGGGCCGGATCCTGTACGGAATCGGAGTGCTACTGGGAAGTTGTCCCACACCGGCCGATAGCTCCCATGTTTGAATTACTTGGAGGTTGCAGTGTGTTTCTGTACCAAGGGCAATAGTTCACCGACCAGATAGAGGGAACCCGTTACAACGACCAATCCATCGGGAGGACACTGCTTCCATGCAGCATACAAAGCTTTGCGCATATCCGGATGGATCGTCATCCGGGACCTGAACCGCTTGTTCATGGCTACAATCTCTTCAGGCACAGCCGAGCGTGAATTTTTCAGGGGCGTCAGGTATATGTGTGCCGCAATGGTGAAAAGTAAGGCTGCAATCCCCTGAATATCCTTGTCCCGCACAGCCCCAAACACCATGTGGATTTCAGTCTCTTTTCTCCCGACCAGATACCGCCTCAGGCTTTCTGCAGCATCGGGGTTGTGTGCACCGTCTAGAAGAGTCTTCCGACGCGATGGATACTCATCGAGTCTGCCTGGCCACCGGACATTGGCTAGCCCCCGGCGGATGTCGCTGACCTTCACGGGGAATGATTTCAGGGCTTCGACGGTCATCACGGCCAAAGCTGCATTCTGTGCCTGATGTTCCCCGGCGAGGAAAAGCTTCAGTTTATGGTACTGTCGGGTTGGCGTTCGGAGATTAATGGTGTACCCTCCTCGCGATTTCCCATTAGCGGCAATTTGACAAGCGGAGACACTTTCCAGCAGTGGGGCGCGAACTTTTTTTGCACGACTGCGGATTACACGCGTCGGGACTCCATTCACACAGCCGGATATCACCGGGACATTTTCCTTGATGATGCCGGCCTTCTCCTCAGATATCTCTTTTATCGTATTACCAAGGTAGTTCTGATGATCATAGTTGATCCTGGTAATAACACTCACCTGTGGAAGAATCACATTGGTCGCATCCAATTGTCCGCCAAGGCCCACCTCTATAACCGCGATATCTACTTTACTTTCGGCAAAATGCAACAGGGCACAACACGTGAGAAACTCGAAGGTTGTAAGTTGCCGATCGAGTTTGTTCCGCTTGAGAAGAGCGGTTTCGGTTGTCCGTATCCTTGTTGCTACCGCCGCAAAGCCCCGAGGGGTTATCGGGCGGCCGCATAGGCGGAAACGCTCCTCAACATGGACCAGATGCGGGGAAGTGTAAAGTCCAGTTCGATACCCTGCATGGCGTAGGATAGCCTCCGTCATGGCGGCAACGCTTCCCTTCCCGTTCGTTCCGGCGATATGAATGGATGCGTACCGTGTGTGTGGCTCTCCCAAAGCCTGCATCATGGCTTGTGTACGATGCAGCCCTAGATGCATCGTCTGTACTTCGTTACCCCGCTTGTTGAGGAATTCGAGGGTCTGTTTGTGGTCCATGAGATGGATTTTAGAAAAGGTGTATCAGCTCCAAGATGGGGCAAGGCATGGAGAAAAAACCGTTATTCGCATCACGATTACATTGCGCTAGAGGCAAATCGTGCTCCCGTCGGATTGGCTGGCTACCCTCTGAGCGGCGATGCAATCCAAGATCGACGTTCATTGCGCGAATCATGCGTACTAAAAATATAGGCATCTCCATCTTTTTTCAATAGGGCCGTCAGTGGTCTGTTCATGGCAAAAATGGCCGTGCTTTTACCGCGCTGAATTTGGCTGCAGGTATGGGAAGGGTAAAAAAAGCGGTTGGGTTCCTTCATGAGGCTTTGTTGCACAGGCCTGATTTCCGGAAGTGGCCTGTGCAACAGCCAAAGAATTACAGCTGACCGCAGTCGGCGATTACGATCTTTTTCGTCGGTTTGCCTGATTCGGTCCCATAGCCTTCAATCTTTTTGACTATGTCCATGCCTTCGACAACCTTGCCGAAAACTACATGTTTCCCGTCAAGCCATGAGGTTTTTACCGTGCAAATGAAGAATTGCGAACCGTTTGTATTCGGGCCCGCATTAGCCATGCTCAGGATGCCCGGATCGGTGTGCTTCAGCTCAAAATTCTCATCGGCGAACTTGGACCCATAGATTGATTTGCCGCCGGTCCCGTTATGGTTGGTAAAATCTCCTCCCTGGAGCATAAATTTCGGTATGATCCGGTGGAATGAGGAATTTTTGTAACCGAAACCCTTCTCGCCTGTACATAGGGCCCGAAAATTTTCTGCGGTTTTAGGCACGACATCCGACCGCAGTTCGAATATGATGCGCCCAAGCTTCTCTCCGTCTGCGGTAATGTCAAAAAAGCACTTGGGAAGGTTCTTGGTTTCCGCCACTCCGATCATGCTTTTGGCCGAAGCCAGAACGGCAGCTGAAGAAATAATGAATTCTCTGCGAGATACCATATCAGACTCTCCAATTGAATGTACCGATCCATTCTATCATTCCGGTCGCCGGGCACGCTTTCCAGTACTACCTTCATGGGAAGAAGTCTAAATGAAAGTGGCGAATATTTCCAGCAAAGCAAACAATCAGCAATGAAATGACGGTTGTATGCCTGCCGGTCCTAGGGGAGGTCGCGCTCTTCGATTGGCATTCCCACTCCATAAAACCGACGGAAAATTCAAATGTAAAGACGGGACCCGATCTGTTCCCGCATCCTCGAGGCAACCTGAATTATGATGGATGTATGTGGTGGGCGGTATAGGATTTGAACCTATGGCCCCCGGTTTGTAAGACCGATGCTCTGCCGCTGAGCTAACCGCCCGTGAGGTAGTGATATTATTAGATTTAGACGTAAATTCCAACCCGTATTTCATTTCTTTTTACGCATAATTCCACAACCACACTGCAACATGCGCTTTTCACTAAGTTTGACAGAAGACAAGCGCATCGGTTTTTCTGCCGTTTCCGGTCTTCGGATGTTGGGAATTCACCACTACGGTTCTATGCTGTCTGAAACTCTGGAATTGCATGTCCAATGGCATAGAATTAAAAAGCGCTATACGCTGGAAGCCCGCGACAAAATATGCAATCATTTTTGGGCGGATTTGAAGACTATTCTGCCTGACAATTGATGTGTTTGTCTTTATAGGGGGGGAGTTTTGGAATTCCAAAAATCGCAGGTTCGAGAATACTTTGAATCGATTGTGATCACGGCCATCATAGCTCTTTTTGCCACCACTTTTGTCATCCAGGCATTTAAAATTCCAACCGGATCGATGGAATCCAATTTGCTCATTGGCGACCATCTGCTTGTGAACAAATTCATTTACGGCCGCAAAAATGGTCTTTTATCCAAGATCCTGCCCTATGAAGAGCCCCAGTTCGGCGATGTCATCGTCTTCAAATATCCCGAGGAACCCAAGGTCGCTTACGTCAAAAGGCTGATAGGTCTGCCCGGGGATAAAATTGAGATCAAGGGACGCACCGTCTACATTAATGACAAACCGCTGGAGGAGAAATACACGCAACACATCAATCCCGGAAGCATTTACGATCACTACGGTCCGGCCTATATACCCCGAAAAGGGGACTCTATCGAAGTACTGGATTCGTCCGTTAAGGTAAACAACAATACCGTGAATGAAGAGATTGTGAGGTCCCATCCGGATCAGATTGAACTCTATGACGAGCCGTTCTACGTCCCACAGGACCAGTATTTCGCCATGGGAGATAACCGCGACAACAGCAGAGACAGCAGATACTGGGGCACTGTTCCCCGTGATTATTTTCTGGGGAAAGCCCTTGTCATATACTGGTCGTTCGAAACGCCCAGGGGGGAATATCTTCGAACCAGCTTTTCTGATCGGATCAAACAGTTTGGCGATGTCATTATCAATTTTTTCAGCAAAACCAGGTGGAATCGGACATTTAGAATCATCCGTTAACTGCGCCATTCAGACCGGCGGAGTTCAGCGACACCTGCCTGCCTATCGAAAAGGAATGGCATGGTTGACGTTGTTTTGCCCCCTGCTATTCCAGTTCATCATCCCAAAGGCCTATTCGGACACACAGTCTCCTTCTGTTTCCCAGTTTGCAGCGGACGAGTGCCGCCGAAAACTGAAGGATGTCATGGACTATGCAGCAGCAACGGATGATGAGAAAGCGACCCGTTTTACGGAAGAAGAAATTAATTCGTACATCAAACTATACGGGGCATCCGAATACCGGTCCTGCCTGAAAAATCTCAATATAAGAATCAAGAACAATGCCCTGGATGGGGTGGCATCCATTGATTTTGATTGCCTGAACGAGACATCCTCCAAATCGCTGCCGAAATTGATCCCTCTTCTGTTTTCAGGCGTCCATGAAATTTTCACCCGCGGCACTTTCGTAAGCGGTTTGGGAGAAGGCAGATTTCAGCTATCAGAAGCCCGGTTCGATGATGGAATGATTCCGATATTCCTCGCGGAACAGACGATTACGGCCCTATGTATGCGCCAGAAACCTCCATTCGATCCCATGAAATCATCCAAACTCCCTCACGGTATCAAAAAAGTCACGCTTCATTCCGGTTACATTATGGTTTATCAATAGGGCGGGAAATCAGAATCCACCGGAGAATACCGACAATTTTTGTTGTATAGTATGATGAAGTCTCGTTAATAATTCTTTCGAGGATATCCAGCGTGGATCAAAAACAATTTAACGAAAGACTCCGAAACGCGGCCTCTACAGAAGACAGAATGACCCTTTATGATACATACGGAGAAGAGTTATTCGAGAAAGAGAAATATCCGGAGGCCATTCGAATTTATTCCTTGGCCTTGACCATTAAGAACCGGCCTAACCTGAAGGCCTATTTTGCCGGGCGGATCGGCATCTGCCATTTCAACGCGGGGAACGACCAGGAAGCCTTCAAATTTCTTCGGCAGTCAGCGCGGCTGTTCCGGCCTGACAAACCGGAATTTATGGAAGACATGTACGGTTTCGTCCATTTTCATCTTGGTTCACTCTACGAGTACCACGGCAAGATTACAGAGTCTCTGAAAGCCAGAAAGATCTGTGAGCAGTATATCGAGAAACAGGAAAAGGATACACAATGGATGCTTTATGCCGGTATTAGCCGTAATTATGAGGCACTAGGCAAGCACGACGAATCAATCCGTTACTCACAAAAAGCGATACAGGTCATCAGCGACAATGACCCGGGATTAAGTTACCTGTACGAAAGCATGGCCAATAATTACATGGGGCTGAATCAATATCACGAAGCGATAAAGCATTTTTCCAAAGTGCTCGAATTGGATCCGAATTTCGAACGACGCGACGAAATCCAGCTAAAAATGGGTGGATGCTACCATCTCTTGGCCAATTACAAGATGGCGTTGGAAACATATGAGAAAATTTTCGAACTGAACCAGATTACGGGGGAGAAAAAGGACCAGAACTGGCTATACCTGAAAATCGCCGAATGCTACTTCCGGCTGGAATCATTTGAAAAATCGCTACTGGTTACGCTGGAAATGCTGCGACGCAATCCGAAAAAAAAGGAAGAAAAGGTGGAAGCACGCAGTTACCTAACCAGCAACTACTACGAGTTGGGCCGTTACAAGGACGCGGTGGAAGAGGGAGAAAAGACACTCAAACTCGCAACCCGATTCAATAATGACGATTTTTTTTATGCCCGGATGGCTTTGAGCTACTACAAACTGGGAGATAAAAAAGCTTTCAGGAAATACCGCGCACTCTTTCGGAAAATGTTCAAGGGAGACAACTGGAACAAATATCTAGACAAGCTGCAGTGATTCCAGAACATCATGCAAAAAGCGGCAGAGCGGATTGTTGCAAAGCTCAGGTGTCATGGTTATGAGGCCTATTTTGCAGGTGGCTGGGTTCGGGATTCTCTTCTCAATCGAAAACCTAAAGACATTGATATCGCTACTTCAGCCCATCCACAGGAGGTGCGGCGATTATTCCCGCATTCGACGGGTATAGGCATCCGTTTCGGAGTCGTACAGGTGCGTATGTACGGCCGAGCCTACGAGGTCACGACTTTCCGAAGCGATGCACCCTATCTTGACGGGCGCCGCCCATCCTCCGTTTTGTTCTCGGGCCTGCAACAGGACGCATTGCGCAGGGACTTCACAATCAACGGCATGTTCTACAACCCATTAACGGATCGCCTGATCGATTACGTGAATGGAAGGTCGGACATCAAAACCAAGAGGATTCGAACCATAGGAGATCCCCGCAAACGATTTGGCGAAGACAAGCTCCGTATGTTGCGCGCAATACGTTTTGCCTGTAACTTGGGTTTTAGAATCACCCCTGCGACATGGAAGGCCTTGCAAGATCTTGCCCCGACGATCTTACAGGTGAGTTGGGAGCGGATTCGAAATGAGCTTTTCCAAATACTGACCGGTCCCGCACCCGGATTAGGCTTCAAGCTGCTGCACACAAGCGGCCTGTTACTCCATATTCTCCCGGAATCGAACGCTCCGCATGCCGGCCGTTCGCGCTCCATCACCCCTGCCCGTGAATTCGCACACACGGAAGCAGCTCTGAATATGCTGCGCCACCCATCTTCGACACTGGCATTCGGTACCCTCTTATACACACTCTGCAATTCCCCATTTTCTAAGAAAACAAACCGGATTGGCCGTCATGAGCTTTCACAATCGGCCGGGGATAAGACGAAGAAGATATGCCGTAGACTGCGCCTGTCGAGGGAAGAGACGGAAAGAATATCTGACCTGCTGCGTTCTCAGTCTCTTTTCCCAAATGTACAAAAAATGTCGGAAAGCTCACTGAAACGATTTCTGAGCGCAGCATACTTTCATGAGCATCTTGAACTCCATCGAGTGGCGACAGCCTGCCTCGGCATTCCTTTGATGTACCACAAATTTTGCAGACAGAAATTAAGAGAATATCGCGAGGAATTCAAACAAAATCCTTTGATTACGGGAAAGGATTTGATCGCTGCGGGATACCAACCCGGGCCGATTTTTAAAAGAATCTTGAGAACCATTGAAGATTTACAGCTTGAGGGCACACTCACAAACCGTAAAGAGGCTATGAACTTTGTCGAAAAAATGTTCCCTTTAGCAAACAGTTAGCGTGCAAGGATGCATCCGGTGTGAAAATATATTATGACTAATACGTGGGGTTATTGTGAATCCATTTAGCATCGATCACCAGGTGCGGGTAACAACTCGAGGTGTCCAAAGACTGAAGGAACGACATCTCTGGATCTATGCCGGAGATATTAGCGAAGAACCCGACAAGGCTTCCCCGCCGATAGTCCGGGTTGTCGACAAAGCAGAGAACGTTCTCGGTTACGCGTTCTACAGCCGGAAATCTCAAATCCGTCTCCGAATGTTTTCCCGTGCCGATGAGGTCCCAACCCCTGAATTGCTGCATACTCGGATAGAAAAATCTATCGCGCGCCGGTGCAATCTTTCTGGAGAAAAGTCCGCAGGCCGGCTCGTATTCGGAGAAAGCGATCTTCTCCCCTCCATCATCGTGGACCGTTATGGCGATTACCTTGTTTTGCAGACACTGTCCTACAGCGCCGAAGCCGTCAAACCATTTATAGTGGAGAGCCTCGACCGGCTGGTGCATCCAACCGGCATCCTGGAGAGAAATGATGCGAAGGTGCGTCATCTTGAAGGTCTGGAGGAAATTCAAGCCGTTCTTTTAGGATATGTTCCGGAAGAGGTTGAAATTGAAGAAAACGACATCCGGTTCCTGATCAATACGAGAACGGGTCAAAAAACAGGATTTTTTCTCGACCAGAGCGAGAACCGGATTGCGTGTCGGAAACATGCATACGGCGAAGCACTCGACTGCTTTACAAACACCGGAGCTTTTGCCCTGCACCTGGCGAAGTCATGCGAGACGGTTCTGGCAATCGACATTTCATCAGACTCCCTGAAAATGGCTCAGCGCAACAGCGATCTCAACGCGTTGCGCAATGTTCAGTTCGATCAAGGTAATGTTTTCGACTATCTGAGGAAGCTTGAGGATTCAGGACAATTTTTCAATACCATCTGTCTTGATCCTCCAGCTTTCGCGAAAAACCGCAAAGCCCTTCCAGGCGCGATCAAAGGGTACAAGGAAATCAATCTGAGGGCCATCAAACTGTTGAAACAGGAAGGAATCCTGATTACTTCAAGCTGTTCCTATCATGTGTCGGAAGCGGATTTCTATCGGATGTTGTGCGAAGCGGCCCGCGATGCCCATCGCCATGTGCAGATTATCGGACGACGTGGCCAAGCCGGAGACCACCCCGTTCTCGCTGGCATGCCCGAAACACACTATCTGAAGTGTTTTATACTGAGGGTATTGTAAATTGCTGCCGGCAGAGAGAGCACGCCACTCCTTCTATGCTTTCTCTGCCGGATGGGGAAGTTTTTTACTGTTGATTCGCTGCTCCAGCAACTTCCTCGGGTGTAGCATCCTTGGCACACCTGCAGCCGAAATCGTACATTGCGCTTGGAGGAAAGGCCGATCTTTCAAAGAGCGAGGCCCGTTTGCCCATATGGCGGGAGCCTAAACCACGAACAACACGCATGCCCGGCACGGCATTAGGATCAACCTTCGGATTCCCCTTGTATGGCTTATATTCGGATGACGTCCACTCCTGGACGTTTCCAAGCATGTCATGTACGCCAAAAGGGCTGACATCGTCGAATTTTCCGATAGCTATCGGTTCATGGAAACCCGATTCATACGTATTGCTGCGCCGGTCCTCCCATTCGTTCCCCCAGGGGTAAACAAATCCCTCCGTTCCCCGAGCCGCCTTCTCCCATTCCGTTTCGGTAGGGAGCCTTTTCCCCTTGTATTTGCAGTAGGCCTCGGCATCTCTCCAGGTAAGGATGGCCGGATAATGGGCTTTGTTGGCCGAACTGAAAAATAATCTCCAGTTCTTCCCTTGAATGTCTTCGCCAACATACCCCGTTTCAATAGTAAAATCCATGAACTCTAAATTCGTAACTTCATACTTGTCGATCCAGTATGCGGAAAGGTTCATCTTGCGGGCCGGGAAATAACCGAAATGGTCTTTTTTATCCGTACCCAGAACGAATTCACCCGCCGGAATCAGAACCATTTCCCCGGGAATAATTTCAGGAACAGACTCTTCCTGCACGGCTTCCGTGGCTTCCACGTCCTCAGCCTGGTCCTTCTGACCGCATGCATTGAATATGAATAGGAGAGAAATCACAATAAAAACGATACCGTATTTTCGAAGCATGGGTTCCTCCTTTAAAGGCATGTACCACGGTTGCCTGAACCGATTTGAACACAGCGCTTTTATACAATATCCCAAGGCAACAGACAATTATAGAAAAATTATCCATGGTCCCCTTCGTTCAAGCCCCCATAGGGAGCAAACCGACAGAAGCAGGGGGGGGATCGAAAATGAATCTTCCCCGAGGAACGAAGAATTGACCCATGGCGGAGAAACCCTCTTCAGATCACGTGCGGGGATCACAAAGTTAAATATATGTTCAAAATAGAGGATCATCAATAGGACGAGCAAGGATCGACATTCAATTGGCAATGTATTACAATTGTAATTGTTATCATCTATTAATTATGATACCCAGCCAGAACATCTGTAAAATGCAGGAGACTCGCCTCGGGGCTCGAAATGGCGGAGACGCAGATGAAACTACGATCGGATCTTGAAATACACACCGAATCAGGTTCAGGTGTGATCGTCAAGGATCCGGCAACCAATCGTTTTTATCGTTTCTCTCCTGTTCAGGCCTCTGTCCTCGAACTTCTTGATGGACAAAGGGATTGCACTTCCATTGCGACCGATGTGTCCCGGAAACATCAGGTCGAAGTACTTCCGGAGCAGATCAGGGAATTTTCCGATAAACTTCGATCCCTTCTGCTGCTTGACCATCCCTATTGTCGGGCTCAACTTGAGAATATCCCAGTGAAGCCCCCAGGGAGGATTCATAATCTCCTGCATGTCAAAATAAGTGCGTTCAACCCCGACATGCTCCTGACTTACCTGGAGAAGAATCTCCGTTTTTTTTTCGAGCCACCGTTCCAGTATATATTCGGCATTCTTGCTCTTATTGCCTCTGTTCTTTCCCTACAGCACTGGGAATCCCTTGTTAGTTCACTGAAAGAATTGTTCGCCCTCAGTTCCATCCCACTGATACTTCTGGTCGTCATAATTGGTGCAACCATACATGAATTCGCACACGGCATTGCACTGAAGCACTACGGCGGCAGGGTCAAAGAAATGGGAATAATGTTTCTCTATTTTATTCCCGCTCTATACTGTAATGTCAGTGATGCTTGGTTGCTGAAAAAACGCGAACGAATTGTGGTAGCCCTGGCTGGAGGCTATATCCAGGTTTTCATGTGGGCGGTAGCAACCATTTTATGGAGACTGCTGGCGCCGGATACACTCGCGAGCCGCATCTGCCTTATCAGCATTATGTTCGACGGGATTCTTTCGATTTTTAACTTGAATCCTTTGATACGCCTGGACGGATATTATGTGTTGAGCGATTACGTTGAAATTCCGAACCTCCGGCCAAAGGCACTTACATATATTAAGAACAGATGGCTCACCCTGCTTACCGGAACAGAGCATGCCGGGAATTACAAACCGAATCCGAGAGAAAAACGAATTATCCTCACTTACGGAACATTCTCCTGTATTTTTACGGCAGGTCTACTCCTGTATATGGCCCACCTCATAGGCGGGTGGATGGTGCGCGAATATCGAACCTGGGGTATGATCATGTTTACAGTTCTCTTTGCAATGACGGCACCAACCGTACTAAAGGTAAAAGTTCCCGCATCTGGTAAGTTTGTAAAAGCCGTGTTCACGCGTATTTATAAGAGCCCCAAGCTTGCGATTGCCTCAATCTTGATCCTTCTGGGCTTATTTTTCCCATGGGAGTTGAAGATATCGAGCGAATTTACCATCGTTCCTCTCAAAGAATCTTCCGTAACCCCCCAGGTTCCTGGAAACATCATAAAGATTTATGTCGATCAGGGTAGCCGCGTATCCGTCAATTCAGTTCTGGCGGAAATCGAAAACCTGGAAATTGCCGACAACTATCAGGAAAGCAAAGGGGAGTTGGCCACACAAAAGGCTACACTTGATTTGTTAAGAGCAGGTACCCGCCCAGAGGAGATTGAAAGGGCACGCAGGCTGGTCGAAACCAAGAACGCCGAATATAGAAATTCCGGAAGGATTATCGAAGAGCGTGCCGTTCTGTTGGAAACCATAGATAAAAAACAGGTTGAACTGGAAAAAGCGCATTCCGATTACGAAAGGACCCAGCGTTTGCTGGAAAGTGGATTGATTGCGCGTAATGAAGCGGATAAATACCGCATGGAATTTGAAGTCCGCAAAAAAGAGCTATCTGAAGCCAGGGGGCAGCTGAAAGTCCTCGAAGAACAAACAGAAAGAACGAGAGACATCAAGAAGAAAGAACTGGCACAGGCGGATAGTGAACTCCAACTTCTCCTGGCCGGCACAAGAATGGAATCGATACGGGCTGCGGAATCGCAGGTTGAAAAACTTGAAAAAAAATTGGCCATTCTTGAAAAAGAACTTGAGCTTCAGAAAATTCGCAGCCCCATAGAAGGGGTTGTGACTACACCGTTTCTTCGTAATCGTATTGGTGATTATCTGGACAAGGGCGACATTTTTTGTACTATCGTAAGTGAGGGCAGAGTTCAAATAAAAATGCCCATTCCCGAAAAAGAGATCGGTGATGTTAAACTGGGCTTCCCAATTGCCATGAAGGTGCGTGGTTATCCCCGGATGAAGTATAAAGCTCATGTGCAAGATATAGCGCCTGTAACATCCGGGGCTGGATCGGGAAGAACAGTTGTCGTTTATGGAGAATTAGATAACAGCGATGGTAGCCTTAAAGGCGGCATGACAGGGGTGGGCAAAATTCTTTGTGGCAAGCGAATGGTCATCAATATCGCATCCCGGAGAGCAATCCGCTGGCTACGAACGGAATTCTGGGAATACTTGCCTTGAGCCTTAAAAATATTTTTCTTCAAGTATTAGGTATCGGCAAAACTTTAGAAAAATTTTACAAAAAATAAATTTTTGTTGACATTAAAGAAAAGCCTTGTTAGGTTTTTCCTAGTCAAGTATTTGTTTTAAAGTAGTTTCAGCTCTCTTCCGCTTTTATCCGGGAGGGAGAGTAGTAACCGGTCAGAAGCATCAACCGGTAAATATTTTTCTCGAATAGCTCTCTCATCTTGAAGAAACTTTAGCCGGCATGTTTGAATCATCGACCGGTCTGAAGATTTTCTCCCAAACTGAGCTAGAGCATACAACTTGAAGCTGTCAGTACCGGGGTTGTACTGTCGCATTTTTGGACATGCCTTTTATTACGGGCTTGGCTGAAATGATTTGTAGACAGGTTGCCAGGATGGCCGTTTCTGTTCCTCAATTGGCCTTCTCGATTAGTTGATCTTTCCGGGATAGCCGTCCAGAGGATTACGTCATCTACGGCTTCAATACTACAAATGGATCTGCACAGTACAGGACACAAGTACAAACGACGGAGATAATTATGCAGACCGACATCGAAATTCTCGAAACCCGTGAAACCCCCAGAGGAATACTTTGGACGTGGATCTAGTTACATCGTTTTTTATTAGAACCAAGCCAGAGCATTCCTGAAAATGGAATGCTCTGGTAAGGAGAGTTCTATGGCAAATGGAATACTTTGGCTGTAATCTTACATTGGATTTGTATGGTGTACCTATAACTACAATACACATAGAGAAACCATGCAGGTCTATTTGTAAGTTCTCCATAAATGTGATTTCAAGGATTTTTTTTGGGATTGGGAGACAGCTAGTTATCGCTCCAAGAAGCATTGAGATCTTACTTGCACTGAGTAAGTAATTTAGATAATTATTTACTCAGTGAGGTATTTCGATTAAAAGGTGATAATGCGCTTGGAGCATCGGAAGTGAATAAGGTTAAATCCCGGAAGTATTTGTGCCGATATAGCCTAAGTCTTTAGTATGGTTTAATAAATGACTTGGGCTCAGCTTCCGGTAAAACTGAAGGTTTATATTTCTTTTTTAACCGTAGTAGCACTTCCTACTCTGCTATGGGCAGGGTGGGATGTGCTTACTGCGGGTTACGATTCTGACTGGATTGTTTTAACTGTACTAACTCTCCTGACAGTTTTAGGATTCCAGTATTTACCCACCCTAAGTGTAACAATTACAATAGGCGATGCATTCGTTATGGCAATTGCCATGATGTATGGTACCGCTCCTTGCATAATTGCGACTTTCTGTCACACAAGTATCATCTCAATAATCGCTAGAAATCCGCGAATTCCAGTTTATCGAATAATATTTAACACTAGTAGTATGATTTGCGGAGCCTGGATCTATAGTAATATTTATCATTTGATTCATAGAGACAGTACAGGAATTTCGGACATATTTCTTCCCGCTGTTATATTGGTAACCTCTTATTTCTTAATAAATTCCCTCCTAACATCTATCGCCATAGCCTGGTCTATCGGAGAAAAAGTCGGCAGATTCTGGGCAAAAAATTGTATACCATTGGCAACAGATTTTTCTGTAGCGGCTGTAGCGGCCACAATAGTTGTCACACTCCACGAATCTTACCGTTACATACAATATGCAGTTGTTCCGCTGATAGCTTTGATCTGGGGATGGAATCAAGTAAATAAAGCAAAGGCCTTGGAAGCTGAAAAACATTTAAAAGAGCAAGAAGAACTCTATCTGAGAACAGTTGAATCCTTAGCCCTAGCTGTTGACGCAAAAGACCAGACAACTTACGGGCATATTAGAAGGGTTCATGTCTATGCAACTCGAATGGCACATCTTTGTGGTATCACGGATCCCAACGAACTGAAGGCAATCGAAACGGGTGCCTTGCTTCACGATATCGGCAAACTGGCTATTGACGACTATATCCTGAATAAGCCCGGAAAGCTCTCCAAGCAGGAATTCGAAAAAATTAAAATGCACTCCGCGGCGGGCAATGAGATCCTCAAGCAGATCCGATTCCCCTTCCCTGTTGCAAAATACGTACGCTACCATCATGAGCGCTACGATGGCAAAGGGTATCCGGATGGATTGAAAGGGGAGGAAATCCCTCTTGGAGCGCGGATACTCACAATTGCCGACGCCTTCGATGCTATACGGTTTTCCAGGCCCTACAAACTCCCTGTACCCACCAACGAAGCATTGGAAATTCTGAAGGATCAAAGCGGAATAGCATTCGATCCCGACTTGGTTCGGGTTTTTATTGATCATATTGATGAACTGGAACAAGAAGCAAAAATCGCTTCAGAAAATGTCGCTGAGTTATCATTCAGGAAATACTTTGAGACTGTGGATCGGGAACTGCAGAGCGAGGACATATCCCAGCAAAATACCCACCCAACTCAGGATATACCAACGGAGCTGCTCCAGATGGCAGAATTTTGTAGCACAGTCATCGGACACTTCGACCTTCAGGACTTTCTACCTATACTTGCCCGACGTATTAAACGGCTGATCCCTTTTAGTATTTGCGCATTTTACCTCGAAGACGGCAAAGGCAGTGTTACCGTTGCTTATGCTTATGGCGCTTTGTCCGACATGCTACGAAAGCATCGTATTGGAATGGGCAAAGGAATCAGCGGATGGGTAACAGCCCACCGGCGACCAATGATCAATACTGATCCCCTGCTGGATTTTCACGGCATTAATGGCGATTTCAGTTCTTTTAACGATGCGTTGGTCGTTCCAATCCTCTACAACGAAGAAGCACTGGGTGCGATTGCTCTTTACGCGCAGAAACCGACAAACTTTAAGAAAGACGATATGCGTGTTCTTCAGACTCTAGCCTATTCCCTATCTCCGATGATTATCGAGGCAAAGGAACGTGAAGGAGAAAAACCGGAAGATATCATTGATCCTACAACACAGATTCATCGAGTATCTTACCTATCTGCAATAAGCCCCCAACTGATCTCCGTTGCCTCACAAAATCATTCACCATTAAGCCTGATCTACCTAGAAATTAAGGACATGTATCAGGTTTTACGTATATATGGAGGGAGTGTCGGAAATACCCTTCTTAAAACAATTGCGCAGTGCATCAAGCATGAACTTCGGGAAACCGATATCCTGGTACGTTACGGGCAACAAGGATTTATTGCATTGTTGCCAGGTGTTCGAATCCAACATGCTCGCCGATGCGTCCTGAGGCTCAAGCAACAGATTCGTAATGAAGTGTCGAACATCGGCGGGCAGAATTTCTCAATTGAATGTAGTGCGGGTATTGCATGCTACCCCAAGGATGGATCTACAATTTTCACGCTGCTGCAGTGCGCTCAAGAATCTCAGCAGATTCAAATATCCGAATCCGCTTTAGTGGACGACAACGTAGTCGATTTCCATCCCAGAGTCTGATGTATCAGCAATCTTCCGTATCCGATCGTTCTTTTCGAAATGGGCGAAAATCAAGATAACAGTGATGCCGCTTAAGAAACTGCATGGTCACCGCATAGGCCCTATTGGGTATTTTTAGTCTGGTAAAAGCATCGCGGTATCGGCCGCGATCATCCACTAGTGCTCTCCGGACAACTCCCCGAATCACCGATGCACCGAACTGATGATTCAGAAATGGATTTTTAATGAGATCCTGGAAATTCCCTTTTCCTTCCAGTATGTCCCGGTACAGCCTTGCCGCTAGATCTGATTCCGGACCTGCCATATCCAAATAGTCACGATGTACTTCAGGCGGCAGACTTTCAAAATCCATCATGGGTCCTGCTGTAGAGTAATAGGCACCACTCACAATATTTCGTAATTCCCGAATATTTCCTGGATAGGAATATCGGTTCAACAGATCCATCGCACGAGGCGAAAAATGTTTCAGCTTTCCGTCCTCATTTTTAGCAATTGTCTCCAGAAAGTGTCTAACAAGCAACGGGATATCCTCGATACGTTCGCGCAAAGATGGCACCTGTATAGTCATTTTCTTCAATCTATAGAACAGGTCTTCACGGAATCGCCCATGCTCGATATCTCCAGTAAGGTCTCTGTTGGTTGCGGCCAGGATCTGAACATCTATTTTACGTACCGCAATTTCACCTACGCGACGAACCTCTCTCTCTTCCAGGACTCGGAGAAATTTAGCCTGAAGACGGTATGGGAGGTTGGATATTTCATCCAGAAAAAGTATACCTCCGTTCGCTGCTTCAAGAAGGCCTTGTCGGTTTTCATTGGCGCCTGTAAATGCTCCTTTCCGGTACCCGAACAGTTCCGCCTCAGCCAGACTATCGGAGAGTGAGCCACAATCAACCGGAATAAACACTCCCGAATTACGGCGACAGGTACGATGGATGGCCTTAGCTACTAATTCCTTGCCGGTGCCGCTTTCTCCCATAATAAGTACATCTAAAGGAGAAGCAGCAACGATGGCGATACGGTCACGCAGTGACTCCATAGCGCTGCTTGCCCCGATAATCTCCGCATATTCTTCCCGGACACGGTGAAGATACCGTTCTAGTTCTACTTTCTCTTGCATGAGTTTTGATTGAACGATGGCATTGTCGATGGCGATTGCAGAAAGATTGCAAAAAGCCGCAAAAAGGCTAATGGCAGATTCGTTCAGTTCTTCCAATGGCATGGGATGATCTGTATAGAGAATCCCTATCGTTCTTCCGGAAATCTTCAATGGAGCGCACAGCAGCCTTCCCGGTTCACCCGGGACAGTTAACACTTTACCTGAAAGCCGAGAATCTTTTGCAACATTCGAGCTTACAATTGGGTTGCCCCGCAAGCCTACCTCATCCAGAATATTCTGGTTGACTGTAATTATTATGTTTTCACCAGCATACGACCGCCCTTTCGCAAGCTTCAAATTTTCCTGCGACACTTCCTTGAGATAAATCAGAGCCCTTTCCATATCCATCGCCTGAATAAGCTGATCTAGAATCGCTCCTAGAAGAGGATCCAAGTCTCGAATAGAGTTCACCGTTGCGCTGACACGAAATAGAATCCGTGATTGGTCTGCCCCTGTGTCACCTGACACCAAAGAGTTCTTGCCAGGGGCAGCATATCGTTTCGATTCTATCAACCGTACCAGATCGGTTTTAACTCGATTACGTCCAAATGCATTTCGGAAGGATGGGAGCATTTCACCGGGAACCCGATTTTCCAGTTTGCACAACCAGTGGTAAGCAGATCGGGCGTGACGGTATCTGTCGTCTTGTTTCTGAAGCGATCCATAAGCAATACACAATTCAGCATGCGCCCTCCAGGCAAGTTCGCCGGACCTGGTGGTTTCCGCAACATTACAGGCAGCATTAAGGTGCTCAACAGCTTCCAGCATTCCGGGATGATCCGTCAAAAATGAATGTGTTTGATCATCGGAATGTCGCACCGATGTCCCCCCAAGACAACGCCGGAGACATACGACTCCGGCAAGCAGCAAACCGTAACCTATCAGATATTCCGACTGCATACCGCGGGCCAGCCGGAGTGCGATGCGCGCGTGTCGGGATGCCGCCTCAAACTCACCCTGCCTCGAGAGAACCTCGACTAGATGCAACTTAATGATCGCCTGATGGTAGGGCCATCGTTTCTTCGTCACGGCGCGGTCCAGTGCATTCAGTGCTTCCAGGGATTCTGCCCCTCGACCCCGCTCAAAGAGTATCCTCGCGTACAAGGCTTCCGCCATTTCATGTTCGTAACAGGGCGCTTCCGGGGACTCAATTTTGCGTAACATGCCAATGGAATCGATGGCGGAATCAAAATTCCCCAACGAAAAATTCAGGCCGGCAGCGATGTAGTATGCATGTCCCACGGCATACAACGCGCGGCCGTTGCCAGTCTCCTCGACAATACGACGCAGAATGCAATACGCGCCTCCATATTCGTTTTCCGCAAACAGCACCTCCGCCATGATCGCGTTCAAAGCGTGATCAATAGCAGGATTCTCCGATTCACCCGCCGCCAGCATCGCTTTATCGAGGGCTTTCCGGGCTTCCTGCATGCGGCCCATACGGCATAGGCATTCAGCCAGGTTTCCCAGTGCCTGCGCCCTTGGGATAACAGACCTGCTTTTATCGCTCATTTGCACCGCTTGTTTGTGCTTCTCCAGAGCCTTGGCAAATCGTCCCTGTCGCATTAGTATCAATCCATGTGTGGAATAGGCCGAGCATGCCAGATAATACTCATCCGTACTAGAGAGTATTGTTTCCGCTATCTGGATGGCCAATAGAGCTTGCCGCAAATCGCCAGCGATACTATGTAGAAAAGCGGCGATACTCTGGATACGCCCTGAAAGCACCTCAGATCCTGTATCAGGGCATGAATCCATAGCTTTTTTCAAGTACTGCAATCCGCGGCGTGGATGTGACTGGACGGCCGAGCGTAAAGCCAATTCCGCATAGAGCATTGCTCTCGTCAGATTCTTTTCCGAAAGGGGCACTCCCCTAAAAAGCTGCAAGCCCTTGCGGCAATAGAATTCCTGACCGACAAAATCCCCCTGATGCTGGCAGGAAAGAGCCATCTGCATGTACATCCGCCCCTTCAGATCCCTGCCGATTCTCCGGGTCACTTCCATCTCGTCTTTCAATCTGCGCATCGCTCTTTTTGGAAGTCCCAGAGCAAGCATCGTATCGGCGGCATCAATAGATACACGGCAGAGATCATCGCCACTCATACCAATGCGTTCATCAAGCACATATTCAAAACAGCGTACTGCGATTTCATGGGAAAACTCCATTCGTGCTTGCGATGCCAGGGACAGAGCATACCAAACGGCCTTGGCGCCCAACTTCCCTTCCATGCTGTGCCGGGCGAGTTCCTGAAGGTGCACTTTGCTCTCTGTCTCTTTTTCGAGGGCTTCTGCTATCCGGGCATGCATCCTTTGGCGAATCCTTGGGGATAGACATGATCGGAATACCTCGGCAATGAGATCATGCCGAAACTCAATCTCATCCTCCTTCTCTTTGGTTTTGCGACGGATCATCTGCCGGTGCAAAAGATCTTCCAGCGATGTAGATATTTTGGAGAACCGCAGAGACGCTACCGAGCAAAGGAATTTAGGTGTAACGGGACGGTTGATCAACGCAAGCCAGTTAGCTGCTTCCCTGGATTCCGAAGACAGCTGTCCGATTCTTCGCTTAATCACCATACCAACACTGTCGGGCACTTCCAGCTGCTTCGAAACTTCAGGATTAAAAATCCATTCCCCCTCCACATACTGAAGAACCTGCTGTTCAACAAGGTGCTTCAGCATCTCCTCGATGAAAAATGGATTCCCGCCGACATGTCGGAAAATCCAGGATCCGAGTGTATCCTTCAACTGAGGCTCTCCGGTTACACACCCGATGAGATCTTCTACGCTGTCGCCAGGCAATGTTTCCAGAACAAGGGCTTCCCCTCTGTTCTGACGCAAGGCAAGGGCGATAACTCGGGATAAGGCACCATCTATCTCCTCCCCAGAACGGAAACCAACACACATAAGAATAGGGTGCGCTTGAATATCCGAACTCAGGTAATCTAGAACCATGGACGTCGCCTCGTCAGCCTCGTGGAAATCGTCCAACAGAAGTAGTGTTGGTCTCTCAGACATGTGCCGGACCAGCTCCCGTGTCAAAAGGTCACGGAACTGCCCTGCTGCATAGTCTAATGAAGAATCGAAGATACCGGATCCTTCTTTAGACCGTGCTTGTCCGTAATGGAATATCTCTTCCTGCCTGTTCGAATGTAGGCCTTCCAATATATGCTTATAAGGGCTGTAGGATCCTTCCTCCAGAGTGCTACAGGGCCCTTCTATAATCTGCCAACCTTCTAACTGCCCCCAGTATTTAAGCTCCTCCATGCATCGAGTTTTCCCCGATCCAGCTTCGCCCGAGACAAATACCGTCCATCCTCTGCCACTGTCCCGTACACGTTCCGCACATTCGCGCAAACGTTCCATTTCCATTTCACGTCCAATGAGGCGGGAAGCTGTAAAACTGCTTTCAGGCTCTTCTCGAAGAGGTGCCCAAAAGGATTTGTCCTTTATAGCACTATTGAAAATATCCGTTGCCGCATCAATGGTATCCAGCCGATCAGCCGCATCCTTCGCCAGAAGGCCTCTAAGCAAACGGGTCAGATATTTACCCCCTTTCAGGCGGGCAACCGGTCGAAGATTGGGACTACCTTGAAGATGTTTCTGCATTAAGAATCCGGGGTCGGCATCTTCGAACGGAAGCTTGCGGGTCAAAACAAGGTAGGTCAGTACGCCCAGAGCATACAAATCGGAGCTGAAATCTGGCATTCCTCCCAGTAATAATTCCGGCGCGCTATAGGGGAGCATCCCATCGAAGTCTCCAGCCCTAAAGTCAAAAGATGGATAGAGACCAGATAGGCCAAAGTCGTTCATGCTGAACTGCAACGGTTCTTTTTCGCTTCCTCTAATAAAAATGTTGGAGGGGCTTAGTCGGCCGTGAATAATCCTCCGTCGATGGAGATATCGAACAGTCCAAAAAATTCTTGCTAAAATGCGAACTATTTCACAAGTTTCCATTCCTTCCGTTCCGGAAACAAGATCCTTCCCTTCAATCCATTCTTCGATAAAATAAAGGGAGGTTGGATTTTCCATTATTCCGAAATCAAGTAAAGGAACAAAATTGGGGTGCCGCAGTCTGTGAAGAAGTGAAAATTCCCGACTCCATTCACCGGGATTGAAAGATGCCGACTGCGAATAATGGATCCTTTTCAGAATCAAATGCCTGTGATCTTCGTTCAGTTGCTTACAGGAATAGGTGCATTTGAATGCATCCGATCGCAAGCACTGCTCAATTTGATATCTGTCAGCAAGAATACAACCTTCCAAAGATCCGATATTCGCAGTATTCATTCCAGATCCCCCTTGATTGGCATGTCGAACCATCCCGAAAAACGGTTCGGTGGACAGAACACCTGCATGGTTCCCGGGAAATCAAAATCCCGGGAGCCAAGTATGCACAGCAGCTACAAATGAATGCGACAGATTCATGCGCATTCATACATCAACTGAATCCGGGGCAAAAACTTCGTGAAATTATTCATGTTGAACTGGTATCGTCCCGCAGGAGACACCCCGCCCTCCCCAACGCTTGGAGGGGTAGCTGGAAATGAGAGAGGGACTTACAATATGCTCATTATAAAAATATGTACAGAATTCTGCAATATTTGAGTTGTAGTGCGAATCGACTCATAAAACAAAGCATCTCCGCCGCAGGCAGCCTGAAAAGTGATTCCCATTTTCGGAAAGATAAATGTCCTGTCAGATCCGGGGCTTTTATGGCTAACTGCCGCTCGTAGCGACCGTTAGGAGCCGCCCATGTGGGGGTATTCTCGAATGGTATGCTTGGAAGGGCCTGCCACTGATACGGGGAATCCGCGAATCCAAAGCGGAACGTCTCATTATATCGTCGCATTTGCACATAAAGCACTTGCCTTCGATACTCTAAAATTATTCGGTCTTTGCAGGGATGCCACTGTTGTTCCGAAATTGTCGCGCAGTGGAAGCACCGCATGTACAACCGGCCAAGCTGGAGAAGAAGATAGCGTCCGAATCCGCATCCTCCAAATGTATCATAATTCCTATGCTTTAAACCTTATGAGCTTTGGTGGTAACATCTGCCATTTCATCCGCCGAAGCTTATCCGAGAGATCCTAATAGCGAAGCGCTTAATGCAATCGTAAATTGGGGATTATTGACGAAAAAGCCATGGATATGGCCGATGGCGAGAGATAAAAATCCATTGCCGTTTCCGGGAGGAACCGGAGGAGGATCCGGCCAGGGATCACAAAACGTTGAACTGGTAGGGGACATTCAGCAGTGCATCCCTAGGCCGGTCTGATTTTCATTACCTCGTTGCGAATTACTTCTTAGCAGGCGGAACTACCGCATCCTTGAACGCTTTGGCGACACGGAATTTCACGACTGTTTTCGCAGGTATCTTTATAGTGGTACCCGTCTGAGGGTTCCTTCCCTTACGAGCTTTTCTGTGAGATTTCACGGTTTTACCAATTCCAGGAATTACAAACTGACCTTTCTTCTTGGTCTCGGATACCGCGGTCTCAGCTAAAAGTTCGAAAATCCCATTAGCAGCTGCTTTGGTAAGGTCCGCTTTTTCTGCTATGAGCGCTACTAATTGAGCCTTCGTCATCACTTTTCCTGCCATTCAACTCCTCCGGATAAATTGTTTCATGCACTCCTAGGGAACACAGCAACAAACTGGGGCCATTTTGCTTTCATTCAAAAAAAAAAGCAATGAAGATCTCCGAAAAACCCTCTATTCATAGATATCTGAAGATGCTTGTTGTGGATACACCCTGAAATTACTGCTTTCTGTGGGCCTTCGTCAAGTGTTATCGATGAATTTTCAATAATATTCAGAGGTCTGAGACCTGCAAACCTTCGGATCTCAGATGGTCCTTTTGGCGGCCCCATTAAGTCCGACTAATGGATAAATTTTCTGCGGACACACAAGCCCCAATGCATCTTCGACACCGAAAAGCTACTGGATCGAATACTGAGGCTTAGAGGTTCGCCTCATGGGAAACTGCCGGAGAATAGCCGTCGCAGTCACACACAGGAAAATGCCTGCAAGGTATAGCTTCACGCGCCTCAGGTAAGTGGCATACGTGCATGCGGATTAGAACCATAAGCGCGTGACCGCCACAACGGATATAGGGGGGCCCACTTTGTTCCGTCACGATTCGGACTTGATGATTCAGTGTCTAAAAGGAATGTACGAAGGCTCCATGGTGTGACCACTATCGCGCTGTTTTCGTAGGAATAGGCGCCATTAAAGAAGCAGGTAGCGCTGGGGGAACCCCTCTCAAGACTTGTAGTACGGATTGTCTCCCGTAGAATGATCCGTTGCATCGAGAATTTCCGCTACTTCGGGTATTTTTTCACGAACGATTCGTTCAATCCCCATCTTAAGGGTCATCTTTGCGGATGCGCACCCTTGGCATCCTCCGCCCATTTTTACATAAACGGTGTTCCCCTTAACATCGACCAGTTCCACCCAGCCACCATGAGAGCCCAAGGCAGGATTAATTTCACTTTCAAAAAGGTCCTGGACTTTTTGACGAATCTCGTTCTCTGCCGGAAAATTGCTAACATAGTTCTCATCAACAGCAGGCTCGCTTGATCTGATATGCTCCCGTATCTTTGCCCCGACCAGTTTCCCTATCACAGGCCATGGGTCGGATCCGGTCTTGGAAATGGTGATCTTGTTATCGGCGATAAGGACGTTGGTCACTTCGGGAATTTCAAACAATCTCCGAGCGAGAACTGACGCTTCGGACGATTCGCGATTCCCAAAATAAGCGGACTTTCCGGGATATACGGGTCGGTCGACAATAAACTTGCAAGTTGACGGATCTGTTGTCGGCTCGCCGGTAATGGTGATTGTTCCCTCGTCTTTTTTGTCTTTTCGTTCTTCCATGGACTCAAGTTACCTGACTTGCCGTTTCCGTGTCAACTTCCAAAGAAAGCCGGCTTTTATAAAGCCTTGGGCGGCGGAATGCGGTTCCATGATATTGCCGGGAGAAAGGGACGACCTATTCGCAGGGGGTGTGGTTAAGGGATTACGTGGTCGGATGTTGAAAAACGTATGACTTTTAGCGCTGAATCCCCCGCAACCTTGAACCAAAACATAAAGTCTGACGACGATATTAGAGTGTTTGCGATTTAGGAGTGACTAGGAGACAATGAGTCCTGGTATCGTGAACAATGCACAGTACATGGAAAGGGACATTCAATGCAACGAACCTTCTGTCACCGTCTCTTGATATCAGCCACCGTCTTGCTGGTAATGATTTCAACCCCGAGCATGGCGCAGCATGAGGCGAAAGTCCCACATTTAATTCCGATGCCCTATCAATGCGATGTTACAAAAGGAGTGTTGCCCATCAATAACGGTTTTTGCATTGCGCTGACAGGCCGAGACTCTTCCCGCCTTCACGAAGCGGCCGCCCGGTTCATGACTCGCCTGCAGAGACATACTGGCATCCCATTCTTAAAGGCCCCCGTCCCACATGCTGAAGACGCAATCCTTGAAATTGCCTGTATGGGAGAAGGAGAGGATATCCCCTCCCTAGATATGGATGAATCGTATACGCTCGAAGTATCTGATACACACGCGCTTCTGTCAGCACTATCACCGGTTGGCATAGTACGGGGATTGGAGACGTTCATTCAACTCCTGGACATCGATAATCACTCTTTCTTCGTTCCCTGCCTCAAGATACTGGACAGACCGCGCTTCAAATGGAGAGGCCTTCACATTGATGTATCCCGCCATTTCCAGTCGGTGGACATGATCAAAAGAAACCTGGATGCAATGGCAGCCGTCAAGATGAATGTTCTACACTGGCACTTGTCGGACGACCAGGGTTTCCGTATCGAATCGGGATCCTTCCCAAAACTCCACCAGATGGGATCAGATGGGTATTACTATAGTCGCAGCGAAGTGCGAGAAGTCATTGCATATGCAACCAAGCTCGGCATACGCGTCGTTCCGGAATTTGACATGCCCGGCCACACCACATCCTGGCTCGTAGCATATCCCGAACTTGCCGCCGCCCCGGGACCCTATGCCATCGAACGCCAATGGGGCGTATTCGAACCGTGTATGGATCCCTCAAAAGAAGAGGTTTATGCGTTTTTGGATATTTTTATTGGAGAAATGGCCGCTCTTTTCCCGGACGAATATTTCCATATAGGAGGAGACGAGGTTAAGGCGAACCACTGGAATTCAAGCACCGGGATTCAGGACTTCAAAGTTCGTAATAATCTCTCCAATAACCGCGACGTCCAGACATATTTCAACCGAAGGCTGCTTGAAATACTGGCAAAGAATGGGAAGAAGATGATCGGATGGGATGAAATCTTCCATCCGCAGCTACCGGAAAGTATTGTCATTCAATCTTGGCGGGGACAGGCCTCACTGGCAGAAGGCGCCCGCCAAGGGTATAACGGCATTCTGTCATTCGGTTATTACCTGGATCATATGCGGCCCGCCTCCTTCCATTATTCCGTCGACCCCCTTGGCAGCGAAGCGTCCGCTCTCTCCGGGGAAGAAAAATCCAGGATACTGGGAGGCGAAGCCTGTATGTGGGGAGAATTCGTCAATTCCGAAAATATTGAATCCCGTATATGGCCCCGAGCAGCGGCCATCGCCGAAAGGTTATGGTCCCCGGCGTCAATAAACGATATTCCGGACCTCTATCGCCGGCTGGAATTCATCAACAGGGAATTGCATCTTTTAGGACTGCGCCATGGGCCCCTTTATTATGAAAGTCTTCAGCGAATAGCCGGAAATGCAGATATTCAACCCCTGCGAAACTTTGCAGATCTTCTACGACCGCCTTCGCTGGCAATTCGCAAACAATCAAGACGCTATTTCAGCCACACACCCCTCAACCGACTGGTGGATGTGCTGATGCCCGAAAGCGGTGTAGCGCGTGAATTCTCTGAAAGGGTGGACGCATTGCTGGAGCATCCTGATGACAGCCACGACCATCGAAAGAGCATTCGGAAATCCCTGACCTCATGGATGCAAAATAGTGGCCCTCTCCAGCCTATAATCCAGCAGTCCTACATCTTGAAGGAAACCGCACCGCTCTCTGAAACAATAGCCGAACTCTGCGAATACAGTCTCGAAGCTATTACACACATGGAATCTAATCGGAGACCTCCGAGGGAGTGGCTGGACGAAGCTTTCGCGCTGATCGACCGCGCCGGGAAACCTCAGGCGGAAATTTATATCGCCATCCTGCCCCCGATAAAGAAACTGATTGATGCGGTAGCGGCATTGCCTTGACCCAGGCCTTTCCGTGATTATTGTTTCCTTGCGTATTACTTTCTATTTTGTCTGTTTGAAACGCCGGGGAGGGAGGAATGCGATGCGTACACGTTTGGAAAAAGATTCCATGGGCAAGCGGGTTATCGCTGCCGACGCCTATTACGGAATCCAAACCGACCGGGCTTTAGAAAATTTCCCCATAAGCGGACTGAAGCCAAAACCCGCCTATATCGACGCTACCGTACAAATTAAAAAAGCGGCTGCAAAAGTGAATGGCGATTTAAACCTGCTGGATGCAGCGATAGCGAAGGCCATTATCGACGCGTGCGATGAGATCCTCAACGGGGCATTGAGAGAATGGTTCGTGGTTGACGTGTATCAGGCAGGCGCCGGAACCTCCCATAACATGAATACCAACGAAGTGATTGCCAACCGGGCTATCGAACTTCTAGGCGGGAATAAGGGAGATTATTCTATCGTCCATCCCAACGACCATGTAAACATGGCCCAGTCCACCAACGATGTATGCCCAACGGCCATCCGAATCGGGGCGGTCATGCAGGGACAGAGTCTGCTCGATTCCCTGCAGACGCTTGAATCCTCTTTTTCGGACAAGGCGTCCGAGTTTCAGGACGTGCTTAAATCCGGGCGGACCCATATGCAGGATGCCGCGCCGGTAATGCTTGGCCAAGAATTCGGCGCCTATGCCACGTCCCTAGGGAAACATCGAAAAAAGATCCTTCTTGCCCTAGACACAAACAGGGAGTTGGGGATAGGAGGCACAGCCGTCGGTACGGGATTGAACTCGCACCCGCGATTCCGGGCCATGATGATCGACCAACTGAACGCACAGCTGGGCATGGGATTCTACGGAGCGGACAATTATTTCGAAGCCATGCAGTCACTCCGACCCTTCGTGGATTTGTCCGGAGCAATCCGATCTCTTGCTCAGGATTTGATCCGTATCGCTAACGATCTGCGACTTCTAGGTTCGGGGCCCAAGACCGGTTTCGCCGAAATCACATTGCCACCTCTACAGCCCGGATCATCCATAATGCCCGGCAAGGTCAATCCAGTAGCCGCAGAGATGGTCAATATGGTTTGCTTTCAGATAATCGGATGCGATACGACCATTCTTCTGGCCGCGCAGGCCGGACAGCTGGAGCTCAATGTCATGATGCCGGTAGTGGCCTACAACCTGCTGCAGGCCATAGAGATCCTAACAAGCGCGACGGACGTTCTGGCCAGACGGTGCATCACGGGCATTACGGTTGATCGGGCACGATGCAGGGGCTATGCCGAAGCGAGCATGAGTATCGTGACAGTCCTGAATCCATACGTCGGATATGAAAAAGCTGCTGAAATTGCTCAGGAATATCTATCTTCAGGGAAATCGATACGCCAGATAATCCTGGATGGCGGGCTCATGGATGTCACGGAACTCGACAAGGCTCTCGATCTAAAAAAAATGACAGATCCGCCGTAAAGGGGCCAACGACAAAACGGCACCTTGCTAGTTTCCGTCCTTATTGGGCATGCCCAAGAAGGAGAGGCCGTCGATTTCTCCAGATGGTCGGCGGAGTCTAGTTCCCCTATTCAAGGACGGTTTCTATGGAATTCCGCCGCTCCACATACTTTTCCGCAAGCTTTAGGTTTGCCGCAACAATAAACTGGACCTCGTCGGCCACCTTTTTCAGTAAACGCCCGGGGATCAGCATGTACATTTCGTCGTCCCCCAAGGCATTATAAACACGATTGCCCATACATCCAGCACTCGTTACCGCATTATCCTCCATCACTGAGTGGAGAGACATACAGGTCGGTCTTCCGAATGGCACCACACTGACGGCAATTTGCCTTCGCATCGCGGCTTCTTGCAGAAACATGCATTGGAGGGGACGGACTACGAACACGACAATATCCGGTTCCACGGGCGTCTCACCCAGAGGAGCATACACAACCACTTCGGGATTTTTCCCCTTGCGGGGCACCGATCGGATATCGTCAATTCCGACGGAACAGGTACTGCTGAACGATGGGAAGGATTTCTCCAGCTGCCCAGCATGATCTTCTGGAAGCGGCAGGTTGTATGCGTAGCATCCAACGGCACAATTGTAGTGGTCTGCTGCTACCGTGTAAAAGGCCATGCCTCCCGCAGCAATGCTGAAAAAGCTGCAGCCGGACGGGGCTTTGCCGGCGAATTTACGGACTCCTTCGGGAGGGTGCGGAAGGAATGTTACAACTACCGGACGCCTAGACAGACCGATAGCTTCGCATAATTCAAGCTCAAGGATCGAATAATTGACCATTTCAATACCTCCTAGCCACCCAGTTGACTCCAAAGCATTGAAATTGCATCTTGAATATTAATACCACCGAGACCGCATATTCGGCAAGGTCCCATTCAGGTTGAAAAATCATAGAATATTAGATAATATTTGGATGGAGATTATTGAAGAGACTTCAGCGGGCCTGCCAGGCTCTGGCAGGACAAGCACACCTCGAAGAGGGCGGCCCTTTTCGAGGTTGCCGCCCTCATCGAATTCCGGTTGGGAAACACTGTTTCGACTACGCCAGCCCCAGTCTGAATTTAAGGGAGTTGAGCGTGTTTTTCATCAGCATGGTTATCGTCATGGGGCCGACACCTCCCGGCACGGGAGTAATGAAGCCGGCAATTTCCTTTGCCGCATCAAAATCGACATCGCCCCTGAGGATGGCAACTTTCTGTCCGGTCTTCTCGCTTATCTTTTCACCGACTCGATTGACACCGACATCAATGACACATGCGCCCGGTTTTATCCATTCCGGCTTAACGAGACCGGGTACACCTGCAGCCACGATTAAAATGTCCGCCCTCAGGCAATGAGACGCCAGGTCTCGTGTCCTCGTGTGCACAACGGTTACAGTCGAATTTGCTCCCGGACCTTTCTGAAGCAACATGTTGGCGATGGGCTTGCCTACAATGTTGGAACGCCCTACAACCACGACCTCGGCACCGCTGGTTTCGACACCGGTGCGCACGATCATTTCCTGAATTCCAGCAGGCGTACAGGGCGGAAATCTGAGTTCAGAACCGCCAATCATGAGCCGGCCGACATTCACGGGATGGAACCCGTCCACATCCTTGTCTGGATCGATTGCATTCAAGATCTTTTTTTCATCAATCTGCTTGGGCAACGGGAGTTGAACGAGAATACCATGGATGGAATCGTCTTTATTGTACTTATCAATCAGGGCAAGAAGGTCCGTTTCGGAAATATCTTCAGGCTGATTATCCTGAATTTCTTTGAATCCAAGCCGGGTTGCCGTCTTTATTTTAAGAGTCACATAAGAAACAGACGCTGGATTTTCTCCAACCAGAATGGTTACAAGTCCAGGGACCTGCCCGTGGGATTCTTTGATTTTTTTCACTTCTTCTTCGATTTCAGCAAGAATAGCTTCCCTGATTTCAGTTCCTTTTATCAATTTTGCGGTCATTGTTCTTTCCTCTAACATGAAGGGAAAGCGCTATGCGCTTTTCTTGTTTTGTGAAACTGTTTCTGCAGTGGATCCTCTTACGAAAACCTCGGCGCATCTGTGTCAAAAGCCCAGATTATTGCAGTATAGAAACGATCCCCCATTCAACTACAAAAATAGACGAAGACCTCTGGATAGGATCTCCGCTTGAACTCCCACCGTCATGCAAACCCGAGAATTTTACACTATGTGCCCCGCTTAAACACTCAAATTCGGCCTTTGCATTCGTTTACCCTTCGGCTGTTCCGGTAGATGTTGACATATCAACTAGTTAAGGACTATGGTTACACAG
>CAZYXB010000032.1:18235-35202 GCA_964651155.1 uncultured Acidobacteriota bacterium | reverse complement strand
TTTTTTCGTGCGCACGGGCCACGGCCGCCGGCTCTTTGCCGGGATGTCAGCAGTGTGTGCAGTAGCGGAGAACTGCCGCCGTGTGTTTTCCTGGGGAGTTACTTGCGGAGGAGCCGGGGTCGTCCAAAGCCTGGCGGCTTTGCCGGTCCTCCGCAGTCCAATGGCTAGAGGAATGCAGTATAGCAGTAGGTATTTTTGATTTCTAGTGTTTTTTTGTAGTTTATTGTTATTTTTTTCAGATTCCCGAGCTCCCGTCGCTCCGGGATCCACACGGGGCGTCCTCTGCTTCCGGAGATTATTCCGGCATCGGGCGGGGGGGGAGGCGCCGGACATGCGGCGGGTCAGTCCAGAAGCCGCCGGCGCTCGAGCTCGATGAAGCAGTCGGCGCAGGCCGTGACGTCGGCCGCGGCGTCGTGCGCCTCCTCGAACCCCGTCCCGAACAGTGTCCGGTGGAGCTCGGCCAGCGACGGCCACTTGTAGCCGTAGGCTCCCGGCAGCCGGCACAGGCCGGCACTTCGCCGCATCGTGCAGATCCGCCTTTTCGCACCGAAGGGGGGCTCCATGCCGCAGCGCAGGTATTCGGCGGACAGGACGCTCTCGTCGAACTGGAGGTTATGGGCGACGACGACTTCGGATTGCCCGACGGCCCCGGCGAATTCCCCGAGCACCGCCGCGAGGGGCATCCCCTCCTCGGTGGCGCGCCTGGTCGAAATGCGGTGCACGCGCTCGGCAGCGGCGGGTATGACGAACCCGTCGGGCCGGATCAGGCGGGAGACGGACTCGATCTTCCCCAGCTGCCCGTCGATGCGCGACCAGGCGAGCTGGACCACGCGCGGCCAGTTGGCCGCGTCCGAGACGGGCGCCTTCCAGTTCCTGGGCAGCCCCGTTGTTTCACAGTCGATCACGATATACATGGCGCCTTCCGCCTTGTGCTCCGCTGATTGCCCGGGGCCTACCGCGACGCCTCCCGGGGGGGGTCTTCGACCGCGTGCCCCGCCGCCTTCCATCCCGCCAGGCCCCCGTTCATGCTTACGGTTCTTTCCAACCCGTGCTTGCGGAGTATTTCAAGCCCGATCCTGCTGCGGGCGCCCGAATGGCACACCACGACGATATCTTTGTCCGTCGGGAGCTCGCCGATCCGATCCTCCAGCTCCCCCAGGGGGATCCGCACCGATCCCGGGATGATCCCTTCGTCCCATTCGCAGGCGTTGCGGATATCGAGGATGACGGCCCCGGCCTCCCTCCTGCCGGCCGCATCCGCGACCGAGACCGTTTTCGGGTAGGACGCGGCCGCGTCGTCGGATCCGGCCGTACGCGGAGTGCATCCGAAAAGGCCCGCGGCAGAGAGAACGCAGGCCAGCGCAGCCGCAGCCAGGAAAGGGTTGAAAGTCGTGGCTCTGTATGCAGGGCGCATGGTCCTCCTCCGGTCGGGTGAACACGGCGGCGGGCCGTCGCCCGCCAGCGGTGATTCTACCCCTGCCGGCCCCCCCCTCCAAATCAATTTTCCGTTTCCCGGTTGACAACCCGGATCCCAGTTTGTAGTATGTTTCTGTGTAAGGAAACTTTGATACTATGAACATCTCGAAGGCGGACCGGTCGGTGCAGAGAAAAATATTCCAGATGCAGTGCTCCATCTGCAAGGCGCTGGCGCACCCGGTACGCCTGCAGATCGTCGATCGCCTCAGCCGGGGGGAAGCCCCGGCCGCCGAGCTGCTCGCGGCGCTCGAAATTTCCAAGGGCAATCTTTCCAAGCATATGTCGATGCTCGCCGGCAGCGGGATCGTGGAGTCCCTTCGCCGGGGCCGGCAGATGTTCTACCGGCTCACGGATCCGGAGATCCACAGGGCATGCGCCATCATGCGCACGATTCTCTACAACAGGCTCAAACGGGGCGAACAACTGGCCTCGGCCATCGGTCCGGATGGAACCGGCCGTCAACCATCGCATTAGGGTACACCCATGTCCAAGTCCATCTCTGCGGCACACTGTCTGCTGGCGGCCTTTTGCCTGCTGGCCCCCCTGCCTTCGGCGGCCCAGCCGGGGCTGACCCTTGACGAGGCGGTGGCGCTGGCGCTGCAGTCCAATCCCGACCTGGCGGCGGACGCATCGGGGGTCGAGGCCGCCCGGGCCGAGCACAGGGCCGCCCGGGCGGGGTACCTGCCGCGCGTGGATCTCGAGCATTCCTATCTGGCGGGGGACAACCCCGTCTTCGTCTTCAGCACCCTCCTCGGCCAGGAGAGGTTCACGGAAGCCAACTTCGCCCTGCCCTCCCTGAACGCGCCCTCGCCGGAGGACAACTGGCAGAGCCGCGCAACGATCCGGCAGCCGCTCTGGGATTTCGGGAGGACGCGCGTCCACCGGGAGATGGCGGCCGTGGGCGTCGGCAAGGCCGACCGGTCGCACGAGGAACACCGGCTGCGGGTCGTGCTCGATGTCATCGACGCCTACTACGGGGCGACGCTGGCGAGGGAGGCACTGGAAACCGCGCGCCTGGCCCTCCGTTCAGCGGAATCGATCGAGGCGCAGGCCCGGGCGCGGGTCGACGAAGGGGTGGCGGTCGAAGCCGACCTCCTGCGCAGCCGGGCGTACCGCTCCGCCGTCGAGCAGCGGGAAATCCAGGCCTCGGGCGCCCTCGAAAGCACGCTGGCGAGGCTGAACCGGCTCATGGGCAGGCCGCTCGGGGACCCCGTCGGCGTCACCGCCGATCTGGCCCCCTTCGAGATCGAGCTCCCCCGGGAGGCGGCGCTCGTCGAGGAGCAGAAGCGGAGGCGGCCGGACTACGCCGTCCTCATGGCCGAGCTCCGGGAGGCCGAGCTCGCCGTGGAGGCCCGCAGGAAGGAGTTTCTGCCGATGCTCGCCGGCCAGGGAGTCCTCGAGATGAACAACCCGTCCCTGGACGCGTTCGGGGACCACAACTGGTCCGCCGGCGTCACTCTCAGCTGGAACCTGTCCGCCGGCATCGCCGACGCGGCGAAGCTCGACGCGGCCCGCCACCGCCTCGAGCAGAAACGCCGGCAGGCGGCGGCGATGGAATCCGCCATGGCGCTCGAGCTCCGGACGGCCCTGGTCGCCTACCGCGCGGCCCGGGAGCAGGTGGCCGCCGCCCGAGCCGCCGAAACCGAAAGCGCGGAGGGGCTCCGGATCCTCGAGAACCGGTACGAAGCGGGCCTGGCCACCATGACCGACCTGCTGTCGGCCGAGGCGGCGCGGAGCAGCGCGCGGACGCTCCTGCTGGAGGCCGTCTACCGGCAACGGCTCGGCTACGCCCGGATCGAACACGCGGCCGGTACGCTCGGCCCGGCAACCCTGGCCACCCTGGCAACCCGGTAGGGGGTCGTGCACGTGCCGGGCGCCGTCGGCGGCGCCCGGCGCTCCTGAAAAAACAGCGACGGAGGCGAACAGCATCATGCGAATACACGTTTGGGTCCTATCACTCCTGGCGGGGCTTTCATTGCTCGCGGCATGCGGCAGGACAGATTCGCCGGCGGAGGCCGAACGCGCCGCGGTGCCGGCGCGGGCGGCCGAGGCCCGGAGCCAGATTGTTCCGGTCACCCAGGCCGCTCCCGGGACCGTCGAGCCCCGGAGCCGGATAGTGCTGGCGTCGCAGATCAACGGGTCCGTCCGCGAGATGCGGGTGCGCACCGGCGACCGCGTGCGGTCCGGGCAGGTTCTCGCCGTGCTCGACGGGCGGGATGCGCGGAGCCAGAAGGCGGCCGCGGATTCCTCCGTCAGCGAGGCCGAATCCGCCCTGTCCGAGGCCCGGCGGTCCTACGACGCGGCCGTGGAGATGAGCTCCGCCGCGCAGGCTTCGTCGGACCTGGCGGACCAGACCTACGAGCGCTACCGGAAACTGTTCGAGCTGCGGTCCGTATCGCCGCAGGAAATGGACGAGGTCCGCGCGCGGCGCCACGCCGCCCGGGCCGAGACAGCCTCCCGGGAGTCGATGGTCGCGGCGGCCGGGGACCGGATCCGCCAGGTGGAGGCCCGCCTGTCCCAGGCACAGGCCCAGGCGGGCCGCGCCGATATCCTGGTCGGCTACACGCGCATCCTGGCCCCCGAATCCGGGATCGTGGTCGAAAGGTCCGTCGACGCCGGGGGGGCGGTCTTCCCGGGGTCCCCGCTGCTGGTGCTGGAAACGACCGGGAGGCCCCAGGTCCTGGCCAGCCTCCCGGCCGCCTACGCCGGCAGCCTCGGCGTCGGGATGCCGCTCCGGGTCCTGCCTTCCGGATCCGCCCCGCCGATGGAGGGCCGAATCGCCGACATCGTCCCCCGGTCCGACCCGGCCACGCACAGCGTCGCCTTCAAGGTCGACCTGCCCGGGGACGCCGCAGTCGTCCACGGCCAGTACATGAAAGTGGAGATACCCGTCGGGACCCGGGAGGCCCTGCTCGTCGGACAGGGCGATCTCCGCCGGCAGGGGCAGCTCGAGGGGCTGTTCGTGGTCGACGACGGGGGGCGCGCCCGCTTCCGCCTTGTGAAAACCGCCCCCTACGACGACGGAAGGGTCGAGATCCTGTCCGGCATCGAACCCGGCGAGATGATCCTCGTTTCCCCCGATGCGGGGATCGTCGACGGCATGCCGGTGGAGATCACGCCATGAGCCCCAAGACCGCAGGAAAACTGGCGCGCGCGTTCATCCGTTCCAAGCTCACCCCCCTGATCCTGGCGGCCTCGGTTGCGCTCGGGACGGCGGCCGTCCTACTGCTCCCCCGGGAGGAGGAGCCGCAGATCATCGTCCCGATGATCGACGTCATGGTTGCGTTCCCCGGCGCCTCGGCCCGCGAGGTGGAGACGCGCGTCACCAAACCCATGGAACGCCTTCTCTGGGAAATCCCGGGGGTGGAATACGTCTACAGCACCTCCAGTCCGGGATCGAGCATGGCCATCGTCCGGTTCTACGTCGGCCAGGACGAGGAGGAAAGCATCGTCCGGTTGAACCAGAAGATGTTTGCCAATTTCGACCTGATCCCCGCGGGGGCGTCGCAGCCCCTGATCAAGCCGCGGTCGATCGACGACGTCCCCTTCTTCGCCCTGACCCTGTGGAGCCGGGAGCTGGACGGGTTCCAGATCCGGCGTGCGGCGGCCGAACTGCGCAACGAGCTGCAGGCGATCCCCGACATCTCCCATACCGACATCATCGGGGGCCAGCGGCGCACGATGCGGGTGGAGCTCGACCCGGTCCGCATGGCCGCCTTCGGCGCGAGCGCCACCCGCATACGGGGCATCCTGCAGTCGGAAAACAGCGGGCGGCACGCGGGGCAGCTGACCGAAGGCAACCGGGCGATCGCGGTCCGACTCGACGGGTTTTTCCGCGACGCCCGGGACCTGGGCTCCCTCGTCGTGGGGGTGCAGGACAACGCCCCCGTCACCCTCGGCGACGTCGCCCGGATCACCGACGGGCCGGACCTGCCGGCCGATTATGTCTTTTTCTCGCACGGGCCGGGCGCCGCCGGCCGTCCGGGCGACGGCCTCGCCGGGGGGGAGTCCGCGCTGCCCGCGCCGGCCGTCACGCTCACCTTCGCCAAGCGCAAGGGGACCAACGCCGTCGCGCTGGCCGAGGCGCTACGGGAAAAGGCCGAGCGCTACGGGGCGCTCTATTTCCCGGCCTCCCTCCAGATGACCGTCACGCGCGACTACGGGGAGACCGCGACCGAGAAATCGAACGAACTGCTGCTGCACATGATGATCGCGATCGTTTCGGTCACCATCCTCATATGGCTCGTGCTGGGGTTCAGGGAGGCGGGCGTGGTGGCGGTGGCGATTCCCGTGACCCTGGCGCTTACCCTGGTCGTCTTCCTCCTGTACGGGTACACCCTGAACCGGATCACGCTGTTCGCCCTGATCTTCTCGATCGGGATCCTGGTCGACGACGCGATCGTCGTGATCGAGAACATCGTCCGGCACAGGCGCCTCCCGGAAAACAGGGGACGGGGCTTCACCGAGGTCGCGGTCGAAGCCGTCGACGAGGTGGGGAACCCGACCATCCTGGCCACTTTGACCGTGATCGCCGCCATCCTGCCGATGGCGCTCGTCCGCGGCCTGATGGGCCCCTACATGCGCCCGATCCCCATCGGCGCCTCGGCGGCCATGATCTTCTCCCTGCTGGTCGCCTTCGTCATCACGCCCTGGGCGGCGAGGCTGTTTATGGGGCGCGCCGGCCGGGAGCACGGCGGCGCGGGGGAGGCCCGGACGACGCGGCTGTACCGGCGTTTCATGGGCATGCTGCTGTCGAAGGGGACGCGCCAGCTGCTCTTTCTCGGGTTCGTTTCGGTGCTGCTCGTCGGGGCCGGGAGCATGGTCCTCTTTAAGCTCGTCGTCGTCAAGATGCTCCCGTTCGACAACAAGAGCGAATTCCAGGTCATCGTGGACATGCCCGAGGGCACCAGCCTCGAACAGACGGCGGCGGCGACGCGCGCGCTGGCGGCCCACCTGAACCGGGTCCCGGAAATCACCGATTACCAGACCTACATCGGGACGGCGGCGCCCTTTAACTTCAACGGCCTGGTGCGCCACTACTACACGCGCCGGGGGGACAACGTGGCGGACATACAGGTCAACCTCACGCCCAAGGGGAACCGGTCCGGCCAGAGCCACGCCATCGCCAAGCGCGTCCGCGCCCTGCTCGTGCCCGTCGCGGACCGCTACGGCATGCAGATGAAGGTGGCGGAAGTCCCGCCCGGACCGCCGGTGCTGCAGACGCTGGTGGCCGAAATCTACGGGCCCGACTACGGCCGGCAGATCGAGCTGGCGCGCCGGATCCGGTCCATGCTGGAGGAAACCCCGGGAGTCGTCGACATCGACTGGTACGTCGAGGACCCCCAGCCGGAGAGGGTGTTCGAGTTCGACCGGCTCAAGGCCGCCATGGCCGGCGTCTCCATAACCGAAGCCCAGGACGCCGTGGATCTGGCCCTCCGGGGCGCCCAGGCGGGCATCATGCACCTGCCCGAGGAGGCCGAGGACGTGCCGATCCTGCTGCGCCTTCCGCTCGAGGACCGTTCCAGCGTCGAGGCGCTCGGACGGATCCGCGTGGCGTCCTCCTCCGGCCGGCTCGTCCCGCTCGTCGAGCTGGGGCAATGGAGGGAGTCCGTCCGGGACCGGAGCATCTACCACAAGAACCTGATGCCCGTCGTCTATGTCACAGCCGACGTATCGGGCCGGGAGGAAAGCCCCGTGTACCCGATCCTTCTGATGAACAAAAAGATCGCGGGCCTGCAGCTGCCCGAGGGGTACAGGCTCGAGACCCACACGGCCGCCCAGCCTTCCGATGGGAACCGCCTGGCCATGAAATGGGACGGGGAATGGCACATCACCTACGAGGTGTTCCGCGACCTCGGGCTGGCCTTCGCGGCCGTCCTGATCCTGATCTACATCCTGGTCGTGGCCTGGTTCCAGAGCTTCAAGACGCCGCTGGTGATCATGGCCGCCATCCCCTTCTCGCTCGTGGGCATCCTGCCGATGCACTGGGCCATGGGCGCATTCTTCACCGCCACCTCCATGATCGGATTCATTGCCGGCGCCGGTATCGTCGTGCGCAATTCGATCATCCTGGTGGATTTTATCGAGCTCCGCCTCAGCCACGGAGTCCCCCTGGCCGAGGCGGTCGTCGACGCGGGCGCCGTGCGGTTCCGTCCCATGATGCTGACGGCCGCCGCCGTCGTCGTCGGCGCCGCCGTCATCCTGTTCGACCCCATATTCCAGGGGCTGGCCATATCGCTGATGGCCGGGGAGGTGGCGTCGCTCTTTCTGAGCCGCATGACGGTGCCCGTGCTGTTCTACAGGATGCGCAGCCGCGAGCTCCGGCGCTCCAGGACCGGAGCCTGAACGAAAACGCCCGAAAGGAGGCGCTTCGGGTCGTGGAACGATGGACCCGGCTGATCGCGGGGACGATCGTGAGGGCCTGCCTCGCGCTCGCGCGCCGGGGCGGCCCCAACCGGCTCTGGCTGACGGCCTCCGCCGGCGCCAACCTCTTCCAGCCGGCGCTCACCCGCTGGCGCCCGACGGAGGAAATCCTTGTCCGGATGGGCATCCGGCGGCACAATACCTGAAGGAACCGGCCGGCGGCCTCCGGCCATGGAGGGTTCGCATGATCGAAGTGGATATTCCCGGGTACAGGACGTTCCGTTTCCGCCACCTGGTGCTCGACGTCAACGGCACGATCGCCGCCGACGGCGGGCTGATCGACGGGGTCGCGGAGCTTCTCGGCAGAATCCGGACGGAGCTTGCAATCCACCTCGTCACCGCCGACACCTACGGGAGGCAGCAGGCCCTGGGCCGCGCGCTGGAGCTCGACGCGGTCGTCATCCCGGCCGAAGGCCAGGCGGCGGCCAAGCTCGACTACGTCACCAGGCTGGGAGCCGACGGCGTCGTAGCCATAGGCAACGGCGCCAACGACGCGGCCATGCTCGAAGGCGCCGCCCTGGGCATCGCCGTCATCGGCCCGGAGGGGGCGGCCTCGGCCGCGCTCTGCAGGGCCGACGTCGTCACCGCCGGCATCCTCCCCGCCCTGCAGCTGCTGCTCCATCGGCGGAGGCTCGCGGCCACCCTGCGCCGGTAGCCGCCGCCGGCCTAATCGGCGAACAGCCTCAGCAGGTGCCGGGAGAAGATGTTCTCGGTGACGTTGGCCCCGATGACCCCGGCGTTGTCCCGAACGGCTCCGAGGAACGCGTCCCCCATTTCGGCCGCGATCTTGAAGCCGACATGGAGCAGCTGGCGGAAATGCGGGTTGTAGTGCGGGCAGCCCTGGTCGTGCCGCAAAGCCGCGGCGAATCGCGGCCCGTCCCAGGCGCGGACGTCCGAGGCCGGCGGCAGCGCACGCGGGTCGATGTCGATCACGGCCGTGTAGTCGGCCACCAGCGCGTCGAGCCGCGCCAGGGACTGCGCGTAGATGTCCTTGGCCATCCCGAGCCCCGGCGCGCCCGAGCTGGCCAGCCCTATGAGCTCCTCGAGCCAGGTCGTGCCGGCCGTCTTGAGGTGAATCCCGGCGTCGTGCCGCCGGATCGCCCTGCCGATGACAGGGTAGATGGAGAACTTGTCGCTGCCGGTATGCACGCTGATTTTCAGGCCTTCGGGCAGCCCGAATTCCCCGACCGCGAACCGCAGCACGGCCAGAAGCTCCTCGAACTCCCGCCCGAAACGCCCGACGTCGCCGACGTAATCGACCCCCTTGTTGAACCGGCCGCTGAACTTCGGCGCGACGGCCCGCACCGGGATCCGCTCCTCGGCCATGGCCGCCAGTATCAGCAGCATCTCGAGCGGCGTCTGCGCCGACGCGGCTTCGTCCATGGACACCTCGACGATGAAGCCGTCCCCCCCCTTCGCCTCGCGTATGCGGCGGTAGACCACGCCTGCCTCCCGGACGGCCTGCAGATACCGCCCGGCCGCCTGCTCGAGGGCGGCGGCCGTGATCGGGCATGGCAGGGCCACGCCGGGGATCCCGGGGGTGCCGACGTAGCGCCCGAACCGTTCGACGAAGGCCCCGATGGCGTCCGGATCCGCGGGGCGGCCGATGGCGTCGGCCACATCGATGGTGAAATAGTCGCTGCAGTCGAGGAAACGCCCGACCGTCTCGAGGGTGACGTGATCCGCGTCGACAAAATAGCCGCCGGTCCACCCGAGCCCGGCTACGGCCGCGTCGGCCGCCCTCCGCGTCCCGATCGGCTCGGTCTTCGCTATCGTGTGCTCCCGGTGAGACTTGTTCCACACCGGGGTGACGTCGATGCCGCGCTCCTGCGCCATGCGGATGGCCGCGAGCTGGGCCTCGCCCTGCTGCGCGAAGCGGTCGCCCACCCCGAAGGAATATTTCCCCAGAAGATCCGTAGTCATAGGCATGTTTCCCGGATGAAAATTCCCGGCATCAATACCCGAAGAACCTGGGCAGCGTCAGGCTGATCGCTGGGATATAGGTTACCAGCAGCAGCGCGGCCACCATGGCCACGTACAGAAACATCAGCGGCTTCATCAGAGCCGCGATGGTGGTGTTGGCGATGCCGCAGCCGACGAACAGGACGCTCCCCACCGGCGGCGTGCACAGCCCGATGCACAGGTTCAGCACCATGATCATCCCGAAATGGATGGGGTCGATCCCCAGCTGGGTGGCGATCGGCAGGAAGATGGGCGTGAATATGAGGACGGCGGGGGTCATGTCCATGAACGTGCCGACGGCGAGCAGGATCAGGTTGATCAGCAGCAGGATCATTACCCGGCTGTCGGTGAGGCCGACCAGGTACTCGGTGATCCCCTGCGGTATGTTCTCGTAGGACAGGATCCAGGACATTCCCTTGGAGGCGCCGATCAGGAGCATGACGATGGCGGTGATCTCCACGGCCTTCAGGAGGATGCCGGGGATCTGCCGCAGCTTGATTTCCCGGTAGCACACCACCGAAAGGAACAGGGCGTACAGGACCGCGATCGCGCTGGCCTCGGTGGCCGTGAAGATGCCGACGATGATCCCCCCGATGACGATAACGACCAGCAGCAGGCTCGGCAGCGCGTGCAGGATCCTGCGCAGCGCGTCGGCCAGGGGCACCCGCTCCCCCACCGGGTACTTCCGGACGACGGAGTATACGGCCGCGACCATCATCAGCCCGATCCCGACCAGGATGCCGGGGAGGTACCCGGCGATGAACAAGGCCGCGATCGAGACGCCCCCGCTGGCCAGGGAGTAGACGATCAGGATGTTGCTCGGGGGGATGAGCAGCCCCGTGGTGGAGGCCGTGATGGTGAGGGCCGCGTTGAAATTCCTGTCGTAGCCCTCCTTTTCCATCACCGGGAGCATGAAACCCCCGATGGCCGAGGTCGCCGCGACCGACGAACCCGACAGGGCGCCGAAGAACATGCAGGCCATGACATTGACGTAGGCCAGCCCCCCGGGGAGCATGCCGACGAGCGCTTTGGCGAATTCAATGAGCCTCCGGGCAATCCCCCCCTGCCCCATGAGCAGGCCGGAAAGGATGAAAAAGGGGATCGCCAGCAGGGAGAAGACGTTGATGCCCGTGGCCATCTGCTGCGCCACCGTGGTGACCGCCGGCAGGAACGCGACGGTGAACAGCATCGTCAGCACCGTCGATACGGCGATGCAGACGGCGATCGGAACGTTCATCGCCAGCAGCAGGACGAAGCTGACAACCAGAATCCATACAGTGCTTTCCATCGGATCTCCGGGAGTGATGCGCAATCGGTTACGGTTTCCGGGCGCCGGTTTTTCCGCCGTTTTCCAGCGCCTCGACGATACAATGCACGGAGTAGTACACAAACAGTATCCCCGTCAGGGGGAGCACCAGGTAGACGCAGCCGACCGGGATCCCCATCACGGGGGAGATCTGCTGCAGGGTGAACGTCATGCCGACCAGGCGCCACCCGCCGATGACCAGGACGAAAATCGCAAAGAGGCCGACGATGGAGGCGATCAGGATCTCCGACGCCTGTTTCCTGGCCCCCGAGAGCTTCGACGTCAGCAGGTCGATGCCCAGGTGCGCCTTGATGCTGTAGGCGTAGCTGGCACCGAGCAGGCCAATCCAGATCAGCAGGAATCCGGCCAGCTCCTCGGTGAACCCGCTCGGATTCCGCAGAACGAATCGCGTGAACACCTGCCAGGACACATCGAGCACCATCGCCGCCATGAGGGCTATCAGGACAAAGGATAGGATGCGCGTGATGCCTGCGGTCAATGTCTTCATGATCGGTCCCCGTTCTATTCGATGTTGTTGATTTCCTGCATCAGATCATACAGCGGGGTCCCCCTGGCGGCGTCGTGCATGGGCCGGACCGCCTCCCGGAACGGGGTCTTGTCCGGGTGGAGGATTTCGACCCCTGCCGCCGCGACCGCCTCCAGGGACTCCCGCGTGGAATCCGCCCAGAGCCCCTTCTGGTGCGGGACCGATGCGTCCACGGCCTGCTGCAGCCACGCCCGCTCCTGGTCCGAAAGGCGGCCCCAGACAACCGTGCTCATCAGCAGGATGTCCGGCACGGCGGTGTGCTCGTCGAGGCTGTAGTAGCGGCAGACCTCGTAGTGGCGCGACAGGTAGAAACTGGGCGCGTTGTTTTCGGCGCCGTCGACGACGCCCTGCTGCAGCGACGTGTAGAGCTCGCCCCAGGGTATCGGCGTCATGGAACCGCCCAAAGTCCGTATCATGTCCACCGACGTGATGCTCTGCATGACCCTGATTTTCAGCCCCTTCAGGTCCTCCGGCGTCCGGATCGGCCGGTCCTTCGTGTAGAAGCTCCTCGACCCGGCGTCGTAGTAGCACATGCCGCGCAAAAAGAACGGCTCCCCCGCGAGCAGGAGCTTCCGGCCGATCGGCCCGGACAGAACCTTCCAGCGGTGCTCGTCGTCGCGGAACAGGTAGGGCATGCCGAAGATCTTCATCTCGGGGACGAACGCCTCGAGCGGGGCGGTCGACACCTTCGTCATGGCCAGGCTGCCTATCTGAAGAAGCTCGATCATCTCCCTTTCGTCCCCGAGCTGCCCTCCCGGGTAGATGTCGACGCGCATCCTGCCCCCGGAATACTCCCCGACCTTGCCGGCCATGAAGACCATCCCCCTGTGCACCGGGTGGGTGGTGTCGAGCGAATGCGCCAGTTTGACCACCGTGACTTTGCCCCCGCCGCCGCAGCCGGCAGCGCACGCCGACACCGCACATAGCACAAGACAGGCCGTCCATCGTCGCCGCGCATCCATAGGCACCCTTCCCGTTTCCGTGAATATACCGGACCGTTGTACTAGATTCCCCGGCTGCAATCAAACATAACCCGAAAAAATCGGACCCCGGACGCCGCCCCCTAGCGCCCCCCGGACGCCGGGTAGGCGTCCCACCGGTAGAGCAGCGCGCCCGAGAAGTCGAAAATCCGGACCGTGGCGGGGGCGTCCCGGCAGACGCCTTCCCCGAGCAGCATTTCGTCCCGCCCGTCCCCGTCGACGTCGAGCGCGGACACGTTGCTGCCGCACGGGTCCGGGTCCGGGTACATCACGCGGCCGAAGACCTCGCCGCCCCGGGCGTCGTAGATGCGCACGTGCGCACCGTAGCCTAGCAGGGGGCCGGGGGCCGTGATCACGCCGGGGGGATCCGGGCGGCGCCCGAACTGCGCCGCGTTGAGCCCGAACGTCGTCGCCGCGCCCGCCAGGCGGCGGACGGTTCCGTCGCCGGGGTCCATCAGAAACAGCGTGGAGGGGTTGGCCGCTATCGGGGTGCCGTACAGCGCAATCCGCTCCGGGCACGGGGGGCCGCCGCCGACGGCGACGGACCCGACCGGGAAGGCCCGGACGGAATTGGACAGGCCCAGCCCGGCGGGGCGCCACTGGCGCAGGAGGTTCCCCGACCCGTCGTACTCGAGGACCCGGGCCGCCTCCCCGGGCGCCGGTCCGGGGGTCACGTAGACCTTGCCGCAGCCGATGGCCACGTAGGCCCCGAAGGCATCACCGCCCGGGACCCGGATGTCGGCCCGCAGCAGGCCGTCCGTGCTGAAAATGCGCACGGTCCCGGGGTTGCCCGGCCCGGGTCCGGGCGCAACCGCGACGGCATCGCCCGTGGGGAAACCGAGGTCCCCCACCGCCAGATTGCCGCTGAAGCCCCACTCGGAGAACGCGGTCCACTCGCGGATCAGCGCCCCCTCGGGGGAGAAGATGCGCACGCGGGACGCCGCATCCTCGTCATGGCCGGGCAGGGTGGCGACAAACGGCGCCCCGTCTTCGAAATGCCCCCCGGCGACGAGCACCCCCCCGCCGTAGGCGTCGTATTGGAATCCGGGCGTGCCGATCTTGAAGCCCTGCCCGGTGGAGACGAGCAGCAGCACCCCCAGGCAGGCGTGCGACAGCCCCAGGGTCCAGAGGTTGGGCACGCGGGAAAACGCCCAGCACCAGAGCGCGGCCCCCAGGAAGGAGAAGACGACCAGTTCCGGGACGGGCAGGTGCATCAGGGAGAAAATGGCCGAGGCCGCCAGGATCGCCGCAGGGGTATGCCGCAGCAGGGACCTGCTGCGGGCCAGCAGGAGGTTCTGCAGCGCGTACTGCTGCAGGAGACCCCAAACCAGGTAGATTCCGATCTTGGACCACTGGCCGGGGTGCCACTGCCCGCGCCACCATCCGTAGCCGAGCACCGCGACGGCCAGAGCCAGGGTGGCGGGCAGGACCAGCCGGGCCGACGCGCGCAGGTTGTCGAGGCGGAATCCCTGCCGCCGCAGGCCCCCGCCGAAAAGCCACTGGTTGGCCGCCAGCAGGGCCAGAAGCGCCAGGTAGGCCGTCCCCTGCATGAGCCAGCTCCGGTACTGGAACCTCCCCCACCAGACGTACCACAGGACGATGCCGGGCGTGGCCAAAAGTATCCCCAGCGAAAGCGCGGCCTCGCGGGCTCCGCCTCCAGATTCCGGCCCGGGCCCGAAGCGGTGAGCCTTGAAACCGATCGTGTCCATACCTCTCCCTGCCGGGATTATAAACGGAAAACCCGGCCGGCCCCTCAAATATCTCGGCGCAAACGCGCCGCCGGCGGAATCGGCGGAAATGAACCTTGCCCGACGGGCAAACGTCCAATGGAGTAGCCGGAGGATCCGGGTCGGGCGGAGGCGGCGGGACGGGGCCGGCTCCCGGGCGTGATGGGTTCCCGTCAGGAGGAGGACGAGATGGCAAACGCAAAGAGATGGGGGATATACAGATGCAGGCGGTCGATCCGTTTCCTGTCGCGGACCGCACCCGGCATCCTCGTTCTGCTCGGCATGGCCGCGGGGGCCCTCGCGCAGGGCCCCCCGTACTCGGGCCGGGCTGCCGACGGCCGGGACCGCGGCGACAGAAGGGAACAGGATTTCCGTTTCTCGTCGCCCGAGGCGTTCGTCGGGTTCCGCGTCGGGAGGTTCTTCCCCTCGGCGCAGGGGGAGTTCTTCGACTTCGTCACCGACGAACTGACGCTGGAGAGGAACGATTTCCGGGCGTGGAGCGCGGCTTTGGAAGGAGGCTGGTCCCTCAACAACAGGGCCGACCTGGTCTTCGGCCTGGAGGCGGTGCACCGGACGAAGCGCTCGGAATTCCGCGAATGGGTCGACGGCCAGGGCCTGCCCATCACGCAGGACACCATTTATTCCCAGTATCCGCTGACCGCAGGTGTTAAAATATTACTGGTTCCCCGCGGGCGCCACGTGGGCAGCTACGCGTGGCTGCCCTCCGAGGTCGTTCCGTTCGTCGCCGGGGGGGTCGGCGTCCTCCGGTACAAGCTCGAGCAGTCCGGCGATTTTGTGGACCAGGTCACCTACTACATCGGCCCCGCCAGGCTCGAATCCTCGGGCTGGACGCCGACGGCGTATCTCGGCGGGGGCGTGGACATCCTCGTGGCCCGCGGCACCTATCTGGCGCTCGACGCCAGGTACTGGTGGGCGGAGGCGGAGCTCGAACGCGACTTCGTGAACTTCGACCCGCTCGACCTGTCCGGGTTCCGCCTGTCGGCCGGGCTGCAGTTCCGCTTCTAGCGCCCATTTTCGGGAGGTCGCAACTATGAACGCACGCACAAGAGACATCTTCCGGTTCGGGAAAACCGGCAACGGGACCACCGGGGAGAAGCGGGCACCCTCCGACGGACGGGCCGCCGGGCACCTCCGGTGGTTCCTCCGCCTGGCTCTCGCGGTATTTCTCCTGCAGGCGGCCGGAACGGCCGCGGCCCAGACCGGGGGCACCCTCGACAGCCGCTGGCTGCCCTGGATCGGGACCTGGAAGCTGGCATCGAGCACCGTCAACGCGGTCGCCGCGGGCCCCGGGGAGGGCCGCCTGGAGGTCGTCCCCGCCCCCGACGGGAAGTCCGTCGCCCTCAGGGCGTTCCAGGACGATGCGGCGCTGTTCGAAGACACGATCGCCGCCGACGGTTCCGTGCACCAGCTGACCGGCCAGGACTGCACAGGCTGGTACAGGTACTCCTGGTCCGACACGGGCAAACGCCTCCTGTTCGAAAGCGAATCGAGATGCCCCGGCACGGCGCCCAGGACGATATCGGGCCTTTCCCTGATCAGCGCCCGCCAGGAGTGGGTCGACATTCAGCTGCTGCAAAGCGCCGGGGAACGGGTCATCACCATCCGGCGTTACGTCCCCTCCGAAGGGGGGGCGGTCACGGCCGGGGGGGTCAGCCCGGCAGCCGTGCACGGGATGCGCGCGGACGCCGGAGCCCGCCTGTCCATCGACGAGGTCATCGAGCTCAGCGCCAAGGTGGCGTCGGAAGTTCTGGAAGCCGCCGTTCTGCAGATCCGGGAGCCGTTCGGGATTCATTCGAAATCGCTCAGGCGGCTGGCCGACGCCGGGGTCCCGGACCCGGTGATCGATCTCATGGTGGCCCTGTCGTTCCCGGAGGCCTTCGTCATCGAGCGGGACACCGTTTCCCTCGCGCAGCAGACCGAATCCGGGCTGTCGGATTCCCGTGACGCCTACCGCGGATCGCCCGGCTACGCCACCTACTATTCGATCTACGATCCCTATTTCCCCTGGTACTGGACTCCGTCGACCTACTCGCTCTACTGGAATTCCGGCTGGAGCACCTGGCCGGGCGTCTACTACTACTATCCCGTCAACGGGGGATCTCCCGGCGAGGGTCCCGGAGGCGGCTACCCGAAAGACAGCGGCAGGCTGGTGTCCGGGCGCGGGTACACGAACATCTATCCCAGGGACGGCCGCCGCTCGGCCCGTCCCAGGGGTGAGGGAGTGATCGTCGCCCCGGGCGGAGCCCGGTCCGGAGCGACCTACCCGCCGTCGGCCCCCCCGGCCCCCTCCGGAAGCGTCGCCGCCCCCGCCTCCGGCGGCAGTTCCGGGGCGTCCTCCTCCGGCAGCGGCTCCTCCTCCGGCGGCGGCACCTCCTCGGGAGGCAGCTCTCCCAGTGTCTCCCCCGGCGGCTACAGCATCGGAACAGGCGGAAGGGGTCAGGCCCAGCCCCGGTGAGCGTGCCGGCGGCTCCCGTGGTTTGTACGGGCCCCCGTGGTTTGTACGGGCCCCCGTGGTTTGTACGGGC
>CAZYXB010000032.1:0-18135 GCA_964651155.1 uncultured Acidobacteriota bacterium | reverse complement strand
TGTACGGGCCCCCGTGGTTTGTACGGGCCCCCGTGGTTTGTACGGGCCCCCGTGGGGAGCCGCCGCTTCCCCGGGGCCCGTCTATGCTTTTCCCTGCCCGCCCCGCAGCATGCGCCGCAGCCTGCCGGCCCACAGCGGGAGGTCCGCATCCGGGATCCGATTCCCGGAACCGGTCGTCACGTAGAAGTTGTTCTCCGCACGCGCCTGCCAGGTGGTGACCTTCGCCGAATGGATGTCCAGCCCGCACAGGGACAGGCTGCGGCACATGACATAGAGCAGTCCGGGGATGTCGCCGGCCGCGATGCGGACCACGGTATGCTCGTCGGAGAGATCGTTCCTCAAGTCCACCCGCTCGGGGTGCACGCCCCCGGGGGGCGTTCTGCCCGCCTGCTGGAGGAACTGCTCCAAGGCGACCGATCCGGACAGAACGTCTCTGAGGGCGGACTGGATCCTGCGCGCCCTCGCCTCGGAAATCTGCATCCCCCCGGAGCGGATCCACAGTGTGTCGAGAACGGACGAGCCCTTCTTCTTCATGGTGTAGACCTGGGCCCTGCAGATGTCGACGGCGCACCCGTAGAGCACGCCCGCGATCTTGGCCAGCATCCCCGGGCCCGAATCGCTTGTCGCGCAGATGGTCAGTTCGGTGTAATCGTCCCCCGGCCGGTTGAAGACGTCCAGGACGATGGCCTCGCTTTCCAGGCGGTCGAGCAGCTGCATGTGGCAGGCGATCTCATCCAGGGATGTGTTCAGCAGGTAGCCGGCCGGCATCGCGTCGTAGTGTTCGAGAACCCAGCTCTCCCGGTCGGACGGGTGCAGGGCCACCAGTTTTTTCCGTATCAGGCCGATGCGGCGCTCCGGCTCCAGGGGCGGACGGCCGCCGGCCGCATCACGGGCGAAGAAATCCTGCATCTTCCTGTAGAGCTCCTCCAGATCGCGGACGTCCATTGAAGTCCAGTTCGTCTCCGAGACCGCGCAGGTGTCCACGTAGGTGAGCACGTACAGGTGCCGCAGAAACTCCGGGGTGGGGATGCGCGCGGCGACATGCTCGATGACGGCGCCCGAACCCAGGTCGTGCATCCTGGCCGTGCGCACCAGGAGCAGGTGCTCGCGGACGAGGACCTCCAGCAGCTCCCGTTTCTCCGCGGGAAGGCCCAGGGTGCCCGCAACCGCGTGCGTCATCGCCGCGCCCGCCGTGCAGTGATCGTCCCCCGGCAGCAGCTTCCCCGCATCGTGCAGCAGCGCGGCCAGGCACAGCACGTCGAAGTGGGAACATTGATCGAGCAGCTCCTTGAAGCGGTACCCCCGCCGGTCCCGCCCGGCCCGCAGATCCTCGAGGTGCCCGACCATGCGCAGCGAATGCTCCCCGACGGTGTGGGCATGTGCGGGGTCCGGGGGCACGTAGCGCATCGCCTCCGAAAAACCGGGCAGAAACCGGTCCAGGAGCCCGGTCGCGGCCAGCTGCCGCAGCGTGGCGGCCACCCCCCGCCTTTCGTCCAGGATCCGCCTGAACAGCCCGATCTCCCGCTCCGAGGGCCGACGCCCATCCGGGGACGGCCCTCGGAGCCGGCCCAGCCGGTTGAGATCCCCCGGGGAAATCGGGATCGCGTACCGCTGGGAAGCATGGAACGCCTGGAGCGCGACGGCTTCGCCGGGAGCGGATTGCGGCAGGTGCAGGGACCCGTCCTCGAGGCAGAGCCCGGCGACATCGAGCGGCCCGGCAAGGACGGCGCGGACGGCCGACCGGTGAAACTCCCGGAGTATTTCCGCGTACCCGAGATGCCGGGAAAGCCACTCCTGGGCCGAACAGCCGCCCAGTTCCCGGGCGATCCGGTCCTGGTAACTGTTCATCAGCACGTCCGAACGCCTGCCGGAGGCGAGATGGAGCCAGGTTCGTGCGCGCCAGAACCAGTCGGCGGCCTCCCCGAGCCCGGCCGGATGCCGCGCCTTCGCTCCCCCGCCGTGCCCCGGCGGCGCGCCCGGTTCCCCGGCGCTCCCCAGCAGAGTGCGGATCCATCTCCCGCGGTGCAGGTCCCGCAGCCCCCCGGGACCGTCTTTCAGGTTCGGTTCGACCGCATACAGGCGATCGCCCCCGCGGGTGGGCGGATCGGGCCTGGCCGAATCCTCCAGTGCCAGGTCGACCGGGTGGAGCACTTCCCGGATGCGGCGCCCGAGGGCGGCGGCCAAAGCGGCGTCGCCGCATACGGGGCGCAGATCCAGCAGGGACGTCTTCACCGAAACGTCCCAGGAGGACGCCTCCGCCGCCGGACGGTAGGAATATCCGACCCGCACGTCCTTGAGGGAGAGGAAGACGTCCATCACCAGTTTAAAGGCCGTGTGCACGGCCGCGTCGACCCAGGGGTCCCCCTCCTCGGACGGGATGAAGGCGATGTCGACGTCGGAAAAGGGATTGAGCTCCCGCCGGCCGTATCCCCCGGTGGCGACGATGGCCAGGCCCGAGCGGCCGCCGCGGGCCGTTTTGCGGCCCGCCTCCCGCGCCGACAGCTCGTAGATGTCCCGAAGGAGGGAATCGATCAGGTCCGAGTGGGCCTCGAGCAGGACCCGGCCAGGGGACGACCAGTCCACGCGCCCGAAAAGCTCCTGCCGTCCTGCGCGGAGCCTCCGGTTCAGTTCTTCGATTTCCGTCCGCATCTCCCCAGGCGTATAGATGGCGTTTCTCCCGCGGGCCCGGGCTGCTTGACGGCCGCGACCCTTTCTGCGGCCTCCATCCCCGTCTCCCGGACCGGCTCCACCCGACTATACGGGCCGAGGGCCGGAGACGTCAATGGGTGTCTGCGTACTGTAAGCCGTCCCGCCCGGGCGCTTCCCGGGGGCCGCATCGGCCGTCTGGCCCGCCGCTGGCCGGTAGCCTCTGCACTGGCGGGCGCGCGCGGGCCGTGCGGCCCCGCCCTTCCTGGCTAGGCACTACCCCCCATGCGAAAATGGGTATATCTACGCATTGAAAGCCGGGACTCTTACGATATAATAGGAAAAGAGATATTGCCGACGGCATGCCGCACCGAACGCCGCATCGCATCTCGGACCACGCACACTACCGGGCAGGGACACCGCACAGGCACAATGCCGCAGGCCGACTGGGACATCGGGCAGGTTCTCCGGGTTGGGGCCGGCATGGAACACGCTTCGGGCCGGACCCGGATTGGAGGCAACCTTCCGCCAGAAGGGGCTCCCTATGGGCAACCGGGGGGAAAAGCGATCCGCCAGAGAACGCGCACCCGCGGAAGCGATGGCGCTGCTGCTTGCCGGCGGCGACGGCCGGCGCCTGCACGATCTGACGACGGAGATCGCCGGCAGGCCGATTCCGAAACAGTACTGCCGCCTCTACGACAACGCCTCCCTGCTCGAGGCAACCCTTTCCAGGACCAGGCTCTACGCGCCCGACGAACGCATCCACATCATCATCAACCGCGACCACATGGATCTGGCCCTGGGCCAGGTGTGCGGGCTGCCCGAAGGCAACATTATCGTCCAGCCGTCGAACCGGGACACCGGCCCGGGGCTCCTTCTGTCGCTGCTGCAACTGGGTCGACGGAACCCGGATGCGACCGTCGCCGTCTTCCCCACGGATCATTACATCGATGACGACCAGGCCTTTATCGCGCACATCCGCCGGGCGACCCGCCTGGTGGAACTCCTCCCGGAGAAGATCGCGGTCCTCGGCGTCGCCCCCGACCGGCCGGAAACGGGGTACGGATACCTTCTCCCGGACAGCCCGGTGCGCTCGTGCGGGAAAACCTTCTACGTCCGCTCCTTCTGTGAGAAGCCGAGCGTCGCGAAAGCCTGCGAGGCCATAGCCCTCGGCGGCCTCTGGAACACCTTCGTCATGGTCTTCAAGCTTTCCCGCATCCTCCGGATCCTGAAACGGGTGGTTCCGGACCGGTACAGGTCGATGGCCGCACTGGCCCGGTCGCCGCAATCGGTAGCCCCGGCGTACCGGACTCTCCAGCCCTGGAATTTTTCCACCGATGTCCTGACGCGCATCCCCGAAGACATCATCATGATCGAAGTCGACGATGTCCGCTGGAGCGACTGGGGCACGCGGGAGTCGATCGAGCGCACCTACCGGCAGCTGAACCGCCTGCCTTTCTGGAAAAATCCCCTGTACCGGCCGATAGAGGCGGAGAGGGAAGACACGGCCCGGAGATCGCAGTCCATCGCCTGAGCCGACCGGTTCCGGACAGGAAAAAGGGGGGACGCCCGGCGGGCGCCCCCCCTACGGGCACTACATTGAGGGACATTGCGTAATACTGGGATTTGCCGGCATTGTTACAGAAAAAACGGCCTACCCGGTTTTTCCCGCCAGAATGAAGCGGAGGCTTGCCTGGCCGAAGCAGACCTCGTCGCCCGAGCACAGCCCCACCCCGTGCAGATTGTCCGCGGGGACCTCGATCGTGCACCCCCGGCGCACGATCCGCGTCCCGTAGCGGCTCGACTCGTCCATGATCCGGTATTCCCTCTTCTGGGCATCGAACCATATCCGGGCATGCATGCTGGCGATCGTCGTGTTGACGTCGCCCTTGCGGTGCGGGAAAACGATATCGTTCTTCCGGACGAGCCGTCCCTCCCGGTCCTCCACCTCCGGCAGGCACCCTATCAGAATGCGCTCCTTCTCCATGCGGTAGACCTGCTGCTGGGCGCTCCCCTTGAGTATCTCGAGCAGCAGCACGGGGATTTCCCGGGCGGGAGCCGCCACCGGGTCCCTGAACTGGAGATCGAAGGGCCGGGCAGGGCCCGAGGAGGCGGCCGCCGGCCCGACACCGGACAGCTCCACCGTTATCTCCAGGCCCGGCGCGGGGACGTGCTCGCTCTCGAGCAGCGCGCGGACGGACGATTGCAGGGAATCGCCCTCCAGGAATCCGGCCGCGAATTCCCGGGCCATGCGCCGGGAGGCCGGCCTCAGGCGGATCCCGATTTTCCTGAAGGGGAACGCGTTCCCCTGGACGATTTTGTCCCGGATGCCGGAGAGGATCTCCCGGCGCACTTGGGCCGTATCCGGCCCGGGTTTCCGCCCGAATCGACGTGTGACCATTTCGAACACGGCAGACCCCCCGCGTACTGTTGCGCGCCGCCCCGGCGCCCTAATCCTCTGCGGAAGAGCGGCTGCGCAGCCTCTTGATTTCCGAACGGCGCTTCTTGGCCCCGAGCCGCCTGTCCCTGGACGCTGCCGTGGGTCGCGACCTGCGGCGGATTTTGGGGACGGCGGCGGCCTTTTCCAGAAGCAGCGCCAGGCGCTCGTAGGCGTCCTCGCGATTCCGCTGCTGGGTGCGGAATCTCCTGGCCACGATCACCACCTCGCCCGCCGCGTTCACCCTCCTGCCGGCCAACCGGTAGAGCCGTTCCCGGACGGCGGGCTCGAGCCCCCTGCAGTTGCGGGCATCGAAGCGGAGCTGGACGGCCGTGGCCACCTTGTTGACGTTCTGGCCCCCGGGCCCGCTGCTGTGGACGTACTCGCAACGGACATCTTCGGGCGCGATGGCGATTGCAGGGGACCTGGCGGTCATGGACCCCCCCGGGACGAACGCGGATACCCATCCGGGATGCAGAGCAGTTTCAAACCCGACACCGCGTCGAGCACCCTCGCGACAGGCGCCTCGCTGAGAATTTCCGTGATGACGGCCTCGCCGACGAGCCAGACGGTCACGCCCCTCTGAAAACACCCGGACATCGTCTGCCCGGATCGCCCCAGGCTCCCGTGCATGTGCAGAATCGGCGCCCCGTCCTCGCCGGGGGCGATAAACCCGACCGCGGACGATTCATGCGCCTGGCCTACGGGCAGCACGATGGGGTCCGGCTTCGGGGCATCGGTCTCCCTGGGGCCGGCCACCAGGTTGCCGCCGTAGATGCCCCCGTGAAACAGCACCTGGGCCAGATGTATCCCCCTGTCGGCGGCAAAGGCTTCGATGCATCCCGGGAGAGAGTCGTCCTGCTCCAGACGCAGTATGAAAACCCGGCCGATTGTGCCTTCGACAGCCCGCATGGCTCACGCTCCTGGACGGTATGACGGGGGTCCTTCGGGCCCCCCCTACCGCATGATCGGCAATTTTGCCGCCCGGTGCAACAGCTTTTCTGGTAGGATCGGAAATGTTTCCCGTGCCCGCTCCTACCCAAAAGGTGCCCGAGATGAATCTGTCCGACGCTTTCACGTTCGCCTCCCGGCTCTGCCCGGAGAAAACCGCGCTCATCTATGGCCCCCGCAGCTACACCTACGGGGAAATGAACCGCCTCATCGACGGCGTCGCGGGCCGCCTCCGGGATCTGGGCGCGTCGAAGGGGACGCGGGTGGCCCTGTACATGGCCAACCGGCCGGAGTGGATCCTGCTCTACTACGGCGCCGCCAGGATCGGCGCCGTCCCGGTCTGCGTCCCGGGCGCCTACAGGAAAAGGGAGGCGACCGACACCGTCCGCGACTCCCGGAGCGCCCTCCTGGTCTCCTCGGAAGAACTCCGCGCGGAACTTCCCGACCGCGGGGACATCCCCTCGGTCGACGCCGTGGTCGCGGTCGAGTCCGACACGGGATTCGAGGCCGTCCTCGGCCGCGGTCCGTCGGCGGCGCCTCCTGCCGCGGACGGCCTTGAGGCGCCCGTCACCCGGGGGGACGACCCGGGATCCATCCTCTACACCGGCGGGACCACCGGCGTCCCGAAGGGGGCGGTGCTCACCCACGGCAACCTGATCTACAGCGCCCAGAATGTGGCATACCACGAAAGAACCACTCCGGAGGATGTCGGCGTCTGCTTCATGCCCCTGAGCCACGTCTTCGCCCAGTGCCATATCATGAACTCGTTCTTCCTCAGCTGCGCGACCCTTGTCCTTTTCCCGTCGTTCGACATCGACGGGGTGCTGTCGGCCGTCGAGCGGCACGGCGTCACCCGGTTCTACGCCGTGCCGACTATCTACATCCGCATCCTCAACGCCCCGGAAACGCGGAAGCGGCTGCGGAGCCTCAGCTACGCCTTTTCGGGGGGCACGAGCATGCCCGCGGAGATCGTCCGCCGGTGGATCGACGCCTTCGGCATACCCATCCACGAAGCCTACGGCATGACGGAGGCGGCTTCCTGCGTGACCTACAACCACATGTTCCGCCACCGGATCGGCTCGATCGGGCAGCCCGCGGGCATCGTCGAGGTCCGGATCGTCGACGACGGCGGGCGGGAGCTGCCGCCGGGGGAGCAGGGCGAGATCGTCCTGCGCGGCCCGAACGTCATGAAGGAGTACTTCGGGCATCCGCAGGAGACGGCTGTGGCCCTCCGGGGCGGCTGGTTCCATTCAGGCGACGTCGGCCTGTTCGACAGCGACGGCTACCTCTACATCGTCGACCGCATCAAGGACGTCATTATCACCGGGGGGGAAAACGTCTACCCCAAGGAGGTGGAGGATCTGCTCCACCAGCATGAGGCCGTCAGCGAGTGCGGGGTCGTGGGGCTGCCCCACGAGGAGTACGGGGAGGCCGTGACGGCCTTTGTCGCCCTCAAACCGGGCCGATCGGTCGGGCCGGAGGAACTCGTCGCCTTCTGCAAGGCGAGAATCGCCGGCTACAAGGTGCCCAAAACGATCCGCTTCGTCGCCGACCTGCCGAAATCGCCCCAGGGCAAGATCCTCCGCCGCGCCCTGAGGAAGTAGCCGGGGCCCGGTCGCCTGCCGCGGGCCGCGGCTCGCCTAGCGCACCCGGAACCGTTCGATCCCCATCGAGCGGGCAAGCGCCCGGCACCGTTCGATCTCCCCGCCGGTGAGGGCGAACCCCACCACGCTGGCCTGGACATTCCGGAAGTGCGCCGGGGACCGGGTTAGGAAATCGAGCATGGCCTCCCAGAAGTCTTCCGGCGCCGGGGCCGGGACGGCCCCGGCGGAATCCGGGTCGGGAAGGCACAGCTCCAGGTACCGGCGCCGCGACGGGGCGTTCAGGGAGACCGACACCATATCGACCGCGGCGGCCAGTTCCGGAAGAACATCGCGCCCGTGGATCAGCGCGGCATGGCCGTTGGTGTTGAGCCGGATCGTCGCCCCGCGGGAGCGCAGCCAGGCGGCGGCCTCCACGATCAGGTCGAGGCGGAAGGTGGGCTCGCCGAAACCGCACCAGATGATCTCCTGGAAACCCCCGGGGCCCCCGCGGCGCCCGACGGCCTCCTCGAGCTCCGTCAGATCCGGCTCGGGGCCGCCCCAGAGCACCGATCCGCCCAGCCCGATCCGGTCCGAGCGGATGCAGAAGGAGCAGCGGTTCGTGCACCGGTTCGTCACGTTCAGGTAGAGCCGGCCGGGGTCGCCGTAGGAGTACGCGTATTCCATAGGTCTTCCATGCTACCGCATCCGGCGGCGGAGTGCAGGCGAAATCATCCGCGCTCCTGCCGTCCCAGGAACCGATTGACTCGGGCCGCGGGGATCAAGTAGATTCATGGGGCGGCGCGCGGAGGGACGGACGTGAGAATCATCGTCGGCATGAACGGGACCACGGGGGTCCTCTACGGCATACGGCTGCTCGAGGTGCTCTCGGGCATCGGACAGATGGAGACGCACCTGATCCTGTCCCGCGCCTGCGAACGGACGGTCGCGCTCGAAACCCCGCGCAGCCTCGGAGAGATACGGGCCCTGGCCACCTGCAACCACCAAATCGACGACATCGCCGCCGGCCCGGCCAGCGGATCCTTCCGGTCCGACGGCATGGTCGTGGCCCCCTGCAGCATGAAAACCCTCGCCGCCGTGGCCCATTCCTACTCGGACAACCTGCTGACGCGGGCCGCGGACGTCACGCTGAAGGAGCGCCGGCCCCTCGTGCTGCTCGTCCGGGAAACCCCCCTCCACCTGGGGCACCTCCAGAACATGGTCCGCGTGACCCGGATGGGCGGCATCATCCTGCCGCCCGCCCCGGCGTTCTATCACCGGCCGCAGTCGATCCAGGACATCATCGACCACACAGTCGGCAAGGTGCTCGACCAGCTGGGGATCGAGCACACCCTCTACCGGAGGTGGGAGGGGGCCGATGCCTAGGGGGAAGCCCTGCATCCTGCACGAAGGCTCCGGGCGCGCGCGGGTCACTCTCAGCGTGGAACCCGTAGGGGACGATCTCCTCGTCCGGCTCTACAACGGGCAGGCGCATGTCGGCGCGGTCGCCCTGGCCGAGTACCACGCCGGCGCCCGAAGGGCCTCCACGTCGGTCCTCTCCCGGTACGGGCACAAGGACGACGGCGTGGCCTACGCGGCGGCCTACCGGATATGCCGGCAGCTCCGCAGGACGGTCTGCGCGGTGGCGGGCATCCATCTGGACCGCATCCGCAAGGAGGAGATCGAGCAGATACGGGCCAACTGCAGCGCGCTCGTGGACCGCTTTCTGGATCCCGGCGGCGGCCCGGCGGGCCGGAGAACGATTTCGAAATAATCCAAAATAACAGAATTATATTCTTGACAATCGGATATTATGAGAATATTTTTCTGTTTTTATGGAAAAGGATGGAATAATTGCCGGAACAGATCGATTCGATCAGCCTGAAGATACTGAAAATCCTGCAGCGGCGGGCGCGCATCCCGAACGTCGATTTGGCCCGCCAGGTGGGCCTGGCCCCGTCGGCCGTGCTCGAGCGGGTGCGCAAGCTCGAGAGCCAGGGGTTCATCGACGGGTACGAGGTGCGCCTCAATCCCGAGCGGTTCTCCCGGGGCCTGGTCGCCTTCATCCTCGCCCGGATCCGGAAACTGGAGGACGAAGCCCCGGTCGGGCGCCGGCTCGCGGCGCTGGGCGGGGTCCAGGAGGTCCACTACATCGCGGGCGGGGACGCCTTCCTGGTCAAGGTCCGGGTAGAAGGCACCCGGGAACTCGGCCGTTTCATCCGCGAGGACATCGCGGCCATCAGGGACGTCACCTCCACCCGGACATCGGTCGTTCTATCGACCTACAAGGAGACGGCGAACCTGCCCATCGAGCAGGACGAGGCATGAAACCGTTTCCGGAAAGACGGGATTCCATATACAGTTACAGGGGGGGCGGCGGCCGATCGGCCGCGCCCGTCAAGCCAACCGGAGGCCGAACGTGATCCATATCAACGAGCATTACCTGAAACTCCAGTCGTCCTACCTGTTCTCGGAGATCGCCAGGAGGATCTCCGCGTTCCAGGCGGCCCGCCCCGGCAGCAAGATCATCAAACTGGGGATCGGCGACGTCACCCGCCCGCTGCCCGGGGCCTGCATCGAGGCGTTGCACCGGGCGGTGGACGAAATGGCCGCTCCGGAGACCTTCCGCGGGTACGGCCCCGAACAGGGGTACGGCTTTCTGCGCGAAGCGATCGCCCGGGAGGATTTCCAGGCCCGGGGGGCCCAGATCGACGCCGACGAGATCTTCATCAGCGACGGGGCGAAATGCGACACCGGCAACATCCAGGAGATCTTCGCCCTCGACAACCGTGTCGCCATCCCCGACCCGGTCTACCCGGTGTATTTGGACACGAACGTGATGGCGGGGCGCACGGGCCCGTACAACCGGGGCCGGTACGACGGCATCCTCTACCTGGAGGCGACCCGGGACAACGCCTTCGTCCCCGCCCCCCCCGGGGAGCCGGTGGACCTGGTCTACCTGTGCTTCCCCAACAACCCCACCGGCGCGACCATCACCCGGCCCCAGCTCGAAGCCTGGGTCGACTACGCCAGGGAGCACAAGGCCCTCCTGCTGTTCGACGCGGCCTACGAGGCGTTCATCCGGGACGACTCCCTGCCCAGGTCCATCTACGAGATCGACGGCGCCCGCGAGGTCGCGCTCGAGTTCCGGAGCTTCTCCAAGACGGCGGGATTCACCGGAACGCGGTGCGCCTACACGGTCGTGCCCAAATCCTGCATGGCCTGGACGGCCCGCGGCGAGGCGCACTCCCTGCACGCGCTGTGGACCAGGCGGCACACGACGAAATTCAACGGGGTTTCCTACCCCGTCCAGAAGGCGGCCGAGGCCGTCTACAGCCGTGACGGCAAAGCCCAGGTCCGGGCCCTGACCGACTACTACCTCCGCAACGCCGCACTCATTCGCGAGGAAATGACCGGTCTCGGGTACGCGTGCGCCGGCGGGGACAACTCGCCCTACGTCTGGGTCGACGGCAAGACCGACTCCTGGGCCTTCTTCGACATGCTGCTCGAGAAAGCGGGCGTGGTGTGCACCCCGGGCGCCGGGTTCGGCAAATGCGGCGAAGGGTTCATCCGCATCAGCGCCTTCAACGAACTCGAGAACGTCCGGGAGGCGCTCGGGCGCATCCGGCAGGCTTTGGCCTGACCCCCCGCCCCCCGGTCGGGCGGGGCGACGGCCCCGCAGACGGAAACAGACTTCAGGAAGGAGACGCTCCCGCATGCCGATGCCCGTATCGTTCGAACAACGCCTCTACCCCGTCCTCGAGAGGATCGTGGGCCACTTTGGCACGCCCTTCCACATCTACGACGAGGCCGGGATCCGCGCCACCGGCCTGGCGATGCGGAAGGCCTTCTCCGGGCTCGACAGCTACCGGGAATACTTCGCGGTCAAGGCCCTGCCCAACCCCGCCATTCTCAACATCATGGCCGACCTCGGGTTCGGCTTCGACTGCAGCTCCATCCCCGAGCTGGTCCTGGGCCGCCGGGCGGGGGGCCGCGGGACGGACCTCATGTTCACCTCCAACAACACCTCCGGGGAGGAGTTCTGCGCCGCCGCCGACCAAGGGGGGTGCATCCTGAACCTCGACGACATCTCCCTGGTGGAGAAGGTTCCGGAAATGCCCGAGCTGATCTGCTTCCGCTACAACCCGGGCCCGCAGCGGAAGGGCAACAGCATCATCGGGCACCCCGAGGAATCCAAATACGGCCTCACCGACCTGCAGCTGCCCGAGGCCTACGCCCGGGCCCGCCGCCGCGGCGCCCGCCGCTACGGCCTCCACACCATGGTGGTATCGAACGAGCTCGAGTACACCTACATGGTCGAGACCGCCTCGATGCTGCTCGAGCAGATCGGCCGCATCGGGGGGGAACTGGGCATCCGTTTCGAATTCATCAATATCGGCGGGGGCCTCGGCATCCCCTACCGGCCCGGGGAGAGGCCGCTCGACCTCGACGCGATGGCGTCGGGGATCACGGGCCTCCTGCTCGATTTCCAGAGGCGCTCGGGCTACCGGCCCAGGCTGTTCACCGAAAGCGGGCGGTACATGACCGGGCCCCACGGGGTGCTGGTCACGCGGGCGATCAACCACAAGGACATCTACAGGAGATACGTCGGCGTCGACGCCTGCATGTCCGCCCTCATGCGCCCGGGGATGTACGGCGCCTACCACCACATAACCGTGCCCCTGAAGGACCCGTCGACGGCAACGGCGGTGGTCGACGTCGTGGGATCCCTGTGCGAGAACAACGACAAGTTCGCCGTCGCCCGCCCCCTGCCCGAGATCGAGGACGGGGACATCCTGTGCATCCACGACACCGGCGCGCACGGGCACGCCATGGGGTTCAACTACAACGGCAGGCTCCGGCCGAAGGAGCTGCTGCTGCGGGCCGACGGCTCGGTGGAGCTCATCCGCAGGGCCGAAACCATGACGGATTACTTCGCAACGCTGCAGTTCGAGCCGCAGCGGCTGCCGCCGCCCCAACCCTAACCGGGAGACACTTCGAATGGCCGAAAACCCAGAACCGCCGCACGACCCCGGGCCTCCGGAAGCAACAGAAGCGCCGCCCGCCCCCCCCGGTCCGCCACGGCGACGCACATGGAGCCGGATCGCATCCTGGCTGCTGATTCTCGCGGCCGTCGCCGCCTCGCAATCGCCCCGGGATGCCGGGCCGCAGACGGGCCCAGACGACACCATGTCCCTGCAGCTGATGGGCCGCTACGCCGTGGGGATGAAGAGCATCCTCGGCGACGCGTCCGCCCTCAGGCAGGGCATCCCCCAGATGGAGAAAGCGCTGGAGGTGTCCGACAACCCCCGGAAGCACCTGTTTTTCATCCCGATCCTGATGGAGCTCGACGCGTCCGACCGGGCCTACGAGACGCTCGAGCGTCTGGCCGCGGAGCCGGGGGACCGGGCCGTCGCAGGGGACGCGGCCGCGTTCCTGCGGCTCTACCGCCAGGGCTACAGCGCGCTCTCCCCGGAACAGTTCACTGCGATCTACCGATACGGCTGGATCGGGAAGCTGGCGCTGGCCTACGGCAGGGAGGATTCCGACCCGGTGCGGCAGAAGGTGGTGCGCGCGGCCCGGCGGACTTTTATCGCCTCCGGCATCTTCGCCCTCGTCGCCGTGGCGGCCCTGGCCGCCGGGGCGGTCCTTCTGGTCACCGCGGTCGTCCTGCGCGGGAGCGGCCGCCTCAAAGCCCGCCTGGCCCCCCCGGAAAGCACGGGCGAAACCCTCCTGGAGGCGTTTGCGCTCTTCCTCTCCGGGCTGATCACGCTGCCCGCCGTCGGGCGGCACCTGTCGACGGGGGCCGGGCTGGCCGCGTCGTTTTTCACGATCCCCGTCATGGTGCTGGCCCTGGCCTGGCCCGCCATCCGGGGATCGCGGTGGCGCGACGTGCGCGCCGCGCTCGGGTGGCATCGCGGCGAGGGCGTCCTCAGGGAGATCGGGGCCGGGATCGTGGGGTACCTGGCCGGGCTGCCGCTGCTGGCCCTGGCGCTCGTTCCCGTCCTGATCCTGTCCCGGTTCGCCGGGAGCGTCCCCTCGCACCCCATCGTCGAGGAAATCAGCGGCAACCCGCTCACCATCGCCCTGATACTGGCGCTCGGCTGCCTGTGGGCGCCCGTGGTCGAGGAAACCTTTTTCCGCGGGATGCTGTTCGGGCATCTCCGCCGGCGGCGGCACTGGGCCGTATCCGCCGCCCTGACCGGGCTCGTATTCGCCGCCATCCACCCCCAGGGGTGGATGGCCGTCCCCCTGCTCGGCACAATCGGCTTCACGCTGGGCGCCATCCGGGAGTGGCGCGGCTCGATCATCGCACCCATGACGGCGCACGCGCTGAACAACGGCGCGGTTCTCCTTCTGGCCACAATCCTGCTGGCCTGATCCGGGGGACCGTCCCGGCCCTATCAGGAGGAAACGCATCATGTCCAGGTTTTTCGTTCTCACGCTCGCAGCCTCTGCGGCCGTCGCCTCTGCGGCATCGGCCCAGACTCCCTGCCGGGATCTGGCCTCGGCCTCCCTTCCCGGCGTTACGATCACCGCGGCGGAACCGGTGCCGGCCGGGCCGTACGCGCCCCGGGCGAAAGCGCCCGCCTTCCCGCCGGCGCCTTCGGCCCCCCTGCCCGAGCACTGCCGGGTGGCCGCCGTTTTGAAGCCGTCGCCCGACTCCCATATCGAGATGGAGCTGTGGCTCCCGGCCGAGGGCTGGAACGGCAAGTTCCAGGGCGTGGGCAACGGCGGGTTCGCCGGCTCGATCAGCTACGGCGCCATGGCCGGGGCGCTCGGGGAGGGCTACGCCACGGCGTCGACCGACACGGGCCACAAGGGGGGGAACGCCCTGTTCGGGATCGGGCATCCGGAAAAAGTCGTGGACTACGCCTACCGCGCCGTCCACGAAATGACCGTGGCCTCGAAAGCCCTCGTCGAGGCGTTCTACGGGCGGGGGCCCCGGCTCTCGTACTGGAACGGGTGCTCCACGGGCGGGCGGCAGGGGCTGATGGAGGCCGAGCGCTACCCGGAGGACTACGACGGGATCGTCGCCGGCGCGCCGGCCAACTACCACAGCCGCCTGCACGCGGCGGATCTGGCCACGGCCGTGCCCATCCTCCTCGACCCCGAAAGGAACCTTCCCCGCACCAAGCTCGAGAGGCTCCACGCCGCTGTCATGGATGCGTGCGACCCCCTCGACGGCGTCCTCGACGGCGTCCTGGAGAACCCGGGGCTGTGCGGCTTCGACCCGGCGGCGCTGCTCTGCACGGGCCTAGACTCCGCCGACTGCCTGACGCGGCCGCAGCTCGAGGCGGTCCGAAGCATCTACGGCCCGGTCCGTTTCTCCTCGGGGGAGACGCTGTTTGCCGGCCGGGCCCCGGGCAGCGAATCCGGCTGGATGATGTTCGGCACCGGCCGGCCGTCCCCCGTGTCGATGGGCACGTTCCAGCTCGCCACCCAGGACGCGGAGTGGGACTGGAGGACGTTCGACAAGGACCGGGACACGCGGCTCGCCGATGAGACGACGGGGTTCATCAACGCCGTCGACCCGGACCTCCGGGCCTTCCGGGACCGGGGGGGGAAGCTTCTGCTCTACCACGGATGGAACGACCCGGGGATATCCCCGTACAACACCATCGACTACTATTCGAGCGTCCTGGCCGCGACGGGGCCCGGGCGGGAGGACTGGGTCCGGCTGTTTCTGGTCCCCGGCATGGGCCACTGCAGCGGCGGGAGCGGTACGGACCAGGCCCACTACATGGGCGCGCTGGAGCGCTGGCGCGAATCCGGTATCGCACCGGAGCGGATCGAGGCGCACCGCGTCGCCGACAACCGCGTCGAACGGTCGCGCCCCCTCTGCCCCTATCCCCAGGTCGCCGTCTACACCGGGACCGGGAGCACCAACGACGCCGCCAACTTCCTGTGCCGGGACCCGAGGGCGCCCGGCGCGGGGAAGCCCGAAGACAGGAGGGAGCATGGACAGCCGGGCTCTCCTAGGTAAAGCCGCCGTCGTCACCGGGGCGCGCCGGGGCATCGGCCGGGCCGTCGCCCTGGCCTTCGCCGGCGCGGGCGCCGACATCGTGGCGGCCGACGCCGTCTGGGACGACGGCGGGCTTTGCGGAACCGAGGAATCCGCCAGGGGTTTCGGGGTCCGGGCCGTGGCCGTACGGGCCGACATCTCCCGGCCCGGCGAGGTCCGGGATCTGGCCCGGCGGGCGGAGGCCGCATTCGGGCATGTCGACATCCTGGCCAACTGCGCCGGCGTCTGGATGCCCGGGCGGACGCTTGTCGAGTGCAGCGACGGGGACTGGGACGCCGTCATCGGCACGAACCTCAAGGGCACGTTCCTCTGCTGCCGGGAGATCGGCAGGGGGATGATCGCCCGCCGCAGCGGCGTCATCGTCAACATCGCCTCGCAGGTCGGGCTCACACCGGGGGCCGGGACGGGCGCCTATTCCGTATCCAAGGCCGGGATCATCATGCTCACCCGGCAGCTGGCGCTCGAGGCCGCCCCCTACGGGGTCCGGGTCAACGCGCTGGCGCCGGGCATCGTCAAAACCGACTTCAACGCCGAATTCTGGAATACGCCCGACAGGGAGAGGGAGGCCGCCGGCGAGGTCCCCCTGGGCCACCTGGCCGAAGCCGGGGACGTGGCCGGAGCCGCGCTGTTTCTCGCATCGGACGCGGCCGGCTACATCACGGGCGAGGTACTCGCCGTCGGCGGCGGGTGGGCGCCGTCACGGGCCGTCCGCATCCGGTAAACGGCGCCCGGGGCCGGCGCGCCGTCACGGGGCCTCCACCTCGGCCCCGCCCGCGCCGAGCGCGAGGTCGGTGTAGGCGCGGGCCTGCGGATCCCGCTTCAGGTGCCGCCGGAACCTCTGAAGGCGCCAGACGGCGCCGGCCAGCCTCGCGTGCTTGACCAGGAAATCGCCGAGGAGGCGGGGGTAGAACACCAGGGGGCTTTCCAGCGGCAGCGTCGGGCGTCGGTCGCGGCGGTACCTGCGGCGCAGGTAGCCCCCCTGGAGCGGGTCGGTCTGCTCGAGCGCGGAGCAGAGGTAGTACCACGACAGCAGCATCACCATGTTCCCCGGATTGCTGCCGGTGGCCACGGCGCGCCGCATGACCCTTTCCATGTGCTCGGGGGAGTAGTAGAGGGCCCAGGCGTCCCGGTAGAGCCTCTCCCACTCGGCGCGGGACATGGCGGGGTGGTCCATGGTGACGTGCTCGAGATCGAACTTGTTCAGGTCCGGCTCCAGTCGGCCGCCGCCGCAGTAGAGGTGCTGGTGGTCCCTGGACCCCGGCAGCGGCGTCAGGCAGTGGAACTCGACCACGTCGATCGGCAACTCCCGCTGGATCGTCCGGACGTCCTCGAGCAGGGATTCGGGCGTGTCCCCCGGGAAGCCGATGATGTAGCCGGCGAACACGGTCACCCCCGCGCGCTTCCATTCGAGCAGCATCCGCCTGTAGTCGGCGATCTGGTTCTGCGGCTTGTCGACCGCGAGCAGGTTGGCGCGGCGGATGCTCTCCAGGCCGATGAACACCCGGGTGACGCCCGCGCGCGCCGCCTTTTCTATGAAACCGGGGATCCGGTGGCACTGCGCATCCACCTGCAGGATGAACTTGATGTTGAGCCTCTCCCGGCTGCGCATCGCGCCGAGCCGGTCGAAGATCGGCTCCCAACGACGGTTGCGGGCGAAATTGTCGTCTGTGATGAAGAAGCGGTTGATCCCCTGGGCGAGGTTGCGGCGGACGATCGTTTCGACGTCGTCCTCGGTCCGGGCCCGCGACTTGCGGCCATGGACGTTGATGATGGTGCAGAAGGAGCACTGGAACGGGCAGCCCCGCCCGGCGTCGAAACTCGTCAGCCTCCCGCTGGTGCGCTTGATCCTGCTGGCGGGCAGCAGCGGGACGACGGCCCCCTCCAGGTCCGGGAAGTCGCCCATGTAGTTGTACAGGGGCTTGAGCTCCCCGTTGCAGGCGTCCCGCAGCACCATCTCGAACCTTCCCTCGGCCTCGCCGGCGAAGAGGGAAATGCCGAGATCCATGGCCTCCCGCAGTTCGGGCGTCGGCTCCGGCAGCATCGCGAGGCACCCGGAAACATGGAACCCCCCGATGCAGACCTGGATGCCGGCCGCCCGCAGGGGGCGCGCGATATCCATGGCCCGCGGGAAATTGTTCGACTGAACGCCGACGAGGGCCACCAGGCCCGGATCGGACCCTATCCGCCGGGCCAGGCGGCCGGGGCGGATCCTGGTGTTGCTTTCATCGTAGGCGCCGATGACGATGTCGACCTGGTCGCCCAGCACCCGGCGCTCCCTGCAGTCCTCGGCCAGTCCGTTGAGCACCGCCAGGGTGTTCGACGGGATAGAGGACCGGAACCACTGGATGATATAGCCGTCATCGTCGTAGCGGGAGGGCTTCACCAGTATCAGTTGAAAACGGCTTCGGGCCATGGCTGCACCAGTCTCAAGGTCCCGGTCCGGAGGTCTTTCCACGCCGCTCCGGCCGCGGCCGGTCTTCCCCGGGCTCCCGTGG
>CAZYXB010000031.1:0-37109 GCA_964651155.1 uncultured Acidobacteriota bacterium | reverse complement strand
TCTGCCGAAGCGGGGGCCGCATCTGGCGAAGCGGGGGCCGCGTCTGCCGAAGCGGGGGCCGCGTCCGCCTCCGCGGCGGATGCATCGACCGATGCCAGGATCGAGTCGATCCGTCAGCGGGTTGTCCGGGTCCGGGGGATCCTCTCCGGGAATCCCCTCAGGCAGGAGGATCCCGCGGGATGGGGGGGCGATGGCCGTGCACGTGTCTGATTTCGCACGGGCCCTCGATTCGGGACGGCTGATCGTGACGGCAGAATTTCTCCCCCCGAGGGGATCGGACCCGGACGCGGTCGCCCGGAGCGCGGCCGCCCTGCCTGAGACGCTCGATGCCGTGATCGTGCCCGACAACCCGTACGAAATCCTCAGCTCCGCCCTGTCGGCCGCGCTGCTGGTGCAGCGGACCGGCCGCGCCCGCGCCGTCATGACCATGACCACGCGCGACCGCAACCGGCTCGCCCTGATGAGCGAGGCCCTGGGGGCCGCCGCCCTGGGGGTCCCGGCCATACTCTGCGTGACCGGCAACCACCAGTCGCTCGGCATCTGCCCGTCGGCCGCCTCGGCCAACGACCTGGACTCGATCCAGTGCGTCCGCATGCTCAAGGGCATGATCCTTCACGGGAGCGGTCCGGACGGCAGCAGGATCGAACCCAGGCCGGAGCTGCACGTGGGCGCCGTCGTCGAGCCCGGCCTCCGCCCGATGGAGCTGAACCTACTGCGGATGAGGAAGAAGATCGCGGCCGGCGCGGATTTCCTCATGACCGGTCCGGTCTTCGACCTGGAGACGTTCCGGGTGTGGATCGAGGCGGTCCGCGCCGCCGGGTTCGACCGGCGCGTCCCGATCATCCCGGCCGTGTTGCCGCTGGCATCCGCCGCCGAGGCCCGAAAGCTGCGGGATCGGGGCCTGTACGGCCCCGTGCCGGTGGATGCGGTTTCCCGCCTGGAGAGGGCCGGGGACCCCGGGGAGGCGGGGCTCGACATGGCCTCCCACCTCGCCGCGGAACTGAAGGAGATGCCGGGGGTGCGGGGCATCCACATCCTGGGTTCTGGGTGCGCGCCCCGGATCGGCGATCTCATCGAACGGGCCGGGATCGGGGCCCGGGACCTGCAGGCCGTCCTCTGACTGTCGGCCCGGGCCGGAAAGCATGGAGACTGCGAATGCCTCAACGGTACCATATCCAGACGACCCGGACACCGGGACGGTTTGACCGCGTCGGGAAGTTCGGCGGCATCGACTGGAGGGAGGACTGCGCCCGGTGCGCCGAGTGCGTCAAGCCCCGGTGCACCTTCGACGTGTACTCGGACGAATCCGGCCACAACCGGGATCCCCTGACCCCCCTGCGGCCGCTGTACGCGTGCCGGGCCTGCCTCTCCTGCGTCCAGGGCTGCACGAAGGGGCTGCTTAGCCTGTCGGTCAACCCCGAGTTTCTGGACATGGGGGACCGCTACTGGACGCCGGATCTGATCGCGACCTCCTGGAACCAGGCCGATGACGGGAAGGTGCCCGTCTCGGGTGCCGGCTACCGGGGCCCGTTCTGCGGGTCCGGCTTCGACTCCATCTGGACGGACATGTCCGAGATCGTCCGCCCGACCAGGGACGGGATCCACGGCCGCGAATACATCTCCACCTCGGTCGATGTCGGCCCGCGTCCGCCGCGGCTCTACTTCTGCCCGGACGGGACATTGCGGGAGCCCGCCGCGCGACTGCTGGAGATCCCCCTGCCGGTCGTTCTGGACATGCCCGCCCGGTTCGCCCCGGCCGCCGGGATCGCCGCGGCCCTTGCCATGGCGGCGCGGCAGCTCGGCACGGTTGCCCTGCTTCCCGCCGGCGATGCGGAACGGCTCCCGGAGGAGGACCTGGCGTGGGTGGCCCCGATTCTGGACGGGGGCGATCACCGGGTCCGCCGAGGCCTGCTCGAGAAAACCGGGGCCATGGTCGAGCTCCGCGACGGCCCCGGGGTCGCCGATCTGGCCGAGGCCGTAGAGGCCGCCAGGCCCGGGGCCATCCTGTCGGTCCGGATGGCGCTCCGCCCCGGCACCGCCGGCCGCATCGATGAGCTCGCCGGGCGGGGCTTCAGGGTTTTCCACCTGTGTGCCGACCCCCACGGATGCCAGCGGGCTCCCGGCGGCCGGCCGGGCCGCCACCTCAAGGACGCCCTCCGCGAGATTCACGGCCGCCTGGTCGACGGGGGCTTGCGGGACGAAGTCACCCTGATCGCTTCGGGGGGCATCGCGCTGGCCGAGCACATGGCCAAGGCGATCCTGTGCGGATCGGACCTGGTCGCCGCCGACATCGCGCTCCTGGTCTCGCTCGGATGCCGCGTGTGCCCCGGTGCGGATCTGGTGCCCGGCGGCTCCGAAGGGCCGTGCCGGCCGCCCGACGGTCTTTCCTGCCCCGTGGCCTGCGCCGCGGGCGACCCCCCCTACGCCGCCCGGCGCATGGTCAACCTCATGGGCGCCTGGCACAGCCAGCTCCTGGAGGTCCTCGGCGCCATGGGGATCCGGGAGGTGCGCCGGCTGCGCGGGGAGACGGGGCGCGCGATATTCATGGAAGATATCGAGAAGGAAGCATTCGGGGACCTGGCCCGGGTGCCGCCCGGGCCATCGGGTGGATGCGTGGAATGGCCGGGGCCCGGAGCCGAACCGGAAAAGGGGAGAGCATGACGACGACCATAGCCGACTTGACGATGCCGCAGCAGCTCCCGGAGGAGCTTCCGTGGGACGCCCCGCGGCTCCCGGAGAGGGTCCGGCGGCGGGTGCACCCGACCCCGGACCGCTACAGGAATGCCGTGGGGAAGTACAGGATCGACCGGCAGGCGGGCTGCACCGCCTGCGGCAGGTGCGCCGAGGTCTGCACCCGGGGGGTGCATGCCAGGCCCTCGGGCTTCGCCCTGATGGCGCGGCCCCTGGACTACCGGTGCATCGGACCCGCCTGCGCCGCCAAGGGCCCGGATTGCGTGAGCCTGTGCCCGCAGAACGCTCTCCGGCTGCGGCCGAACCCCAACGCCGAATGCATCGGAGATCCCCGGTGGACGTCCGACCTCATCCTGTCGACCTGGCACATGGCCGAGACCGGGCACGTGCCGCCCGAGCACCTGGAGTACCGCCACGGGCAGTCCGGGGGCGGTTTCGACAAAATCCGGTTCCGGTTTGAGATCTCCGAAGGCCGCCCGCCCGCCGAATCCTACCTGCGGGCGCGCCTGCCCGAAGCGGACACCTCGCTCGAGCTCAACCGCCGCGGGGACAACCGGCCCAGGGTCCGCATCGACGTCCCCGTCTACGGCGGGGGGATGAGTTTCGGGTCCGTCAGCATCCACACAATCCTGGCCAAGGCGCGGGCGGCCGCGGCCTGGAACACCTTCACGTGCACCGGGGAAGGGGGGTATCCGGACCGGCTCGGGCCCTACGACGATCACGTGATCACCCAGGTGGCGACCGGGCTGTTCGGCGTCAGTGAAGACTCCATCCGGCGCGTCCGCATCGTGGAGTTCAAGTACGCCCAGGGAGCCAAGCCCGGACTGGGGGGGCACCTTCTGGGGGACAAGAACACGCCCGATGTCGCGCGGATGCGCGGCACCGTCCCGGGGAACGCCCTGTTCAGCCCTTTCCCGTTCCACAGCGTCTACAGCGTCGAGGACCACAAGAAGCACCTGGACTGGATCAAGGCGGTTAACCCGGGCTGCCTGGTGAGCGTCAAGGTCTCGACTCCGACCGACGTGGACATGGTCGCCGTGGGGAGCTACTACGCCGGGGCGCACATCATCCACATCGACGGCAGCTACGGCGGGACCGGCGCGGCTCCCGACATCGCCAAGAAAAACATCGCGATGCCCATCGAATACGCGATCCCGAAGGTCCACAGGTTCCTCTCCGCCGAGGGGGTCCGGGAATCGGTGACCCTGATCGCGTCCGGGGGCATCCGCACGGCCTACGACGCCCTGAAGGCCATCGCCCTCGGGGCCGACGGGGTCGTGATCGGGACGGCCGAGTTGGTCGCCCTCGGGTGCGTGCGGTGCGCGACCTGCGAAAGCGGCAGGGGGTGCCCGCGGGGCATCGCCACGACGGACCCGGCGCTGGCGGAGCAGATGAGCCTCGACTGGGCCACGCAGCGGTTGATCAACCTCCAGAACGCCTGGCGGGAACAGATGATGTTCATCCTCGGCAGACTGGGCATGCCATCGGTCCGGGAGCTGCGCGGCCGTTCCGACACGCTCTGTCTGATCGCCGGGGACCCGGGATCGCCCGGGGGGGGTGCCCTGTGAAAGACCTATCGGCGAGACTGCTGGCGACCCGCGGGCGGGCCTGCTCCGCCGGGGTGCGGCCCCCTTCGGGGAAGCCAGCCGAGGAGGGCGGGTGCGGCGTCACGGGGTTTGCCTGCACCGAGCCGCTGGCCGGCCGGTTCATCTACGAACCCTCCGCCCAGATGCGGAACCGTGGCAACGGCAAAGGGGGCGGCATCGCGGCCGTCGGCCTGACGCCCGGGCAGATGGGCGTCCCCCGCGAGGTGCTCGATAGCTCCTACCTGTACCAGATCGCCCTCCTGGACCCGGGCTGCCACGCTGAACTGGAACGGGAATACGTCCTGCCCTGCTTCGACGTCGCCCTTTCGGCGCGCCAGGCGCACCTGGACGATTGGAGGGACCTGCCGGGGCTCGAGGTGCGGCCGCCCGACGTCCACCGGTACGTGGTCCGGGTCAAGCCCGACGTGCTCCGGAGGTTCGCGGCGGAGAACGGCCTCGAAGGCCTGGCGGCCAGGGATGTCGAGGACGAGTTCGTCTGGAGGAATTCCTGCCGGCTCAACGAGGCCTATTACGCGTCGCTGGGTGAGCAGAAGGCGTTTGTCCTGTCGCACGGCCGGGATCTTCTGGTGTTCAAGATGGTCGGGTACGCCGAGCAGAACGTCGAGTACTATTGTCTCGGGGATTTCAAGGCGCATGCCTGGATCGCCCACCAGCGCTACCCGACCAAGGGCAGGGTGTGGCACCCCGGCGGCGCGCACCCGTTCGTCGGTCTCAACGAAGCCCTGGTGCACAACGGGGATTTCGCCAACTACCACTCTGTCTGCGAGTACCTGCGGCAGAGGAACATCCGCCAGCAGTTTCTGACCGACACCGAGGTGTCCGCGCAGCTGTTCGACCTGTGGGACCGCGTCTACAAGTACCCGCTCGAATACATCATCGAAGCCCTGGCGCCGACGTCGGAGCTCGATTTCGACCGGCTGCCCCCCGGGAAGCAGGCTATCTACCGGCAGATCCAGGCGGTGCACATGCACGCGTCGCCCGACGGCCCGTGGTTCTTCATCATCGCTCGCAGCCGCCCGGATGAAAGGAAGGTCGAGCTGCTCGGCATCACCGACACGTCCATGCTGCGCCCGCAGGTGTTCGCGCTTTCGGACAACGGGGACGTCCAGATAGGCCTGATCTGTTCGGAGAAGCAGGCGATCGACGCCACGCTGCGCAGCCTCTCGCGCGAGGATGCCCGCTTCTGCCCCGTGGCCGACAGGTACTGGAACGCGCGCGGGGGGTCCCATACCGACGGGGGCGCGTTCGTCTTCACCGTCGATACCGGCGGCGCCGGGAAGCTTGCCTGCGCCGACAAGTTCGGGCGGCCTGTCGTGCTCGACGGCGGCTCCGTGCGCTGCGACCTGCCCGAGCAGGGGGCCGTCTCGGCCGGGGATGCGCCCGGCCTGCGGGAGTTCGTCTTCCGGAACCTGCAAGAGGGCAACGCACGGAATCTGTTCCGGTACGCCCGGGGCCTCCCGGCGTGGGCTCCGGGCGACCTGGGGCGGTTCTGCCGCCTGGTCGCCGGGGGCGCCCGGGACGCGCGGTCGATCCAGACCGCCGTGGAGGCGCTCTCGCTGCTTCGCGACCGCCGCTTCCCCACCGGGGACAAGCGCCGCGCCACGGTGGTGCGGGTGCTCGACGACGCCCTGGAGTCCCTTTTCGACAGCGCCCCGCCGTTCGGCGCCGACGGCGCCGGGTACTGGCGCCGGGCGACCCGGGACACACGCCGCCTCCTGGCCGCCCCCGGGCCCGGTGAGGAGGTTCTGGTCATCGACGCCTGCGGCTTCCCCCCGGAGGGGGACGACTGCGATGCCCTGCTGATGCGGGAAGGGTACGCGCTGGGGTGGAGGCGCTTTATCGTCTACCGGATGCGCGGGCAGCGGTTCCACGGGTCGGGCCTCGGCATGCAAACGCAGGGTGCGCGCATCGACCTGTACGGGTCCAGCGGCGATTATGCCGCCAGTGGGATGGACGGTCTGCAGATGCACATCCACGGCAACGCCCAGGACCAGGTGGCCCAGATCGCCGCCGGGGGCAAACTGGTGGTCCACGGCGATGTCGGACAGACCTTCATGTACGGGGCCAAGGGGGGCGAGGTCTACGTTCTCGGCAATGCCGCCGGCCGGCCCCTGATCAACGCCGTGGGGCGCCCCCGGGTGGTGATCAACGGGACGTGTCTGGACTTTTTGGCCGAATCATTCATGGCGGGGGATCCCCTGGGCGACGGGGGGTTCGTGATCCTCAACGGCGTGGAGTTCGACGGCCTCGGCCGCCTGAAGCCCCAGGCCGTCCCCTATCCGGGCAGCAACCTTTTCTCCCTGGCCAGCGGGGGCGCCATCTACATCCGGGACCCGCGCCGGCAGGTCGTCCGGGAGCAGCTCAACGGCGGCGCCTTCTCCCCGGTCACCGACCGCGACTGGGAGCGGATGCGGCCGTATTTGGAGGAGAACGAGCGCCTGTTCGGCATCCGGGTGCGGGACCTGCTGGCCGTCGACGGGAAGGCGCTGCCCCCGGGCCGGGTGTACCGCAAGATCAGCGCCGTGAAGCTGTCGGTCCTGGCCGGGGGGATCCGGCAGGCGTCGGCCGAGGACGACAGCACCGCAGGCCGGCGGGCATCGGCCGTTGCAGGAGACTACTACCCTCCCGGATCCGGGGTCCGGGAGGGGGAAAGCGCGAGGGAGCCATGATCGTTGCATCGCCGAAATCCGTCACCGAACTCAAGGACATCATCGCGGGCCACCGGAAGGTCCTCTTCGCGGGCTGCGCCACCTGCGTATCGGTATGCCTTGCCGGGGGGGAGCGCGAAGTCGGCATCGCCGCCTACGCCATGCGCATGGCCCGCAAACTCGACGGCCATCCCGTACAGATCAGCCAGGTTACGATCGAACGGCAGTGCGACAACGAGTTCCTGCGGGAACTGGCCGAGCCCGCCTCCGGGGTCGAGGCCATCGTATCCTTCGGGTGCGGCGCGGGCGTGCAGGCCATCGCGGAGAAGTTCCCGCGCATGCCCGTCTACGCCGGGCTCAACACCCAGTTCCTCGGAGTTCTGGAGGAGCGGGCGACATGGACGGAGAAGTGCCTCGGCTGCGGCGACTGCCGGCTGGCGCAGTTCGGGGGCATCTGCCCGGTGACGCGCTGCGCGAAGCGGCTGCTCAACGGTCCCTGCGGCGGCTCCCGGGACGGCCGGTGCGAGGTGGATCCGGAAAAGCCGTGCGCCTGGCAGCTTATCTACGACCGGCTCCGGGCCATCGGCCAGCTCGACCGCCTCGAGGAGATCGTCATGCCCAAGGACTGGAGCACGGCGTGGTACGGGGGCGCGCGCAAAATCGTCCGCCGGGAGCACCAGGTCTAGGGCGTTGCGGCCCCGGGTGCCTGGATCATCTCCGCCACCAGGTCGCCGAAGGCGCTGGTGGACAGGATTTTGCCGCCGTCGCACCCCGGGGCGGCCAGCTCCACGGTCCGGTAGCCGTCCCTGAAAACCGAGAACAGGGCATTCCAGATGTCCTCGGACTCCCGCGGCAGGTTGAGGCACTTCTCGAACAAAAACGCCACGCTGCCGATCATGGAATAGGGGTTGGCCTTGTTCTGGTTCGCGATATCCGGGGCCGAACCGTGGGCGGCCTCCACGTACCCTTTCCTGACCCCCATGCAGGCCGAGGGCATCAGCCCCAGAGAGCCCAGGATCCCGCCCGCCTGGTCGGTCAGAATGTCCCCCTGCATGTTTTCGAGCAGCACCACGCCGTTGAACTGGCGGGGGTTCTTCACCAGCTGGAATGCCGCGTTGTCGACGAGCATGGAGCGGTAGCGCACGTCCGGGTAGGCCGCCCCCACCTCCTCCACGATGGCCTGCCAGAACCGCGAGGTCGCAAGCACGTTGGCCTTGTGGATGTTCGTCAGAAGCGCCTTCCGCCGGCGCGCCTCCTCGAAAGCGACCGTGGCGATGCGCCGCACCTGCTCGTCGGTGTAGGTGCAGTCGTCTTCGGCGTACCGCATCCCGGTCGCGCTCCCCTCGGTCTTGTCCCCGAAGTAGATGCCCCCGACCAGCTCGCGGATCATCAGGATGTCGAGCCCGTCCCCGATCAGGTCCTCCCGGAGCGGGGAGAACGACGCCAGATCCCCGGGGAGTCGTACCGGCCTGTAATTGGCGAAGGTGTCGTAGCGTTTCCGCAAGGGGAGTATGGCCCCGGCCTCCGGGCGCATGTCCTGCGGGATCCGGTTCATCTCCTCGACCGCGAGCCCGACCGGCCCCTTGATGATCACGTCGGCCCGGTCGCATATCTCGACGGTCTTCTCCGGGAACGGAGACCCCTCGCGGAAATAGGCCTCGGCACCGAACGGGGCGTAGACGAGCTCGAAGTCGTGGCCGTATTTGCGCTCGACGGCCTTGAGCACTTTGATGGCTTCGGCGACGATCTCGGGCCCGATCCCGTCCCCTTCCAGTACGGCAATCATCTTTTTCATCCGCCAATCCCTTCCGAAACAAGCAGGGTGGTAACTATGGCACACGCCGGCCGCTGCGGCAAGACCGGGCGCCCCCGGCGGCGCCAAACTGTTTGTCCGGGAGCGGGCCGATGCCGTAGAATGGGCCGGTGCCGCCGCGGCGGCCCGGCAGGGTGCCGGCGCCGCCTGATGCCGGCGCAAGGACGGAGTGCCGCGTGTTCGATGTCGCGATGCGGAAAAGGGTGAGGACGGTGGAGGCCCTGGGGCTGCTCGCGCTCGTCGTCGCGAGCGTCTTCTCGGTCGGGTTCCACCATTTTGACGAGCATTTCCAGATACTCGAGTTCGCCGGCCTGAAACTGGGGCTGACCTCCGAGGAGAGCCTGCCCTGGGAGTACCATCACCGGATGCGGTCGTCGCTGCAGCCGGCTTTGGCGGTTGCGGCCTGCCGCGGTGCGGAGATCCTCGGGGTTCGGAGCCCTTTCGCCGCGGCCTTTTTCCTCAGGCTGGTCTCCGCGCTTCTGGCATTCGTTTGCATGCGGCTTCTGTACGCGGTCTATTGCGGGACGTTCCGCGGCGCGGAGGAGCGCTGGTTTCTGGCTTTGTCCTTTCTGTCCTGGCCCGCGGTGTTCGTCGGCGTCCGCTACTCGGGCGAAAACTGGGCCGGCCTGTTCTTCACCCTGGCGTTTGCCGCCTGCTTTCTGACCAAGCGCTCCGGCGCCCCGGCCGGTTTCCTCGTCGGGACGCTGCTCGGCCTCTCCTTCGTTTTCAGGTTCCAGGCGGCCCTGCTCGCCGCCGGGCTCCTGGCCTGGCTGGTGCTGGTGAAGAAGGCGCCCAGGCGGCACATGGCGGGGCTGGCAGTCGGGATGGCCGCCGCCGTCGCCGCCGGGATCCTCGTCGACCGGTGGTTCTACGGGGAATGGACCCTCGCGGCGTGGAACTATTTCGACCAGAACATCCTGCAGGGGAAGGCGGCGTCCTTCGGCGAGTCCCCCTGGTGGTGGTACATCCGGGCCTTTGCCCTGAAGGGGATACCGCCCCTGAGCCTCCTGTTTTTGCTCGCGGTGCCGGTCGCGGCCTTCAGCCGGCCCCGGAGCCCGGTGCTGTGGAGCGTCCTGCCGTTTCTGGCCGTGCACTTCGCGATCGGCCACAAGGAGCTGCGGTTTCTGTTCCCGATGGTCTATTTCCTCCCCGTGCTTCTTGTCACGGCCTTCGAAGGGATGCGCACCGGGCGGTTTTCGGATGTTGCCCGGCTGCGAACGTTCCGTGCCTTCATGGCCTGCGCTCTGGCGGTCAACTGCGCGTGCCTGGCCGTGGCCGCCGTCGGCCCCGCCGACGGCCGGGTCTCCCTCTACAGGAAGATTTACGACGGGTACCCGGGCGCAACGCTTCTTTACTGCCATGGGGAAGACCCGTACCGCCGCGTCGGGCTCGATGTCCGTTTCTACCGGAGGGGGAACCTCGAGGTCCGGACCGTCCGGTCCCCCGGCGAGATACGGCTGCAGCCGGACCGTGCGCACCTGTGGGTGTCCTCGGACCGGGACGCGCTCCGGGATCACGGCACGGGGGGTAATCTCGTCTATGCCAGCCACCCCGCGTGGCTCCTCCGGCTCAACGTCAACAACTGGGTCGGGCGGTCGAAGATATGGTATCTGTACGAGCTCGACGCGGCCCCCGGAACGCGGCAGGGAGCGCCATAGCCTTCAACCCGCTGTATTGGCGCATCAAGAGACTATCTACCGAAGCGTAGGAATGCGTTTCTTTTCGCGCTCCCATCGTTTCCTTTTCCAGCTTCAGGATCGATTCCAGCAAATTCATCCCATCGCTCTGTCTTCGGCGCTAATCCAAAATGAGCCACTTGTGCTCGCTTGAAGTGAGCCCGTAATCAGAGCCCGGGGGGCTTCTCGGGCAGCCGATACTCATTCAGCACTCATATAGGAACATTGAAAGGACAAATCGATAACCTCGTATCAGGTGGCGCACTTTTCAACCGCCGCGCACTCCCGGCTTCAGGGCAAATGGGCACCTATATCAGGGTGCTACACTACCCATCCGCCTTCGGTTGCACTTGTGAACCGGCGTGCCTGGCCGTGTATGCCAGCGGGTGACCGATTACCTATGTCGATCGATGGCCTGGCGTCCCCTCGCAAACAGTACCCACGCCTCGGTACCGGCCAGTTCCGTAACGCAGGCCGCGCGGGGGAGGACGATGGCCTCCCAGGAGGGGCGGTCGACGACGAAGTAGCCGCCGCCCTCGAGCTCCCGGACCAGGGCCGCCGGATCCAGGTGGTGGTCCAGGCGGCGCTTGGAGTACCACAGCATCTGGTTCCTGTCGTCGTGGCGCGGCGCCCCCCCGGTGTAGAAATGGACCCGCTCCGGGGCCGGCACATGCCTCTGGACGGCCGCGCCGATCGCGCGGATTCCCCCCGCGCGCTCGAGCGGGGAGGAGACAGAGGCCATGGCCGCGACCGCGAGGCAGAGAAGGACATACCCGACGCGGGCGTGCAGCCGGTGCCGCACCGGCAGCAGCCAGCCGCTCGACGGCACGGCGGCCGCCAGCGCGAAGGCCCCGAAGGCGGGCATGATGTAGCGGAGGGTTTTCGAGTCGGCCAGACTGAGCGGCACGAGGATGCACCCGATCCACAGCAGCAGGAGGATGGAGAATCCGTCCCTCGAGCGCCAGGCCCTGCGCGCCTCCATCCACAGACCCAGGATCAAAAGCGGCAGCCAGGGCCAATACAGCTTCGCCAGCAGCCCGGGATAGCGCGCCAGGTCCCACAGGAACCCGCGGGCGCCGGAGTCCCCGCCGTGGGACACCTTGCTGGTGATGACCTGCAGGGACTGCTCGAGAAAGGGGGCGCCGTGCGCCCGGTACTGCGGGACGTACCAGAGCGCGGGCAGCACGATGGCCAGCGCCATCCCGGCGGCGAACGCGGGGGAGCGCAGCGGCCGGAAACGCTCGGCCAGCGCGCCGTGGCCGAGGATCACCGCCAGGGGAATGCACCCCAGGACGGACCGGGTCAGGATGGCGGCGGCCACGGCGCAGCCGCACAGCAGGAAGAAGAGGGGGCGCCGCAGCCCCAGGAGGTAGAACAGGATCGCCAGCGTGAAGAAAAGGGCGTAGGGCACGTCCGTCATCGCGTGCATGGAGTATTTCAGGAAATACTGCGTGAGCATCAGGATCCACGCCGCGCACACCGGGTAGAGGTCATTGCGCCCGGCGGCGCGCCCGATGAGGAAGACCGAGACGATCGTCAGAAGCCCCGCCAGCGCCGACGGGAACTTCGCGGCAAAGTCCGTCGCGCCCCAGAGGGACATCGACAGGGCCTCGAGCCAGAAGAACATGGGCGGGTATTCGAAGTTGAAGCTGCCGTTGCACCGGACGTTCCACCAGTCGCCGGTCCGGAGCATCTGCTCCCCCTCGTGGGCGTACAGCGCGTCGTCGTATCCGGACAGGCCGCCCTCGTGGAGGTTGGAGAACAGCAGCAGGCCGGCCAGCAGCGTAACGACGGCGAGGTGGAAGCGCCATCCGGGGGACATCCGCCGGCTGCGGCGCAGATCAGTAGCTGAGGTAGGCATGGGCCTTCTCGAGCCGGGAGGACGGCCGGCCGACGCTTTCGAGGTTCCGGAGTTTCGAGGCATTCCTCTGTTGGAGTATCCGGTCGACGGAGACCTCGCCCAGGCCCGGGACGCGCAGAAGCTCCTGCCGGGAGGCCTTGTTGACGTCCAGGGGGAAGTATTCGGGGTGCCGCCTGGCCCACAGCTCCTTCGGATCGACCTCCAGGGAAAGGTTCCCCGCATCGTCCAGGCAGATGTCCGATTCCGTGAATCCGTACCGGCGCATCAGGAAATCCGCCTGGTAGAGCCGGTGCTCGCGCAGCAGGCCGCCGCCGCTTCGGCCGCCGCCGGCCGCTGCGGGCTCCCGGTATCCGGGCTCCCGGAGGCCGGCCCCCTGCTGGTAGGCGCTGTAGTAGACCCTGTGCAGGCCGAGCCGGTCGTAGAGGCCCCAGACGTACCGGATGATCTCCGAATCCGTTTCCCCGGCGGCCCCGACGACGAACTGGGTGGTCTGCCGGACCTGCTCGTAGCGGTTCCCCCTGGCCGTCAGGCGGCTGATCCGCTTGATCGGCTCGACGATATCCTCGGTGAAGCGTTTCCGAGAGGACAGCCGGGCCAGGTGCTTCGCCCCGGGGGTCTCGATATTGAGGGATACGGCGCTCGAGAGGGACAGGGCCTCCTCGATCGCGGCGTCGCTCGAACCCGGGAGGATCTTCAGGTGGATGTACCCCCGGAACCCGTGCCGGCGGCGGAGAATCCGCGCCACGCGGTTGATCCGCTCCATGGTCGCGTCCGGGGAGCCGAGCACCCCCGAGGTCAAAAACAGCCCGAAAACCTCCCCCCGGTTGTAGTAATCGAGGAAGGCGCCGACGATCTCCTCTTCGCCGAGCGTACAGCGGCGGACGTCGTGTCCGGCCCTGAGCGGGCAGTAGCTGCAGTCGTTCGAGCAGGCATTGGAAAGGAGCGTCTTGAACAGGACGCTCCTGCCGCCGTTGGGCAGGGTGACCGGGTAGATCCATGCGTCCCCGGGGCCGCGGCGGCGGTGGCCGTCCGCAGCCGTGCCGCAGGCGCAGGCCAGGTCGTACTGGGCGTCGGTGCTGAGGAGCTCCAGCTTCCGCTGGGTGTCCGGTTTTCGAATGATGGCGACCATGCGTCTTTGCACCTGTCCCGGCCGCTCCGGGTCCTGGGGGGCATTGTACCCGGGATGCGCGCGGCGGGAAACATGTTTTTCGCCCCTCCCTCGCCGGTTTCCCGTGCCGCAGAACGGTTCCGGGGGATCGCCCGGCCGTCGGCCGATTCCGCGCACCATTCGCTTCACAACCGGCGGCTTCGGTTATACAATGGGGCCATTTCCAGGACCAGAAATGCTGTGCGCCGGACGAGCAGGGCCGCCGCGCAATGTGCTGTTTTCGGGCGTGCCCGAAGGTTTCCTAAGAGTCAATTTCAGCTGCTCCGCCCCGGGCGGGGCGCACACAGGGAGTGGTACATGAAAAAAACGACGGTTCTTCTCTGTATTCTTCTCATGGGCATCGCATTCCAGTGTGCCTGTGCCAAAAAACAGCCCGACCGGGCGTCTCTGGTGGCTTTGATGGATCAGTACCTCGAGGCCCTGGCGGCGCACGATCCCGCCGGTCTGCCCCTGGCGCCCGACGTCAAGCTCGTCGAAAACACCCGGGTCACGCCCGTCGGCGAGGGGTTGTGGGCGACCTCGACCGGGGGGACCAACGACTACAAGATCTACGTCGCCGATCCGGCCGCGGGGCAGATCGGGTTCATGGGCGTCGTCGAAGACCAGGGCAAGCCGATCCAGCTGGGCGTCCGGCTCAAGGTGGAGCAGGGCGGCATCACCGAGATCGACCACATGATCTGGAGGATCGACGGCCCGCTGCCTGAAGGCCTGAAGCAGCCCCGCCCGGGCCTGGTCCAGAAGCTGGACCCGGCCGAAAGGGTCTCCCGGGAGGAGATGCTGCGTGCGGCCAACGCCTACTACGACGCCATCGAACAGAGCGACGGCACCGTCGCCCCGTTCGCCGACGAATGCCAGCGGCGGGAAGGCGGCATCACCTCGGCCAACAACCAGGACCCGATCCCGGGCGATCTGGCGCCCGGATCCATCGCCCAGTTCGGGCGCATGCGGTGCGGCGAGCAGCTCAGCACCGGCGTCATGGGCTACATCACCGACATCAACCAGAGGCGGCTGTTCGCCGTCGACGAGGAGATGGGGCTGGTCATGGCCTTCTCGATGTTCAACCACGACGGAGACCCGAACCCGCTGCCGATCCGCAAGGTCCCGGGAGTCACCGAACGCGCCAACGAGTGGGGACAGTTCAGCGTGGGGGCCGGCCACATCTACAAGATCCGCAGCGGGAAGATCCACGAGATCGAGGCCATTGCCTGCGTCGGGATCCCCTATCAGGCTTCGGACGGGTGGAGCTGCACGCGGAGCTGCCTGGTTGAAAAGATGGATCAGTACCTGGCCGCCCTGGCCGCGAACGACCCCTCGGCCGCGCCGCTCGGCGAGGACGTGAAGCTCGTCGAGAACACCCGGAGGATCCCGGTCGGGGAGGGGCTGTGGAAGAGTGCCACCGGCGGCCCGACGGATTTCAAGATCGTCGTGGCCGATCCGGACGCCGGCGAAGTCGCCTTCATGGGGGTACTCGAGGAGAACGGGAACCCCACGATCGCGGCCATCCGGCTCAAGGTGGCCGGCCACAGGATCCGGGAGATCGACCACCTGGTGATCCATTCCGACGGCTCCCCGCTTCATCCGAACATGTCGGCCGTCCGTCCGGCCCTGCTCGAGCGGCTGCCCAAGGTGGAGCGCGTGTCCAGGGAACGGATGCGGGAAATCGCCAATTCCTACTACGAGGCCATCGTCGAGGACGACGGTCTCGTCGCCCCGTTCGCCGATGAATGCCAGCGCAGGGAAAACGGCGGCATCAGCGCCAACGATCAGACGCAGACGCCCAAGGAGGCGGCCGAGGACGATTTCTCGACCTTCCGGAAAATGAAGTGCGGCGAGCAGCTCAGCACCGGCGTCATGAGCTACATCACCGGCATCACCGACCGGCGCGTCTTCGCCGTCGACGAGGAGAAGGGCCTGGTGTTCGCCTTCTCCATATTCCGCCACGACGGCGAGCCCAAGGTGATGAAGATCAAGGGCGTGCCAGGAGTGACCGAACGCGCCAACGAGTGGGGGCCCTTCGACCTTCCGGCCGCCCACGTCTACAAGATCCGCAACGGGAAAATCCACGAGATCGAGGCGATCGGGTATTTTTCCGAGGAGACCGGCCTGAAGACAGGCTGGGAATAGGCCCGGGAGCGGCGCCGCGGGAGGGGAAGGGGGCGCCGCCTCGCGCGGCGCCCCGAAGCCGGCAAATCCCGGCCGTTACCCCCTCCGTGCCCGGCCCGGACGCGGGCCGGAGGCGTGTCTGCGGCTTACCTGGCGGGGAAGCGGTAGAGCGTGACCGACAGCGGCGGCACGTCGATCCGCCCCTCGTCGACGTCGAGCGTTACCGCATCGACGTCGACCTCGCGCTTGTGCCCCGGCCGGTTGTGGGACCAGCGGTCCGCCCCCGTCAGAGTCCAGCGCAGCGCCTGCCTGCCCAGGTCCGCCCCCGCCACGTTCAGAACCATGCGGCGGGGTTCGGAGGAGGGGTTGACCACGGCCACGGTCAGCGCGTTCCGGTCGCCGGTCCAGGCGGCGGCGACGTCGAGCGGGAGCGGGACGCCGGAAACCGGCACGGGGACGCTGCCGAAGCGCTCGCGGTAGAGCTCGAGGACCAGGCCCGTCGCCTCCATCGCCGCCTCGGTCTTCGTCGTCTTGACCGCCCCGATCACGTTGACCGTCTGGGCGTAGTTGGCCATATAGAACATGTCGCTCTGGCGGAACATTTCGTGCAGGCCCGCGGCGATGCCGAGGGCGTCCTGCAAAAAGTACCGCACGCCGAGCTCCCCGTACTCGTTCCCCCCGTACCAGTAGTTCCACTCGTCCAGGGCGATGCGGATGTCCTTGCCCCGGAGGGCGCCGATCTCCTCCCGGTATTTCCGGTGGGCGTCGGCGACGCGGCGGATGCCCTCGGGGACCTGCCGCACGTGCGCCTCGACGTCGTTTCTGCCCTGCCAGTAGAGGTGTTCGCTGATGAGGCTCATGTGGCCCGCGCAGTTTGTGAGCATCGCCTGGCTCCACTGGCCGACGTTGCCGACCGCCACCGGTTCGATCGACGGGTCGACCGCGCGCATGGCGTCGACGACGTCGCGGTGCTTCTTCAGGTAGTCCTCGAGCGGCATGTTCCCGAGCTGCCAGTTGCCGTACATCTCATTGCCGATGGCCCACAGGCGGACGCCGAACGGCTGCGGGTGCCCGTTTTCCGCGCGCAGCCTCCCCTGGGGCGTCTCCGGGGACCCGTTGGCGTACTCCAACTCCTCGGCCGCCGCAGCGGCGCCCCCGAGCCCCGTGTTGACGGCGATGAACGGTTCCGCGCCGATTTCGCGGCAGAGGGCCAGGAATTCGTGGATGCCGACGTCGTTGTGCTCGATCCCCTTCCATGCCGGGTTCTTGCGCGGGGGGCGCCTGTCCGGGTCCCCGATCCCCTCCTTCCAGTCGTAGCCGCTTACGAAATTCCCCCCCGGCCACCGGTAGACGGGCGCGTTCAGCTTTTGGAGCACCTCCACGGTGTCGCGCCGCCACCCGAGAATGTTGTCCTCGGGCATCAGCGATACCGCCCCGATGCGGAAGCTCCCCTTCCCCCGCCCGACGATTTCCAGGCGGCCGTTGTCGGTCGCGCCCCGCGACGTGAACGCCAGCGGGTAGGTCGTGTAGCCGGGCGCCGGACGTTCGATCGGGATCGTCTGCTGGTCGGACGCCCCGGGGCCCCAGACGAGGCGGACCTCGATCGGCCCCGCCGTGGGGTCGCCCGAGAGCACGATGCGGCCCGTGTAGCGCTTGCCCGCCACCAGCCCCAGGCGCTCCTGCAGGATCCCGGCGCGGCCACCGTCGCCGGGCAAACGCACCGCGGGGGTGTGCTCCCCGACATAGGCGCCGTCGGTCACCATCGAGACCGACGACGGCTCTCCCAGGATCATCCAGGGGGACCGCACGAGAAGCTCGTAGGGGTGCCCCTCCCCCTCCCAGGAGCTCCGCCCGGGGGTGTGGAGCTCCCAGGCCGGCGCCCGGCCCGTGACGGGGAAATAGAACTTGCGGTCCTCGAGCATTTCCGCCCAGATCCCCCCGTAGATGCAGCGCCCCAGGTGTTCGATGAACTGCCCGTAGACGTACTCGGATATCGGCGGGCGCAGGGCGGCCGCGTCGATATCGACGCGGGCCTCGTCCGCGGCCGAAGCGCCGGCGTGCCAAACGGCCGCCGGAAGGATCGCCAGAAGGATCGCCAGAAGGGGTGTCGGGAAACGGACATGCCGTTTGTTCATGGGAGTTTTCCTCCTTTAACGGGTTGACTGCGCCCCGGGGCTTCCGTCCTGCGCGCCCGGCAGGTGGTCCTATCCTATGGAGATTCGGGCCGCCGCGTCAAGTGTTTGCCGCCGGCGGGATTTTCCGGAGGGCCTGTGGCTTCCGTCCGGATACTGGAGTATCCTTTGGGTACGGACTTCATCCGGGGGCCCTTTATGAACAGCGCCATTGCAGCATGCTGCCTCCTTCTGCTTTCCGGCGCGGGTCTCGGCCCCGCGCCCCAGAAAACCATCCGCAGCGAAGTGTCGCTCGTCGACCTGTATTTCAGCGCGCTCGACGGCCGCGGCAATCCGGTGGACGGGCTCAAGATGGAGGACTTCCGGGTATTCGAAAACGGCATGGAGCAGCAGATCGAGTTCTTCAGCGAGGCCGAGAAGCGCACGGACGCGATCCTGACCATCGCGCTTCTGGTCGACACCAGCCGGAGCGTCAACGACAAGCTCCGGTACGAGATCGACACGGCCGCGGAGTTCTTCCGGGAAATCCTGCGGCCCGACAGGGACCTGGCCCTGGTCGCGCAGTTCGACTCCGAGGTCAGCCTGGTCCGGGATTTCACCCAGGACCAGGGCGCCCTGATCCGGGCGCTCGAGGGTTTGAAGGCGGGCACCTCGACCGCGCTCTACGATGCCGTCTATCTCATCGCCGCGCAGAAGATGCGCCACGAAGCGGGGCGCAGGGTGATGGTCGTCCTCAGCGACGGCGAGGACACCTCGAGCCTTGTGACCAGGGAGGAGGCGATCGAGGCGGCCCAGAAAAGCGACTGCCTCCTGTACGGCATCGGGGTGCAGGGCAGTGGGACGGCAGGCGGGTTCGGCCCCCTCAAGAACATGGCCGAGCGGACGGGCGGGGCCTTTTTCTCCCCCCGCGCGCGTTTCGACGACATCCGGGAAACCTTCCTTTCGATCGGCCGGGACCTCCGGGGCCAGTACAGCCTGGCCTACAGCCCGAAGGACAAGAGGAAAAACGGCACGTTCCGGGCCATCGAAATCCGCTGCGGCACAAAAGGCGTGCGCATCCGGGCGCGCCGGGGCTACTACGCGCCCGAACCGGCCCGGGACGGGGCGGAGGCGGCGCCCTGACGGCGCCTACTGCGGCTGGTCCAGGCCCCACCGTTTGAAATATTCCAGGTAGAAGGGGGGCTGCTTGAAATTCCCCTTCAGCTCGCGCCCGAAACTGCGGTACCCCATGCCGATGCTCTCGTAGTGGCGCACCCCGTACATCAGCTCCTCCATCCTGCCGGCCGGGATCGAGAACATCATCTCGTCGTCGCCGACGGCGCCCCTTTCGAACTCCCCGGGATCGGGGACGGTCACCGCGCACTCGCCCGTCAGCAGGGGAGGGGCGACCGAGTGCACGCAGGACCAGATCGGGTCCAGGGTGGACGTGACGCGGGTGCCGTTTTGGAGCATCAGGCAGAACAGCATGTGGCGCAGCTGGGTCGCGTTGCAGTAGATAACGGTCAGGTCCGGGGCGAATGCGGCCTTGTGCAGGGGGGCCAGCGCCATCCCGGCCCACCTGCCGTAGGGCAGGATGGGGATGGCGTTGTTGCGCTCCTTGGCCGCGGCCCTGTTCTGGACGAAGAAGTCGCTGCCGGACCCCTCGAGAAATTCCTCCGGGGGTTCGGCCAGCCCGTAGCCGATGATGGGTTCGAAACACCAGTGGTCCTCGATGAACATGGCCAGGGCCGTTCCGCGCTGCCGCACGATGCCGAAGGCCTGGCAGGCGGCATAGTGCTCCCCGAGATCCTTTTTGGGCCGGACGGAGCCCCGTGGGATCTCGCTTTCGTCCCGGAGCATCTTCACGGCGACCGGGTAGGTCCGCAGCACGAGCATCTGGAGCAGGTCCGAGCCGCAGGCGTTGGCTGCCGCCACGGGCGATTCGGGATTCCCTCCGGATTGCCCGGCTGCGGCCGAAGCGGCGCCCGAAGCGGCGCCCGAAAGGGCGGCCGTGCCGGCCACGGCGGCCGCCTGCGTGACGAAATGCCTCCGCGTCATCCCCTGCGCTAACGTTTTCATGAAATCCATGGCGATGGTCCCCCCCCTGTCAGTCGATGGTGCGTTCGCGTTCCATGGTACACCCGGTGCCTGCGCAGCCAAAGACTTTCCAGGGCCTGCCGGGGCGCCAACGCGAAAAAAACTCCACGGACGGGCCCGGGTGGCATACAATGACACCCGGGTTCAGGGCTGTACAGGAAACGGGAGAAAGGCGGAGTAGCGCAATGCACATTACTTTTTACGGCGCCGTCCGGGAAGTGACGGGTTCCATGCACATGATCACGGCCAATTCCGACAACATCCTGCTCGACTGCGGGATGTTCCAGGGCAGACGGAGCGAGTCGGACGCCAAGAACAGGATCCTCCCGTTCGACCCGGGGGTCGTGACCAACATCATCCTGTCGCACGCGCACATCGATCACTCGGGACGACTCCCCCTGCTGACCAAGAACGGGTTCCACGGCCGGGTCTTCGCCACGCGGCCCACCGAAGCCGCCTGCGAGTACCTGCTGCGCGACGCCGCCTACATCCAGGAGTCCGACGCCAATTACCTCAATTACAAGACGGTGCGGGGGGCCCTGGCGGACCGGCAGAAGTCGCGGAAGGCGAAAAACATAAGCGCGCGCAAGCTGCGGGAGATCAAGGCGATCCTGAAAAAGGGCCGGAACGAGCTGAACGTGAACACCATCGGCCGGCTGATGGCCGAACACCGGCTCGAAAGCGTCGAACCCCTCTACACGATCGATGACGCGGACCGGGCGCTCGGGTATTTTCAGAGCTGCCCCTACCAGTACCCGGTTTCGGTGGGCCATGACGCCACATGCTGTTTCTACGACGCGGGGCACATCCTCGGTTCGGCCTTCGCCCTGGTCAAGGTCCGGGAGGAGGGGAGGGGCAAAACCGTTCTGTTCACGGGCGACATCGGGCGTTTCGGCAAGCCGATCCTGAAGGACCCGACGACGGTTTTCAAAGAGTCCGACGCCGACGTGGACCTCCTGGTGATGGAGAGCACCTACGGGGACCGGGTGCATGAGCCGCTCGAGGACATGAAGGGGAAGCTCAAGGAGGTCCTGCTCGAGACGACGGGCCGCGGGGGCAGCCTGATCATCCCCGCCTTCGCCTTCGGCCGCACGCAGACGCTGCTCTACTACCTGCACGAGATCTACAACGAGGACCCGTCGCTCCAGGTGCCCATCTACGTCGACAGCCCGCTTGCGGTCAACATCACCCGCGTTTTCGGCGAGCACCCGGAAGTCTACGACGAGGAGACCCACACCACTTTCCTCGAGAAGGGGGAGAACCCCTTCCTGTTCGACCACATCCATTTCGTGCAGTCGGTCGAGCAGTCCATGGCACTGAACCGGGACAAAAGCCCCATGGTCGTCATCTCCGCCTCCGGCATGTGCGAGGCCGGCCGCATCCTGCACCATCTCCGCTTCAAGATACACGACCCCCGGAACACGATACTCATCGTCGGGTTCATGGCCGAGCACACCCTGGGCCGCAGGATCGAGGAGCAGGGGATGGCCTATGCCGCGGCCGGGCGGGCGGGCGCCCCCCCGCTGCTCCGGTTCATGAACAAGACCTACCCGCTCGCGGCCAGGGTCGAGAAGATCGGCGGATTCAGCGCCCACGCCGACCGCAACGAAATGCTGCAATTTCTGAAAACGTCCAACCTCAGGATCAAGAAGATCGCCCTGGTGCACGGCGAGGAGGAACCTGCCGAATCCTTCGCGCGCCTGCTCGGCGGCGCGGGGTATCCCACGGTGGTCCCCCGGCGGGGGCAGTCTTTGCGCATCGACTGAAGGGCGGGGCGCCTGCCCCGCCCCGGCCCGGATGCGGTTTTGCCCTTGCTTTTGCGGGGCCTTTCGGCTAAATGGATTCCCGCAGCCCTGGCCGGCGGCGCATCGAATGGAGGCATGCATGGCTCAGACCAAAACAAGAAAGGGATCGGGTTCCCTGGCGACCCGCTCGGTGCACGCGGGCGAGGGACGGCGCAAATTCGCAGATTCCCTGACCACGCCGATCATCCAGTCGTCGACCTTTACGTTCAAGAACAGCAAGGAGCTCGAGGATTACACCCGGACGGGGAAGAACCATTACGAGTACGGGCGCTACGGCAACCCGACCGTCACGGTCGCCGAGCAGCGCCTGGCCGACCTGGAGGGGGCCGAGGACTGCGTCGTCTTCTCCTCGGGGATGAGCGCGATCACCACGACGATCCTGTCGCTGGTCCAGTCGGGCGACCATATCGTGATCACCGACGATTCCTACAAGAAGACCCTGGAGTTCTGCCGCTCCTACCTGAAGCAGTTCGCCATCGACTGCACGATCGTGTCCTTCGGGGACTACGGGGGCCTGGACGGGGCGATCCGCAAAAACACCCGGTTCATCTTCTCCGAATCCCCCACCAACCCCTACCTCAACATCTTCGACCTGGTGAAGATCCGGGAGATCGCCGACCGGCACAAGGTTCCGATCCTGATCGACAGCACCTTCGCGACCCCCTACAACCAGCGCCCGCTGGAATTCGGGATGGACCTGGTGCTGCACAGCTGCACGAAATACCTGGCGGGGCACAACGACATCCTGGCCGGGGCCGTCATGGGCCGCCGGGACCTGGTCGAAAGGATCCGGAACCTGCACAAGTCGATGGGGGGGACGATCGACCCGCACTGCTGCTACCTGCTGCTGCGGGGGCTCAAGACGTTCCCCCTGCGGGTGGCCCGGCAGAATGAAAGCGCCCTGGCCGTGGCCCGGTTTCTCGAAGCGCACCCCAAGGTCCGGCGGGTGTACTACCCCTTCCTGGAAAGCCACCCCCACTACCGGGTCGCGCGGGAGCAGATGCGCGGCGGGGGCGGGGTGGTGTCGTTCGAGACCCGGGGGAGTCTCGCATCCTCCAAGCGGATGATCGACGCCTTCCGGCTGTGCTACGTGGGCCCGAGCTTCGGCGGGGTGGAGACCCTGATCACCCACCCGGCCATGGTCAGCTACTACAACTACACGCGCAGGGAGCGGTACGCCCTGGGGATCAAGGACACGCTGTTCCGGCTCGCGGTGGGGATCGAGGACCCCGAGGACGTCATCGAAGACCTCTCCCGGGCGCTCTCCCGGATCTAGGCCCGCTACGGCCTCTGCGTCAGCTCGAGGTCGAGCGTGATGTCGACCTCGTTGCCGACGACGAGGCCCCCGGCGTCGAGCGTGCGGTTCCAGCGGACCCCGAAATCCTGCCGGTTGAGCCGCGTCGTGGCGCGGGCCCCGATGCGCGACTCCCCCTGCATGCCCGTGATCACGCCGCTGGCTTCGACGTCGAGGACGACTTCGCGCCGCGTGCCGCGTATGGTGAGGTCGCCGACGAGCTGGAACCGGTTTCCGGCGATATTGTTCACCTGCCTGGACCGGAACGTGATGGCCGGGTGCGCGGCCGCGTCGAAGAAATCCCCGCTGCGCAGGTGCGCGTCCCGGTCCGGTTCCCGGGTGTTGACCGATCCGGCCTCGATGACGGCGTCGACCCGGACCGACGCGTAGCTCTCGCCGTCATAGAAAACGGTCCCCGAAACCTTGTCGAACGTCCCCCGGACGTTGCTGATCATCAGGTGCCTCACGCTGAACAGGACCGACGAGTGCGCCCCGTCGATGTCCCACGGCGTTTCAGCCGCGGAGGCCGGGAATGCGGCGAGCAGCGCCGCCGCCACTGCGGACAGGATCGCGTATTTCATCTCCGTTCCCCCCTTTCAGAACGACTCGAAATTCTCCTTGGCGTCTCCCCGCATGACGTTGCGCTGGGAGACGTTGATCACCCACGAAGCGATGTTGCCCATGGTGACGGGCAGAGGCAGCCGGGAGAGCATCGACCGGTAGCTGTAGAATGAGTTGTGCAGGTCGCGCACGTTGGTTTCCAGCGCTTCGGGGGAATAGTTGCGCGGCAGGATGAAGCACCGGTCCCCGGGCCACCGGCCCATGTCCGCGGCGTTGGTGATGCGGCCCTCGGCCATCATGCGGTCGTACAGCGGCGTCCCCCGGTCGGGGGTGAGAATGTTGAAGTACGCCGCGGGCACCCTGTTCTTTTTGAGGAACTCGAGCGTCGCGGGGAAGACGTCCTCGGTCTCGGTGTCCCACCCGAAGATGAAGTTGAGGGAATAGCTGATCCCCCTTTTCCTGAGCCCCGCCAGTATCTGGCCGTACTCGCCGGCCTTGTTGGCCTTCTTGTTCATCGACGCCAGCGTTTTCGCGTCGATGCTCTCCATCCCGATGTTCAGGTGCAGCAGGCCGCTCTTGGTGGCCAGGTCCATGAAGGCGTCGTTCTTGCACAGGTGGGCGGACCAGAGCGCCGACCAGCGGATGCGCAGCGGGAGGAGGGCCTCCACGAGCTCCATGGAGTGGTCGGGGTCCCCCGCGAAATTGCTGTCGGCAAAAAGGATGTTTTTGGCGCCCGTGTGCCGGATCTCCTCGACGACGTCCCCGGAGGGGCGATAGCGGTAGGCTTCCCCCAGGTAGAGCCGTTCCGAGCAGAACGCGCACCGGAAGGGGCAGCCCCTGGAGGCCTGGACCGAGAAGGTCCGGAACATCCCGTACGGTTTCAGGTCGACCAGGTCGTACCGGGGCAGGGGCAGGCGGGAGAGGGCGCACGGCCGCTCGGAACGGTAGAAAGGCCGGAGCCTGCCGGCCGCGGCATCCCCGAGCATCGACGGCAGCACGGCGTCCCCCTCCCCGATGCAGACGGCGTCGGCGTGTCCGGCCGCCTCCTCGGAATGGAAGGACGTGTGCGGCCCGCCCATGAGGACCGCTGTGCCGCGGCTGCGGAACCGGTCCGCGACCTCGTAGGCGCGCAGCGAGTTCATGGTCCATGTCGTGATCGCGACGGCGTCGACGGGGGCGTCGAAGTCGATCTCGTCGAGCTGCTCGTCGACCAGGGAGACGTCCCACCCCGCCGGGACCAGGGCCGCCAGGTAGGGGAGCGTCAGGTTGACCACGCTTCTCTTGCGGGTTTTGTGCAGCGTACGGTCGGAGGGCGACCGGTAATGGGTCGGCTGAATGATCTGCAGTTTCATAGTTACCAATGGCCTTCGGCTGCTCCGGGTTCGGCCGGCGACTGCAGGGTGCCCGCCCCGCACGGGTCCCCGGCGCAGGCGCCCGTCTGCGTTCATGCGGCTATTGTAGACGGAAACCGGGGCGGATGGAACCGGGATCCGCCGAAATTGTGCCTCCCGGATCCGGGAGCTGATTTTCCGCACCCCGGGTGCGCAAAACCAGCGCCCGGGAGGGGGATTTCCCGGATGGCGGCAGCTCCCGGGCGCCGGGCCGGACGGAAATGCGTTTTCGTATCAACATGGGAACAAAGGGGTACCGGGAATCGGGCGCGCAATGCCGCGGCGGCCCGGCCGCTCTGGCACGGCGGTTGCTAGAGTACGGGCGTCCAGTCAACGGCCCCCGGCCGCGGCCCGGGGCCCTTACGAGGTTAGCGTAATGGCACTTACTAGCATGTGTGATACCCGGCCCCTGTACGCCCCGGCCGTCCCGGCGTTGCCCGCCCGCAAATACGCCTGGCTCGAACGCGCGGGGGGATTCTGGCATTTTCTGACGAACCTGTTCGAGGACCCCTCCAGGTCCTCGCGCCGCTGGACCGACGAACAGAGCGCTCTAGACGAGCTCTGGGCCGAGGGGTGGGTCGTCGTCTACCCGTACAACGATCAGGAGCCGGTGAGCCGGGAATCCGGCGAACGGGCCTGCGGGTACGGCCTCATGCGGGTCGACCGGCGTTCGGCTTTCTGACCCTCTGCGCCCAGCGCCCCACGGCGCGGGCGCCCCGCCCCCGAATCCGTCGCATCCGTTCTTCCTATACACCGCGCTGTTGTTGTACCATGACACCGGGACAGGGCCGCCGGCCGGCCGGGTCCCGTGAAAGGGGTCGCGCATGCGGAGAGAACGGTTTTGGAAAAAGGCTTGTGCCATCCTCGTCTGCTGTTTGGTGTCGGCCGCTTGCTTCCGGGCGCCCCGGGAGCGGGAGATCCTCGTGTCGACCGCCATCAGCCTCAAGGACGCTTTCGAGGAGCTGGGCGAGCTCTACGAGCGCCAATCGGGCGTGGCGGTGCGGCTGAATCTGGGGTCTTCCGGCGTCCTGCAGAAGCAGATCGAGGGGGGCGCCCCGGCTGACGTTTTCGCCAGCGCGGGGATGCGCCAGATGGATGTCCTGGAGTCGGCCGGGCTGATCGCCCCGGGGACGAGGCGCACTTTCGCGCGGAACCGTCTTGTGGTGGTCCTGCCGTCGGGCTCGCCGCTGGAGCTCGAATCCTTCGAAGGGCTGGCCGGCCCCGAGTGGGCCCGCCTGGCGATCGGGAACCCCCAAACGGTCCCGGCGGGGCAGTACGCGGCCGAGGCCCTTGAGCATCTCCGGATCTGGGACCGGCTGCAGGCCCGCCTGGTGCCGGCCGGAAACGTCCGCCAGGTTCTCGACTATGTCGTCAGGGGGGAGGTGGACGCGGGATTCGTCTACGCCTCCGACGTGCCGTCGTCGCGCGGGAAGGCGGTGATTGCAGCCGCGGCGCCCGAGGGCTCCCACGCCCCCATCCTGTACCCGATCGCCCAGGTCCGGGATGCGGCATCGCCCGGGGAGGCGCGGGCTTTCATCGATCTCGTGGCGGGCGGCTCCGGGCAGGCCATACTGGAGCGGCACGGATTCCTCCCTTACCGGTAGCCTATGATCTGGAATGCCCTCAAGCTGTCTCTTCTGGTCGTCGGCATCGCCACGATCCTGATCGGTCTGGTTGGAACCGCGTTCGGGTACCTCCTGGCGCGGCGCAGCTTCCGGGGGAAGGACCTTCTCGACGCGGTCCTGACGCTGCCGATGGTGCTGCCGCCGACCGTCACCGGGTACTACCTCATCCTCGTGCTGGGGCGGCGCGGTCTCCTGGGGGGGCCCCTGTACGCGCTGACGGGCTGGACCGTCACCTTTTCGATGGGGGCCGCCGTGGTCGCCGCGACCGTCGTGGCCCTGCCCCTGATGATCAAGTCGGCGCGCGCGGCCATCGAAAGCGTGAACGTCGAATACGAAGTGGCCTCGCGCATCATGGGCAAGAGCGAGTGGGAAACCATGCTGCGCATCACCCTGCCGCTGGCGGGCAGGGGGCTGCTGGCGGGCCTCGTGCTGAGTTTCGCCCGCGCCCTCGGGGAGTTCGGAGCAACGCTGATGCTGGCCGGGAACATTCCGGGCCGGACCCAGACCATGCCCCTGCTCATCTTCGATGCCGTCATGGCCGGGGAAGACGCGCTGGCGCGATGGGCCGCGCTGATACTGACCGCCATGAGCGTCGCGGTCGTCTATGCCACCAACCGCCTGTCGCGTCCCAGGAAGCGGGCCTGACCATGTTCGAAGCACGGATACAGATGCGGCTGGGTTCCGGCGGAAAGAACCCGTTCGAGGTCGATGTCTCGCTCAGCTCCCCGGGGGGCATCACGGTCCTGTTCGGGCATTCCGGGGCCGGGAAAACCAGCATCCTCCGCGCCATTGCCGGCATCCGCAACCCGGATGCCGGGCGCATCGCCTTGGGGGACAGGGTGTTTTTCGATTCCTCATCGGGCCAGAGCCTCCCGGTCGGCCGGCGCCGGATCGGCTACGTGTTCCAGGACCAGCTGCTGTTCCCCCACCTCACGGCCGAGCAGAACGTCCTGTACGGCGCGAGGGACCGCTCCCGCCACCGCGCCCGGGCGCGCGTCGCCGAGCTTCTGTCCACGCTCGGGGTGGCGCGGGCCGCGCGCCGCCTCCCGGGCGAGCTTTCCGGAGGCGAGCGGCAGCGCGTCGCCCTCGCCCGCGCCCTGGCTTCCGATCCCCTGATCCTGCTCCTGGACGAACCCCTCTCGGCCGTGGATGTCCCGACGCGCACCCGCCTGGTGGAGGAGATCGCCTCGATACAGCGGCGGTCGGGGATCCCTTTCCTGTACGTGACGCACAACCACAGCGAGGCGGTGCGCCTCGGGGACCGCATGTACGTCATCGACGACGGGCGCGTGGTGCAGACGGGGACGCCGCTGGAGATATTCAACGCCCCGCGGTCCGCGCCCGTGGCCAGGGTCGTCGGCACGGAGAACGTCTTCGCCGGGGAGATCACCGGCCACAATCCCGAGGACGGCACGATGACGGTCGACCTGGGGGCGTGCAGGATCGAGGCCACCCATGCCGATCTGGCCGCCGGCAGCAGGGTGACCATCGGCATCCGCTCCGAGGACATCCTCATTTCCCGGGAGCACCTCACCCAGACCAGCGCCCGGAACGTGCTCCGCGGGCGCATCCGCCGCGTGATCCTCCAAGCGGACAAGGCGGAGCTCGTGGTCCGCTGCGGGGTGGATTTCAAGGTGAGCATCACCCCGGCCACGGTCCGGATCCTCGGCCTCGAGTCGGGGACCGAAATCACCATGCTCATCAAGGCCCGGGCCGTCCACCTGCTTGCCTAGCGGGCCCCGGGGGAGAGTCGCGGCATCGGAATGCAGAAACCGTACTTCAGCGACGGGTATTACAGGCGGTCGGCCGACGCGCTCCATGCCGCGCTCGACACCGCAAGCGCCTACGCGGCCTGGCGGCGCTTCGACGCCGGCGGGGGCGGGGACGTCGACCGGCGCTACGCCGCCCTTCCGGTGCTCGGCAAAGAGGACATCCGCGCCAGCTTCCCCCTGGGGCTCGTGCCTGCCGGCCGCGACGTGCGGGAGGGGCTCTGCAGCGGCGAGATAGAGTTCGTCCAGACAAGCGGCACCACCTCGGAGAAGGTCACCAACCTATGGAACCAGGCCTGGTGGAACGCCTCCGAAGCGGCCTCGTGGAGGCTCAACGCCCACACGGCGCATCTGGACCACACGTGCCGCGAGGCGCAGCTGGCCAGCGCGCTGAGCGTCGGGTTCCTGTCCGGGGACGATCTTCCCATGCGGGACAGGGTGCTCGGCGGCCGGTTGTTGTTTCTCAACGAGAAGGCCAGCGCTCTGGAGTGGACCGACCGCCACTACCGGCGCATGGCGGCGGAGCTCGGGGAGTTTCAGCCCGACATCCTGGAGGCCAATCCGTCCTATCTGGCGCGCCTGTGCTGGTGGGCGTCCGACCACGGGGTGGCCATCCTGCCGCCGCGGGTCATCGTGATCACCTACGAGTTTTTCTCCCTGCTGCACCTGTCGGCGATCCGGCGCGTCTTCCCCGTCCCCGTCATCAGCTCCTACGGATCGACGGAAACCGGGTATGTCTTCATGCAGTGCGAACAGGGCACCTTCCACCAGAACACGGAGTCGTGCAGGGTGGATTTCCTGCCGGTCGGGCAAGCGCACGGCCGGCAGGAGCTCGGCCGCATCGCGGTTACGACGTTCGGGAACCCGTGGACGGCGCTTTTGCGGTTCGATCCCGGCGATCTCGTGCGGCTGCGGCCCGAGGCCGCCTGCCCCTGCGGCCGCCGGGAGGGGTTTGTGGCCGCCTCGATCGAGGGGCGGACCGACGGCGTGACCCTGAGCCGGACGGGGCGCCTCGTGACGACGGGGGAGGTCGACCGGGCGCTCGCGGGGGTAGACGGGTTGCGCGACTACGAGCTCGTCCAACAGTCTGCGGGGACCTGCCTGTTGCGGGTGTCGGCCGCGGGGGAGCCCCGCGCGGTCGCCGACGGGTGCCGCGAGGCCCTCGGGGGGCTCTACGGGCCGGGCACGGCGGTTGCGGTGCAGTTCTCTGGCGATCTGGCCCCGGCGGCCTCCGGCAAATACCGGCGGACGCACGCGGCGCCGGGCCTGGACCTGTCGGGGTGTCTGGCATGAACGGCAGAAAGCCCCTCTACCTCATGGCGGGAGGCGACTTCCGGAGGCCTTCGGGCGTGATCCCCCGCATTCGGGCCATCCTGGGGGAGACGGGCCGCGCGCACCCCCGCGTGGCCTACATCGGCACGGCGAGCGGCGACGACGCCTCGTTCTATCGCTCCGCGTCGGACTGGATCCGGCGGGCCGGGGCGGGGCCGGTGCGGCACGCTCTCCTTTCGCCCGGGAAGGCGGACCCTGCCGGGGCGCGGGCGCTCCTCGGCGACGCGGATGCGGTGTTTGTCTCCGGCGGCGACGTCAGGGAGGGTATGCGCCCCATCGAGCGAGGCGGCCTCGTCCCCTTCCTGCGGGGCCTGTACGATTCCGGGACCCTGTTTTTCGGCATTTCCGCCGGGAGCATCATGCTCGGCACGCACTGGGTCGAGTGGAAGGATCCGGACGACGACGCCAGCGCGGGATTTTTCCGCTGCATCGGGATGGCCCCCCTGGTCTGCGACACGCACGCGGAACCTGAGGGCTGGGCCGAGCTGAAGGCGGCCGTCGGCCTGCTCGGGGAAGGCGGCAGGGGGTACGGCATCCCGACGAGCGGCACGCTGCGGGTGGATCCCGACGGCACGGTGGCGGCGCTCGACAGGCCGGCGGCCTGCTACGGGAAGCGATCCGGCGTCGTCGCCGCGCTGGATGCAATCCCGGTCCGTGGAGGCCGCGGGCGGGCACCCTAGGGCCCCCGGCAGCCGGAGCCTCCCCGGTTTCCGGCCGGCCATCCCCGCGGTTTCAACGGCGGGAGGATCGCCGGGAACTGCCCCGCGGCGCAGTGTCGATTCTTGTCGCCGGTTTCCCGCGGGAACGCATTCCGGCAGCGCCGGGTGCGGGAACCGACCCCCGCCCCTTCCGGAGAACCGGTTTTCTAGTCTCTGTCTTCCCGCAGGCGCTTGTAGTGGTTGATCAGGCCGTTGGTGGAGCCGTCGTGCGATGCCGCCGGCCGGTCGTCGCCCAGCTCGGGCAGGATCCTGCCGGCCAGCTTCTTGCCGAGCTCTACGCCCCACTGGTCGAAGCTGAAGATGTTCCAGACGATTCCCTGGACGAAAATCTTGTGCTCGTACATGGCCGTCAGGGCCCCGAGCGTCCGGGGGGTAAGCTTCCGGAAGAGGATGGAGTTCGTGGGGCGGTTCCCCGTAAAGGTCCTGTGGGGCGCCAGGCGGCGGACCGTCTCCTCGTCGCGGCCCTCCCGGCGCAGCTCCTCGGCCGCCTCCCGGAGCGTTCTCCCGTTCATCAGGGCCTCGGTCTGGGCGAAGAAATTCGACAACAGGATCCGGTGGTGGTCGCCCACCGGGTAATGGCTCAGCGCCGGCGCCAGGAAATCGGCCGGGACCAGGCGCGTGCCCTGGTGGATCAGCTGGTAGAAGGCGTGCTGCCCGTTGGTCCCGGGCTCCCCCCAGACGACCGGGCCGGTCTGGTACCCCGTCGGCCGCCCGGCGCGGTCGACCGACTTCCCGTTGCTCTCCATGCTCGTCTGCTGCAGGTAGGCGGGGAAGCGGTGCATGGACTGGTCGTAGGGCAGGACGGCTTCGGCCTCCGCCCCGAAAAAGTTCACGTACCAGATCCCGATCAGGGCGAGGATGACCGGTATGTTGCGCGCCAGGGGTGTCTGCAGGAAGTGGAGGTCCATCGCGTGGGCGCCTTCGAGCAGTTCCTCGAAGCGGTCGAAGCCGACCGCGCAGGCCACGCTCAGCCCGATGGCCGACCAGAGGCTGAACCGGCCGCCCACCCAGTCCCAGAATCCGAACATGGAGTCGGGGGGGATCCCGAATGCGCGGACCTTCTCGGCGTTGGTCGAGAGGGCGGCGAAGTGCCTCGCGACATGGGCCGGGTCGCCCGCCCGGCCCAGGAGCCATTCGCGGGCGCTGTGGGCGTTGGCCATGGTCTCCTGGGTCGTGAAGGTTTTCGAGGCGATCAGGAAGAGGGTGGTTTCCGGGCGGAGGCCCTTCAGGGTCCCGGCGATGTGGGCGCCGTCGACGTTGGACACGAAATGCACCCGCAGGTCCGGCCGGGCGTAGGGGCGCAGGCATTCGACGGCCATGGCGGGGCCGAGGTCCGAGCCGCCGATGCCGATGTTGACGATGTCGGTGATGGCCTCTCCCGAGTACCCCGTCCACTCCCCGGAGCGGACCCGGTCGGAGAAACGCCGCATCCGGTCGAGCACCCGGAGGACGCCGGGCATGACGTCGCGGCCGCCGGCGAAGACCGGCGCGCCGGAGCGGTTGCGCAGCGCAACGTGCAGCACGGCGCGCTCCTCGGTCTCGTTGATCGGCTCCCCGGAGGCCATGCTCGCGATGGCGGGCTCGACCCGGCACGATTGTGCCAGGTCGAGGAGCAGGCGGAGGGTTTCGGCCGTGACGCGGTTCTTGGAGTAGTCCACGACCAGGTCCTCGAAGCGGATGGAGAAACGCTCGAACCGGTCCGGATCCTCCGCGAAAAGGTCTTTCATGCGCAGAGGCCGGACCTCCCGGTAGTGGGCCTGGAGCCTCTTCCAGGCGTCGGTGGCGGAAGGATCGATTCTATCGAGCATCGCGCGGGCCTCCCGGCCGGAACCCCGGCCTAGAGGGAGCCGGGGACGATCCGGGCCCTTTGGATGGAATCCAGGTTCGGGAAGGTCTGGTCGAGGTAGGCGTTGCCCTCGGTCTGCAGGCGGCGCTGATCCGGTTTCTCCCCGTACTCGTCGTTGATGGCGTCGACGGTGGCCATGCCCCGGGCAACCTCCCCGAAGGGCGGGAACCCCTGGCTGTCCAGGAACGCGTTGTCGGCGTAGTTGATGAACAGCTGGGTCGTCCGGGTGCCCGGCCCCGCGTGGGCGAACGTGACGTATCCGCGCTTGTTCGACTCCCTGCCCGGGTCGTCCTCGAAGCGGGCCGCCCGCCAGGCGGCGTTGACCTCCGGGTCCCCGCTGATGCCGAACTGCACCATGAAGCCCTTGACCACCCGGAAGAACCTGCAGCCGTCGTAGTAGCCGTTTTTCACCAGGTTGTAGAAACGGTCGGCCCCCCTGGGGGCCCAGGCGCGGGTGACCTCGACGGTGAAGTCTCCCTTGCTCGTTTCAAACAGCACATGAAAAGTGGCCGGGGCCTTCTCGTTGAATGTCTCGGGATGCATACGTATGTCCTCCGGCATCTGCCCGGGGTTCGGACCGGCGCCCGACCAGGGTGCAGCTGCAAGCAGTAGATGAAAAAGGGCGACGACGATCGACGCGTGAGTGCGCATGGTATCTGGTCCTCGAAGCGGTCCGCCGGTTCGCGTCAGGGTGCGGATGGTATCCTATCCGAAGGCGGCGGATTTTAAAAGGTTCCCGTGGCCGACCCTCCGTTTTGCCCGAGGGCGCCGCGGCGCCGCAACCCGCCCCTGCAGGACGGGCAGATCCCGTAGAGGTAGACCTCGTGGTCCTCCGTGACGAATCCGGGCGGGGTCATGCTCCGGGCGTTGTAGGCGCAGCCGGCGATTTCGAAGAGACGGTTGCAGGCCCTGCACTGGAAGTGGTGGTGGTGCCCTTTCCCCGACCGCTCGTAGCGCACCCCCCCCTCGGGCGCATGGACCCTGGTCAGGCGCCCGTCCTGAACCAGGATCTTCAGGTTCCGGTAGACGGTCGCCTGGTTGAGGGTCCCGACCTTCCGGCGGCCCGCCTCGAGGATTTCGTCGATGCTCAAGGGCCTGTCGATGGTTCTGAAAACCTCCTCGATGGCGCTGCGCTGGCTCGTGTGTCGTTTCATCCCCTCTCCCGGCGTTTTTCATCCTAGCCCCGGCCGCGCCTTATTGCAAGCGTATCCGCAATAGTTGTTGACACGCGGCGGCGGGGGTGGATAATGCAAAAACATTTGCAATAAGTTTGGAGGCCGACAGTGCAGGATTTCTGGGGTGTGGCCGCAAGGGTTGTTCCCGCCTTCGTTCTGGCGCTCTCAGGGGGCGCCGTCAGCGTCCTGTTCGCCGTGTCCCATCGGCGCCTGTGCCGCATGATCAGTTTCGCCGCGGGGACGCTGCTGGGGGTGACCCTTTTCGCGATAGTGCCCGAATGCGCGGCATCGCTTCCGGCTGCGGGACTGCTGGCCGCCCTGGGGAGCGGGTACGCGGTATTTTTCCTGGTCAGCCGCTACGTCTGCCATGTCTGCCCCGCCTGCGCGGCGAGTCATTTCGACGAGGCCGCGGCGCACCGGTTCGCCGGGATCGCGGCCGGGATGATCCTGGCGCTGGGGCTGCACAGCACGATGGACGGCCTGGCGCTCGCGCTCGGGCATGAAGCCGGCGCCTCGGCCGGTTTGGACGCTTCGATGTTTCTGGCCGTGTGCGTGCACAAGGTGCCCGAGGGCCTGGCGCTCGGCGCGCTGCTCCTCGCGGCCGGCTGCCCGAAGGCGGCCACCCTCGCCTGGGTGGCGGCCGTGGAGGCGACGACGCTTCTCGGGGGCGCCGTCGGGCTCTGGATCGCGCCGGGGATTTCCGGGCCCTGGTTCGATTTCCTGATGGCCCATGTCGGCGGCGGGTTCCTTTTCCTGGCGGTGCACGCCGTCGTCGGCGAACTGGGCAAACACGGGAAGAAGCCCGTCCTGCTGTTTTTCGGCCTCGGCCTGGGCCTGATCGCGTTGCTCTCGCTCCTGGTCGGGGGCCACCACCCTCATGGAACCCCATAAGCCGCCGCCGGCCCTCTGCCGGGCCCGGTACAGGCCCGTCTACGAGTGTGTCCCGGCATCCGGGCCCCCGGTTTCTCCGGATGCGCGGTATTTCCGTATGTAGGCTTTTGCCGTGCGCCGGTCCAGGCCCGCGCGCCGCGCGACTTCCTCGTAGGTGGCGTGGCGTGCGTACAGGAGTGCGCAGTAGCCCGCAAGCAGGCTTTCGGCGTCGAGCCCCCCCGAGGCAATACCCGATTGCAGGACCGACTGCAGGTCGGGGGGGGCGGTCGGCGTGTCTCCGCCGTAGGCGCCCACGAGCAAAATCCTGCGCACCGCCTGCTCGAGTTCCCGCACGTTCCCGGGCCACCCGTAGTCCGCCCCGGGCGACGCGGCCAGGCTCCGGCGGACCCTGACGAGGATCTCCGGCGAGGTGTCGGCCGAGATCCGGCGGACGATGAGTGAAACCAGGTCGTCCATCTCCGCCGGGTTTTCCCGGATGCGCAGCCGCAGCGGGGGGACCGCGATGATGTCCGAGCAGAGCCGGTAGTAGAAGTCGTCGCGGAAACGGCCGTTGTGGCGGAGCGCGCTGAGCGGCCGGTTGGTCGCGGCGATGATCCTGCCGTGGAACCGCCGCTTCTCATGGCTGCCCACGGGCGAGAAATCCCGGTCCTGGAGCACGTGCAGCAGCTTGATCTGGATCGGCTCGGAGACGTCCCCGATCTCATCGAGGAAAATGGACCCGTAGGCGCTCGAGCGGGCGAGCATGCCCTCGTGCGCCTCTACGGCCCCGGTGAAGGCGCCTTTTCTGTGCCCGAACAGTTCCGACTCGATCAGGGATTCGGGGAACTGGGAGAGGTTCAGGGCCCTGTAGCTCCCGACGAAGCTTTCGACGAACGCCCCCCGCCTCCCGTCGAAGGGGATGAATCCCGACCGCCCGATGGCGGCCGCGGCCGCCCCCTTGCCGGTGCCGGTCTCCCCGAGCAGCATGGTGGAGAAGTCCTCCATCCGGTTCCAGAGGTGCTTTTCGTACAGGCGGATGTCGTTGGTGAAGACGTTGTTCCAAAGGCGCCGCCGCAGCCGTTTCATCGATTCGCTGCGGCCGACCAGGCTTCGGTCGATGAAAAAGAAGGCGCGGCGGAGCTGGTGGAAGATCGCGAGATACTGTTCGGCCTCTTCCGGGGAGAAGCCCCTCGAGCGCAGGAGGGCGCAGACGTCCCCGGCGACGCGGACGGGCACGGGCTGTTCCCCCGCGGCGGCCTGCTCGGCGATGTGCCGGTCGAGCGGGCCGAGAAACCGGTGGTAGCTGTCGAACAGGTACGCACGCTCGAGCAGCTGGCGGTCCTGGCCCGCGAGGCGCCGCGCATCGGGCCGCACGAGCTCCTCCAGGCCGCGCACCTTCTCCCCGACCTTGGCCGCCATCATGGCCAGGCGCCGCTCGGGCGGAACCTCCGGGGCGCACCCCGCGATCCGCAGCTGAAGCTCCGTGTAGGCGTCGGTGAAGGGGTTGGTCGTGGCCGCCTGGTCGAGCAGGCGGAAAAAGTCGCGGTCTCCGTCTGAAAATATTTGCCGCTTTTTCATGCAATTAATGTATATCTATTGTACATTTTAAGTCCATACTGAAGTTGTCGAAAAATGCCGGGATTGCCGGGGCCCCTGTTTGCGCGGGGCCGCGGGCGCCCGGTTTCTGGCACGCGAAATGCTTTCGAGCAGGGTGTACCGGGAATCCGGGCCGGAGCCCGGCGGGAACCGTCCAACAAGAGGAGGCAGGGATATGCAGTCACAGATCACGGAATTTGTCCACGATGCGCTCGCGCGCGGGGTGTCGCGCGAGGATATCCGCCGGGGACTGCTCGAGGGAGGCTGGAGCGAGAAGGAGATCCATGTGGCGCTCGAGGCGTTTGCCGACTGCGGCCTTCCGCTGCCGGTCCCGCGGAAAAAGGTGTCCGGTTCGGCCAAGGAGGCCTTCCTCTACCTGATGCTTTTCTCGGCGATGTACACGACCGTCTTTGCGCTCTGCGCGGTGCTGTTCGACCTGATCAACATATACCTGCCGGACCCGGGGGAGAGCGTCCAACGGTGGATCCTCTCCTTGCGCTCCGGCATCGCCACCGTGGTCGTGGCGTTCCCCATATGGCTGCTCATGAGCAGGGTGGTCCGGGGGGAGACCGTGCGCAACCCCGGGCAGAGGATAGCCCCCGTCCGGCGCTGGCTGACCTACCTGACGCTGTTTGTCGCCTCCGCCTCCATCGTGGCGGACATGATCACCCTGGTCGTCCGCTTCCTTTCGGGGGACCTTACCCTGCGCTTCGGCCTGAAGGTCGCCGTCGTGGCGGTCGCGGCGGGGATCGTGCTCGTCCACTACCTGCGCGATCTGCGGCGCGACGAGGTGGCCCCCTCGGCCGAATATCGCCCGGCCGGGAGGGCGAAATGGGCGACCGCCGCGCTGGTGGCCTTCGTTCTCGCCGTCATCGGCCTGGGCTTCTGGACGTCGGGTAGCCCCATGGAAGCCCGCCTCTACCTCCAGGACGATCAGCGCGTCCGCGACCTGGCGGAGATTTCCAGGAAGGTGCAGCTCTACTACGCGAACCATGGCGCCCTGCCGGCATCGCTCGATGATTGCGACATCAGACCGGAGACCTACATCGAGTGGAAAACCGACCGGGTCTCGGGGGAGCCCTACGGGTACCGCGTGATCGACGAGGCGCGTTTCGAGGTGTCGGCCACCTTCACGCTGCCGTCCACTGAGCCGGTGCTGGAGGGGCGCCAGTTCCCGGGGCCCTCGGGGCCGCAGGGCCCCTACGGTCCGGGCGGTTCCGGTTTCTGGCGGCACGGCAAGGGCCGGACGGCGTTCGAGGTCGACGCGACGAAAAAGTTCCCGCAGTAGGACCACGGTCCACGGGGGCCCGTAGACTCCACGGGGGCCCGTAGACTCCACGGGGGCCCGTAG
>CAZYXB010000030.1:0-37832 GCA_964651155.1 uncultured Acidobacteriota bacterium | reverse complement strand
ACCTGCCCATGTCCAAGGGCCAGGCCTTCCCTGGGTACGACCCCCGCGCCCTGAAGGGCAACGGCGTCACCTTCGCCATGACGTCCCAGGGCGGCGACCACACCACGGGCAACCTCTACGGGGCCCGCGCCACGATGCCGCCCCTGGCCTGCGAAGGCCAGGGCGATCTGTCGCGCAAAACCCAGCTTCAGATGGCCGGCCTGGAGAACATGGGCTTCTGCATATTCTCCCGGGGCTATCTGTTCAAGAAGCCGGAGCTGTTCACCAAGTTCACCTACGGCATCTGCGGCAACAAACTGACGGTGGAGGAGTTCTGGGAGCAGGGCCGCGAGACCGCGCGCCTGGAGTACGAATACAACGTCAAGGCCGGCATCTCCCCGGCTCAGGACAAGCTGCCGGAGTACATGTACAGGGTTCCGCTTCCTCCCAATAATTCCGTCTTCGATCTCTCCGAAGAGGAAATGCTCAAGGGACGGCTGAACTAGAGCGGGGCTCGAAGGGAAACAATGATCGAGGTAGAGTTCAACCTGAACCTGGTGCACCTGACGGGCCACAAGCGCCAGACGCTCGACGTGGGCGAGCCTCTCAGCCTGGCGCAACTGGCGGCCCGATTCGGGCTGACCTCCGACGACGTGGGCATGGTGCTCATCAACGGCGCCTGGGCGCCGCCCGACAGCGTGATACAGGACGGCGACAGGGTCCAGCTCTATCCCTTCCTGGAGGGAGGATAGTCCGGGAGGCGGACACTGCGCCCCCCGGGGATGGATGCCGCCGGAGCCCTGCCTGCGATTGTCCCGAAAGCCCCGGTTCCCGAGGCTGCGACGCGCCCTCTATTGCTTGACCCGGAGACGACCGTAGATGAACTGCAGAGAGCCCGGCGCCGCCGGGGCGGAAACAGGGCCGGCCCCGGCCGCAGATGCCCTGAACAAGGTATACGTCGAACCCACCAACCGCTGCAACCTCAACTGCGTGACCTGTATCCGCCATTCCTGGGATGAATCGTTCGAGGATATGGCATGGCCCGTGTACCTGGCCCTGCTCGACGGGCTGGCCGACTTCCCCGAGGCCAGGACCGTCGCTTTTGCCGGTTTCGGTGAACCCCTGCTGCATCCGCGCTTTCCCGAGATGGTCCGGCTCGCTCATGCGAAAGGGTTGCGGACGGAGCTGACGAGCAATGCCATGCTCCTCACCTCGAACCTGGCCAAGCAGCTGATCGATGCCGGCCTGGACCAGTTCACCGTCTCCATCGACGGGGCCTCGAACGCATCCCACGGTGCCATCCGGCCGGGGGCGTCCCTGGGGGAGATCATGGGCAACATGAGGAATCTCCACTTGTGGAGCCGCATACGATCCGCGGCCCGGCCCGGCGACGACGAGCACGCGCAGCAGAAGATGCTGCGACAGCTCGACGAGGCGGCCTGCTCTCCGGCGGCGTCGCCCCTGCTGTCGACCGGCGCCGCGCCGTTCGCCAGCGTGCTGGATTCGCTGCCCCCGGCGCCTCTGAAGATCGGGATCGAGTTCGTGGCCATGAAGAGCAACATCCGCGAATTGCCCGCCCTGGAGAAGATCGCCGAGAATATCCGGGCATCCTACATCCTCGTTTCCAACGTGCTCCCCTACACGCCCGGGCTTCAGGACGAGATCCTCTACAGCCTGGGGCCGACCAGCTACGAGGGCCCGGGGGACGAGCGCAACCTGCACTGGATTCTCCCCAAAATGGACATGTCCGGGGAGACGCTGCGGTCGGTATCGGCCATCTCCAACCGGCAGGGGCACCTGAGCTACCTGGACATCGACATGAACCAGCGGAACAACTACTGCCCCTTCATACGTCCCGGAAGCCTGGCGCTGTCCTGCCACGGCGGGGTGAGCCCCTGCCCGCCGCTCCTTCATTCCTACACCTGCTATATACGGGACCGGAAAAAGTTCTTCCGCCGCTGCGAATACGGGAGCCTGCAGGAGCGGTCCCTGCGGTCTATCTGGCTGCAGCCGGACTATGCGTCCTTCCGGGACCGGGTCCGGAGATTCGATTTTTCGCCCTGTACCGACTGCTGCGGCTGCGAATTCGCAGAGCTGAATGAAACCGACTGCCAGGGCAATCCCTTCCCCGTCTGCGGCGACTGCCTGTGGGCCAGAGGCGTCCTGCGCTGCGCCTAGAAAACAATCCCGTCGCCGGAATCGGCGGCCTCATGGCACAGCCTCGTGCCGCGCCATAGAGCGATCGCCCTCCCGGCCGCGGCCGGCCGCCCCGCAGCCTGCAAGCCGGCCCGGGATTCAACCGGGGGATCGGCTATTTCGATGGATTCCTGCCGGCCGAGCCTTCGGCTTTCGAACCGGCTTCTGCGCGGAAACGAACGCGAAGCCGGGTGTCCGGCCTTTCACTTTGCCGGATCGTTTCTATCCGTGTTCCCCCCGCCCGGCAACCGCGGCCGTCCGTGTCTCCCTGGATCCCGTCGCCAGCAGGAAAAGCCCGAACAGCCCGGCATAGACCGCCAGCAGGCAGACGGGAATGACCTCCAGAGACATCCGGCGGGCCAGCACGCCCATCAGGCCGGGAAGGACCGCGGTTCCCAGACCCGTCGCGGCCATTTGCATGCCGATCGTGTTGGCCGCATGGGGATCCCCCACCCGCGCCCGCGTGCCCGACATCATCGCCGGGAAGACGGGCGCGATACAAAGGCCGATGGCGGCCACCGCGCAAGCGTCGGCTGTTTCCGTGGGATGCCAAACCAGCAGCCCCGCGGCCAGAATCGCTCCCGCCAGCCCGCCCAGGACAAGCCTGACGCTCCCCAGGCGACCGGCGAACATCCCCGCAGAAATCCTGCCGATGGTGAAGCTGAACCAGTAACTCCCCGTCAAAAAACCCGCCTGCGCCGTAGGCATCCCGCGCGATTCGGCCAGAAGGGCGTAGGCCCAGATGCCCAGCGAGGCTTCCGCCCCGACATACAGGAAAAACAGCGCCACGCTCAGCCACACCCGCGGCTGCCGCAGCGTCTGCCCTATCGGGGTCCTGTAGTCGGTCAGCCGACGCCGGGCGCTGCCCCCGGGCCGGCCGCCGCCCCGGCTCCACATGGCCAGTGTGAGCACAAAACCGGCCGCCAGCGCGATCTGGAACAATCCCACCGCCCGGTAGCCGAACCGCCACGTGTTCCGGGCAACCAGCCCGAAAGTCATGATGACGGGGCCCAGGGTGATGCCGACGCCCCAGCTGGCATGCAGCCACTGCATCAGCCCTTCCCCGAAATGTGCGGCGACGTAGGTGTTGAGGCCGGCATCGATCGCTCCGGCCCCCATCCCGGCGACAATGCCCAGGCAGACCATCATCCACCACTGCGGGACGAGGGTGTATCCCAAAAGCGCCGACCCGGTCAAAAGGCAGCTGGAGGCGAGAATCCGGCCCACGCCTGCCCGGGACAGCAGGAAACCGCTCAGGAAGCTTGACGCCATGTATCCGACGACCCCGGAGGCCAGAAACATGCCGATCGCGTCGAGCGGAACCGAAAAATCCGCATGGACCGACGGCCAGCCGACGCCGAGAAGCCCGTCGGGCAACCCGAGCGCGATGAAGGCAACGAAGGCCAAAATGACCGTACCGGAGCGGGGACGAAGTTTTCTGTTCATCCGACCATTCCTATCCGTACAGGACCTGCATTGGATGGTAGGCTCGGGGCGTCGCCCGGCCGTCGTGCCGCCGCAGTCGATGTCCGATTCAGCCCGGCCGTCGTGCCGCCGCAAATCATCACGGAATCGACCAAGTCGCCTTTGCGGAGATTCCCGGGGACAGCCTCCAGGCTACACTCCCGGGACCGCGCCCGTTGGGACCGGTCACGGGGGCCAGCCCTTCCTCCCGCTCGTGGATCGGCGGAGAATACGGCCGGCCTGATGGATCCCCAATGTTCGGCCCCCCAGGGATTCGGCGGGAGAAAGGTTCTGAATCAGTTCCCGCGGCGAAGGGGCCGCTCCTTCGCCGTTGCCCGCACGGCCCCTCGCATGGCTTCCCTCGACATCACCCGGCACCACTTTTCCGCCCGACCCTTCGGGGAGTCAAGGTGATTTTCCGTCTCATTTGCCTGTCCGATTCCGTGGGGGTCATTGTATAATCGGAGGAAAAGCTTCCTACAATGCGCCCCGGCGTATACATCCCTAAGGATACTGCGCATGTCCGACGACACCGCGACTTCCGATTATTCCGGGGAAGTCCAGAAGATAACGGCCGAGTTCACGGCCCTTTGGGAAAGCGGCGAACGTCCGCATCTGGCGGCCTTCACGACTGCGCTATCGGGCCCTGCGCGCAAGAGTCTGCTTCGTGAATTAATCAGCATCGACATCGATTTCAGGTCGCGCACCGGGGAACATCCCTCCAGCGACGACTATCGCGAACATTTCCAGGAACTCGGCCGCGAGGAACTGGAGCGGCTGACGACCCTGTCCCTCCACTGCCCGGGCGGGGCCACGGGTCCTCCGGGGTGCGATCCGGTTTCGGCCCGTCCGATCCCTCCGTCGCGATCGACACGGAGCCGTTTCAGGAAAATGGATCCGATCGGGAAGGGAGGCATGGGGGATGTCTGGAAAGCCGTTCAACTGAGCACCGGTCGCACGGTCGCCCTCAAGGAGCTGCGCACCGGCGATCTGGGATCGCCGGCTGCCCGGGCGCAATTTGAAGAGGAGATACGCTGGGCGTCGCAGTTGCAGCACCCCCATATTGCACGCGTGTACGATAGCGGGCTGCTTGAAGGTTCGTATTACTACGCGATGGAGCTTATCCAGGGCGAACCCCTGGACGTGTACGCGGAAAAGAACCGGTGGACCGTCCGAAAAATGCTTGAGACGATGCGTGTGATTGCCGGGGCAATGCAGTACGCGCACGAACGCGATATCCTCCACCTGGACCTGAAACCGTCGAACATCCTTGTGGATCCGCAGGGGAAGCCCGTCATCCTCGACTTTGGATTGGCCCGGGCGGCGCACACCAGCAAACCGGGGCCGGGGCCCCGGTACGGCCCCGTCATGGGCACCCCGGCTTTCATGGCGCCCGAGCAGGTCCTGGGCCGCCAGGACAGGATCAGCAGCGCGACGGACATTTACAGCCTGGGCGTTATCGTATACAAATTCGTCACCGGAGAATATCCGCGCAAGCCCGGGCAACCGTTTGAACAGTGGCAGCGGGACGTCATGGACGAAAAGGTGCGTCCGCCGGCGGAAATCATCCCGGCCATAGGGAAAAACTTGAACGCCCTCATCATGAAATGCCTCGAAGCCGACCCGGCCGATCGCTACCCCGATGCGAAGCACCTGGAAACGGACATCGGCAATCTGCTGGCCGGGAGGGAACTGGAGGCCCGCCCGCTGAACTGGGCGGGAAGGGTGCGGTTATGGTGCCGCAGCCCCAACCGCCTGCTGCAGGCGGGGAATTACACGATAACCCTGGGTGTTGTCCTGGCACCCTTTCACCTGTTCGCCATCTTTCATGGAATCGCCAAATCGTTCGGCTTTCTTACGCCGTTTTCCCGTAATTTGCGGTTGCGCGAATTCATACCTTTGATGATTGGATTCCTGCTGTTCGACCTGTACATGATTTTTTCCGGGTTCCTGGTGCGGCGGAAATGCATCGGGATCCTGTGGCTGAATGCGGCGAGCGTTCTGTGCTGGCTCGCCTGGTTTGCGTGTGTCCTGTTCGGGATTCTGACGTTTGATACGGGCGGCGCCATCGGCACTATGGCGGAGCGCTTCCCGTTGTACGTTGTTTTCATGGGAATCGCCCTCGTCGGCCTGGCCCTCACATGCCTGGCTATGGCCGCCTACTATGCCCACCGGTACCTCGACAACAGCCTGAGGTAACCCGCCAGTCCCGCACCCCGGGGACAGTCAAAAGCCGACGACCACAGTCGCACTGACGATGTGTCCCTTCCCGAATTCATGGTCGACGTCAGGCAGGGGGTTGTACTGATACGTCATCTTGATTTTGTTTCCCGGGGACAGGGAGATCCCGATCCCCGTGCTTGCCGATGCCTGGGCCAGCGTATCCAGGGACGCTCCCGCCATCAGGGAAAACATCCGGGACAGGCGGATGTCCCCCCCCCAGTAGAATCTCCCCAGATCGATGGCGTACATGCGATTGCCTATGTGGAAGTATTGCCCGTCGACGTAGCAAGTCACCGCCGGCGCGATGGCCCAGCCAAGCCCCGTCTTCACCTGGACGCTCCGGGTCGTTATCTCCAGTTGAAAAGGCAGGTCGCCCCCCCCGGGAAGGCTGACGGCCCCCTGGACGTCGCTGTCTATCCACCCGGCGTCCAGCACCGATCCGAAAGTCCATTTCGAGTTGGGCCGCCACATCCCCCCCACGCTGACGCTCCCTCCGAAAGAGTGGTTTCGGGTCCTCCTCGGAAGATCCTGGAATGTGTCGTCGTACTCCAGGTCCATGTCGCGGAACCGAATGCTTACGCCTATATATCCCTTTGCGTGCACCTTCCGCCCGTATCTGATGCCATACTCATTGTTGCGGAATACGTCGTTGAATCCCTGCCGGGTCCGGCCCTCGAGAGTGCTGATGCGGAGGTATCCGAACGCCAGGGTCCCGCCCCCGCCCAACCGCAAAAACCCATTCACGTCACCCGCGGCGATCCAGGCCCCTTCGCTGAAAAGGACATGGTGGGTGCCGGCGCATGCGTAAACCCGGGTGTTCAGAAGCTCGAAGTCCCGCACATCGGACCCGGCGGGATTATCCGATGAGCCGGACGGATAGGCCACGGATGCCTGGCGCCCTATGGCGTCCGTGGAGCTGATGGACCGGCTCATGGCGGACCACAGGCGTATTTCGAAAGGCTGGTCGTCAAAGTCGCCCGCCGGGAGCGGGCCTGCGAGAAAGCCAATGCTTAAAGCGACGCTGCAATGAAAACCCGTCCTCAGTCTCGACATGGCATTCCACCCTCTATGAGTTGCACTGCCTTCGATCTGGACCAATGGGACGAATCCGATAAATATTTTGTTCCTAGTATACGCCGTTTGCCGGGAAAAGCGATTGGTTCCGTCCATGGCACGAACCCGGCGAGCCGCCGGGCCGACGTGATTTCGCCCCGAGACGCACCGCCATGGCGTGGCGGATACATGGAGGCCTCCCCCCCGTCGAGGCGACGCATTCGGCCGCGACACGCGGGCATGCGCCGGAAACCGGGCTTTTCGTAATCCAGGGGAACCGGGAACGGGCCCTTTACGCTAGAGCGGCCCGAAGATCCCCCAAGCCCCTCGGCAGAGCCCCGGACCCGGCTGCGCCCGCCGTTCGCAGCCGGTGGGGCCATCTGCGGAAACTTGAGCCAGGTCAAGGAATTCGAATCCGCATTCGGGAATACTTCTCTCGGGATGACGACAACACATTCATCGCCTGCCCGCGCAATCCCGTGCGGGTTCCTGCGGGCGGCGCCGGTTCCCGGAACGACGGACGCGTCGATACGGGCCGGTGGTGGGAGTCGGATCGATTACGGGAACCCGTTCCCGTTATGGGGAGGTCGGCCATGAAGAGTCTTCTGAGTGCGCTTGGCACTGCTGCTTTGATTTGCATCCCGGTCCTTGGAGAAGAGGTTACCTTCAGTTTCCGGGGAACGGTGCATGAACTGGACGGAGAATTTTCCTACTTCAGCGGACAGCCGTTTGAAATCACCTATTCCTTCGAAAATACGACGGGCGACGCCGTCCCCGAGGACCCCGCAACCGGGGCCTACATCGGAGCCATCCGATCGGGGACCCTGATTATTGCCACCGGCCGCGGGTATTACAGATGGACGCTGGATCGGGAGGGGCAAGAAAACGGCATCGAGGTAAGAAACCTGGGCCCCGCGGATTCCTATAGGGCGGGCGCGTGTCTTGCACGGATAGGGGATGAAAATGAAATCCCCGCTTCCTTCCTTGTCGAATTGATCGATGGAAGCGCGGCGGTCTTCGGCAGCGACGGGCTGCCCTCGTCCCTGAAAATCGAGTCCTTCGATCAGGCGCGGGTGCGCCTGACTTTTATTGGCGCCAGAAAACACACCTACTCCACTATAGGTGTCCTAACTTCCGGGGACGCGCCCGTTCGGAATCCGTACGCCGGTTCCGGCGCAGATCCCGGCAAGGGCCTTCCCGGCCGATGAGGGTGCGCCGCATTCAGAGTGCGGGTCATCCCGGGCCCCCGGGCGAATAGGGCATCGACAATCGCCCGGGGAGCCGCCCGCTTCCGGGGAACATCCCGGCGCATGTGCCCGTCCCGTCTTCACGCGGCGACCGTACACCCCGGATGCGTTTCGCCTCCGCCCGCGACCCGCAGGGACCACCCCGCGGAGTATCGCCGCGTCTTTGCCGCACGACCCGGACGCCGGATGGAGTTTCTGCCCCGCGGGCTTGCGGCTTACCTGAATTTCCTCGGCTTATACGTGTTTTTCCATATCGGCGGAAGATTGCTGTCGGAAGTAATGTAGCGCTTTTTGTAGTACCAGTGTCCGTCCTTCTTCACGAGCTCGCTGTATTCCCGCCCCTGGTCCACGATCACGGGAGGCTTGCTTATATCCTCGTTCAGGACACCGCTCCAGATGGCCCATACCGTTGCGGTGTCTCCGTCGACGCTGATGATCGGATTGTTCAGCAGCATGTGGAGCCTGCTGCCGACGTGGGCGTTTTCCTCGTCCAGGCCTCCGTACATCCTGGAGATGGCCTCCCGCCCTTCGGAGATCATCCCGTTCACATCGAAGACGGCGTCTTCGGTGAAATTCTTGGCAAGATTGTGGCCGGAGCCCGACGAGATGTCCACATAGTACCGTATCAGCATATCTTCAATCTGTATCCGGTCGAGCAGCGTCTCCTGCGTGACCATCTTGTCCTCGGCATTTGCCCCTATCGGCGCCCCGAGTAACAAAATTGCCGCGGCCGCAACTGCGACCATGGAAATAACACCTGGGTTTTTGGTAGTACGCATGATGGTTTGTCCCCCCCTGCTTTAGTGTTTCGATGGATTACGTGTAAGCCGTTTTGGAGCCGCATCGGTCCATACTGGCGTCTCCTCGGTTTCTGATTGTAAGTTTTATGCCGACTTTTCCGGTGTTTCGTTCGAGCGCGGTAGGCATTGTACAACAGTCCGGGACATAGAATGACGCAATTTCACGCACCGGTCCCCTCCCTGAATCTGCCACTGAAGCTATTTCCTGCGGGATCCGAGGGCGGCCCGCATGGGTGCGAAGCAAAGAACAATCTAGGCCTGAAATTCAGCGACGATACCCTCAGGCATTGCCAGAAACAGCAGATCTACCGCTGAAGGATTTTCAAAAAGGAAGGCCGGCAGTTTGGAAATGCACAAAATGCTGCGTTTTTCAGCCCCCGACGGTAGTACAATGCTTCCACGAAAATCCAACGAAGCAGCCTGCGGCATTGTATAGGGAACAGAGGCGTATTTGACAGAGGAACGTCTTTTATAATGTTTTCGAAAAATTATTTCCTTCCGATGTTCCCGCGAAAAAAGCGACGAAGCCGCGCTTGGCGAACACAGCCGGGGGAGGTTGTATGAAAAAGTCACTGGCAGTTTTGTATACGGCGATTCTAACGCTCTGGTGCATGACCGTTTCGGCCGAAGACGGGCAACACATTCAGAGGGGAATCGATCCCCTGATCTCCACTGAATGGCTGGAGACCCATCTGAAAGATCCGGACCTGGTGGTGATCGACATACGCAGCGCAGAACAGTATTCCAAGGGACATATTGCAGAATCCATCCATATCCCGACCGAGAACTGGTGGCAAACCAGGGATCAACTCCTTCTGGAGCTTCCCGATCCGGATACTCTACGCGCTCTTATCGGCCGGGCGGGAATTCGTTCCGGTTCCAAAGTCGTTCTCGTGAATGCGATCGACAGCGATTTCGACCGCTCGCATCCTCCTTACGTGGGCTGGACCCTTATCTGCGGAGGCGTCAAAAACGTCGCCATTCTCGACGGCGGCTACAACAAATGGGTGTCCGAAAACAGGGCGGTCTCCGCCGAAACGTCCCGGCCCAGGGAGGAAGCCTATTCCGGGGCGTTCCGGGGGGAGCTCTCCGTCTCGAAGCAGTATGTGGAACGCCGCCTTTCCGGCATGCACAATACGGCCATCGTGGATAGCCGATCCCCGGAAGACTTTTTCGGCGTCAGCCCCGTGATGTTCTCCTCGAGATCCGGGCATATTCCGGGAGCGGCTTGCCTGCCGGCGGCATGGGCTTTTACGGCTCAGGGGACATTCAGGGGGCTGCAAGAGCTTGAAGCCATGGCGGATGGGATCGTTGGAAGCGACCGCGGAAAACCAATTATTGTGTATTGTGGAGTGGGCGGTTTCGCATCGACCTGGTGGTTCATCTTTTCCGAGGTGCTCGGGTACCGGGATGTCTGTCTCTACAGCGGCTCCTTTCAGGAATGGATCCTGGACCCCCAGGCGCCGCTCATCCGATACCGATGGTAGGGTCCCGCCCGGACCGAAGCACGGGATCCCGTCAGAAGAAAAAGCACGCTAGGGAAAAACAGCGGCGATCCCATACCGCTTCCATGGACATCCCCTCTTTGGGATCCGTTACGGGGTCGGGAACCACCTGACGCGAGCCCGGATCTATCGGGCGTTGTCCGGCAACAGAAAGAGCACGGGGGTTTATAGTGCGCAGGAATGCGCTTGTGGACCCCCGGAGGGAGCTGACCGTCATTAGGTTCCAATGCTGGATTTCGGACCTTCCCCAATAATGCAGTCTAGGGGATTTCGATGGTCGTGCCGGCCTTGTTGAAAATGAAATTATCGCCGAATTCATGGGCCAGCATGCTGACGGCTTTCAGGCCCGTGCAGTGGCATAGGCCCAGACGGGGCGCGCCCAGATCCTGCAGGGCGGCGACGGTCTGCCAGAAGCGTTCCTCGGAGGCGCTGATCAGATGCGAGCCGCCGATCACGGCAACGATTCTTTCCTCTCCAGTCAGCCGTTGAGCGCTGTAAATGGTGTTCATCATGCCCCGGTGCGCGCAGCCCAGAACGATCACGAGCCCGGCGTCGGTTGTAACAATGACGGCCTGGTCGTCGAGGACCGGGTCCGGCTCCCAGCCCGAAACCGTTTTCAAAAGAAGCGCGGCATCCACCTCTTCATAGGGAGTCTCCATCGGCACCTGACCGGTGGTCATGATGGAGTCGTCGATGTGCACCGGTTTGTCGTCGAGAACAAACTTGGCTCCCAGGCTCTCCAGTTCGAGACGCTGGGCCGGGATCCCGATATACGAAGGCGCTTCCCTCCCGCGGCGGGAATACTTCGGCTGCCAGACGTCCGGATGGGCCAACACCCGCACCTCTTTCCTCATCCGGCGCAACACGCCGCGCAGTCCCCCCGTGTGGTCGAAGTGGCCATGGCTCAGGACGATCGTGTCTATATCCCGCAGATCGACCCCGAGCCGGTCCGCGTTGTGGACACAGGCGAATCCCTGGCCCGTATCGAGGAGCACCTTGGTTTTTTCGGTTTCAATCAGGATGCTCAATCCCCACTCGGCGATGAAATCCCCGATTTCGGCGTTGTTTTCGCTCAGAGTCGTTATTTTCAATCCCATTTCCCCTGGCTCCTCCATACGCGCGCCCGGCCTCTTCGACGACGACGCCGGATACGGCAGTCCGACCCGGGAACCGGCGTCCCGGCAATGGGAACGCTATTCCGTCTTTGCCGAAATACGGCTGGCCATCCCGTAGCCGATGGCGATAACATTGCCCTCCACGTCGATGACAAGCGGTCCGCGCATAAAAGAGGCGCTGACTTTACGGATCTTTTTCCCCGGCCTGATGCCCAGGGCTTCCAGACGGTTTCGCAGCATATGGCCCCCCTCTATGCGTACCACCACCCCGCTCTGCCCGTCGGCCATCTGCGTCGCGGAAATCACCTTTGCATCTTCCATCCACGTACTCCTTCACATCGCCATCCTGAATCTGCGGGCGGGATGGATCCCGTGCGCCCGTGCCGGCACGCCTTTCGGCCGCTTCTCCCGCTCCATGTGGCCGCAATGGCTGTTGATCCGTGAAACAGGCTTGAGGGTCATCCCTATGAAATCTCGGAGAACCGGTCGAGCCCTCCCCCGCGGGCGGGCCAATGGCGCGTTCCATGCGACGGGCGGCGGCCGGACTTGCCGGTTTCTCCCGAGGCCCACCCGCCCATGGAACCGGGGCCGCCTGTTGCGGCGGCCCCGCGCGGCGTCCCTTCTTTGCCGGGTCGATCGGATGGTCCGGCGGACAAACGCCGCCTCCCGGCGTTCAGACCAACTACTATCTTGGTCTCAGACGGCCCCGGTGTCAACGGACGGATTTATCGCGGCCTTCCCGGGGCGGACCGTTCGCCGGATCGGGAAATCCCCTGGCCCCGGGCCGTCGCGTCCGATTTTGCATTTTGCATGAATCGGCAGAGGGCCGGAGGGATGCGAGGGGGCGGATGCCGCGTCATTCCAGCGTCTTATGCGGAACGGGCGTTTTGGCATGCGAATTGCGTTGATATACCCGGATAAGGAGCTCAAATAAATGACAACAGAAAAGTGCAACACGTGCAACGATTCCCAATGTTCGGCCCAGCAGAGACGATCCGGAGAGCGGGAAGAAGACTTCATCGCCCGCCAGGAACTTCAATCCCGGATGTGCCAGATACAGCACAAGATTCTGGTTCTCTCCGGCAAGGGGGGTGTGGGCAAAAGCACCGTCGCGGTAAATCTGGCCGCAGCGCTGGCCATGGCGGGCAAAAAGGTCGGACTGCTCGACGTCGACGTCCATGGGCCGAGCGTGCCCAAATTGCTGCATCTGGAGGGGACCCCGATCACGGGAAGTGCAAACGGCATCCAGCCGGTCGAGGTTGATTTCAAGACGGGCACCATCCGGGTCATGTCGATCGGTTTCCTGCTGCACGGGAAGGACGATGCCGTCATCTGGCGCGGCCCCAGAAAATACAACCTGATCAAGCAGTTTTTGAAAGACGTGGAGTGGGGGGACCTGGATTATCTGGTGATCGATTCTCCCCCGGGAACCGGGGACGAACCTCTGGCCGTAGCCGAGCTCATCGAGGGTGCCGACGGGGCCGTGGTCGTAACCACTCCGCAGGATGTGGCCGTGCAGGACGTCCGCCGCTGCATCGTATTTTGCCGCGAAATGAAACTGCCCGTGCTGGGCATCGTGGAAAACATGAGCGGGTACACCTGCCCGAAATGCGGCGAGCTTGTCCATATTTTCGGGGCCGACGGGGGGCGGAACATGGCCAAAGAAATGGGGGTTCCCTATCTGAGCTCGATCCCCATCGAACCGGATGTGGTGCGATCGGGAGACAGCGGCATCCCGATGGTCCAGGCATATCCTCACTCCAAAACAGCCACCGCGTTCGGCCGCATGGTCCGCGCCCTGCTGGAACCGGAACTGAGTGCCGGCTCCCCAAAGGGCGCCGCTATGGAAAGCGGCCGGCAGGCCAGGATCGCCATCCCCGTAACCAACGGGATCCTGTCTTCCCACTTCGGGCATTGCGAACGTTTCGTGCTCTTTGACGTGGAGTCGGACGGGAAGAGCATCCGCCAGAAACAGGAGATTACCCCGCCTCCCCATGAGCCCGGCACGTTCCCCCGATGGCTTCATGAACAGGGGGCGACGGTCATCATCGCGGGAGGGATGGGATCCCGGGCGCAGAGCCTCTTCAACCAGAACGACATCCAGGTCGTCGTTGGAGCCAGCGGGGGGGAGCCGGATACCCTCGTCAGAAATTATCTCGACGGGTGCCTGGAAACCGGCGCCAATGTGTGCGATCACTAAAAGCCTGTCGGGATACTGGAAGGGGGTGCGGATCTGGTGCCATGTGCGGGTTCCATGGATGAAGCGCGGGTCCGCCTGTCCCCCTGCCGGCTTCTGCCGGGTGTGAAAGCCTGGTTTGCCGGATACCGCCGCAGTTTCGACGGCGAGAGCCCGGCCGTCCTCGAATGCCTGGACCTGAAGGTCGAGCACACCCGCGGGGTGTGCGAGGCCATTCTGGACATCGGAGAAAGCCTCCACCTTTCGGACAGGGATCTCTGCCTGGCGGAGATCTCCGCATTGCTGCACGACGTCGGCCGCTTCGAACAATTCCGGCGGTACGGGACATTCGCGGACTGCCGGTCGGAAAACCATGCGCTCCTCGGGGCACAAATCGTCCTGAAACACCGTGTTCTGGACGGCCTGGACCCCGCGGATGCCGAAGTGGTTCTCGGCGCGGTTGCTCGCCACAACCTTGCCGCATTGCCCGAGAACGAGCCGGAGCGCAGCCTTGTATTCCTGAAGATCCTCCGGGACGCGGACAAGCTCGATATCTGGCGGGTGGTAACCAGCTATTACCGCAATGGGGGGGATACCCGGAACCGCGCGATCGAGCTGGATCTGCCCGATACGGATCGCGTCTCGGCGCCCGTTTACGAGGCTGTGATGCGGGGGGAAACCGTTCAGATGACCGCCCTCGAAACACTGCAGGACTTCAAACTGCTTCAAATCGGCTGGGTCTATGATTTACATTTCCCGAGATCCTTCCAGATTGCGAAAGAGCGAAAATACCTGGACATGATCCGGAGTGCGCTTCCCGGGGACTCCCCGTACATCACACGGGCCTACCGGCGAGCCTGCGCCCATCTGCAGCGCCACGGCGCCGCCCCCCGAAAAGGCGGGGGTGGTTTCAAGAATCCGCTCCCGAGAGACAACGCGGGGCTCCAGCCGCATAGTGGATGATCCGATCCGGGCGGCAGCTCCATGGGCTGCCGCCCGGGTCGAATCCCGCCGCGATGGCGCGCAACATCCGTTACGCGGTGGGATTTGCCGCATCCGCTTCTATATCATCCATGCGCTTTTTGATGGCATCGAGTTGGGATTGCAGCGCCTGAGCCTGGTTTTTGAGTGCCTGACGCTCGGATTCCGGGTCCGGCTCCGCATAGGCATAAGGGACGGGATAGCCGCCGAAGCGCATCCATCCCGGCTGGCCGGTCGCATAAAACATATTGCGTCGTCCGCGCCCGCCTCCGCCATAACCCCAGGCAGCGAAGCGGCCTCTGCCGTAACCGATTCCGAAGCCGCGCCCCGGGACCGGATTGGCGTATCCCGGCATCCCGTTGCCGGCACAGTAACCGGCGGCGCGTCCTGTTCTTGCTCCCATTCCCATGGGGCCTGTTCTATCTCCTCCTGGCATTGTCGTACTCTCCTTTCTGAAAAATGGTATTCATTGCCGTGTCATCGGCGCCCCGCATTTCGGGCATGCGCGTTCGGTACAGGGCACACCGCGCTGATGCGGTTCTGCGTGCCCGCACTGAGTGCAGACGCAGGAACCGTCAGGCCCTCCGGCCACGGGGCCGCCCATGCGTCCCCGCCCCGCGCCCCCCTGTCCTCGTCCGCCTCCTGACCCCGTACCCCGCCGGCTCCCACCGCCGGGCCCCATTCCGCGTCCTTTTCCGTTCATGGCTTCTACCTCCCAAAAATTGTTCCGCCCGCTTCTGAATCCCCGGCCCAGCCGGCCGCGGCAACCCGGCATCGCAAAAGCTTCCTGTCCCAGGTTCCCTCCAAGCCACGCCCTGATTACGTCCTCCAGATCACCGGCTACAAAGGGAATAACCTGAATGCCATAACTGGCTACGACCGTGTGCATGATCCGGGATATAGCACCGCATACCAGCGTTCCGATGCCCAGTTCCACCAATCGAAGCGTCTTCTGGACGGGGAAGTCCTCCGGCAGCGATTCCCGCGTCTCGGCCTCGATCGATCCGGACTCGATACGGGCGACATGTACCTGGCGCGCTGTGTCGAACACAGGCGCGATCCGATTGTCCCAGCAGGCAAACGCCACTTTCATAGTCCGAGTCCTTACTGTTGTTCCCGTTCTTTATGATGCAATATTCAAGCCAATCGGGCGTTCCCCGGGCTGTTTCCAATAAATAGACGTCGTGTAAGGATTTGTATCGAAATCGGGGGGAGTAAGGGTGCCGTGCAGAGTAGCATCACAGCTACTTCTTTTCTTCAATACAGACAGGGCCCCGCTACTGCTTTGTACGTGCCGAGCCGCTGTACCGGGTCAATTCAGAATCAGGTTCAGGATCCCGCCTGTGACCAGCGATGCCACGAGCATGACGCCGGTGGATTTGAGCAGCCCGGGCAGGCCCAGCTCCCGGAGCAGCACCACGAAAGTGGCGATACAGGGGAAAAACATGGCGAGCACGACGCTTCCGACCACGAGCTGTCCCGACGTCAGATCCAGGGGGGCCAGCATTCCCAGTGCGACATCTTTGCGCAGGAAACCTATCGCCAGGGCGGTCACGGATTCCTTGGGCAGGCCGAGGACCGTTGTCACTACCGGTGCGGCGGCATTGGCGACCGCATCGAACACACCGAACGAATACAGGATGTTCACCACCAGGACGGCCCCCAGCACCACGGGCATGGCTTCCGCGATGAAGCCGCGGATGCGGGTCCAGAGCTTCTGCACGACGGCGCGCGCCGACGGGATCCTGTAGGCGGGGATTTCGATCAGCAACTCGGGCGTGAATCCCTGGACCGCCCGCCTCAAAATGAACCCGAGCCCGAGCCAGACCGCAAACAGGGTCCCGTAGACGAGGAGCACATACCGGCCGCCCCGCTCGCCGACAAGCCCGAAAATCATGGCCTGCAGCGAGGCGCAGGGGACCGCTATGGAGATCAAAGTCGCCACGATGAACCGCTCCCGCATGCTTTCCAGAACGCGGCTGGCCATGATGCCGGGCACGTTGCACCCGAGACCCAGCATCGTGGGGATGATGGCGTAGCCGTGCAGGCCCAGGCGGTGCATCAGCGTATCGACCAGGACCGCCAGCCGCGGCAGGTAGCCGGAGTCTTCGAGAATGCCCAAGGCGAGGTAGAACGACACGATATAGGGAAGGACCATGGCCAGGGGGACGTAGAGACCGCTGGTGATCAGGCCGAAGGATTCGACGAAGTCGACCGTGTCCCCCCGCACGCGGCCCACCAGGATGTCGTGCAGCAGGCCGCCGCCTCCCAGCCAGCCGCTGATGCGCAACACGACAGGGGCCCAGGCGCCCTGGAACAGCGGGTCCATCACGTAGCGGATGATGCTTTCACTGACGATGCGCACGCCGAAGAAGGTTCCGGCCAGAACTGCCAGGGCGAAAAGGCCGCCGGATATAGGGCGGACGCTGGCATCGGCCATCCGTTCGCCGAAGGTGTGGTGGCGGTGGGAAATGTGCTGCACCGATTCGATGATGCGGCCGACTGCCTGCCACCGTTCCTCGTTGCTGCGGACGGGATGCTCCGGGGACCTGGCCTGCGGCAGGGCTTCGACCAGTTGCTTCATCCCCTCGCCGGATACCGCGACCGTGGGGACAACCGGCACCCCCAGCGCTTCCCTCAATTTTTCGAGATCGATGTGGATCCCCCGATGCCGGGTGTCGTCCCAGATATTGAGCGCCACCACGATGGGGATGGACCGCTCCAGCAGTTGCAGCGTCAGGTAGAGATTCCTCTCCAGATTTGTGGCATCGAGCACATCGATGACCACGTCCCCCTCGGCGAGCATATCCCTGGCGACCCTCTCCGCTTCACAGGTCGGGTCCAGCGTGTACGATCCGGGGACGTCGATCACTTCGGCCTGCTCCCCCCGGATTTTGACAAAGCCCTTGGTATAGCCGACGGTAGTGCCGGGATAGTTCGAAGAAATGACATGAACCCCGGTCAGGCGGGAAAACACGACGCTTTTCCCCACGTTGGGATTGCCTACGAGAAGTATTTTCATAGCGTGTGGATGTTTTTCTGCCGCGCCGGGAAGCTTGCGGCGGATTCCTGCAATGTGTCTGCCGCATGCGGCGCATTGCCGACTATCCGCACCCCCCCCAGCCCGACCGGGATATCCTGCCGGCGGATCATCCGGGCCTCATCCGGGCTCAGTGCGCCCCTGTCCCTAAAACATTCGACAGGTTGCGCCATACCTCCCCGATCGCCCGGGCCACCTCGCCGTTGGAATGCTCGACTACCGGGATCCCCCGAACGATGGATTCCGTCACGATATTGTCAAACGGCATCTTCCCGGCGATTTCAACGCCGCGGAGGGAGCACTGTGTCTCTATCTGCGCGGTGTTTGCTTCGTTCAGGTCGTATTTGTTGATGCAAACCATCGCGCGTACTCCGAAATGTTTGCAGACATCGAGCACCCGGTCAAGATCATGCATGCCCGAAAAAGTGGGCTCGGTCACCAGCAGTGCCAGGCTCGCACCCGACAGGGAGGAGATAACGGGGCACCCGATTCCGGGGGGGCCGTCGCACAGGATCAGGCTTTTCCCCTCCCTCTCCGCTATTTTTTTTGCCTGTTGCCGGACCGTCGCCACCAGCTTGCCAGAGTTCTCCTGCGCGATGCCCAGCCGGGCATGAACCATCGGCCCGAAGCGGGTGTCGGAGACGAACCAGTGTCCGGACAGGTTGTCTTTCATGGCTATGGCGGTATCCGGGCAGATACGGGCGCAGAACCCGCACCCTTCGCAGGAAGTGGGATCGACCTTAAAATCCCGGATCGCGCCGAAGCGGCAGATTTCCTGACACAGGCCGCACTGCGTGCATCGATCCGCATCGATGAGAGCGACCTGGCCGCTCCAGAACTCGTTGCGCTGCTTCGGCACCGGATCGAGCAGCAGATGGAGGTCGGCCGCGTCGACGTCGCAATCGGCCAGTACCTTGTCACTTGCAAGGACGGCGAGAGAACCGACGAGGGTGGTTTTTCCGGTCCCCCCTTTACCGCTCAGTACGACGACTTCTTTCATCGATCAATCCCTTCACTTGATTAAACAGCTCGCGGAAGCGGGGCATCCACTGCGGCAGCCCTTCGACGAGCGGAACGCCGCGGGAATAGACGCGGGCAATATCCATGTCGAGCGGAATGGTGAGCAGGATGGGGATGCCTTCGGTGCCGCAATACGCCTCGACTCCGGCGTCTCCCACACCCGCACGGTTCAGAACGACCCCGAAGGGGATATCGAGCTCCCGCACCATTTCGACGGCGAGCGTGAGGTCGTTCAGCCCGAAGGGGGTCGGTTCCGTGACGAGCAGGCAGAAATCGCTCCCCTTGACGGCTTCCACGACAGGGCAGGAGGTTCCGGGGGGGACATCCCGGATGACGACGCCGTCACCGCGCGCCCTGTCTTTCACTTTCCGGATCACGGGAGGCGCCATCGCCTCGCCCACGTTGAGTTTTCCCTGGACAAAAGCGATACGGCCGGAGCTCCCCCACTCGAGGACCCCCGTCTCCCTGTTCTCCTCTGCAATGGCCTTTTCCGGGCAGAGGTAGCTGCACGCGCCGCAGCCGTGGCACAGCTGGGGGAACAGCAGCACCTGTTGGCCCATTACGAGGATGGCGTGGTAGGCGCATACTTTGGCGCACTCGCCGCACAGGGTGCATTTGCCCTTGTCGACCTTCGGCACCGGGATGCAGACGGCTTCGCGTCCCAGAATCTCCGGTTTCAAGAACACGTGGTCGTTCGGCTCTTCCACGTCGCAGTCGAGGATGTCTACGTCACAATCGTCTTGTAGCGAGAGGGCGAGGCTGGTCGCCACCAGCGTCTTGCCCGTCCCGCCCTTACCACTGGCTACGGATAGGATCATTCCGGTTCGGTTCCCCAATTGGTCTGCACCGGGAGATGCAGAACCTGTTATTTCTTTTCCAGTTCGTCAATCCGTCGCCGCATGTCGGCCAGCTGCTGCGCCAGAGTTTCGGACTGCTCCCTGAGTTCCTGGAGTTCTTGTCCGGGACCGGGCTGCCCGGCCGCCGGCTCCGGAGCCTGTATCCCTCCCATGCCGCGGCCTCGCCCCATCCCCATGCCGCGGCCCATGCCCGCGCCGCGGCCCATGCCCGCGCCCGCACCCGGCTTTGCTCCCAGGCCGAAGTGGTCCTGGACGTTGGCCTGCGGGCTGGCTTTGTATTTCCCGGCGCGGTAGTCCTCGATCACATCCCGTACATTTCCGGAAACGCCGGTGATTACCTGGATGCCGGCCGCGGAAAGCACCTGGAAGGCGTTGGGCCCGCAGTGCCCCGTCAGAACTGCCTGCACCCCCTTTTCGGCCATCGCCTGCGCCGTGGCGATCCCGGCGCCATGGGCTGCGGCGATGTTGGTATTTTCCTCCGCGGAAAACTCCAGCGTTTCTGGATCGGCAATGATGAAATACGGGCAACGGCCGAAGCGCGGTTCGGCTAGGGCCTCCAGGGTGGCACCCGTGGCGGATATGGCTATTTTCATGTCTTCTCCTTGTCTTCCTATCGTTTGTCTTGTAACAGCGTAAGCTGCCGGATTCCCTTGATCTGCCGGTAGTTTGCCCCCTGGCTCACGCAGCGGAGAGCCAGGTCCGGGTCCACAACCTTCGTGCCGGATACCGCATCGATGCCGTGGTCGAGCAAGACCGGGGAAAGCGGGGCGCTGTCGCCGAGGATAACCACGTAGGCTTCGGGACGGCACAATTGCAGCAGGGATTCGATGGTGTGGTTGGTAAAAGCCGTACCCGTAATCCCGACCACGTCCGCCTTCGGGATGAGATCCGCGGCCGCGGATTCGGGATGGTCCCCCTGTTCTGGGTTCTTCTCGATGATCCAGAGCTCACGGACTGATTTCTGCAGTTGTGGAATGAAGGGGAAATGCCCCACAATGGCCACGTTGCGGCCGCTCCCTTTCTCGGCGATCAGATCGCGGGCGTTCAGTTCCCGGCAGCTCTGCTCGTCCACATCGAGCAGCGAGTTGATCGTGGCCATCCCGATGGCCGCTTCCAGAATACTCTGCGAATACACCATGCGCGCCAGCTCGATGGCGCTTTTGTTCATTAAATAGCCCGGTTCGTGGACGTGGGGCCGCTCCTGTTTCAGGGCATCCCGCGGCAGGGAAGCGGCCAGGCCACAGTTGCGCGTCCAAACTCCCGAGTGAAACAGGCCGATGCGGATGTCCCGCACCTCCGCCCCGGTATCTAATGAGGCCAACACCTCGTCGATGATTTTTGCCACGGATCATTCCCCCCGGGTCCTGGCCCCCTGTTTGAAATCGAATGTCCCCGGGCGCGCGGTCCGCATCCGGGAGCCGGCTTTTCTCTATGCCGGAAAACGCGCCGTGCCGTCTGCCGCGGAAAATCCGCCGCCTGAATCGACACCCCGACCGGTCGGCGGCACCCCCGCTATATAAGCAAGAAACCTTCCAAATGAAAACCCGTTATTTATGTTGCCGGTTCGGGCCCCTGGACGTCCTGCGGCAGGACTCGGAGGCATGAAACGCGGCGGCACCTGTGCTCGCGGCGAAGACTGATTGCATATTGCAATGACAGTGCTTGCTTATGCGTGCATATTGCACGACTGTTTGGCTTGTCCCTTCACGCGCACTCCGGATCGGACCCGGCGAGACATGCAGGACCCCAATCCATGAGAAAAGCCGCCTGTCGCCCGGCAACGGAGATTCCCGGCCGGGCCGGGGGCCCCCCGGGGATGGCGTGCGTCCCCGGAGGGCCTGCAGTGGACTCCCCTCCGGGAAATCAGCCCGCTTTCTGCTCGACGAGATGCACGTCCTGCTGCGGGAACGGGATCGATATCCCCTCCCGGTCGAACGTCAGCTTCACCTTTTCCGTAATATCGAAATAGGCGCCCCAGTAATCCGGGGTCTTCACCCACGGGCGGACGGCGAAATTGATGGAGCTGTCCCCCAACTCCATCACGGCGACCGTCGGCGCGGGATCGTCCAGGACGCGCGCGTCCTCCTTCAATATCCGTTCCAGGGCCGCCTTGGCCTTCTTGATGTCGTCGTCGTAGCCGATGCCGAACACCAGGTCGATTCTCCGGATCTCCATGGCGGAATAATTGGTGATGTTGTCCGCCGTGATTTTGCCGTTGGGTACGATCACCTTCTTGTTGTCGGGGGTGTTGAGAACGGTGTTGAAAATCTGGATGACGTCGACGACGCCGGCCGTGCCGGCGGCCTCCACGAAATCGCCGACCTTAAAGGGCCGGAACAGGATGAGCATGACGCCCGAAGCCAGGTTCGACAGGGATCCCTGGAGAGCCAGGCCGACGGCGAGACCGGCGGCGCCGATGACGGCGATGAACGATGTCGTATCGACCCCCAGCGCACGGACGGCGGCTATGATGACGAAGGTTATGAGCGCGATCCGGGTGAGGCTCACGAGAAACTTGGCAAGGGTGGCTTCGACCTTGTGGCGCTCCAATACCCTTCGGACAACGCCGGCAAGGACGCCGACCACGATGCGCCCCAGCACCAGAATGGCGACAGCCGCGAGAATTTTCAGTGCGAGGGGCGTTCCATAGGCGATCAGCTTGTCCGCATAGGCTTGCATACTTCCTCCTGTAACAAAATAGTTCCGGTTGACGGGACCCGATCCGGGCGGGCGGAACCCGATCCAGTGCAGCATAGGCCAGCATAACGGAAAGACGCGGAATTTCAAGGCTTCGCCGGGTCAGGGCCAGGCCGCGGATCGGGGACGCAACGGCCACGGCCCCAACCGGGGCGCGAGGCGGGGGGGACGCCGTCGGGGAGGCGCCGGGCGGCCATGAAGAAACCGCGGTGTATCGGACGTTCCTTCCGGTTGCGGCCGCACCCTGCCTAAGGGGCGCCGGCACCCGCCGGCATGGCAAAGATTCGGCTTTCCCAAAGTTTTCCCGAGTCCTGTATCCGCGACGAAAAACACGATGCAGGCCCGGCCTCCCATCGAAACCACGGGCCTGCCGGCCCGCAAACGCTGCAAGAATTCGGTGGCCCGGGGCAACGCCCCCGCGGCCCCTGCAGGGATTCGCAGCGTTGCTGCGGCGCAATCCCGCAAATGGAAGCGTCTAGGTTCGCCGCACTTCGTCCCCGCCTAGCCGGGTGCGCAGCAGGGCCGCCACCGAGGTCGCGGCCAGAGAAGGATCGGATGCGTAGGCCCGGACATCGGCGAGACCGTCGCCCCAGAAGATTGCATACGGGGCGCGCATGGCTTCTTCCAGCGAATCGGGGGGCTCCACGCGGTTTTCCACGCTTAGCGCCTTGCCCATCCACACAATCGCCTGAAGCAGGGCTTCCCGTTCTTCTTCCGGCAGTCCGCCGGAGCCCAGCACGGACGCCATTTTCAGCTTGCGGACCGCCTGGCGGCGATGCTCCTGGGAGATCTGCCGCTCCGCGGCTGAGAGACCCGGGGGAGGTGCGTCTTCAGATGCGGCGAGGTCCCGGATGGCACGGGTGCTTGGAGAGATCAGTCCCGCCGACAAAAGACGCGCCACCGCGTCGTCGGTGGAGCGGTCGATCACTTCGAGCGTCACCGGGGCCAGCGGATCCGAAACGTCTCTGCCGAACAATTCCTGGAACGGGGCGTTGAGTTTCTCGCGATACAGCGGCGCATCACGATCCACCACGACAACGAGAACCGTGTGAAATCCCTCTGCGGGATACCGTTCTTCACAGCGGATGCAGGCGGCGCCCAGAAGCCTGCGGGCCGTCTCGCTGAAAGCAAGTCCGCGATCTACCGGCAAAGGTTTTTTCCCGGGGACCGTCTCCTTGGCTTCAGGCGAAGGGGAGACGAGCTGTTCCAAACGGGCGAGGAACGCCTGCCTGCCGCCACGGTATCGTATGGCGTTCAGGTCGCCCCGCATATCCAGAATACCGTCGGCCAGAGTCTGCTTGCTTGAAAGCGTATCCAGCATCCGGTGCTCGACAGTGCGTTCGGATATCAGGTGGATCACCGTGACGGGCCTCGTCTGGTGCTTGCGCCAGGCGCGCGCGATGCGCTGCTCGAGGCGGGCGGGATTCCAGGGCAGATCGCAGTTGACGATGACGCTCGCGCTCTGCAGGTTCAATCCCGTGCTGCCCGAATCCGTACTCAAAAATACCCGGCAATCGGGATCGCTCTTGAACAAATGGATCTCGGCCCGCCGGCGCCGCTGCGGCACCGAGCCCGTATGCAGCGCGTATCCTATCCGCATTTTTTTGCATAGATCCTCGACGAGCTCCAGCATGCGTGCCCACTCGGAGAAGATGAGCACTTTGACGCCCTCGTTGCCGCGGCACTCTTCCAGGATCTTTTCGAGCTCCGCGAGCTTGGGGCAGGTCCGGTCGGAGGGGTCCAGGATGTAATTGGTGTCGCAAATCATGCGCATCATGGCCAATTCCCGCTGCAATTTTTCCGATTCCTGCTGGTTCAGAGGACGCTTGCGCGCCATGGCCGTGAGCCTTGCGACCTGGGCTTCGTGAGCGGCGTAGCTGTCGGCCTGTTTCTGGCTGAGCGGCACAAAGTACCTTCGATCCGTGCGCTGAGGAAGTTCCGTTTCAACATCCGCCTTTCGGCGACGGAGGAGGAAAGGCTTGACGCTCCGGTGGAGCTGCTCCAGGTTCCTGTACCCGGACGGCCTGCCGCGCTCATCCAACAGATAGAACTCGCGGTTGAACCGGAACAGCGGCCCCAGGACGGCGGGATCGAGAAACGACATCAGCGAATGAATGTCATCGATGCGGTTTTCGATCGGCGTGCCGGTGAGAACGAACGCATAGCGGCTCTGAAGACGCTTGACCGCCTGGGCCGTCTTCGTGTTCCAGTTTTTGATGCGCTGCGCTTCATCAAGAATGACGACATCCGGCCGAAGAATGTTGTTGACGTCGAGCGCATCCCTGATCATCTGTTCGTAGTTGACTATGGTGAAAAAGGGCGGGGACCCATAAAGCCGCAGGCGCTTCCCGCGCGGGCCGTACACGAGCTGATAGGGCAGATCGGTACACCGCTGGATCTGCTCCTCCCACTCCGTCTTCAGTGAAGCGGGGACGACAACCAACGCCCTGTCGGCTTTGCCCAGCCTGTGCAAAAGCGCACAGGCGGCAATCGCCTGGATGGTCTTGCCCAGGCCCATTTCATCCGCCAGCAAAGCCCGCTCGTTAAAGGCCAGGTGCCGCATGCCTTCGCGCTGATAGGGATAGAGCGGAACCAGCGTCTCCTGCGACGGCCATTCCCCGGACTGCACTTTTTGTTCATAGTCCCGAATCGCTTGCTTCCGCTCCCGTTCGCGGCGCTGCGCATCGAGCCATGGAGCCACTTCCTGCGAAATGCGCAGCGAGCGGACATCGGCCTTTCGCAGTATCGCAAGTGCTTGTTCAGGATCCTCTTTTTTCACGATACCGTTGCGATCGACCATGCGGGAGAGCGCCGGCGGCATCCTGCCGGTGAATCCTTCAATGCGCAGCCGCCCGGATGCGATGTCGGGCACCACATCCGGGCGTCTCGAGCCGTTTTTCCGGGCCTGGGCGAAAAGACGCCGGTAGCGGGCTTCCAGATAGAGAAGCGTTGCCTCGACATGTTTGCAGGTCCCGAGGGCATTGATCCGGAAATCGACGCAGGTACAGGAATACCCCTGCTTCGAAATGCTGCGGATTTCGACGGAATAGGTCAGGCCGCTTTTGGACTTTACGGCATAATTCGAGAAAATCGGGTAGCGCGGATCAAGATTCTTAACCTGGAAAGATTCGGTTTGCGCACGATAGCGGCGCCTGGAAATCTCGTCCTCGTCCGTGGTTTTCCAGTTGTGCGGCGAGGGCGGTTTTGCCTGTTGGTCTCGCGCCTTTCCCATAGCACCTCCTTTCGGTGGGATCCCGCTTCTGGAAGCCGCGGTGATCCCGGTCTTCATCGTCGGAAAACAACCACACAAAAAATGCGTCGGCGCAATCCATCCATTGAGGGAGACGGCCTCAATACTGAGGGCCCCCGCGCCCGACGATACGCCTGTCGCGGGATGCATGCCCGCACTCGATACGCCCGTCCGTCGTTGCTGACTGCACTGCTGAGATCCCCGACCGCCCCGGGATCGATGCCTAAAAGAACCGCGCCTTCTCCGCAAGGCACTCGGATGGATTCCGTCGCCCGGCTGCTTACTCCGGGCACACGGGATCGGCCGTTTCAGAAAGCAGCGGCGGCTCATCGACAACAGCGGCCTCGGAATTGTCCCTGCATAGCACCTCCGAGACGACCCGTTCGGTGACTTCGGACAAATAAGTCCGCAGCGTTCTGGATATTTCCTGAAACTCCGGCCAAAGAGTCTCGTTGACAAATTGTCTGGGCGCCCTGGTCATGACGGTCGTGTACCTCTGACCCCGATAGCGAAAGGGCTTGAGTCCGTAGCGTCGCAGGATGGCGACCAAAACTTTCTGTTGCCACATATCGTGCAGGGTGAACTTGAATTCAATCGGCGGATCGGCTTCCCCCATGGATTTCAGCCGCCCCATAATTCGCTGTCTTGCCCGGTCGGCGGCGTCTTTTTCCCCTGCGGTCTTCGCCCCGGCGAAAAGGGCTTCAATGAGCCGGAGTTTCTCTATCAACCTGGCTTCATTCATCGAGTGCACACGCTCCCTGTAACCCGCGAATACAATCGCGCCTGGCACTCGGCGCCGGGGCGCCGAGTGCCAGGCAACGGAATTTTGAACCACTATTATGATGGATCGTTGCAGGATTTTGGACACAAATATCGCCGTTTGCACCACGCCCTTTTCCCGTGGGTGCGGGATTGGGAGGGCCCATGGGCGCCGGCGGCCCCGTAGCCGGCGGGAACTGTGCGGATTCCGGCGATTGCGGCAACGGCTATCGGGCGACGCTCGAAAGGGGACGTGCCGCGAAATATAACCGGATACCCGTCAGATGGCGGCAGCGGGACTCCCGCCCCGGATACCGGCACAGGGGGGGCCGATAAACCCCGCGGAGCGTATCCGATACCCGAGCCGGGGAGGAAGGCCGCGCCGTTGTATGAAGAGAAGGCAGTCCACGCATGTGTTTCTCGCCCTTGTCGGTCGTTTGTGGAGCTCTCTGGATTTATAGCCGGGGCGATACCGCGGGACCGCCGTGGACAGATGTTCCGGCTTCGCCGCGATCCGCGGCGGCCTGGCAATCCATTCGGCCCGCATGCAGCGCCCGGGCTCCAATCAACAATCCGCGGGGTGTTCCCGTTCGAATTCCTCCCGGCTCATCCGGCCGTGGATCCACAAGAGGGTCCCCGGGAAACGACCGGACCGGATATGGACGTTGTACATATGCCAGAGGATGATCGCGGCAAAGGCAAGCACCGCTTCGTGCGCATGCGCTTCCTTGAAGGCGTTCAGGGCGTCGGCCGTCAACAGCGGGAATGCCCGGAGCGCAAAGTCGCCGAACCACATGAAGAGGCCCGTCCCGGCCATGATGATGCAGCCCCAGAAAACAGCCCAGTAATCGAACTTCTCGAAATAGGTAAACCGGCCGAACTGGGGAGGGTTCTGCGAACGGCCGAAGAAAAATTTGAGATTCTGGCCGAGATGCCTGAAATCCGTCCGGGTCGGGAGCATCTGGAGAAAGTCCCGGCGCCCCTGTTCGTGGATGATCGAATAGACAAGGTGGTAGGCGGCCGTGATCGTCAGCAGGGCGCCGCCCAGACGGTGAACCGCGCGCCAGAAATCCAGCCCGCCGAAAGCGCCCGTGAGAGCCGCGGCCCAGCCGGCGCCGGGATACCGCGTGCCGAACAGGAAAATACCCGAAAGGAAAAGGGCCCCGACCGAGGAAAGGAGCATCAGGTGCTGGGTGCGGAAGTGGCCGTTGAAGCGCTCCACCCATACCGTAGCGGCGCGCGTCCGCACCGGTTCACGCCTGCAAAATCGCGCCACGGCGTCGAGCAGGATGTGCCCGAGGAGCAGGACCATCACGCCAACGGTGAGCCACTTGAAAAAAGCGGCTGTCAGCCCGGCAACCCCCGCGTACCGCGGGGGTGTCCCGTCGTAGCCGAGGACCCGGCTCTGCGACGTCCAAACGGGCCGCCCGTCCTCGCCGAAGGGCCTGTCGAGAACCGCCCCGAAGAAAAACGGGCTCCCCGACGCATGACAGTCGCTGCATCCGCCGGAGCCAATGGCGGCCTTGGCCGGCGCCACATCGTGGGAGAATTTGTAGACCGAGGCGTACGCGGTCGCCTCCCATTGCTCGCGGGGCAGCTCCCTGGAATCCTCCGCCGAATAGTAGGCCCTGCTGTCGGCGACCCAGACAAGGCGCCGCCCGTCGAGCGGGAATCCCGTTGCCGCGAGGTACGCACGGGTTGCCCCGAGCAGGGCATCGATCTCCCCGGGCCGGTTCACTTCGACAACGCCGTCCCGGTTGTCGTCGGTGATCGTCGCCAGTTCCGGGTATGCGCCCTCCGGGTCGGCCCGATGCAGGACCCACATCTGGTAGAAATCCTTCATGAAGAGCTGATTCAGGCCTGCCCTGCCCTGCTCCTCGTACCCGACGAAGGCGCTGTGCACCCGGTTGCCGGGATAGATCCTGCCCCCGTACCGGAACAGAGTCGGGCGCGTCACGTCCGTGGGCTTGTCCTGGTTGGTGAACAGGTCCAGGTCCCCGTAGTGGTTCCAGAACGCCATGTCCTGATCGTAGAAGGTCCAGATATGCTTGCCGGGAGGGGTGATCCGCGGCGCGGGGTTGTAGACGTCGCTCGCCTGCACGAGCGCGCTTTTCACCGAACGGCTCGGGATGTGGCAGGTCTGGCAGGCGATCGTCTCCATGTGCAGCGGAGGCAGCCAGGCGTGGGACGCCCGCGGCGCGTCGTGCCCGCCCTCGAGGTGGCAGTTCTCGCAGGAGCGGACCGTGTTGTCCAGGTCGTTGCGCACCCACCCGGACGGATCGTCGCCCTTGCCGATCTGGTGGACCTCGGCGCCTCGGATGCGCGCATCCGAGGCGCGGCTGCCCGATTCGTGGCAGTCGACGCAGCGCATCCCGGCGGCCAGATGCACGTCGTTGCGCGCCGAGAAGTCGGCCCCGCGCTTTTTCCATCCCGGCTTCGCGTGACAGTGGAGGCAGGTGCCGTTGCGCGGCTCGGGAACGATGTGGACCAGGACATTGCCGTCGGCGTCAAACCGGCTCCTGTCGTAGGAGACGACCGGAGTCTCGCCGGCGAGCACGGACCCCGTTACGGAGCCGAAGCCGGCGCCCGAGGTCGCCGCCCAACGGAAGTTGAGGCTGCCGAGCTCTGCATTGCGCTTCTTGTAGTCGTACTCGGGCATGTGGCAGAGGAGGCAGTCGGCCTCGACGACGCCCGTTTCGGACCAACGCGCCTTGAAGTAGTCGCCGTCGAGGCGGTTGTCGCCTCCTGGGACCAGCCCCGAAGCGGGATCGCGCATCCGGGTGTCGTAGCGCCTGCCGTCCCGGTCGTATTCGAGCGGCCCCCCTCCGGGATGGCAGGAGCCGCACGATCCGGACACGAATTCAAAGGAGGTCATGTCGATCGTTCGCGCGTCGGTGTTGTGTTTTTGCGCGAGCTGCCGATACAGCGGCGCCGGCGAGCACCAGTTGCCGCCGTAATTTCCCGGCGCGGTCACCCATGCGTACCGTTCGGCCATTTCCGGCGGCACGTCTTCGCCATGGCCCTGCGTGAAGTGATACCCCTCCGTGATTGTGCCGTAGTCATGGCAGCCTTCGGCCCCGCAGGTCTGTTTCGGCGAGTACGGCGCCTGGGCGTTCAAGCCCTTTGCGGGATCAATCACGCGCCCGGCCTCGTCGCGCAGCGGAAACGGAGGGCACACCCCGACGGCGCGCTTCCCCGTTTCCGGCGATGCGGCGGACATGGGCGGCCCGATAGTGCCGCAGCCGCACAGAAGGACCGCCGCCACGGCGGCCGCCGTCAAGAGCCCGGAAATTTGAACCGACAGTCTGGCTACCGATATCTTCATATTTCCCCTCTGCCCGGGCCGAGGGCGCCGGCTGAAAAACCGGGCCCGGCCATCCCATTTTCGATAGGGCCCAACCTGCCCCCATTGGGCCAATCAGCCAATCGTTTCCCGTCCCCGGGCGCCGCAGCATGGCCGCATTCGTGCCGGGCGGCGGCGCAACGCTTCAGGGGTTTTTTAGGAAAAGCGCCGCCGGCGCATACCCGGATGCTACCGGCCGGGGGCCTGCTCCAGCATTTTTTTGACCTCTTCCACCGAAGGCACCTTCCCGACAACCTTCACGGTCCCGTCTATCGCCAGCCCGGGCGTCATCATGACGCCGAACTTCAGGATCTCTTCAATGTCCGTGATTTTTTGGATCTCGTAGCCGGCCCCGAGTTCCCGTGCGGCCTGCTCGGCCGTCTCGGCCAGCTTCCTGCATTTGGGGCACCCGGTGCCCAGGATTTGTATCTTCACGCTTGCGCCTCCCTGCAATGATTGTCCTCCAATGCCGCCCGGGCCGCCTTACGGCACAAACCCGGCGGGGCTCCCCCGCTCCGGGCGGAATCGGCCTTCTCCCCCGTCTGCCGCGGCCCCGCCCGTTCTCGCGCCTGGGGCTTCAGCCCCGGAGTGTTCCGAAAATCAGTCCGCTCGCCGTCGACAGGACGATCACGAGCGAGCAGAAAACCGCCGTTTTCCTCGTCCCCAGGACGCTGCGGATCACGAGCATGTTGGGCAAACTGAGCGCAGGACCGGCCAGCAGCAGCGCCAGCGCCGGGCCCTTGCCCATGCCGGCGCCGATGAGGCCCTGAAGGATCGGGACTTCCGTCAGCGTGGCGAAGTACATGAAGGCGCCGAATACGCTGGCGAAAAGGTTGGTCCAGAGCGGCCAGACGGTGCGGGCGAGGGATTCGAAGGATCCCCCGCCGAGGCCGGTGATCGCCAAAAACGCATCGGGCCGGTCCCCCACAAGCATTTCCACGTACCGGCCCGGTATCATGCCCTCGTGCCCGGGGCGCCCCAGCAGAAAGCCGGCGGCCAAAACGCCCAGGAGCAGAAGCGGCATGATCTGCTTGGCGAACCCCCACGTCGCATCGATCCACTCGGACGGTTCGCCTTTCTGGCTGGCCGCGATGATTGCCAGACCGGCCGCGGCGGCCGCGAAGGGGACCAGCGCCCATAGGCCGCCCGGGGGCAGGGCGAGCCCGAGGCCCAGGGGCGCCAAGGCGGCCAGCGCGACCTTCCACCAGGCGATACGGAACCACAGGATCAGCAGGATCCCGAGGAGGATGCCGAAGGCCGAGGTCACGGGCCATTTGTTCTGCCACAGGGACGTCCAGATTCCGGGCATGGGCGTCCTGGAAAGGATATCTTCGGACGCCGCCTCGATTTCCCGCCCCGCCAGCGGGCCCGACAGTATTTTCAGCGTATAGGCCGCCGGCGCCGCATCCTCCCCGGGCGCGCCGACGACGGCGGCCTCCACCTTCCGGCCGTCGGCGAGTTCGAACCGGTAATCATTGGGCGCGCCCCAGTTGGCGAAGACCAGGATGCCGGTCATGACGGCGAAGAAAAGCGCATTCTGCCAGAGCGGGCGCGCGACCTCCGGTTCGGGCATCGCCGCCGAGGCTTCGGCCCTCTGCCTCTCCTCCCTGCGGTACAGGCCGTGCATGGCCAGGCCGAGGACCACGCTGAAAATGACGGCGCCCACGGCGCGGGCGGCGCCCAGCTCCAGGCCGAGGATGCGGGCCGTCAGGATGACGGCCAGCACGTTGATGGCCGGGCCCGAATAGAGGAACGTGCAGGCCGGCCCTATCCCGGCCCCCATGCGCCAGATGCCGGCGAAAAGCGGCAGAACCGTGCAGGAGCAGACCGCCAGGACCGACCCGGAAACCGAGGCCACGCCGTAGGCCACCCCCTTGCCCGCGCGCGCCCCGAGGTACTTCATCACGGCCGCCTGGCTGACGAAGACGCCGATGGCGCCGGCGATGAAAAAAGCCGGGACCAGGCAGAGCACGACGTGCTCGCGCGCGTACCAGCGGCTCAACCTGAGGGATTCCAGGATGCCGTTGGTGAAGCTCTCCTGGCCCGTCGGCAGCCAGAAAAACAGCAGGAAAAGACCCGTCATCCACGCCAGAGGCTTCCATTCCGCCTTCATGTCGATCACCCGCCGCCTTTTCTGATTTGGCCCAACCGCCAAAGGCCCGGCCCCAAAAAACGCCCTATACCAGGGCGTTGCGCGCATCGGCGTTCGCCTGCAGCACTTCCTCGCCGCACGAAAAGAAATTAAGGACGCAGGGGACCCAGAGCGTATAGAAAACCTGGGACCCCCGCTTCTCGCCCGCCACGATCCCGGCGCTTTTCAATACCGACACGTGCCTCGATACGGTCGAGACGTCGTCTCGGACCATCCCGGTCAGCTCCGCCACGCAGCGGCCGCCTCCGCTTTTGCCGGACGGGGGAAGCGGTCCCGGGTTTTCAGGCAGATGCGCACGAGCATGAGCATGACGGGGACTTCGATCAGCACGCCGACGACCGTGGCCAGGGCCGCCCCCGAAGACAGGCCGAACAGCATCGTCGCCGTGGCGATGGCGACCTCGAAATGATTCGACGCCCCGATCATGGCGGCCGGGGCCGCATCCTCGTAGCGGATCTTCAGCAGTCTCGCCAGCCAGTACCCCAGGCCGAAAATCATCATGGTCTGCACGAACAGGGGGACGGCAATCCAGACGATCGTCAGCGGGTTGGCGACGAGGACGTCCCCCTTGAAGCTGAACAGCAGAACGAGCGTAATCAGCAGCGCGACAATCGTGATGGGCGTCAGGACGTGCAGGAACGTCTCCCTGAACCAGCCTTCCCCCTTGGCGGCGATGATCCACCGGCGCGACAGGTAGCCGGCCAGAAGCGGGAGCGCGACATAGACGGCGATCGACAGCAGCAGCGCCTGCCAGGGAACGGGCAGCCGCCCCACGCCGAGCAGGAATCCGCCGAGCAGGCCGTAGAGCACCAGCATGGTCAGCGAGTTGATCGCGACCATGACCAGCGTCAGGCCGTCGTTGCCGCGGGCCAGGTATCCCCAGACCAGCACCATCGCCGTGCAGGGCGCGATGCCCAGCAGGATGCAGCCCGCAAGATAACTGCGCCAGAGCGGGATCTCCAGCATCCGTACGCCACCCTCTACGACGACGGTCCCCGCGCCGTGGGTCGCGCCGGCGGGCAGGTCGAGGCCGAAGGGCATCTTGATGAAATCGGTCGCATCGGCGCCGATGAAACTCCGGAACAACACCCCCAAAAACAGCAGGGCGATGCCGTACATCGTGAAAGGCTTCACGCACCAGTTGATGAAAAGGGTGAGAAACACCGGCTTGCCGCTTCTGCCGGCCCGCACCACCGACCCGAAATCGATCTTCACCATGATGGGATACATCATGAAAAAGAGGCAGACGGCGATGGGGATCGAAACCACCGGGGCGTTGTCGATGCGGAGGGCCATGCCGTCGAGCTTGTGCGCCAATCCCGGCGCCGCTTTGCCCAGAACGATCCCGCCCGCGATGCACAGCACCACCCACACCGTCAGATAGCGCTCGAAAATACTCGACATCCTGCGGTCCGCCGGCCCCGCGGTATCCCTTGCCGTCATCGTCCCACGTCCTTCCCCGAAAGGCCGCCCTCGAGGGTTTCCGGTCCCTGAGGCCCTTTGGATCCGGCGCCGGCCGGGTCCTCCTTCAGGAAATCCCCGATGCGGCGGCGCAGCTCATCGCGCACCTCGCGGAACCCGTCCAATCGCCGCTGCCGGCCCCCCCCCGCGGCTGCCGGATCCGGCAGCCCCCAGTGAATCCGCCGGACCCTGCCCGGGAACAGGGGGCATTCTTCTTCCCCGCACAGGGTAATGACCGTGTCGATTCCCTCGGGCGGAATCCCGGAAATGTCCTTGGAATACTGTCCGGAGATGTCGATCCCGATCTCTTTCATGACTGCAATCGCCTCGGGATGCACTCCCGCCGGGCGGGAACCGGCCGAAGCGATCCTGACGTCCGCGGGAGCCAGCGCCCGCGCAATGCCCTCGGCCATCTGGCTCCGGACCGAGTTGCCGGCACACAAAAACAAGATGCCTCCGGGCATTCCGGATCCTTTCTGCCGGAGGACTTCCGCCCGGCCAGGTAGAACAATCAATCCCTGCGGCCGGCTCCGGCCCGCCGGGCCCTCCCGAGGACGGCCGCAAGGGTACCGGCCGCCGGCGCGGAGCCGCAGACGCCGTCGTTTACGCAGAATCCGTCCTGTTTCTTCACCGCGAGCCACTCGCGGAGCTTCCCGAGCAACGGCCCGGCATCGGGCCGGCGGGCCAGAGTTTTTTGCAGCAGCTCGAGATGCGCCCTGGCCAGGGCGTCCTCGACGGGAACGATGGAGTAGTAGGACCACTGCCCCTCTCTCCGGTCCGCCGCAATGCCGACATTGCGCAGGGTGGCGAGGTGGCGGGAGGCCTTGGACTGGGTGATTTCCAGGACGGCCATGATGTCGCACACGCACAGCTCCCGCTGATTCAGAAGGAGCCAGAGCATCTGGAGCCGTGATTCGTCGGCCAGGACCTTGAAAAATCGTGCCGCATCTTTCATAGTTACTCCGGATGTATTATAATTGTATATCCGGTTTAGCAAATATTGTCAAGATTGCGCCGGAGAAGAACGCACACAACCTTTGTCAGGAGGATGACTGCAATGGCGCATGGAAAGATTTCATGGCCCCTACGGTTTCCCGTGCTCGCCGCGGCCATAACCCTGCTGGCGATATCGGGCGCGCCCGCGGGCATCCGGGCGTTTTCCGCGCCCGCGAAACCCCACAGGGTCATTGCCACCTATTTTCACACGAACACCCGGTGCAGCACCTGCGAAAAAATCGAAGCCTATTCCCGTGAAGCCATCGAGCAGGGCTTCAAAAAAGAACTGCGGAACGGAACCCTGGAGCTGCGGGTGATCAATTACGAAAAACCGCAGAACCGTCACTATGTCAAAAAGTACCAGCTTGTAACCAAATCCCTGATCCTGGCAAAGGAGGTCGACGGGGAACAGACGGAATGGACGAATCTGAAACTGGTATGGCAGCTGGCGAAAAACAGGGAAGCCTTCCTCAATTACGTCCGCGGGGAAATAAGAAAGTACCTTCCCGAAGGCTAGCGGGAGATACCTACGATGGACGCGTTCCCCCTGAATGTGATTTCGGCTCTCTGGCTGGGGATCCTCACATCGATCAGCCCGTGCCCGCTGGCTACGAACATCGCGGCCATCTCGTTCATCACGAGGGATCCGGGATCCCCCAGAAGGGTGCTGCTGCACGGCCTGCTCTATTCGGCGGGCAGAATGCTGGCGTATGCCGGCATAGCCGTCCTGGCCGTCACCAGCCTTTTGTCTGTCCCGGAAGTCGCCTTGTACCTGGAGCTGTACATGGGCAGGATCATCGGCCCGCTGCTGATCCTCGTGGGGATCGTCCTGCTCGACGTGGTCCCCCTCCCTTTTTCGGTGTCGCTTGCGGGCGGCGGCAAAATCCAGGAGAAGGCGGGGAGATGCGGGATCTGGGGGTCGGCCCTCCTGGGGATCGTTTTCGCCCTGACGTTCTGTCCCCTTTCCGGCGCTCTTTTCTTCGGCAGCCTGATTCCCCTGGCGGCAGACGGCAAATCCGCCCTGCTGCTGCCCTCGGTTTTTGGATTGGGAACCGCGCTGCCCGTCATCCTGTGTTCCCTCGTGATCGCATTCAGCGTACAATCGCTTGGCGTGTTCTTCCGGAATCTGACCCGGGTGGAACATTGGGCGCGCAGGGCAACCGCCGTTGTCTTCATCGGCGCGGGCCTGTACCTGCTGGCCAAAAACCTCCTGAAATTGTAAACGGAAGCGCGGGGGATACTCTAGCAATGACAGACGGCGAACTGGAGGCGGTTTTCGACCGGCAGGGCCGGCTGGTCCTGCCTGAAGCAGTCGCCGGGGAATACGGCTTCACTCCGGGGACCCGTATCAGGATCCGTCCCTCCCCGTCCGGGCTGCTGCTGCGCCCCCCGGTCTCCCGCCTGGCAAAGGTATACCTGGAGCCGACGAACGCCTGCAACCTCGAGTGCCGGACCTGCATACGCCACAGCTGGAACGAGCCGATCGGCAGAATGACCGACGAAACCTTCGCCCGGGTCGTCCGTGGCCTGCGCCCGTTCTCCCCCCCGCCCGGCGTGTTTTTCGGCGGGATGGGAGAGCCGCTGGCGCATCCCGGCATCGTGGACATGGTCCGGCAGGCGAAATCCCTTGGATCCCGCGTCGAACTGATCACCAACGGAACCCTCCTCGACAACCGCGTCGCCGAACAGCTGATCGACGCCGGCCTGGACCTGCTGTGGGTTTCGCTCGACGGGGCCACCCCGGAGGGCTATGCCGATGTCCGCCTGGGGGCCGCCCTGCCCGGGATTCTTTCCAACCTCAGGGCCTTTCGCCGCATCCGCTGGAGGAAGCACCGCCCCGTCGGGGTCGACCTCACGCTGCAGCCGCAGCTCGGCATCGTCTTGGTCGCCATGAAACGCAACCTGTCGGATCTTCCCGCCGTCTTCGGCCTGGCGAGCCGGCTGGGCGCGCTCCACTTCATGGTGACCAACGTCGTGCCCTACACAAAGGAGATGCAGAAGGAGATTCTCTACACCAGGGCCCTGGACGATACCATATACGCCTCCTCCCCCCTGCTGAGAGTCCTGGACCTTCCGAAGATGGACGTAAACCCGACGACGCGCGAGGCCATCTACGAGGCGATGCGCGGCAACCACTCCCTGAGCATTTCCGGGGGAGGTCTGGGGGAAAGGAACAACCGGTGCCCGTTCGAGCACAAGGGCTCCCTGTCGATACGCTGGGACGGCAACGTCAGCCCGTGCCTCCCGCTGCTGCACGACCACGTCTCCTACCTGCACGGCTACCGGCGGTCCTTCCGGCACCACGCGGTCGGCAATGTGCTCGATCAGAGCATCGGGGGCATCTGGAGCCGGCCGGATTACGTGTCGTTCCGCAACCGGCTGCAGGAGTTCAATTTCTCCCCCTGCACTTCCTGCGGCGGCTGCGATTACTTCAAGGCGAACGAGGAAGACTGCATCGGCAGCCCGTTCCCCGCCTGCGGCGGCTGCCTGTGGGCCCAGGGCATCATCCAGTGCCCCTGAGGGGCGCGGCCGGCTCCGGCCCGCATCTTGTTGCCGCCGGCATTGCGCCCGGGACGCCGACGGGGGCAGACGAGCGCGCCTGCAAGTACAGCCCCCGTGGGGCGAATCGGTTTCAGCGACCTCCTTTGGCAATTGGCGCATGGATGGAACAGGCTGCCGGTCGCCCTGAATCCCGTAGTGCGATTGATGCGCGAGATCCCGTTACAGGACACTCCGGGGAAGGAATGAAAGACCTTTTTTGAAGCGGGCCGTCCCGGGGGCGCGCCGCAAAGCGGCCGACGCACCCCTTCCGGTCCTGTTCGCTTTCCCGAATCGGTGGTATGTTGAAGGTCCATTCAGGGGGGACTGCCATGGAACTGATCGTCCGGATAGCCGCTCTCGTCTTCTCGATCATCCTGCACGAGGTGGCGCACGGGTATGTGGCCTACCGGCTCGGGGATCCGACCGCAAGGGACGCCCACCGCCTGACGCTCAATCCCCTGGCGCATATCGACCTCATGGGGTCCATCATCCTCCCCCTGCTGCTGATCCTGGCCAAAAGCCCCGTCCTGCTGGGGTGGGCCAAGCCGGTCCCGTTCAACCCCCGGTACTTTCGGAACGTCAAAAAAGGGGTCATGCTCGTCGGGCTGGCGGGCCCGGCAAGCAACCTGGTTCTCGCCGTCCTGGCCGGCGTGGTTTTACGGGCATTCCCCTTCGGGGGTGTCGTCGGGCTTTTCCTGGCGCATGTCTGCCTCATCAATGTGATCCTGGCGATTTTCAACCTGATTCCCATCCCGCCGCTGGATGGTTCCCGCGTCGTGATGGGATGGTTGCCGTCCCGCATGGTGCCGGGCTACCTGAGCCTGGAGCGTTACGGCTTTCTCATAATCTTCGGCTTGCTCTACCTTGGAGTCCTGGACGCCATTCTGCTCCCGATCGCCACACTGCTGCTGCGGATCCTGCTCTAGGCCTTAAACAAGCGAGAAAAGAATATAGCCATAGGACATTGCAATAACGGC
>CAZYXB010000029.1:0-42316 GCA_964651155.1 uncultured Acidobacteriota bacterium | reverse complement strand
ATCGCCTGGCCGGGTCTCAGGCCGCCGGCCATCCAGTAGTTGTTGTTGGACGCTCCGGTAACGATGAGCTCGATGCCGCCGCCCATCATGCCAAAGCCGCCGCCTCTCCCTGCTGGACCTGCAGCCTGGGCTGCCGGATCCGGTTGGGTAACATATTGGTTCAGGGCGTCAACCGTGTCGTATCCGGCGTCCTTGACAAAATTCGCGATCGGCGGGCTCAGGATAAAAAAGCTCCCGAACAAGCCGGGATTTTGCTGTTCATGGATACCCTTGATAATCTTGGGGTAGTCCATGAGAGACTGCCAGGCGTTGACTTTCCAGTTCGCCGCGGAAAGAACGCCCCATCCCGTAAGCAGGGTGACAACATTGTCGCCTTTCTTGAACCCGGCCGCAGTCCCAAAACCCGCCTTCGGGGCTCCGCCACCGGGCATTCCCGCCTTCGGGGCTCCGCCGCCGGGCATTCCCGCCTTCGGGGCTCCGCCGCCGGGCATTCCCGCCTTCGGCGCTCCGCCGCCGAAGCCCCCCATCATGCCGCCGCCGGCCCGGGAACTGGACCTCCTGACCGCTAACGGCTCGAATGGAGAGGCTTCTTCATTCTCGGCGATGATAGTGGCGAGTGCATTCTGGGCGTTGCCTACGGTGCCCATATAGGTCGTCCCGAGTTTTCCGCAGTTTCCGCCATTGATGGAAATGAGGTTCCAGGCCCTTCCGATCGTGACATTCGCGTGGGCATAGGGTCCCACGGCGCCGACATCGTATTGGAGGCCGATTTCATCGCGGATTGTGCCATTCACCACGGCGGCGGCCGCGAATCCATTATCGGAGATATTGATGGATGTCATGCCGCTCGATGCTATGGCCAGAATGAGCGGGAAATACTCCGGCTTGGCCCCTGCCATAACGGCATTGACGGCGCAATCCTTGACCGTGTAGGTCCATGTATCGCCGGCATCGGATCCGGGATTCATGCGGCCGACCACTTCGTCGGGAGCGTGGCTGGTGGCTTTCAGCATCTCGTTGACCTTCTCTTCGGTCGGAAGAATGATCGGCATGAAATCGGTGTATCTCTTTTCCAGATACAACTTCTGCAGTTCATCCGGAGTGCCGGTATACGTAGCCGGGCCTCTGTCTCTCTTGATTTCTCCCGTTTTCTTTTCTTCTGCCGTCAAGGGTTTGGTGAGCATTTCTACTATTTCGGTCATGCACGGCTTCTGGGTGACCGGGCTCCTTCCCTCGACGACCTGCTTTCGGATCTGGTCATTCGTTTTTCCCCAGATCGGGCCACGGATATAGTGAATCCGGACATTGGGCATGCCGGCCAGCATGGCTACGTTAGATTCCTGTTCTTCAAACTCGGCCAAGAGAACAGGGACCGCCGGTTTTTTCAAATCTGCCTGGACTTCGATTGCGAGGCGAACCGCCCCGGGCGCGCAGACACTTCAATGCCCGAGGGCAAAGATGACGGCATCCGCCTTATCCTGCAGCTCCTTCTTCAATGCCGGCGTGAGATTGCTCATGCCGGTTCTTTGGTCGACAATGGTGGTTTTGGGGTAGTTAGCCTGGAACCACTTCTTGTATTCCTCCATCAGGCGTTCGGTATTGGGAAAACTCGTATTGACCAAGTAAAGCGTTTTGCCGTCCAGCGTGGACAGCGGTTCCGCCATCGGTTTTACCGTTACCGGCGGCGGCGTGCCCATCGGATTGAGCACAGTGATTTTGGCCTCGGTCGAGGCCGCCTTACCCCCCTGTGCCTGAGTTTCATGTAAAGCCGGAAGACTGCAAAACAGGCCGAGACACAGCGCTGCGATGACAGTCACTATCAATTTTCGATTCATTCCATGTCCTCCAGTAATAAAGAGCGAGCTCTGAATCCCGAGTTCTATCTTCCTCCATTTTACTGCCATTTGTCAATCCGGAGGTTCTGCGCGTCTGCAGGGCCTCCGGCGCCGCAAAAATGTGCGCAGCGGTCAAAGAGTGAAGCACGTGGCGGTTGAAAAGTGCAACACTTGATACGAGGGTATCTGTTTTTCATTCCTATGTCCATGTTTTGCTGCTGAGTAAGTTTAGGCTGCCTGAGGAGCCTGTCCTTTGCCAAAATCCCGCCCGCGTTGATAACATTGAGATTAGAGTCGCCAACGAGCAGGCTTCTGAATCATGATTGAGGCACTGCTTTTGTTGGTTTCGTTTGCTACAATCCGGGCTTGAGAATCAAACGGAGCTGGCCCTCGAAATCCTCGCGCTGCGGCAACAACTGGCGATACTGAAACGCCATCGACCCCATGCACGGTTGCGATGGAGGGACCGGCTTTTCTTGGCGTGCCTTTCATCGGTCTGGCAGAGATGGCGAGAATCCCTCATCGCAGTCAAACCCGAAACGGCCGTCCGGTGGCATCGAAAAGGATTTGCATTATATTGGACCCACCTCTTAAAACATTGCGGAGCCGGTCGGCCGGGAACAAGCAAAAAATCCGCGAGTTAGTCCGCAAAATGGCCAATGCCGATCCAACCTGGTGAAGTCCGAGAATCCGCGGTGAGCTGCTGAAACTCGGGATCAAGATCCCGGAACGGTCCGTGGCCCGGCTGTTACCCAAAAAACGAAGCCCTCCTTCCCAGACGTGGCACACTTTCCTGGACAATCATGTCAAGGACTTGGTCTCCATCGATTTTTTCGTGGTTCCCACTGCCAGCTTTCGCGTCCTGTTTGTCCTCGGCGTTCTTGCCCATGACCGAATGTGACGGAGCATCCGACAGCGCGCTGGACTGGGGAGCAGATGGTTCAGGCGTTTCCCGATGGGACGGAACCAAAGTATCTGCTGCGCGATCGAGATAATATTTATGGAGAGGAATTTCGAGATCGGATTCAGGCGATTGGCATCAAGAAAATCATGGCAGCGCCCAGGAGCCCTTGGCACAATCCTTTCTGCAAACGCCTCATCGGCTCCATAAGTCGCGATTGCCTGAATCACGTAATTATTCTCGGAGAATCGCATTCGCGAAAAATCCTGGCACGATATTTTGATTATTCTCATAAATATCGCACCCACCTGTCGCTCGATAAGGATGCGCCGGAACGACGGCCGATTCAGGATGCAAAACTTGGCGAAGGGATAGAGATTCCTGAGGTCGGCGGACTGCATCCCCATTACGAACGCCGTGCTGCGTAAGGGCAAGGGCAGTCTCAATAGTTCATTGGAAAGACAGCGTATCGCCCCGTTTCTTTTCGAGTACGCTTGTCATTCCATCATTACCGTCCGCAATAGGCGCTCATTCAAATCATGATGCCATTGCAACAACCAATAGTATCCGTAGGCCGTCGGGCACCAATTCGCCCCGGCATCGAATTTTGGCAAGACACAGGCGCAGCAGGAAAAAACAAGCGGGAGGAAAACGGGAGGCGTTAACAGGTAGCGGCTGCAAGTGGTACGCCTGGCAGGACTTGAACCTGCGACCCACGGTTTAGGAAACCGTTGCTCTATCCACCTGAGCTACAGGCGCACTTGGTTGAAGATACAGGATGCGGTGAAAAATTCCAATCCATAAAACACGGTTGGGGCGATCGGCCCGTACTCCGCCGTCCGGATTCAGCGTCTCCCCGGCTGCACCAGCTTCACCCAGGTTCCCGCTTTCAACGCTTGATCGGGGCTCAGCCGGTTCAGTTTGGCAAGGTCCTCGAGGCTGATCCGGGTCTGGTTCATGGACTGCGCCAGCTTCCGCAGCGTGTCGCCGCTGCGCGCCTGGACCAGCTTTATCCGGTCCGGCTGCACCGAAAGAAGCCTCGAATCCGTCAGATCGCGAAAACTCCGCAGAGCCGATTCCATCGATCTGCGATACTGGGAAAATCCGGATTCCGGGGCGAAACCCACCAGCTGATAGATATGGGACCCGTGGCCGATGAATGCGGCGGTGGCGGCGAGGATGCCGCTGTCGCTCTGCAACCGGTAAATCCCCGTGAAAGCCGTCTTGCCGTTGATCTTTTCATCCCTGCCCGACACCATCTGGGTTCCATCCTGGTTTCCGATGGTCCGCCCGATCATGCTGGGGGACTGCCCGGCGGCCGATGAAGCCAGAGACAGCTGGATCACCGCCCCGCCCTGGGGTTCGGCAACCAGTACGGCGCTTTTCGTGTTTTCCACCTGCCACCCCACGGGGATGTCGAACTGGAAGCGGAGCTCCGGGTGGACGAACCTGCCGTTGTCGACAAACCCCTCCCTGGGATTGTCCCCGTAGGCCAGCTTCTCCAGCCTGGGCATGAAGGTGCCGGCATTGAGCTTGAAACTCTGTCCCGCGGCAGCCCTTTTGAGGCGGGCGCCCTCCTGGGACGTCCGCTGGATGCGGTCGGGGGGGGAGGGGTGGGTCGAAAGCCAGTTGGGCACGGCGCCTTCGCTCGATTCGCTCATGTCGTTGAACACCTGGAAAAACCGGCTCATCTGCTCCGGGTCGTACCCGCACTTGGCCATGTACTCGAGCCCCAACTGGTCCGCCTCGCGCTCATGATCGCGGCTGAACTTGAGCATGAGGACCTCGAGCCCCATCTGCGCCAGCCCTCCAACCTGCTGGAACCGCGTAGAAAAAATGGATCCCAGCCCCAGGCCCAGGTTCATCAGCTGCCCCTGGGAAATCTGGGTCACGGAATGCCGCGCGGTGATGTGGCCGATTTCATGCCCCAGCACCGCGGCCAGTTCGGCTTCGTTATTCATATGCTCGAGGATTCCCCGGGTAAGGTAGACGTAGCCGCCGGGAACGGCGAAGGCATTGACCACGGGAGAATCCACCACGACAAAATTCCATGGCAGGTTCGGGCGGTGGGACGATCGTGCCAGTTCGCGCCCTATTCCAGAAAAATACTCCTGCAGGGCGTCATCTTCCACACGGCCGAACTGCGCCAGGACCTCCTCGTGCGATTCCTGGCCTATGGCGATTTCCTGGCCTTCGCTGAGCATGACGAGCTGCCGCTTTCCCGTCACCGGATTTTTCACGCAGGCCGTAAACGACAGGCAGAAAGCCAGTACAAAAATCAGGGTCATTCGGGCACACAGGCGTGCATCCATGGCATCGTCCTCCGTCGGGGAGTTATCAACAGAAATTGTACTACCAACGGGCGTCCCGGGGTTAAGGAAAACTGCCGGGGGAACCGACGGAACCCGCATCCCCTCCCGCAGTCTCCGCGCGATCCGACCCGCGCCAGTATCGGATGCGGCACACCGATTGCCAGGCGCCGGATTGCCGCGGCGGCGCTGCCGGGGCTCCTTTTCGGGGGGAGAGACCAAACGCCCCGGCGATTCCTCCCGAACGGACCTGGAACCGGCGCCAGGAAACCGAGCGTCGGGAATGCGATTGGATGCCCCGCCGTGGTAGAATCGGGGGCGGTGCGGCAGGAGAGGTTTCAACAAACCGGCCGTTCCTTCGAAACCGGGGCAAAACCACACGCGGAGGCTTTGTACCGCAGACCCGGCAGGAACGCCCGGCAACCGGCCCGGGGGTAAATCAAATCGATGGATACTTCGATCGCGCTTGTACTGGCCATTCTCGTCGCTACGGTGATCCTGCTTGTTTTTGAGGTTGTCCGCATCGACGTCGTGGCCATTCTCTGCATGTTGGCCCTGGGATGGGCGGGCATACTGCAGCCGCAGGAAGTGCTTTCAGGTTTTTCAAGCAACGCCGTCATCTCCATGATGGGCGTGATGATCCTGGGCAGGGGGATCGCTCAAACGGGCGTGATGGAGAGGTTCTCGCAGATCGTCGTCGAGAAGGCGGGGACCAGCAGATCCAGGATCATCGGGCTGCTGTCGCTGTCGGTGGGGGGCTTGTCGGGTTTCATCCAGAATGTCGGTGCGGTCGCGCTCTTTTTGCCGGGCATCCTCAATATTTCCCGGCGAGGCAAGATCCCCGCATCCACCCTCATCATGCCGATAGGGTTTGCCGCCATACTGGGCGGCACGCTCAGCATGGTGGGCTCGGGGCCGCTCATATTGACAAACGACCTTCTGCGCAGCGCGGGGCTCCGGCCGTACGGGCTGTTCAGCGTGACGCCCGTCGGCCTGCTGCTGCTGCTGTCGGGCATCGGGTTCATTCTAATCTTCGGCAGGGTTGTCCTGCCCGCCCCCAAGGATTCGGCGGATGAAACCTCCGAGCAGGAAAAACTCATCCAAACCTTCCACCTCCCGCACGACATCGTACCCTACCTCATCCCGGATGAAAGCCCCCTGGTCGGCCGATCCCCCGAGCAGCTGCACCTATGGGACCGCTACGGGATCAACATCATCGCCACGATGCGGGGCAAGGACGTTGTCTATGCCCCGTGGCGCGGGACCGCCCTGGAATCCGGGCAGGTCCTTGCACTTCTCGGAGATGCGGAGAAACTGGCCCGGTTCGCCGACGAACACAGGCTGAAGGCCGTAGCGCGGTCGGGCAGTTTCATCGGCCGGTTTGACTTCGCCCATGCCGGATTTGCCGAAGCCGTCGTCCCCCCCCGTTCGGAGCTGATCGGCCAGACGATCCGCAAATATTCGCTGCGCAAGCGCTATTCGGTGGAACCGGTCATCCTCTTCAGCAAGGGGGAGGAGCTGCGGGGAGATTTCTCCGACCGCGAAATAGCCGCCGGCGACACTCTCATTGTCTACGGCCCCTGGAACAGGATCCGCGATCTGAAATCCAGCCTCGACTTCGTGATAGCAACCCGCTTCCAAGCCGCGGAGACGGACCGGTCCAAAACCTGGACCGCCCTGCTCTGCTTCGCCGCCTCCATCGTCCTGACGCTTGCGGGAAAGCCCATTTCGATGGCGTTTTTCACCGGCGCCGTTGCCATGGTGCTCACACGGGTGCTGACGATTCAGCAAGCCTATCAGGCGATTGAGTGGAAAGTGGTCTTTTTGCTGGCCGGGCTCATTCCGCTCGGCGTCGCCATGCAGAAATCGGGCACCGCCCAGTTCCTGGCGGAGAAGATCATGGTTCTGGTGGCGGGGGAGCACACGATCTTCCTGATCGCTTCCATCGGGGTCCTGTCGACGCTGTTTTCACTGGTCATGTCCAACGTAGGCGCCACCGTGGTCCTTGTCCCCCTGGTCATCGGCATGGCGGAGATCAAAGGTCTGGATCCGCGCCCCCTGGTCTTGATGGCCGCGGTCTGCACGGCCAATTCCTTCATTCTCCCGACCCACCAGGTGAACGCGATGCTGATGACCTCGGGAGGCTACCGCAACTCGGATTACCTGAAGGCGGGAAGCGGCATGACGCTCTTCTTCCTCATCGTGGCCGTTGCCGCCTTTTACGTACTGCTGTAATCGCGGCCGGGACGCGGCGGCAGGCAGGTCCCGTCGCCCATCGCGCGGCCTGAGACAGGCATCCGGACCGGAGAAGAAGTATTTTCATTTTCACCGCACGTATTTTCGGCTATATAGGGAAAGATGCGTGTTCCAATAACACCCAACAAGGAGGGGGTCGTATATGTTTGTACAACAGTTTTTCGTCAAGGGACTGGCTCACAGTTCATACCTGCTGGGGGGCGAGGACACCTGCGCCATCGTCGACCCCAGCCGGGATATCGACAGGTACCTGGAAGCGGCCAAGGATATGGGGATGAAGATCACGCACATTCTGGAGACGCATCTTCACGCCGATTTCATATCCGGGCACATGGATCTTGCCGAGGCGACGGGCGCCGTCATATACGCACCCAAATCCGCCAGGTGCCAGTTCCGTCACAAGGCGCTATCGGAAGGGGACACATTCAGAATCGAGAACATGCGCTTCAGGGTGATCGAAACGCCCGGGCACACCCCGGAGCACATCAGCTACATCGTGACCGACACCAGCCGCGGGAGCGAACCGGCTGCGGTTTTCTGCGGAGACACCCTTTTCGTGGGTGATGTGGGCCGCCCCGACCTGTTCCCGGGAAAGGCCGAATTTCTCGCCAACCAGCTCTACGACAGCCTGCACAACAAGCTGTTGAAACTCCCGGATTTCTGCGACGTCTACCCCGCCCACGGCGCCGGATCCCTGTGCGGCCGCGCGATGGGGGCCAAGCGCACCAGCACGATCGGTTATGAACGCCGGTACAACAGCGCCCTGCAGATCGCGGACCGGGACGCATTCATCCGGTCCCTGACGACGAATATGCCCGCGGCCCCGGATCATTTCAGCCGCTGCAGCGCCATCAACGGGAAGGGCCCGGCTCTGGCCCGGACGCTTCCGGTGATCCAGCCCATGAGCCCCCCGGAGTTCCGCAAAGCCGCGAAGAAGAAAAACACGATCCTGCTCGACATCCGGAGCTATGACGCCTTCGGAGGCCAGCACGTCCCCGGGTCCTACCACATCGATTTCGGCGGCAACTTCTCGACCTTTGCCGGGTGGATCCTGCCCCCGGACCAGAACATCCTGCTTGTAGCGGACTCGCCGGACGAAGCCTGCGAAGCCGGCATTCTGCTCAAGCGTGTCGGCCTCGACAAAACCGTCGGCTACCTGGAGGGGGGCATGTTCGCCTGGGCCGCCGGGGGATTCCCCACCGGCCACGTGCCTCAGATCTCGGCCGACGAGCTCAACGCCATCATGGCCAAGGGCAAGGGGCTCGCTCTGGTCGACGTGCGGGCCTCCGGCGAATTTGAGGCCAACCACATCGAGGGCGCCGTCAACATTTCCGCACCCGACCTGAGGACCCGCCGCGACAGGCTCAAAAAATCCGTGCCGTATGCCCTGATCTGCAGTACGGGGCATCGTTCGAGCCTGGCCTCCTCCCTGCTCAAGCAGCGGGGGTTTGAAGACGTCCGCAATGTTGCAGGCGGCATGACGGGATACAGCGCGGCGGGGTACAGCGCAGAATGCCCGATCTGCGTAGCCCCCCACCTTCCGCAGACCGGCTGGAAATAAAATCCGTGCAGCGGCGCCGCCCATCCGGGCGCACCGGCATTGAAACGAGGAGGTGTATATGCAGTGGCTGTTGATGGAACGCTGGTCCCCGTACGCCGTAGGCATAGGTATAGGAATTTTGAGCTGGCTGGCCTTTCTACTCTCGGACAAACCCATCGGGTGCTCAACTGCCTATACGCGGACCAGCGGGATGATCGAGAAGATCTTCCGCGGGCGCAAGGTGCACGAGCGGCCCTACTACCAGCAATTTGCCCCGACCGTCGACTGGGAATGGATGCTCGTGGTGGGCATCGTCCTCGGGGCTTTTCTCTCGTCGGTCCTCTCGGGGCAGTTTGCGCCCGAGTGGATCCCCGCCATGTGGCAATCTGCGGCAGGCGACAGCATCGCCACGCGCTGGGTTGTCGCCCTGATCGGCGGCATCATCATGGGATTCGGCGCCCGCTGGAGCGGCGGGTGCACGAGCGGGCACGGGATCAGCGGTACGCTGCAGCTGGCCGTCAGCAGCTGGCTGGCCTCCGCATGCTTCTTCATCGGCGGCATACTCACAGCCATGTTCATCTACCGGGTGCTGCTAGGCTAGAAGGGGGGCAATATGCTAGAGAGCATACATTCGAAAAAAGCGGTGCAGATGGTCCTCGGCCTCCTGCTCGGGGTGTGTTTCGGATTCCTGCTGCAGAAAGGCGGAGTGACCACCTACGACGTCATCATCAGGCAGCTGCTGCTGACCGATTTCACCGTGGTCAAAATCATGCTCAGCGCGGTCCTGACCGGGATGATCGGCGTGCACCTTCTCCGGAGCCTGGGGCTGGCGCAGCTGCATCCGAAACCCGGCTCGGTCGGATCCACCGTTTTCGGCGGCCTCATCTTCGGAGTCGGGTTCGGCATTCTGGGCTACTGCCCGGGAACGGCGGCGGGTGCCGTCGGCCAGGGGTTCCTCGACGCCCTGCTCGGCGGCGTGGTGGGCCTTCTTGTCGGCGCCGGGCTTTTCGCGGCCATTTACCACAAGATCCACCGCCCGATCTTGAGCAGGGGCCACTTCGGCGAGATCACCATCCCCGAACTGTTGAAGGTCAACCACTGGGTGGCGGCAGCCGGCGTGGCCGTAATCCTTGCAGCCCTGCTCGCTCTGATCGAAGCATCAGGGGTCTAGGCCTGCCACGAGACGCCGCATGGGCCATTTGTCCGCCGTGGCCCGGTGCCGATCCGACGGCGGATTTTCCCGGCCTCACCGGGCCGGGAGCAGGACGACCGGCACCCGGCCCGATGCCGAGGAGCCCCCGGACGGGACGGGCCCAATCGATGCTGCAGTGTCTTCCGTATCCCGGGCCCGCAGAAACAACGCCGCATCCTTCCCGACGGGGCTCCCGCTTTTTCAACGGGCTCACGGCCCTCCCGGGGACGCCTGCCACGGGACCGTAAAGCCCCGGTTCATGCAGTTTCAGAATTATGCAGGGGAAAATTCGTGCAATTTGCATTATTCCACCCCTTCGCCTTTACCCATACGGGGCACCGGGAGCACGCCGACAGAAGTTTTCTGCCGCCGCAAACGCGGCCGAAAACCGCCTAACCGCCCACATCGCCTCCAAGCGGCCGGAAAGCCGCCCGTCGGATTCTTTTGGGACCATAAATTGCTCTCATGGATGCCGTGGAGCCCGGCCGTTTAATGAAATTGGCAAGGGTCCGATGTATCCCGGCAGGCGCACTCGCGGGAATCGACGAGGATGCGGCCGGGAAATCGTTGCATAACGAAACTCTATGAATATGGCACAAGGAGCGAATCATGGCGGAAATTAAAAATTTTCTTATTGTCGTAAACAGCGGGGCGGATCATCCGTACAATCATTACGCCGCCTATGTGGTTGCTTTTCTGGCCAAGAAACTGGCCGCTATTGAAACGGTCTCCATCTATTACGGGCCCGAAGGGGTTGCCGTCACCCGGAAGGGGGAATTGGCCAAGCTGAAGATAGAGGACTCCGTGAAAAAGCTGATCGCCGGCCAGATCGAGGGCCTCAGCGCGGCCGATTTGCCGGACAACCTTGAACAGCTGGCCCGCTTCGAAAAAGAAAACCTCGGGGTACAGATCTACTCCTGCGGCACGTTCCACGTCATCGACGGGGTCGGCAAGGATCTGGAGGATCTCTCCAATTCAGAGGATTTTATTGTGCCTCTGAAGCTCCCGCAGGCGGCTCAGGCCCTTCTGGGTGCGGATAAAATCCATTATCTCTAGTACCGTTTCCGGCAGCTGTTGCCCCGACGGGAACACCGGCATCGGCCTGCACGCAGCGCCTGGCACCGGCGTTTTCGCGCATCGGGGCCGGTGCCGGGGCATCGAGGATCCGCGCAGGTCGAACGCGTCCCTGCACTGCCGCCCGGGAAGGGACCGCCCGCCCCCTTCAGACAAGGAATGCCTGCGAGTTGCCGGCCGGCCAAAGGCCGCCCCGTCGCCCCCTCGGTATTCCGGGTACCCAGGGCGTGACGCTTCGCCGATCCCTGCCGGCAGGCAACCCCCTGTCCGGAAAAATTCCAGTCGGCTGTGCCGGTTGCGGCCCGAGTGGAGTATGATGATGCAGTGCAACGACGGAGAAGGATTCCCCATGTCGCAATTGATACGTACAGGCATCTCTCTCGAAAAGGATCTCCTGGAGAGGTTCGACCGGATGATCGAGCAGAAAGGATACGGCAACCGGTCGGAAGCGATCCGGGACTTGGTGCGGGATCACTTCGTGGCGGAGGATGTCGCGGCCAACAAGTCCGTGGTCGGGACGCTGACGCTGGTCTACGACCACCACCAGCCGAAGCTGTCCGAACAGCTGATCGAGGCCCAGCACAGCTACCGCGGGAAGGTTCTGGCGACGACCCACGTGCACCTGGATCACCACAACTGCCTTGAAGTCATCATTCTAAGCGGCCGCGGCAGGGAGGTCCAGAAATTCGCGGACCGCCTGCTGAGCCTGCGGGGAGTCCAGCACGGCAAGCTGGTTCTGACCAGCGCCGGTGGATCCGCCCATGCCGCCCACCCGCACGGGCGCTAGACGGGATCGCCTTCCCGGGGATGCCTTCATCGGCCGTCCCCCGGCATCCCCTTGCGGCCCCGGAGCATGCGGGTCAGTACTTCAGGACGCTGTGCACCTTGTACGTGCCGAGCCTGTCGCGCCCCTTGAGCGCGGTAAGCTCGACGGCGAAGGAAAACCCCACAACCGCAGCCCCCATGGTCTCCGCCAGCGCCGCGGTGGCGCTGGCCGTGCCTCCGGTCGCGATCAGATCGTCCACGACGAGCACCCGTTGGCCGGGCTCGAGGGCGTCCTGGTGGATCTCCAAACTGTCGGTGCCGTACTCGAGCGCGTAGCTTTCCCGGAATACCGGGGCCGGTAGTTTGCCAGGCTTGCGCACCGGGACAAACCCGGCCCGCAGCGCGTAGGCGACCGTGGGGGCGAAGATGAAACCTCTCGCCTCGATGCCCAGGACGACGTCCACGCGGCTGTCGCGGTAGGGTTCCAGCATGGCATCGATGGTCTGCCCGAAATACTTCCCCTGTTTGAGCAGCGTGGTCACGTCGTAGAAAAGGATGCCGGCCTTGGGCCAGTCCGGGATTTCCCGGATCGCCCCCTTGAGTTCCTCTGTTCGCTTTGAATCCATGTCACCATCCTTCGATTGAAAACGATCTCCAGGTTCCCCTCGCCGGGACATCGGCGACGTCGACCTGCCGCACCCAGCCCAGAGGGGGCCCCTGTCTCACCTGTTCGACAAACTGTTCCAGGCTCTTGGCATCCCCTTCCACGAGAATCTCGACGGTCAGGTCCGGGCAATTGCGCACCCTGCCCGTCAGCCCCAGTCCTAGCGCAGCGTGACGCGCAAAATAGCGGAATCCGACGCCCTGCACTTTTCCGTGAACCGTTATCCGCCTGGCCTGCATCGGGTCTGTACCGATCCCCCTCCGTCCATGAAGCCGTTACGGCCGCCCGCGCCGGATCGGAGGAAGAAATCCGCGGATCCGGGCCGGGAATGGAGTCCCGAATATACCATGCCCGGCCCCGTTTCTCACGCGGATTTCCGTCCCGGGGCCATGCCCCGACCGCGGGCGGCGGCGGGCGCCAGTCAAAAAATTGCATCTCGTATATCAATAGGATATTATGCGGCTTCAGGGCAACGCATCGATGGAGGCATCCCATGAAACCTAGCTACCTGTACCCGGGGCTGGCCGTCATTTTCGTCCTTGTATTCCTTCCCGCCCGCCATGCGGCCGAAAGCGGGAAATTCTCCTACGACGATTTCGATGATCCCAAGCAATGCGCCCTCTGCCACAAGGAAATCCACCGGGAATGGCAGCAGAGCCTGATGTCCCAGTGCTTCACCCATCCCTGGGACGATGTGGAATACTTCCAGCTGGCCCTGCCCCACGCGCTCAAGCTGGACGAGGTGGCCGAGGTGAAATCCGGATGCATCAGCTGCCACTCGCCCCTGGCCTATCTAACCGGGGACATACCGCCGAAACCGCCCGCCGAGGGCACCCGCGCCAACGAAAGCGTCAGCTGCGACGTCTGCCATGGCATCACCGGATCGACCGAGGACGTGCCGTACAACGCCAGCTACATTCTCAAGCCGGGAAAGGTGAAATTCGGCAGTCGCAGAGACGTCAAACCCCAGTTTCACGAGGCGGAATACTCCGCCTACACCGCCAGCGCGGAGCTGTGCGCCAACTGCCACGACGAACAGAGCCCCTACGGCGCCTGGGTCAAGGAAACCTACCGGGAATGGAAGGCCGGGCCTTACGCCGGCCAGGGAATCCGCTGCCAGGACTGCCACATGCACTACGCCCCCGGGAAATCCGCAGTAACGGGCCCGGACAGGGACGATGTCGCCCACCACGTGTTCCACGGCCCGCATTTCGAGCAGAAGCTGGCCGGCGCGGTGGACCTGGCGCTCTACACGGATGCGCCCGAGGTTCGGCGCGGGTCGAAAGTCCAGATCCGCGCGGTGCTCTACAACGGCAAGGTCGGGCACTTTATCCCCTCGGGCTCCTCCGAGGAGAGGATGCTCTGGCTGGAGGTCACTGCCGGTTCGGCAGGCGCCCTCTGGCGCATCCCCGTCGACAGAACGGGATTCGCCGGGGAGCAATACACCATAGCCGACTCGCAGGCGCTGGCCTACCAGGCTATCGGGGAAATCATGGGGGTCCCGGGATACAAGGGCATTGCCCGCGACGGCCGCGTGCCGGACGGATCCCGCATTTTCCGCCGCCCCTACTTCGACCCCCAGGGGAGGATGACCGTCTGCCAGTGGTTTACCAAAACCAACACCGGGGTGGATTACCGCATCGGTCCGCAGCAGACGCGGCAGGAAACCTACACCTGGAGCGTCCCGGACACGCTTGCACCCGGAACGGCCACCATCACGGCCACCCTCTACTACAGTCTCGTGCCCGCGTCGGTCGGGGAATTCATGAAGCTTCCGGGGTACGCCTACGAGCCGAGAACCGTCAACAGGGCTTCCCTGGAACTCGAAGTGAAGTAACCCCGCCACCCGGGCACAGGCGGATTTCCGTGCATCGGCCAAACGCGCGGCGTTTGCGGCACAAGGAGCGCATCATGGACATTGTCACAATCATGCCCTGCCTGGACATGAAGAACGGCCGCGTGGTCAAGGGGGTCCACTTCGTGGACATCCGGGATGCGGGCGACCCGGTGGAGAACGCCGTTTTCTACCAGAAGGAGGGGGCCGACGAGCTGGCCATGCTCGATATCGCCGCAACCGTGGAAAACCGGAAAACCCGCCTGGAGTGGGTGCGGGCGGTCTCGGACGTCCTCTCCATCCCTCTTACCGTGGGCGGCGGCATCAACAGCCTCCAGGACATCGGGATGGTCCTCGAAGCCGGCGCAGACAAAATATCCATCAACAGCGCGGCCGTCCGGAGGCCGGAACTCATCGGGGAAGCGGCCCGGGAGTTCGGTTCCGGCACGATAACCCTGGCCATCGACGCCCGGCGCAACCGCGCCATGCCCTCCGGTTTCGAACTCGTGGTCTCGGGGGGCACCACCCCCGTCGGCCAGGACGCGGTCGCCTGGGCCAAGCAAGGCCAGTCTCTCGGCGCCGGCTCGATCCTGCCGACGAGCATGGACGGGGACGGAACGCTGGCGGGCTACGATCTCGAATTCACCAGGGCCATCTCCGATGCGGTCACCGTCCCCGTCATCGCCTCAGGCGGAGCCGGACGCCTGGAGCACTTCTACGAGGCCGTGGTGGAAGGCCGGGCCGGCGTGCTCCTCGCCGCGTCGGTCTTTCACTTCCGGACCTACAGCATCGGCCAGGTGAAGCGATACCTGCGGGGGAGGGGGATCAACGTGCGCCTCTCCGAGTAGGAGACGACGCCAGGGGCCTCTACAGGAGTACCTGATCCGTATCGGCCGTTTCCGGCTGCGTGCCCAAGCAGGGTAATCCGCACCCGACAATCCCCTTTCCCCTCACAGACCCGAGCGAGCGGAACTACCCACAAGCGCCGGTTCGATACTGAAGCGGAAGTCAACGGAGACGCGGGCTGTCCCGATATCTCTTTGTACCTGATATCCAACGGCTTAGGAAATTACATCAGAGGAGAGATGGTCGGGGCGAGAGGATTTGAACCTCCGACCTTACGGTCCCGAACCGTACGCGCTACCAAACTGCGCTACGCCCCGCCCTAGATAGCACCCGGGTATTGCGGTGCCGGATCGGACTGGAAACTGAAATGCTAGCGCAATTTATTCCGCCGATCAAGTGGCTTTTCACCCGGAATGCTCACCGCCGGACCCGCCGGGCGGGGCCGGCAACCGTCCCGTGCCGTGAAAACGCGGGGCTGTCCCGCGGCAGGCTCCCTGCGCGCGGTTCAGGCTTTTTTGGAAAGCAGGGCGAGCGCCTCGCCGGCAAGCAGGCGAACGGCGGCATAATCGGTCTGGTCGCGCTTGAGGGGGGTGACCGACACGTACTGGTTGATGATGGCCTTGCGGTCGGACCACAGATCGGGTTCCTGGGCTGTTCCCGGGCTTTCCGGTAGCGCGTTGAACCCCGCGTCGTCGTCCAGGGAGTTGAAATGCGGGATGTTCCGGGCGCAGCCCTGGCGCGTGATCTTCATCCCGCGGATCTTCCGAACGGGGAAATTCACGTTGAGGCACAGCTCTCCGCCGAGCCCGTTCTCGAGCATCGAGGCGACCAGGTCCCGGGTGAAATCCCCCGCGTCCTTGAACCGGATCGGCCTGTCGTCGTAGGCCTGCGACACGGCCATGGAGGGGATGCCGTGGCGGGAAGCCTCCCGCGCGGCCGCCACGGTCCCGGAATACATGATGTCGTCGCCGAGATTGGCGCCGTGATTGATGCCCGACAGCACGAGGTCCGGGAATACGCTGAAAAGATGCTCGAGCGCGTAGATGATGCAGTCCGCGGGGGTTCCGTTGAGCGCGTACCGGTCTTCCCCGCACACCCGCACATCGATGGGGGAGTGGATCGTCAGCCCGTGGCTTACGGCGCTGCGTTCGCGGTCCGGGGCCACGACCACGATGCGCGCCAGATCCCGCAGGCTCCGCTCCAGGGTCATCAGCCCTTCGGCCTCTATACCATCATCATTGGTCAGAAGAATTACAGTCACGGCATGAAAAGGAAATGGTCGGGACGAGTGGATTTGAACCACCGACCACACGCACCCCAAGCGTGTGCGCTACCAGGCTGCGCTACGTCCCGACCGCATGTTCAAAAGTATCACCCGCGATCGAGCAAAGTCAATATGTTCTCGAGCTCCGACCTTACTTTCTTCAGACGATCCGGCTTCTCTCCGGAGGTTTTGCCGGAATCCTGCGGGCGGCGCCGTGTCCCGGGACGGGGTGCGCAGACCGGGGGGGGCTCCGGCCCCGGCCGGGATTTCATCCCGAGCTGCTTGCGGGCCCCTGCGATGGTGAAGCCCTCGTCATAGAGCAGCCGGCGGATACGGAGCAGCAGCTCGATGTCTTCGGGGCGGTAGGTCCGCTGGCCGGATTTGCTCTTGGGCGGATTCAGGGACGGGAATTCGGTCTCCCAGAAGCGGAGGACGTGCGCGGGCACGCCGACGATGGCGCACACATCCCTGATCTTGTAATAGAGCTTCTCTGCGGTAAAGGGCATGATCTCTAGATCGATTTCAGGTATTTCGAGGGCGTAAACTTCACGGCATTTCTGCCGGGGATCAGGACAGGCTCCCCCGTCTGGGGGTTGATCCCCTTCTTGTCCTTCCGCCGCTTGACGGTAAAACTTCCGAAGCCGCTCAGAACGACCCTCTCTCCGCGCGCCAGTCGGGACTTGATCGTTTCGAACATCAAATCCACGATCTTGCGCGCGTCCATGTACGCCAGCCCGCCGTGCGCCTGGTAGACCCTTCGACTGATTTCGTCTTTATTCATACAAGTAATCTACGATCTTTATTGTCGATTCTTCAATCTTTTTTACGAATTTTTTGGCGCTCGCGGATGCGCACCGGCGTCGCGTAGAAACCGAACGCCTTCCTCAGGCTGTTGATGATGTACCGTTGCTTGGAAAAATGCATCCGTTCCCGCCCGGTGGTGAAGACAACGAACGTCGGGGGGGCGGTCTGCGTCTGGGTGATGTACCGGATTCCCAGCCTGTGATGGGGGTCGCGCGTCTGGTAGGCTTCGGCCATCGAAGGCACGAACATGTTGTTGAGCGTGCCGGTGGGGATCCTGCAGTCACGGGCGTCTTTGGCCTGCTCGATCATGGCGAACAGCTTCGACACCCGCTGCCCCGTAAGCGCCGAAACGGTCAGAACCGGCGCATAGGACAGGTATTTCATCCTCCGGTGCACCTTTTCGGTATATTCCTCGACCGTCTGCAGGGCCTTCTCGATCGCGTCCCACTTGTTCCAGACGACGATGATGGAACAGCCCGACTCGTTGGCCAGCCCCCCGATGGCGGCGTCGAGCTTGGTCACGCCCTCTTCTGCATCCAGAACCAGCAGGGCTATGTCGGCGCGATCCAGGCTTTTCTGGGCCATGACGACGCTGACCTTCTCCGTGCGGTCCGCGGTCACCTTCCCCTTCCTCCGTATCCCTGCGGTATCGACGATCCGGTACCGGACCCCCTCGCGAACCAGCAGGGTATCGACCGAATCGCGCGTGGTCCCGGGGATACTGGTAACGATGGAGCGATCGAATCCGAGCAGGCGGTTCACGAGGGAGGATTTGCCGACGTTGGGCCGCCCGACCACGGCGATCCGGATCTCGTCCTCTCCTCCGGCCGTCTCCTTATCTTCACCCGGGAATGCCCGGGCATGTTCGGCAATCGCATCGAGCAGATCCCCCGTGCCGATCCCGTGTTCGGCCGATACGGCGCAGACCCGGTCCGTTCCGAAGGCGTAGAACGGCGCCGCATGCGCGGCGAACGCGGCGGTGTCGATTTTGTTGACCACCGTCCAGACCGGCTTCCCCATCCGGCGAAGCATGGGCAGCAGCTGCTCGTCCGGGGACGTGATCCCTGCGCGCCCGTCGACGACCAGAAGCACCAGGTGGGCTTCCGAGAGGGCCTTCTCGACCTGGGCCATGATCCCCGCAGGGATGCTGTCGGCCGATTCGGGGATCATCCCCCCGGTATCGAGAACCATCATGCGACGCCCGTTCCACTGGAGGGTTCCGTAGATGCGGTCCCGGGTGATTCCCGGTTCGTCGCCGACAATGGCCCTCCTGGACCCGCACAGGCGGTTGAACAGCGTGGATTTCCCCACGTTCGGCCTTCCGACGATGGCTATTGTAAACATAGACCGCCCACCCGGTTCACGGCATCACGCCCCATGGCGTCGCCGGACCATTGTACGCCCGCAGCATCCAATTCCCAAGCCCGCAGGCCCGGGGACCCGGGTGCGGCGGCGCTTCAGGGGACGACCAGGGGGAACGTCGAAGGCATAAGTCCGATGTCGACAGGCAGCGGCCCGGCCGGTTCCCCGTCGGCCTGGACGGGGATGTCCCCGCCCCCCCGGACCGATACCTCCCGGGACTGCAGCCGGTGCACCCACGAAGGGCTCGCCGGGCGGCCCAACCAGGCTTCGATCAGAAACCGGGCCAGGCGGATGCGCCCGCACTCCTCGAGAACCAGTATATCCAGGAGGCCGTCCTGCATATCGGCCCGGGGGCAGAAAAGCAGGCCCCCGCCGTATTTCCTGGCGTTTGCCACGATGCAGCTGGTGGCCGCAAAAGTCCGGCCGCCGGCGGCCACCTCGAACCCAGGGAACGGGTAGGAGCGAAGGCACTGTAGTATGGCCAGAGCATAGGCGCCCATTCCCAGGCGGTCTTTCAGCGCGGGCCGCACGCTGGCGGCGACGAAGGCGTCGAAACCGATGCCGGCAACAAAAACGAACCGGCGCCGCGGCACCGTCCCCAGCTCGCCCAGATCCACCCTGCGCACGGATCGCTTCAGCCCGATTTCAAGGGCCCGGACGGGATCGAGGGGCAGGCCGAGCTCCCGGGCGATCACGTTGGCGGTGCCCGCGGGGAGCACGGCGACCGGGAACGGGGGCGAGGGGATGGAGGATGCGACCTCGTTGACCGTTCCGTCCCCGCCGCAGACGGCGAGAAGGTCCGGGGGCGCATCCAGAAGCTGCAGCGCCAGCTCCCCCGCGTGGCCCCGATGGCGGGTTGCGAGGATCCTGACGTCCCATTCCGGGTGGCGCCAACGGCCCACGTGCCGCTCGACGGACCGGAAGGCCCTTCCGCCTCCGGCCCTGGGGTTGGCGATGATGACGATCTTCATAGGGATGGCGCCCCTAGCGGGGAAGCAGCCGGCCCATCCAGGCGTCCCGGACCGCCGCGAACTGCTCCATCTTTTCGGCCGGGACGGGCTCTCCCGGGGGGAAGATCAGCGTCAGCGGGTTCAGCGGCTTCCCGAATCGCTGGATCCTGAAATCGAGATGGGGCCCCGTCGAGAGCCCCGAGGACCCCACGTAGCCGATCAGATCCCCCTGGGCGACGCTCGCACCGGCCTTCACGGCGATGCGCGACAGGTGGAGGTACCGGGTTTCGTAGCCGTTGGGATGGCGCAGGTGCACCATCTTCCCGTTCGCCCCTTTCGCGCCCGCGGAGACGACCCTGCCGCTGCCGACGGCGCGGACCGCGGTCCCCACGGGTGCGGCGTAGTCGACGCCGAGATGCGGCTGCACCTTCTTGGTTATCGGGTGCCTCCGTGCCAGAGAAAACTTCGAGCTGATCCGGGTGTACTTCAGCGGCGACTTCAGAAAGGATTTTTTCAAGCACTTCCCTTCGGCGTCAAAGTAGGCGGGATTCCCTTTTGCGTCTTCAAACCGGAATCCCATTATATGCCTTCCGTCGTTGACGAAGGAAGCGGCCAGGACGGCGCCGTAGCCGGAAAATTCCCCGTCCAGGTATTTCTTTTCCACAATCGCCTTGAACACATCCCCTTTGCGCAGGTCTATGAAAAAATCGATGTCGGAGCTGAAGATGTCCTCAAGGTGCCACGCGAGCTGATCCTTTTCCCCGATCTCCCCGATGGCCAGAAACAGGGAGGAGTTGATGGCGGCCGAAACCTCTTCCACCCGGATTTCAAAGGGAAAATCCCTGATCTCCGAAAGGAGGCTTCCCGCATCGTCCCGGCAAACCAGGAGATAGCGGTCGGAATCGATCGGGTACTCGAAATCGTAAAACTGTTCCGTGCTGTCGAACCGGAGGCGGAAAGGGTAGCCCGCCCGCACCATGGCCAGGTTGTATACCGGCTGCGCGCACGAGATGATCTGCTGCACCAGGTCCCCGCCCAGGCCGTGGTCGGACAGCACCTGCGAAATCGTCTGGTTCCGCTCGAACACCCCGTCGACGCGCCTGAAGGACTCCGCAACGTCCATGGGCGCCAGCTCGGGCGCGGCCGGCCCGGCGTCCTCCGGCAACGGCCGGCTCATACGGAAAAACTGGTATCCCGCGAAGGCGACGGCCGCAACCACGATGGCCGCAACCGTCCATGTCCGGATGCGCAGTCCGGAACAACGGGCGAATATCTTGGCACAACGAAAGCGATTGATCAAACCGACTGCCCCTGCTCTACTCGAAACGGGACGTGGGCCCCTGGGGAGCGCGCAGCTTGATGGCCAGGCGTTGTTCCACGTCTTCCGGAACCAGGCCGTGCATCGAGCCGCCCAACTGCGCGATTTCCTTGACGAGCCTCGAGCTCAGGAAGGAATAGGATTCCGCCGGCAGCATGAAAACCGTTTCGACGGCGCTCGAAAGCCGCCGGTTCATCAGGGCCATCTGCAGTTCGTATTCGTAGTCGGATATGGCCCGGATGCCGCGGATAATTACGGAAGCCTCGATTTCCCTCACGAAATCCACCAGCAATCCCGCGAAGGAGGTGACCGAGACGTTGTTGAATTCCCGTATGGCCTGCTCGAGCATCTCCCGGCGTTCTTCGACCGTAAATAGCGGCGTTTTGTCCGTATTCCGGAGAATGGCCACGACCACCTCGTCAAAGAGGGCCGAACTCCTCTGAATCAGATCGATGTGACCGTTGGTTACCGGATCGAAGGATCCGGGGTAGACTGCACGTCTGAACATAGGCTGTTATGAGCGTTCCAAGGTAAATCCGGATTATAAAAGTAACGGGAAGGAAAATGCAAGGCTCCCCGGGCGCCGGCAGCCAAAAATCTGCAATCAATCGGCAGAAAATCCGGCGAAACCCCTCCATGGCGTTCCGCGGGGCCGTCTGCGGAGCTATTGGGGCCGCAGCCGGTTCCGGGGCGGGACGCGCGGCCGGATATTTCCTGAAATAGAACACTCCCGCACGAAACAACAGAAGTGCCCCGCGGGCGATCCTCGATGCGGGCGGCCGTGCCGCCACCGGGCTCGAGGCGCCTTCTTTCCCAATCCCCATCCCGCCCTCTGCGAGCGGACCTATGCATACGGAACAACCCGAAGGCGCTTCTCTGCACAGATCACTGGAATCGGTCCTCCGGAGCGAGGGAGGAAGGTGGTTCCGGTTTATCCTGGGGATCCTCAAAAACGAGGCCGACGCCGAGGATGCGTTCCAGGAGGCGGTCCGCCGCGTGCTGACGCGGAATCGGTCCTTTCCCTCGGAGCAACAGGTGCGCCTCTACCTGGGAAGGGCCATCGGGAATACGGCCCTGGAGCTGTACAACCGCAGGAAGCGGGATCGCCTGCGCACCACGACGCTTGAGGAATCGACCCTCCCGGTTGCCGGGGACTGCGGCCCGGACGCACGCCTGGAAGAGGCCGAGGAGGCCCGCCGGAGGCGGAAGATGCTGGAGCTGCTCGAGGCGGGGCTCCAACGGCTCCCCCCGAAGCAGGAAGAGGCCCTGCGGATGATCCTCCTGGAGGGGAAGGACCGGTCGATCCGCGACATCGGCCTGGACAACGATATCCCCTATTCCACCCTCCGGCACAGAAACAGGCAGGGGCTTCGGCGGATGCGCAGGTTTCTCGAGAAATCCCTCTCCGGGGCCGGCACGGGGACGTCCGGGAGCGGTTCGGGTCACGGGAGCCGACGGAAGAAGCTGAGGCAGGCGTCCCCCTGACGGAGGAGGCGGTACCGGGTGCAGGCGACCCCCGATTCCTCGACAACCGCGTTGCGCCGGTGTTCGATCACGACGGCCGTCTCCGGGAACGCCAGGGCGGGGTCGAAGGCCAGACCCAACAGATCCCGGTAGGGGCGCCAGTCGTAGGGGGGGTCGAAGAACATGATGTCGGCGCGGAGCCCCCTGCGGGCCAAAGCCCGCAGGGCCCGGAACGCGTCGTCCTCGATGACCGTGCACCCGCTGTCGACACCGCAGAGCCGGAGGTTGTGCCCGATCAGGGCGACGGCCCCGGGATCCTTTTCGACGAAGACGACCTCGGCGGCGCCGCGGCTGAGCGCTTCGATGCCGATCGAGCCGGTGCCGGAAAAAATATCGAACAGCACGGCGCCGGCGATCCGCGGCTCGAGGATGCTGAAAAGAGCCTCCTTGAGCCTGTCCCCGGTCGGGCGCAGCTGGAAACCCCGCGGCCCCTTCAGGCGCCTTCCGCGGTACTTCCCGGTAATCACTCGCATGGATCCGATCCTCCACCGTGCCCGTCGGAGCGCCGAGGGCCGCCTGCGCCACCGCCCGGGCCGCTACCCCGCCATCGCAGTCTCGAAGCGGTCGCGCCACCGCTGGCGGATCAACGAGGCCGCCCGGCGGCTTTCCCGGTCGGGGCGTATCCGGAGCAGCTGAAGGAACCTGTCGGCCTCCATGCGGGCGAGCTCGAGCGCGCGCCGGTCACGGACGATGTCGGCGTACTGGAAGGCCGGGAGCCCGGACTGCCGGGTCCCCAGCACATCCCCCTGGCCGCGCAGCTCGAGGTCCTCCTCGGCGATCCGGAAACCGTCGTTGGTTTCGCACAGGATCTCCAGCCGGCGGCGTGTTTCGGGGTTCTCCCCCGCGTTCCCCACCAGGATGCAGGTGGACTGGGCCGAACCCCGGCCGATGCGCCCCCGCAGCTGGTGCAGCTGAGCCAGGCCGAACCGCTCCGCGTGCTCGATGACCATGAGCGTAGCATTCGGCACGTCGACCCCCACTTCGATGACCGTCGTCGCGACGAGAACGGGGATCCGGCCCCCGGAAAAGTCCCGCATGACGGCCTCTTTCTCCCTCCCTTTCATCCGGCCGTGCAGCAGACCGATCCGGATGTCGGGGAAAACCTCCGCCTGGAGGCGCCGGGCGGAATCGCAGGCCGCCCTGAGGTCGGATTTCTCCGATTCCTCGATGATCGGATAGACGACGTAGGCCTGGTGCCCGGCGGCGACGGTCTCCCGGACGGCGTCATAGACCCCGGTGCGGTTTCCGCCCGAAAACCACAGCGTCCGGATGGGCCGGCGTCCCGGGGGCATCTCGTCGATCACCGAAACATCCAGGTCCCCGTAGAGCGTCAGGGCCAGGGATCGCGGGATGGGGGTCGCCGTCATCACCAGGACATCCGGGCGGTCTCCTTTGTCCCCCAGCCTGGCGCGTTCGACAACGCCGAAACGGTGCTGCTCGTCGATAAGGGCCAAAGCCAGCTCCCGGAAGGCGACCTCTTCCTGGATCAGGGCGTGGGTTCCCACGGCTATCCGGGTCTCCCCCTTTTGAATCCGGTCCCGTATCCGCTTCTTGTCCCCCGCCGGCAGGCTGCCCTTGAGCAGGTCGATCGCGTATCCCAGCGGTTCGAAAAGGCGCTTCAGGGAAAAAAAGTGCTGCTCAGCCAGTATCTCCGTGGGCGCCATCATCGCCACCTGGTAGCCGTTCTCAACGGCGATGACGGCCGCCTGGGCCGCCACGATTGTCTTGCCGGAGCCGACGTCCCCCTGCAGCAGCCGGTTCATCGGGCGGTCCGAGCTCATATCCGAGGCGATTTCCCGCAGCACCAGCTTCTGGGCGCCCGTGGGATGGAAGGGGAGCATGGTTCGTATGGCCTTGCGCACCGTGTCGTCGAGCAGCACCTTCCGGCCCTTCCCGTATTGCGCGCGGTGCTGGCGCGCCATGCGGATCCCGACCTGGAACTCGAACAGCTCCTCGAAGATGCATCGCTTGTGCTCCGGGGACGCCCCGGCGTTGAGCAGGCCCAGCTCCTTTTCCCTGGCCGCCGCGCTGCCGCCCCGGAGACGGGGGAAATGCAGCTGCTCGAGGGCGCCGGACTTCGGCGGCAGCCGCAGCTGTTTCCGGAGATAGGCCGGGATCGCGTCCGGGATCTCCGGCGGGATCTGCGACACGGCCGCGTGCATGATCCTGCGCAGCAGCCTCCCCTGCAGGTCCCCCAGCTTCCGGTATATCGGGACAATCCGCCCGGTATGGATCGACACGCGGTCCGCGGCCCCCTCCAGGACCTCGCATTCGGGGTTGACCAGGGCCAGGGCGCCCCCCGAGTAGGGATCCTTCCGGACCTGCCCGTAGAGCACCACACGGATTCCCTCGCGGTAGAGGCGGCCGGCGTAGGGCTGGTTGAAGAATTTCACGCGGATTTCGCCCCCGGCGTCCCGGACCAGGATCTCGTAGACGGAGAATCCCCGGCGGCGGGTCTGGACGCCTCCGGCGCGGCACACATCGCCGCACAGGAGCGCCCACTCGTTCTCCCCGACGGAGGCGATCGGGCGGAACCGGCTGCGGTCCTCGTAGCGGAAGGGGATATGGCCGAGAAGATCGCCCACGGTATGGACGCCGCAGGCCGACAGCATTTCGAACCGCTGCTTCCCTATTCCGTCCAGGCAGTCGACCGGTGAATCCAGACCGTGCATGGAGCAATTATAGATGGAAGACGGGGAATTGAAGATTCAATTTTCGATCTTATCTTTTGAATCGGCCGGGGTCATCTGCTATAAATTGCCAGATGCGACCCTTCTGCCTGCTCATCGTCCCGCTCCTTGCGCTGACCGCCTGCGGCAGCCGCCATCTCGACAACGGCCAGGCCCGCAAAGCGATCACACAACTGCCGCAGGAGATCCTCGAGAAGGAGGACGTCGACATCCTCGCCGTCATCCAGACCAGCGGATCGTCGGCCGTCGTCGAGTCGCGCGTCAGGACCGCCTTCCGTCTGGCGAAGGTCGACGGGGCATGGGCCGTGCGGGATATCCGCATCGGGCACGGGGAATGGGAAACGGTGGCCAACCTCGCCGAGGCCCTCGACCGGGTCAAGGCCGAACAGACCCGCGCCGACCTCGAGCGGATCGCCGCGGCCGTCCTGGAGTACAGCAATCGCGCGGGGGGCATGCCGGAGTTCAGGGACTTCATCGACCTGACCGATCTTCTGGCTCCCAAGTACCTGGACCCCCTGATACGGCTCGATGCCTGGAGGAATCCGCTGCGGGCGACAACCTCCCCTGCAGGCCCCATTCTGGTCACTTCAGCCGGCCCGGACGGCCTTTTTGCGACCGAGGACGACCTCCACGTCACCATCGCCCCGTAACGGCGGCCGCGGGCCGTTGACAGCCCGTGGCGGCCGTTACACCCGGCCGGCTGCGGCGCCAACGAACAACGGGGGCGTGCCGCCTGCTGCGGTGCCCCCGTCAATCCCCTTACGGTCCCGGGCCCTAGACTTTATCCAGTATGTGTCCGAGCTTTTCCTTTTTCGCCTTCAGGTAGGAGCGGCTGAGCGCGCTGGGATCGATCTCGAGCGGGATGCGCTTCTCGACGCGGATGCCCTGCTGGCGCAGGCCGCGGATTTTGTCGGGGTTGTTCGACAGGAGGTGGATGCGTGTGGCGCCGAGAAACTTCAGGATCTCGGCCGGCATCCGGTAGTCCCGCAGATCGGCTTCGAACCCGAGCTCCTCGTTGGCCGCCACGGTATCGAGGCCCTGATCCTGCAGCGCGTAGGCGTGGATCTTGTTGACCAGTCCGATGCCGCGCCCCTCTTTCTGCTGGTAGACGAGCACGCCACAGGCCGCGTGCGCGATCAGGTCCATGGCCACCAGCAGCTGATCCCCGCAATCGCATCGCTTCGACGAAAACACATCTCCGGTCAGGCACTGGGAATGGATGCGCACCAGCGCCACCGTGTCCGGGCTCAGGACCCCAGAAACCAGGGCGGCAGCCTCCTCCCCGGAGTCGGCATCCCGGAACCCGTAGATGACGAAATCGCCCAGTTCCGTGGGAAGTTTGGCCCGGGGGACATCGCCGAAACGGATAGGTTCCCCGATGTCGTGCTTGCGGCTTGTATTCATCACCTGGACCACTATGCCTTCTGCTCGTCTCCGGCGGCAGTTTCCTTCGAACTCTTCTTCGCCCCCTTGCTTTCCTTCTTGGCAGGTTTGAACTCGCTTCCGAGCAGTTCGATGATCGCCTTCTGCGCCCCGTCGCCGTCCCGGTGCCCGAGGCGGATGATCCGGGTATACCCTCCGGGCCGGCCGGAGAACCGCGGGGCGATCGTGTCGAAAAGCTTGGCGACAACCGCCGGATCCTTGACAAATGCCAGAGCCTGGCGGCGGGCGTGAAGCGATTCGTGCTTCCCCAGCGTAATCATGCGCTCCGCGATGGGACGGAGGGCTTTCGCACGGTCCAGTGTCGTCTGGATGCGCTCCTTGTCCAGGAGCGATGTGACCATGTTCCTGAACATCATCATTCGATGGGCGGTGGTGCGCCCCAGTTTCTTTCCAGCAACCCGATGTCTCATGAATCCAATCTCCGTCTGCGTCCCGGTCCTTGCCGCCTACTCAATCCTCGGGACAGGGACCGGCCTGCCTTCAGGGTCCAGCTTCATGCCGAACGACAGGCCCATTTCAGAAAGTATCTCCTTCATTTCATTCAGGGACTTCCGCCCGAAGTTCTTCGTCTTGAGCATTTCCCCTTCGGTCTTGACGACAAGCTCGCCGATGGTCTTTATGTCGGCGTTCTTGAGGCAGTTGTAGGAGCGAACGGAAAGCTCCAGTTCCTCGACGGAGCGTTTCAAATTCTCGTACATCCTTTCGGATTCACGGTCGATCTCCTCTTCCTCCTCCTCGGGCTTCTCCTCGAAGTTGATGAAGATGAACATGTGGTCCTTGATGATTTTCGAGGCCTGGGCGATGGCGTCCTGCGGAGAGATGCACCCGTTGGTCCAGACGTCGAGAACGAGCTTGTCGTAATCGGTCGTCTGGCCCAGCCTCGCGGCTTCCACGGTGTAGTTGACCCGCTTGATGGGGGAGTGGACGCTGTCGAGGGGGATGTAGCCGAGCGGCAGGTCCTCCTCGAAATTTTCGTCCGCCTGCACGTATCCGCGCCCCTTCTTGACGCGCATTTCCATCTTCAATGCCCCCCCCTCGCCTATGGTGGCGATGGGGACGTTCGGATCGAGAATTTCGACGTCGGGGTCCGACGTGATGCTGCCCGAAGTCACCGGCCCGGGCTGGTTGGCTTCCAGGTAAATCGTCTTGGCGTGGTCGACGTTCATCTTGATCGGGACCTGCTTCAGATTCATGATGATGTTGGCGGCATCCTCGGTCACATTCGGTATCGGGGTGAATTCGTGAAGCACCCCCTCGATCTTCACGGCGGTGACGGCCGCCCCCTCGATCGACGACAGGAGAACCCGGCGCAGCGCGTTCCCGATCGTCGTGCCGAAACCTCTTTCGAAGGGCTGGGCGAAGAAGTGGCCGTAGGTCGGACTCAGGGTTTCAAGATCGCAGATCAGTCTTTTGGGCTTCTGAAAAGCTCTAGTCATAGTTTTCCCCTTACCTCATCTCTCCCCTTACTTCGAGTAGAGTTCCACGATAAGCTGCTCGTCAATAGGCATCGGAATGTCTTCGCGCTTGGGCAGGGCCAGAACCGTCCCCTTCAGCCCTTCGGCATCGAGCTCGAGCCATGCCGGCAGACCGCCCCTTCCCCCGACGGAGCCGACCGAGTCCAGAACCTGCTGGTTCTTCATGGTCTTCTCCCGGAGCGTTATAACGTCCCCCGCGTGCACCGGAGCGGACGGGATGTTCACCTTGCGCCCGTTGACGAGAACGTGCCCGTGGGTTACCAGTTGCCGCGCCTGATCGCGCGAAGGCGCGAACCCCAGGCGGCAGATCACGTTGTCGATCCGCCGTTCGAGCATGATCAGCAGGTTTTCCCCGGTGATTCCCTTTTTCTTTTCAGCCTTGCTGAAATAGTTGGAGAACTGTTTTTCCAGCACTCCGTAGATACGCCGCACCTTCTGCTTTTCGCGCAACTGTATGCCGTACCCGACCGTCTTGGGCCGATGGTCGTGGCCGTGTTGCCCGGGGGGGAAATTGCGTTTCTCCGCCGCGCAGGATTCCCTGTAACAGCGGTCTCCCTTGAGGAAAAGCTTCGTGCCTTCCCGCCGGCAAAGCCGGCATTTTGCGTCACGGTATCTAGCCAACGTATTGCTCCTTTTCTATTCAGAATGACACATTGCGGATCGGGAACGCCGGGAGCGGCCGTCCTGGGCCGTTCCCGGTTCGTAATGCGTCATTCCTTCTTGGGTTCACACTCTGCGCCGTTTGGGCGGACGGCAGCCGTTGTGGGGGATCGGGGTGATGTCCCGGATTCCCTTCACTTCGAGCCCCGAGTTCTGAAGCGCCCGGATGGCCGATTCCCTGCCCGCGCCCGGCCCTTTCAGGCGGACATGGATCGTTCGCATGCCATATTCCTTGGCCGTATTGGCGGCATTCGTTGCCGCCTGCTGGGCGGCATACGGGGTTCCCTTGCGGGATCCCTTGAACCCCACGGCGCCCGAGCTGCAGGCCGCCACCAAATTCCCCTCGAGATCCGTAATGCTGATGAGCGTGTTGTTGAAGGTCGCGAGGATGTGCACCATCCCGGAGGGGATGCTTTTCTTCTCCCGTTTTTTCCCGGTTTTCTTCTTGACCGTTTTCTTGATCTGTTTTTCTGCCATATCTGACTCCAGCCAGCCTCTCTACTTTTTGCCGATGACTCTGCGCGGGCCCTTGCGGGTGCGCGAGTTGGTATGGGTCCGCTGCCCCCTCACGGGCAGTCCGCGGCGGTGCCGCAGTCCCCGGTACGATCCGATCTCCATGAGGCGTTTGATATCCATGGAAACAGCCTTGCGCAGGTCTCCTTCAACCATCCCGTCCCTCTGGATGATGTTGCGGACGCGCACCGTTTCGTCCTCTGTCAGATCCTTGACCTTGGTCGTGCCGTCTATCTTGGCTTCCTCACAAATTTTGATGGCGCGGCTCTGGCCAATCCCGAAAATATAGGTCAGGCCGATCTTGATTTGTTTGTTCAGCGGCAGATCCACTCCTGCGATTCTAGCCAATTCCTACCTCCCTTTGGCGCCGGCGTTGCTGTGGACGAACGGCGGAACCTATCCTTGACGCTGCTTATGCTTGGGGTTCACGCAGCGCACCTGAATCACCCCCTTGCGGCGTACAATCTTGCATTTGCTGCAAATCTTTTTGACAGATGCCCGTACTTTCATAATTCACTGGCGGCCGGCTTCGGGCCCGGGCCGGTCACCGGGCACCTGACCCCGGTTCCGTCGCCCCCTGCATCCCGTTTCCCGCGGCGGCTGCCATCCCCCTCTGTTGATGGGCCCGCGTCCCTGCAGCGGGACGCTGCGGGCTGCGGGCCGGCCGTTGACGGCCTATTTGTATCTGTAGACGATGCGTCCCCGCGTCAAATCGTAGGGGGACAGTTCCACCAGGATCTTGTCGCCCGGCAGGATGCGGATGAAATTCTTGCGCATTTTCCCGGACACGTGGGCCAAGACCATGTGCTTGCTGTCGAGTTCCACCCGGAACATGGCGTTGGGCAGCGTTTCCACAACCGTTCCGACTACTTCTATCGCATCCTCTTTAGGCATACCCGACCAGCATCGTAAATGGGTACCGGCAGATCCAACCTTGAAACACCCGGTTCTATCTGCTTTCCGTAATTCGGTTCATAATGGCGCTGCAGATCGTGACGATGGGCTGATTGCCGTCGACTCCGAAATACAGGCCCCTCTCCCTGTAATACCGTATCAGGGGGCTGGTTGCCCTGTAGTAGACCTGCAGCCTCTCGGCGACGACTTCCTTCGTGTCGTCCCTGCGCTGCACCAGCCCGGCGCCGCAGGCATCGCACGTTCCCCGGACCTTCGCCGGATCCAGCTTGGCGTTGTACATCTTGCCGCACTTGGGACACGTCCAGCGCGAAGCCAGGCGTTCGATCAGTATCTGCTCCTCGACCTCGACCCCGATCGTCAGAATGCGGGTGCCGTCCCCGTCGAAAATGGCCTGGATGGTCTCGGCCTGGGAAATGGTACGCGGATATCCGTCCAGTATCAATCCCTCTTTGCAATCTTCCCTGCTCACACGGTCCCGGACCATCGCATCGACAAGATTGTCGGGGACGAGCGCGCCGGCCTCCATGTAGGCCCTGGCCTTCCCCCCCAGCTCCGTCCCTTTCTTGAGCGCTTCGCGAAGCATGTCTCCGGTAGATATGTGGGGGTACTGCAACGCCTCGCTGATCAGATGCGCCTGGGTCCCTTTTCCGGCCCCCGGCGGCCCCAGCATGATAACGGCACGCCTTCTAGTATTCATCGCACACCCGGTTTTCCGGACCCTCCCCAGTGACCGACCCCTATCCGCTGCGCCCTCGGACGGGCGACGGGGTCAGCTTCTCCGCCCGCGGATCCTTCCTTTCTTGAGGAACCCGTCGTAATGACGCATGATCAGCTGGGATTCAATCTGCTGAATCGTGTCCATGGCCACGCCGACGACGATCAGAAGCGACGTGCCGCCGAAGTAGAAGGTCACGCCGAGTCCGGTCGTGATCCAGCTCAGGTTGGCCGCGCTGAGCAGATCGTCGAGCCACGGCCCGATCAACGGGAGCGGCTGCACCTTGAAGCCCGATATCATGAATTCCGGCAGCAGGCAGATCAGCACCAGATAGACCGATCCGGCCAGCGTGAGCCGGCTCAGGATGCGGTCGATGTGGTCCGCGGTCCGCTTCCCGGGGCGGATCCCCGGGATGTACCCCCCGTACTTCCGGATATTGTCCGCGACCTCGTTCGGGTTGAAAATGATGCTGACGTAGAAGAAGCAGAAGAAGATGATCGCCGCGATGTAGACCAGCACGTACAGCGGCATCCCCTGGCTGAGCTGATTCGCCACGCCCCGCATGAAATCGTTCTGCACCAGAGACCCCATCGTCGACGGGATCATGACGATGGATGCGGCGAAAATGACCGGGATCACCCCGCCGGAGTTCACCTTCAGGGGGAGATGGGTCGCCTGGCCGCCGTAGACCTTGCGGCCGACGACGCGCTTGGCGTACTGGACGGGTATTTTCCTCTGCCCCCGCTCCACGAACACGACCGCGGCCACGACCGCCACCATGACGATGATGAGAAGAATGACCGCGAATATCGACCAGGTCCGCTGCTGCAGCTGGACGATAATGAACTGAATGGCGCTCGGCAGCCCGACCACGATCCCGGCGAAGATGATCAGGCTGATGCCGTTGCCGATCCCCCGTTCCGTTATCTGTTCGCCGATCCACATGATAAAAGCCGTACCCGTCGTCAGGGTGATCATGACCATCAGCCGGAATCCCCAGCCGGGATTCGTGACGATCTGCAGGCTGTCTCCGCCCGCCTGCTCCAGGGCGATGGCCGTCAGAAATCCCTGGAACAGGGTGAGCACAACCGTGAGGTACCGCGTGTACTGGGTGATCTTCTTTCTTCCCAGCGCCCCCTCTTTCGACAGCTTTTCCAGGTAGGGCACGACCACGGTCGCCAGCTGCAGGATGATCGACGCCGTGATGTAGGGCATGATCCCGAGGGCGAAGATACTGAACCGCCTCAGGGCGCCTCCGGTGAAGATGTTCAGGAACCCGAAGATGGTGCCGCCCGACTGCTGGAACAGCTGGTCGAGCGCATCGCTGTTAATCCCGGGAGTGGGGATAAAAGCCCCAATGCGGTAGACGGCGAGCATGGCCAGCATAAACAGCACACGATTGCGCAAATCCGGTATGCTGAATATGTTCTGAATGGAACTCAATATTGGGCTTCGTTCTTCCGGCATCGTGTTTCAGGTCTCCCGGGGCGCTACGGTCGCCCCGATCCAGAAAAGTGGCTGTCGACCGGGGCCGGCTGCGCGATCACCTCGATGGTGCCGCCCGCCTTTTCGATCTTTTCGACGGCGCTTTTGCTGAACTTGTGGGCGCGGACATGGATGGCGCGGTCGAGATCGCCCACGCCGAGTATTTTAACGGAGCATCGGAGGTTTTTGATCAGGCCATGGGCCTTCATCGACTCCGGGTCCACCTTCGCGCCCGGTTCGAACACCGCGAGCTTCTCGAGGTTGACGACCAGATACTCCTTGCGGAAAATGTTGTTGAACCCCCTTTTCGGGAGGCGGCGATGCAGCGGCATCTGCCCGCCTTCGAATCCGGGCCGCATGCGCGATCCCGCCCTGGAGAGCTGCCCGTTGTAGCCCCGGGTCGCCGTCTTTCCGTGTCCGGAACCCATGCCTCTCCCGACGCGCTTCCTGTTGCGGTTGGCGCCGTCGGCCGGTTTCAGTGTGTTTATGCTCAGCATAGTACTTGCCTTCAGTTAAGACGGAGCTGTCGGGCGCGGCCGCTCCCAGAGGGGCCGGCCGGCAGCCTCGACGCTACCGATCGATTATCCTCACCAGATGAGGCACTTGCGCAACCATGCCGCGAATCGCGGGGGTGTCTTCGCGGGTTACGACCTGATTGAGGCGCTTGAATCCCAGACTCTTGAGCACCAGGTTATGCTTCTTCGGCGCGCCGATTCCGCTGCGGTAGTACTGCAGCGCCAACGTTGCCCCGGCTCCATCCGTCGCTTTTTCTTTAGCTGCCATTGTTTACAGTTCCTCTACCGGCTTGTTCCGCAGCTTGGCAACCGCGGCAGGCTCTTTCAGGTTTTTCAGCCCTTCGAACGTGGCCTTGACCACGTTGTGGGGATTCGTGCTGCCAATGGACTTCGTGAGAATATTCGCGATGCCGGCGGACTCGACCACCGCCCGCACCGGGCCGCCGGCGATGACGCCGGTCCCTTCCCCGGCAGGTTTGAGCACCACGCGCCCCGCGCCGTAGCGGCCCAGGATGAAGTGCGGAATCGTGCGCCCCTTCAGGGGTACGCGTATCAGGTTCTTGCGCGCCTGCTCGACCCCCTTGCGGATGGCCTGGGGCACCTCCTTGGCCTTTCCCATGCCGTATCCGACTTGCCCGTTCCGGTCGCCCACGACCACGAGAGCGCTGAAACTCAGGTTCTTGCCGCCCTTGACCACCTTGGTCACACGGTTGATGGAAACAACCTGATCCACGAATTCCTGCGCATTCGTTTCGTTCTTGTCCAAGCTTCCTCCAAAATCAGTTGCCGGGCCGCGGCCGCAGACCGCTGCGGGCCGCCGGCGGGCAACTGCCGACTAGAATTTCAGTCCCGATTCCCTGGCCGCCTCGGCAACCGCTTTGATGCGGCCGTGATAGACGTACCCGCCGCGGTCGAAAACCACCGTTTCAATCCCCTTGGCCTCCGCCCGTTCGGCGATCTTTTTGCCGAGCAGTTTCGAGGCTTCGATATTGCCCGTGTTCTTGAGGCCGGTGCGGAGCTCCTTCTCGACAGTCGAGGCCGCGGCCAGCGTTGTCCCCTCTGCGTCGTCGACGATCTGGGCATAGATGTACTTCAGGCTCCGGAAAACGCAGAGCCTGGGACGGGTCGCATTCCCGGAAATCTTCCTGCGTATTCTCTTGTGGATTCTCTGCCGCTCTTTTGCCCTATCCAGTGGAGTGATCATTATGCCCCCTTCTTCCCAACCTTAAGACGCACCGTCTCATTGGTATAACGCAGCCCTTTCCCCTTGTAGGCATCCGGTTTCCTGAGGGATCGCATGTCGGCGGCCACCTGCCCCACCACCTGCTTGTCCGCGCCGGATATCGTGATGGTGGTGACGTAATTCTGGATGCCCCGGGGCTGCCTCTCCACCTTCATCGTTATCCCCGCGGGGACGGGGAACTCAATCGGATGGGAGTATCCCAGCGACAGGACGATGGACTTGGGCCTCAGATCGGCCTTGTATCCGATGCCGACCAGGTCGAGGCTTTTCGAAAATCCCTGGTGGATCCCCTGGACGCAGTTTGCGGCCAGCGTGCGCGCCAGGCCGTGATATCCCGGATACGGCTTCTCGTTGGAGTCCCTGACGGCCACGAGCGTATCCCCTTCCAGCTCAAAGCGGATCCCGGGCGGGATGACGGTGGCGAGCTTCTGGCTCTTGTACTCGGCCTCGAGCCTTCCGTCACCGATTGTCACCTTCACGCCGTCGGGCACCTTGATCGGCTTCTTCCCTATTCGCGACATAAAGCACCTTTCCTGCGAAACGGTCCCGCGTGCCCGCTAACTGACGGCACAGAGCACCTCTCCGCCTAATCCTTTCTCCTTCGCCTGTTTCCCGGTACAGATCCCGTGGGACGTCGACAGGATACAGATCCCCAGGCCGCCGATGACCTGCGGGATGTCGGATTTCCCGACGTAGACCCTGCACCCGGGACGGCTGACCCTTTCGAGAGAGGAGATCACGGCATTTTTCCCCGCATACTTCAATTGAACGCGTATCATTCCCTGCTTGGTGTCCTGGATCTGCGTGTACCCGGAAACATACCCTTCCTCTTTCAGTATCCGCACGATTTCCAGCTTCATCTTCGACGAGGGTATATCGACGGTCTCATGCCTCGCAGCGGAGGCATTGCGAATCCTCGTCAGAAGATCGGACACAGGATCGGTCATCGTCATAGTCAACTCCCAATGCTACGGGTTTCCGGACCCGGCGGATGCACGCGGGCGGGTTTCCCTGGTCTATCCCTGGGGGCCAGGCATCGCGCGTACGGCCGCCCCGGTTGTGTCTCCGGCTACCAGCTCGATTTCGTGACTCCGGGGATTTCACCCGCCAGCGCCAGGTCACGGAAACAGAGCCGGCAGAGCTGGAACTTTCTGTAATATCCACGAGGACGTCCGCACCGCAGGCAGCGATTGTGCGCCCGAACCTGGAATTTGGGCGTCCGTCTGGCTTTCGCTCGCATACAATTTCTTGCCACAATAACTCCCGTCAGCAGTTCCGGTTCTCCCATCGGGCCGAACCGGGTTCCGCTATTGCTGCCCCCGCTTCGCGAAGGGCATCCCTAGAATCTTCAACAATTCGTACGCCTCGTCGTCGGATTGGGCCGATGTGACGATCGTGATGTTCATCCCACGGGCCTTGTCGGCCTTGCTGTAGTCGATTTCCGGGAAAATGAGCTGGTCGCGCAGCCCGAGCGTGTAGTTGCCCCGCCCGTCAAACGCTTTGGGCGACACACCCCGGAAGTCCCGGACCCTCGGGAGGGCGATGCTGACGAGGCGGTCCAGAAATTCATACATGCGCTCGCCGCGCAGCGTCACCGTCACGCCGATGGGCATCCCCTGCCGCAGCTTGAAGGCCGCGATCGATTTCTTCGCCTTCGTGACAACCGCATGCTGGCCCGTGATCGTGGCCAGTTCATCGGCGGCCGTGTCGAGCACCTTGGCGTTCGATATGGCTTCGCCCATTCCCATGTTCACGTTGATCTTTACCAGCCTGGGTGCCGCCATGATGTTCGTGTACCCGAACTGCTTGGTCAGGGCGGGGACCGCTTCCTTCTTGTACAATTCCCGTATTCTACTCATCATCAGACCTTTCCAGCCTATTCATCCAAAAGCTCTTTGCAGCTTTTGCACACCCGCACCTTGCGGCCGTCGGACGTCACGCTGTGCCCCGCGCGGGAATGCTTGTTGCAGCGTTTGCAGACAACCATCAGGTTGGAGATGTGTATGGGCGATTCCTTCGGCAGGATCCCCCCCTTCACATTCTTCTGCGGATTGGGCCGCGTGTGCTTCTGGATCTGGTTGATCCCTTCGACAACCGCCCGGTCTGTACTGACGAAGACCTTCAGGACCTTGCCGGTCTTGCCCCGGTCCTTTCCCGACAGCACGTATACCGTATCGTTCTTCTTAATATGCACTCTGGGCATCAGACTTCCCCTCGCTATGACCGCTGTTAGAGCACTTCGGGCGCCAGCGACACGATCTTCAAGAAGTTTCGCTCCCGCAGCTCCCTGCTGACCGGGCCGAAGACGCGCGTGCCGACGGGCTCCTTCTGGTCGTTGACCAGGACGGCGGCATTGTCGTCAAAACGGATGTAGGAACCGTCCTTGCGCCGGTACTCCTTGCGCGTCCGGACAATCACCGCCTTGACAACCTGGCCTTTCTTGACGGTGCCGTCCGGAGACGCCTCCTTCACGTTCGCCGTGATGATGTCCCCCAGGCTTGCGACACGTCCGACCTGATTCCCCAGCGCGTGGATGCAGGAGATCTTCCGGGCCCCCGAATTGTCCGCAACATCCAAAATCGTCCTCATCTGTATCATGATGACCCCACTTGGCTCGCCGACCACCGCCGCCCGGGGACCCTTCGCCCCGCCCGCCGCGCCGCCCGTCGATCGTCTTTCCGTTCCAGCCTTCCCGCACCCGCCCCCCGGTGTCCCCCGGCGCGGCAGGCGAACCCGTCGTTACTCGGCACCGGCGGCCGTGTCGAGCACCGTATCCACCCGCCATCTCTTGCGTGCGCTGAGCGGACGCGTTTCGATGATGCGCACGCGATCCCCGACCTTGCACAGGCCCTTTTCGTCGTGCGCCAGAAACTTCGAGGTTCTCCGGAGGATCTTTTTGTACAGGGGATGCTTCACGCGCCTGTCGACGGCAACGGCGACCGTTTTCTGCATGCTGGTGCTGGTCACGATGCCCACCTGGCTGATGCGCACCCCTCGTTTCTTCTGTTCAGTTCCCATTCTTCCCTCGGTCGACCCGAAACCGGCCCGATGGCAGCCTGCCGCCGGACGGCCCCGGACCCTCCTTGTCAAAGTGTCACTTACGTTCCATTTCCTTTAAAACCGTTTCTATCCGGGCGACATCCCGGCGAACCCCGCGCATTTTCGGCGCGCTCTCCAGTTGTCCGGTCGCGGACTGGAAACGGAGCTTGAGCAGCTGCATGCGCAGTTCGGACGCTTCGGCGATCAGGTCTTCCCGAGACATATCCCTCAACTTGGAAGCTTTCATTCATCCTCCTTACCGAATCGTTTGACGAACTTGGTCTTGACCGACAGCTTGTGGCCCGCAAGCCGCATCGCTTCCTGCGCCATGTCCTCGGAGACGCCTTCCATCTCATAAAGGATCTTGCCGGGCCGCACGACGGCCACCCAGCCTTCCGGGGATCCCTTGCCCTTCCCCATGCGTGTTTCAGCGGGCTTCTTGGTTACGGGCTTGTCGGGGAAGACGCGGATCCAGATCTTCCCGCCGCGCCGCACGAAACGGGTGATGGCCACGCGGCCCGCCTCGATCTGACGGTCGCTGACCCATCCGGTTTCCATGGCTTTCAGTCCGTATTCCCCGAATGTGACATCCGATCCGCGCCAGGCCTTGCCCCGCCGTTTCCCCTTCTGCTGCTTGCGATACTTGACTTTCTTCGGCATCAACATTTGATGAACTCCTGGAAGCTACCGTCCCTTTTCGGGCCTTTGCATTTCAAATACTTCGCCTTTATAGATCCAAACTTTGATGCCGATCATTCCGTAGGTCGTGTTCGCTTCGGCGAAGCCGTAATCGATGTCGGCACGAAGTGTGTGCAGGGGGAGCTGACCGTTGAGGTACCACTCCGTCCGGGCGATTTCGGCCCCGTTGAGCCGCCCGGAACACCGAATCTTGATCCCCTTGGCGCCGAACCGGAGGGTTCCGTCCACGGCGCGGCGCATGGCCCTGCGGAAGGCGATCCGCTTGACCAGCTGCTGGGCGATGCCTTCGGCCACAAGCTGCGAGTCGAGTTCGGGCTTGTTCACTTCCTGGATCTTCAGGTTGATGTCCCGCCCCGTCAGGGCCTGAAGGTCTTTCTTCAGCTTCTCGATTTCCGACCCCTTCTTCCCCACGATGATGCCCGGGCGGGAGGTGAAAACGATGATGGTCAACTTGTTGGCGGCGCGCTCGATTTCGATCCTGGAAATTCCGGCGTGCGCGAATTTTTTCTTCAGCATGGCCTTGAGCCGTAGGTCTTCATGAAGCAGGGCTCCGTAATCTTTCCTCGCGAACCACCGCGATCGCCATGTCCGATTGACGCCTAGTCTAAAACCGTAAGGATGAACTTTCTGACCCACGGATACCCCCTACTCTTCCTCTATGTCCTTGCCCTTGAGTACAATGCTCACATGCTTATAGCGTCGCTGCTGGCGATAGGCGCGGCCCATCGGCGCCGGTCGAACCCGTCTGCGCCATTTCGTGGGCCCCGAATCCACAACGGCTTTTTCCACGATAAACTGGTCCACGTCGGCGGTCGCGTTCTTCTCTTTCGCATTCGCCACGGCGGAGAGCAAAACTTTTTCGATCGACTTTGTCGCCCGTTTATTGGTGAAACGGAGAATGGCCAGTGCATCCTGCACGTTTCTTCCGCGGATACGGTCGATGACCAGCCGCGCTTTCTGCGGCGATCCCTTCAAATATCTGCCTTTAGCTGTCGCTTCCATATCGATTCAGCAGGCTTGTTGCCGCCGGAGCCGCCCGCGATGGAAGGCGTCGGTCCCGATCGGCCCTGTTGTGCCTGCTCCTCCTCCGTGCTGCGGGCATGTACCCGGTCCCGGTTGCCGCCCGCGATTCCCTGTTTGCCGCCACGCCATGCGCCGGCGCCCGAACCCTGCTCCCCCCGCCCCGGGATGGTTACCGCACCGAGGTGGCCTTCTCGGAAGCCTTGGTCGTATGCCCCTTGAACATCCGGGTGGGCGCGAATTCCCCGAGCTTGTGGCTGACCATGTTTTCGGAGATGTAGATGGGGATGAACTTCTTTCCGTTGTGAACGGCGATGGTAAGTCCCACCATTTCCGGTGTTATGGTCGACCGCCGGGACCATGTCTTGATCACCGCGCGTGTGCCTCCCGCGGAAGTAGCCTGCACCTTCCGGAGAAAATGCTCGTCAACAAAGGGTCCTTTTTTGACTGATCGTGTCATGCTCGTCCCTACTTCTTCCCGCGGCGCTTCATGATGAAGCGCTGAGTGCGTTTATTGTTCCGGGTTTTATAGCCTTTCGTCGGCACCCCCCATGGGCTGACCGGGTGCCGGCCGCCCGAAGTCCTCCCCTCGCCGCCTCCGTGGGGGTGGTCTATCGGATTCATGACCACGCCGCGCACCGTCGGCCGGATGCCGAGCCACCGCGTCCGCCCCGCCTTGCCGATCGAGATGTTCTCGGAATTCAGGTTCCCGACCTGCCCGATGGTCGCATAGCATTCGAGGTGCACCATCCGGGTTTCGCCCGAGGGCATTTTAATCTGCGCATACCCGGCTTCCTTGGCCAGCAGCTGCGCGGCGGTGCCGGCCGATCGCGCCATCTGCCCCCCCTTCCCCCGGCGCAGCTCGATGTTGTGAATCATCGTGCCGAGGGGGATGTTCTTGAGCGGCAGCGCGTTCCCCACGAGAATGTCCGCGTTCTCGCCGGCGACGACGCTCGATCCGACCGCGAGCCCGTTGGGCGCGAGAATGTAGCGCTTCTCTCCGTCGGCGTACGCCAGCAGGGCTATCCTGGCCGTCCGGTTGGGGTCGTATTCGAGCGAGACCACTTTCGCGGCTATCTCCTTCTTGTCGCGCCGGAAATCGATGATGCGGTACATCTTCTTGTGTCCGCCTCCGCGGTGCCGCACCGTCAGCCGCCCCTTGTTGTTCCTTCCCGAAATCCTCGTTTTGGGCTGCGTTAATTTCTTGAGCGGACGGTCCTTGGACAGCTCTTCGTTACTGAGCGCGGTCCGGAACCGCATCGCCGGTGACGTCGGGTTGTAAGTCTTGATGGAAGACATGATTGTGTCCTGCTCCTACGTTTAGACTGCCTCGGAAAATTCGATCATCTTCTCCCCCTCTTTGAGGGTGACATAGGCTTTTTTCCAATCGGGCTTTCGGCCGACGAACCGTCCCTGGCGTCTTTTTTTGCCCTGGAAGGTTGCGGTCCGGACGCTTTCGACCTTCACCTTGAAGATGGCTTCAACGGCATCCTTTATCTCTATCTTGTTCGCTTTGCGCAGGACCCGGAACGTCACCGTTCTCTTCGCATCCTTGATAAAGGTGCTCTTTTCCGTGATTACCGGGAGTATCAGTATCTGTTCTCTTCGATTCATCGGCTTAAGACCTCCTGCAGCCGGAGGATGGACTCCTTGGAAAAAAGCAGCGTGTTGCTGTTGACAATGTCGAAAATATTGACGCTGTCGCCGGCGACAAGCTTCACTTTCGGCAGATTCCGCGAGGAAAGATCCAGGTTCGTGTTTTCCAGGGAATCGACGATCAGCACCTTCCCGGCGCACCCCATCCCCTCGAGCACCCGGTTGAAGTCCCTGGTCCTGGAGCTGTCGAGGCGGATCTCGTCGATCACCGTCAGGGCGTTTTCGCTCAGTTTGGCCGAAAGCGCGGAACGCAGCGCGCCGCGCAGCTTCTTGCGCGGAAACCGGTAGGCGTAGTCCCTGGGCTTGGGCCCGTGGGCCGTCCCTCCGTGCCGCCACAGGGGGCTGCGTACGCTGCCGACCCGCGCGCGCCCGGTACCCTTCTGGCGCCACAGCTTCTTCCCGCTTCCGCTGACTTCGCCGCGGCCCTTGGTTGAGGCCGTTCCCGACCGGAGGGAGGCGTTGTAGTGCGTCACCGCTTCCCAGATAAGTGGCTGGTTGAATTCCGCCTTGAAAACGGCGTCGGACAGCTCGAGCTTCCCGACTACCTCATTGGCAAGGTTTTTTACCTCAATCTCCGCCATTACAGAACCTCACGCATTGCAATACGAACCCGGGATCCGACGGCGCCCGGCAGGGCGGCCGCCACCCGGAATTCGCTAGGCCTTCAAAATCGTCACATAGCCGCCGTTGCGGCCGGGCACGGCGCCCCTGACCAACAGGAGGTTGTCCTCCTCCTGCACGCGCACCACTTGCAGCTTGCGCACCGTCACGGCGGCATCCCCCATGTGGCCCGCGGCACGCATTCCGGGAACCACCCGGCTGGGGTAGGCCGAAGCCCCGATCGATCCCGGGGCGCGGTGGAACATGGAGCCGTGGGTGGCCCTGCCGCCTCCGAAATGATGGCGCTTGACAAGTCCGGCGAATCCCCGGCCCTTGCTGGTTCCCCGCACATCGACCAGATCGTCCTTGCTAAATACCTGGCCCACCAGGATCTGGTCTCCAACCTTGGGCGCTTCCGGTTCGTCCCCGAAGCCGAATTCCAGCAGGACGCGGCAGGGCGGCACGCCGGCCTTCTTGAATTGCCCGCTCCTCGGCTTGTTGACCCGAGACGGGCGGATGAATTCAACGAGGCCGAGCTGGACCGCTTCATAGCCGTCCCGGTCCTGCATCTTCTTTTGGACTACGACACAGGGGCCCGCCTTGATCACCGTCACCGGAACTACGGCTCCGCTTTCATCGAACACCTGCGTCATTCCCACCTTGATTCCAATAAGTCCATCAACCATATCAGGTTTCCCGTCGACCGTCCCCCGCCGGACCGTCGCGTTTCCCGAGCGGGGGAAGAATCCAGAACTCGTGTTTCGCACCGACCTCCGTTGCCACGGCCCCGCCTGAAGACGGGAATCGGCGCACCGATCTATTTGTGTTCAGTGCCAAAAGCCTTGATCTCGACGTCGATCGCCGCCGGCAGGTCGAGCTTCATCAACGCGTCGACCGTCTGCGGCGTCGGCTCCAGGATGTCCACCAGGCGCTTGTGCGTCCGGATTTCGAACTGTTCCCGGGATTTCTTGTCCACATGAGGGGACCGGAGAACGCAGAACTTGTTCTTGACCGTAGGCAGAGGAATCGGGCCCGAAACCCTGGAACCGGTGCGCTTGGCAATATCGACGATCTCCGAGGTGGACTGGTCGAGCACCCTGTAATCGTACGCTTTCAGTCTGATCCTGATCTTTTCATTCAACATAACCGTCCTGATTACTCCAGAATTTCGGAAATCGTGCCGGCGCCCACCGTCCGGCCGCCTTCACGA
>CAZYXB010000028.1:26770-44622 GCA_964651155.1 uncultured Acidobacteriota bacterium | reverse complement strand
GCCGCCAGGTGCTGCAGAACGATTTTGATGCCGATCCCGATGAGGATGAGGCCCCCGAGGATCTCGACCCGCCTCCCCCAGCCGGATCCGATCCGCCGGCCCAGGCGCATCCCCAGGACGGTGAAGCCGGCGGCCACGATGCCGATGACGGCAACCGGCGCCAGAATCGCGGATCCGATCAGGCCCAGCGAAAAACCGGCGGCCAGCGCATCGACGCTCGTCGCCACCGAAAGGAGGACGAGCGACCATCCGGCGGTGGGATCGGCCGCGGCGGGCGGGGCCCCGGCGCCCCCCCTGGAAGCGTTCCAGATCATCCTGCCGCCGATCGAGGCGAGCAGGCCGAAGGCGACCCAGTGGTCGACGGCGGCGACGTGCCGGTGAACCGACACGGCCGCCGACCAGCCGATGGCGGGCATCAGCGCCTGAAACAGGCCGAAATGAAACGACAGGCGAAACACGTGCCGCCGCGTCAGGGGCCTCAACGAGAGGCCGACGACAAGGGCCACGGCGAAAGCGTCCATGGCCAGCGCGGCTGCAAGCGCCAGCAAATACCACCAATCCATCGGGCGTCTCTGCGTGCCCGCCGCGGGCAGGACCCGCGCGGGCGGAACAATCCGGTTCGAGGGCCCGGCTACTTCTTGGCCGCGACGGCGGCAGCCCTGCGCAGGCCGCGGCGGAGCCCGTGCAGCTCGCGGCGGATCTTCTTCAGCCCGGCGTGGTCGTGCGCCTCCAGCGCCTCGTTCCGCTTCGCTTTCAGGGCCCGCATCTTCGCCTTGACCTCCGATTTGTCCTTCGCGCCGGCCGTGCTCTTGTGGTGCGTGTGCACGTCGACGTTCAGAGCCTTGCAGAGAGCCCCGAGGAGATGCTCCTTGTTCAGCTGCGTGTAGCCCTGCACCGCTTCATGCTCGATTCCGGCGGCGATGTCCCGCATCTCCGCGACCGTCATTGCTTTCAACTGATCGTATGTGTACTCCATAGAACGCGTTCTCCTTTGTACGATTATCGAAAGGAATGCATGATCCGACTTCCTCTCTGGGATGGTCCCGTGTATTGTATGCCTATCGGCGCGGACTGGAACGATAATTTTACACTGGAGCCAACCATGAGGCTGATGGTCAGCGTTGTATCCGCCGGCGAGGCGCGCCGCGCCCTGGCCGGAGGCGCCGAAATCCTGGACGTCAAAAATCCCGGGGAAGGCTCCCTGGGCGCCCAGCCCCCGAGCGTCATCCGGGCCATCAGGAAGATCGGCCCCGGGAAAACAGACGTCAGCGTCGCCATCGGAGACATGCCCAACCTGCCGGGAACGGCGGCCCTGGCCGCGCTGGGGGCGGCCGCCTGCGGCGCAGACTATATCAAGGTCGGGGTGTACGGGCCGCGCACCGAGCCGGAAGCGAAAGCCCTCCTGCACGCCGTCCGCCAGTCCGTCCGGGGGTATCCGGTTTCCGTCATCGCGGCGGGGTACGCGGACTTTCGGCGGGCGGGCACTCTGGATCCTGCCTGCCTGCCGCGCATCGCCGCGGCCGCGGGGATTCAGGGCTGCCTGCTCGATACGGCCATAAAGGACGGGAAGACGCTGTTTGACTTCATCGGCCCGCAGCGGCTCCGCGCCCTGGCCCGACGGAGCCATGAACTCGGGCTGCTGTTCGGGCTGGCGGGCGCGCTTGCCGCGGGGGACCTCGACACGGCGCGGGATCTGGGCGCAGACGTCGTGGGCCTCAGGACCGCCGTGTGCCGGAACGGCCAGCGCAGCGGCCCGCTCGAAACCAGGCGCGTCCGGAGCCTGCTGGAGCACTTGAACCGGGCCCGCCGCCGGGCGGGGGCGGGGGGCGTCACCTGACCTGCGGCCGGATCCTCGTACCGGTCGTGGTCCCGGAACGCAGCAGCGCCTTCAGACGCGCGGGCTTCAATCCGCTGACGATCCAGGTCTCCATTGCCGCCGAGGCCAGGAAACGGGAGAGATAGGCATCCACCCCCCCGGCATGACCGGCCAGCTGCCCTACGGTCATTTCCCCTATGCAGCCGGGGGACGCGCCTCCAGCTCCTTCCGGGGGCATCAACCCGTCGACATCCTTGAGGAGGACCAGCCTCGGGCACCCTGCTTCGCGGGCGACCCAGGCGGCAACGGTGTCGGAGGTCACCTGCCAGCAATGGGGAAGGCCGCTAGTGCGAAGGACAGAGGCGGACGGGAGCAGAACCGCCACGCGGCCGGATGCGGCCGTGCGCCGGGCGGACTCCGGACGGGTTTCGAGCACGCTGCCTTCGATCAGATGGTGCACCAGATGCCCGTACTGGTCCATAGCCAGCAGCGCCATCGAGTGGGCGGCCGTTTCACCGAGGCGGTACTTCCGGTACATCCGCCGCACCTCGTCGGCGAAGGCCCCGCCGCCGGGCACCACCACAAGGCGGAACGTCCCGCCCAGGCGGCCGATCTCGGCGCAGAGTTCGGGAAGGCCGTCCCCGCGGCTGAGGCTCCCGCCGATTTTCAGGACCGCATCCAGACGCATCACGCCCCCTTGCGGAGATGCCGGGCCAGAAGGTGCGCAACCGCCAGGGCAGGCAGGGCGGCCGATTCCTCCCGGCTCAGACCGTCCTGGATCCCCCCGGCCGCCAGCCCCAGGCCCAGGGCCGCCTCCCGGGCGAGAAATGCCCCGGCCCCGTGGGCGATCACGGGGGATCCCCGGAGTTCCGGCATCCCGGCCATCACCTGCTCGATACCCTCCCGGATCTCCTGGACCTGCTGCCGATGGATATGGCGCGCGAGAGCGTCCAGATCCTCCACGGCCATCATTGCCGCATCGGCGCAGACCAGACGGGCCAACCGGCTCCTGGCCGACTCGATTGTCGGCGGCCGGTGATCGGGTGTGCTGCAGGTATAGTCCTGAGGCCGGATATGCCCGAGGATCAGGTGTACATCGGCGCTGATGGCGAAGGTTTCCGAAGCCACCCGGCAGGGGTGTCCGCCAACCGGGACTCTCCGGACAACCGCCGCAAGGTTCGTGCGCAGCACCCCGGTGTAGACCAGCTCGCCCGAGATCAGGCGCGCCGTGTCGCTGCGGCCGCGAACGCGGACCTTCCCGTCCCGGATGGGCAGGATGTCGGTCGTCGTGCTCCCGACGTCCACCAGGAGACAATCGGGGTGTTTGCGGGCGACCCACAGCGCCGAAGCGGCCCAGTTGGCCGCTGCGAAATCCAGGGGGCGCCTGCGCGCCTCTTCGTACGGGACGAGATCCCCCGATGTGTCGAGCGCGTAGCACCCGAGATCCGGGAAGCAGGCCCGCAGGCATTCGAGAACGAACAGGACGCCTTCGGGCTTGGTGGCAAAAACATCCGAAAGCTCGGCGCTCATGGTCACGGCCATGGCCCGGGGCGTTGCGCCCCCGGATACGTCGGCGAATGCTTCGCGCAGGACCTGAGGCAGCCGGTCCCTGCTGTGCCAGATCTCGAAAGGCCGGGATGTGACACGGACCCTGCACGAGGGGCCTCCCGTCTCGTCGAGCCACGAGGCTTTGACGTTCACCCCCCCGATATCCCACCCGATGACAGCGATGGCCTCACCTCGCACTTGTTCTCCCGCGCAGGCGGCCGCCTGCGCGGGATCCCCCAACCAGGGGCCGGATTCCCGGCGCCGGCCCGCCACCCCGCAGCCCGCTAGCGAAGGGCGGCATCGGCGCCGTCCCATTTGGAGACCGCCGGCGGGGCGGCCGACCGCAGGCGCTCGAGCAGCTCCCCCGGCGTGCGGGCCACGGCCAGCATGTCCCGGTGCGGCCGCCGGATGAAGCCGTCGGCGGCGGCACGATCGAGAAAATGCAGGAACGCGTCGAAATACCCCTCCACGTTGATCAGTCCGCACGGCTTCCGGTGGATGCCCAGCTGGGCCCAGGTGAGGATTTCCAGGATCTCCTCCAGGGTGCCGAACCCTCCGGGGAGCGCGACGAAGGCATCGGAAAGCTCGAACATCCTCTGCTTCCTCGCGTGCATGGAATCGACCACCTCGAGCCGCGAGAGCCCCCCGTGGGACACCGTGCGGGGGAACGACCGGGGGATGACGCCCACGACCGAGCCACCGCACCCGAGCGCCGCATCGGCCAGGCGTCCCATGAGGCCGACGCGGGCGCCCCCGTAGACCAGGCGAAGCCCCGAGGCCGCCAGAGCCTCCCCGAGACGGCGCGCCGCCTCGAGGTGCCCGGGGGCGAAGCCCGGGCTGGAACCGCAGAACACGCAGATGGCCTCCATGGGCCTGTCCCTCCGCCCTAGACCGGCCCTGCGGTCTCGCCGCTGCCGGGAAAATGCGTTATTATAAATCCCAAACCGTCGCCCGCGGTTGTATTATCCTGTCCCCGGCGGTTTTTTCAAGGGCGGAACCGCCCGGGGAATGCGGCACCGCCATCCGGCGGAGGGCATCCACGCACGCGCCCGAACGGGGGAGTGGCGACGCCATGGGCAACGAGACACCGACGATCATCTGGACCTGGACGGACGAAGCGCCCGCCCTGGCAACCTTGTCCTTTCTCCCCATCGTGCGGGCATTCACCCGGCAGACGGGCATACGGGTAGAGATGTGGGACATCTCCCTGGCGGGGCGCATCCTCGCCAATTTCCCCGGGCGCCTGGCCGCGCCGCAGCGCGTTCCGGACTACTTGGCGATGCTGGGCGAGCTCACGCAGAAACCGGAGGCCAACATCATCAAGCTGCCGAACATCTCCGCCTCCGTCCCGCAGCTCGAGGAGGCAATCCGGGAGCTGCAGTCGAAGGGGTACCCCCTGCCGGGCTACCCGGGGAACCCGCAGACCGGGGAGGAAAGGGCCGTCGAGCGCGCCTACTCCGCCGTGCTCGGCAGCGCCGTCAACCCGGTGATTCGCCAGGGCAACTCCGATCGCCGGCTTCCCCGGGCGGTCAAGGAATTCGCCCGGAGGCACCCGAGGAAGCTCGGCGCGTGGAGCCCGGATTCGAAATCCCACGTCTCGCACATGACCCGGGGGGACTTCTACGAAAGCGAAACGTCCGTCACCCTCCCGGCGCCGGCCGACGCCCGCTACGAATACGTCGCTGCCGGGAGCGGGGAGGTCGAGGTGCTCCACGACGCCGTGGAACTCGGGGCGGGCGACATCCTGGACAGCTCGGTCCTGCACGTGCGCGAGCTGCGCGCCTTCTACGAGAGGGAGATCCTGGAAGCGAAGCGGCAGGGGGTCCTGTTCTCCCTGCACCTGAAGACGACCATGATGAAGGTGTCCGACCCGGTTCTTTTCGGGCATGCCGTCAGCGTCTACTTCAGCCCGGTCTTCGAAAAGCACGCCGGGACGCTCCGGGAGCTGGGCGTCGACCCGGACAAAGGGCTGGGCGACCTGCTGGAAAAAATCCGGGCCCTGCCCGACGGGGCCAGGTCCGGGATCGAGGCGGACATCCGGGCGGTCTACGCCGAGCGCCCGCCCCTGGCCATGGTGGACTCGGACCGGGGCATCACCAACCTCCACGTCCCCAACAACGTCATCATCGACGCCTCGATGCCGGCCATGATCCGCGATTCGGGCCGGATGTGGGGGCCCGACGGCAGGATGCACGACACCAACGCGGTGATGCCCGACCGCTGCTACGCGACCACCTACAAGGCCATCGTCGACGACTGCCGCCGCCGCGGGGCCCTCGACCCGGCGACCATGGGGAGCTGCCCCAACGTCGGGCTCATGGCCCAGTCGGCCGAGGAGTACGGGTCCCACGACACGACCTTCATCGCCCCCGGCCCCGGGAAGATCCGGATCACGGCCGGACCGACGGGCGCGACGCTGCTCGAGCAGGAGGTGGAGCGGGGGGATGTCTTCCGGTCCTGCCGCACCACGGACGCCTCCGTCCGCGACTGGGTCGGCCTGGCCTGCCGGCGCGCCCGCGCCGCGGGCGTCCCGGCCGTGTTCTGGCTCGACGCGAACCGGGGCCACGACGCCGAGGTCATCCGGAAGGTGCGGGCGTACCTGCAGGAGTACGACACCCGGGGCCTGGAGATGCCGATCCTGGATCCGGTCGCGGCCATGGAGTTCACCCTCGGGCGCATCCGCGGGGGGCTCGACACCATTTCCGTCTCCGGCAACGTGCTGCGGGACTACCTGACGGACCTTTTCCCCATCCTGGAGGTCGGCACCTCCGGCAAGATGCTGTCGATCGCCCCGCTGCTCGCCGGCGGCGGGCTGTTCGAGACGGGCGCGGGAGGCTCCGCCCCGAAACATGTCCGGCAATTCCGGGAGGAGGGCTACCTGCGGTGGGATTCCCTCGGCGAATTCTCGGGCCTGGGGGCCTCGCTCGAACACCTCGCCGCCGCCACGGGGAACGACCGGGCGGCCGACCTGGCCGGGGCGATCGACGACGCCATCGGCAGGTTCCTCGACAACGACAGGTCCCCGGCCCGCAGGCTGGGCGGCATCGACACCCGGGGCAGCCACTTCTACCTGGCCCTGTACTGGGCGGAGGCGCTGGCGGCCCGGTCCGGCGACGTGCAGATGCGGCGGCGGTTCGCCCGCCTGGCCCGGCAGCTGGCCGGAAACGAGGAGAGGATCAACGCCGAGCTGGTGGGCGCCCAGGGCCGTCCCGTCGACATGGGCGGCTACTACCTCCCGGACCTGGAGCGGACCGCCGCCGCCATGCGCCCCAGCCCGACGCTGAACGCCATCATCGACGGGACGGCCTGAGGGCGGCGCAGGCCGCGCCGCCCCGGGCCGGTTCCTACTCCGAATCCAGCCCCCAGCCCTTGAACATATCCTTGTAGAACTGAGGCTGTTCGAAATCCGGGTGCATCGACATGTACTGATCCCGGTGCGAATACGGCCTGCCGCCCTGGTTCAGGCCGGCCATGAGCCCCTGCATCTTGGACTGCGGCACCGCGAAGATGATCTCCTCCTCGAGGGTCAGGGCGCGCTGGTACTCCCCTGGATCGGGGAGCACGATGGCGAAATTGCCCGTCTGCATGGGGTCGACGACCGCATGCCCGCAGGAGGGGAGGAAGAAGTGGCCGTCGACCTTCGACGAGCCGCCGAACATCATCGGCAGGAGCAGCCCCCTGATCTGGGCGGGGTTGGCGTAGACGAGCACGACGTCGGGCACAAAGCCGGCTTTTTTCAGGGGCGCCGTGAGCACCCCGATGTACTTGCCGGTCTCAAAGCTCTTGTAGGACTCCCCCCACCCCATCGCGGAATCGGCCTTTTCGACCATCCCGTAGGCCTGGAGCGCCGTTGGGCACCAGTGGTCCTCCTTGAGCATTGCCACGGTCGTCCCTTCCCGCCGGGACATGCCGAAAGCCTGGCACTGGGCGAGGTGGTAGCCCCCGTCCCTTTTCGGCCGGAAGGCTCCGGCGGGGATGTCCGCCTCCTTTTCCAGCATTTTGACGGCAATGGGGGAGGTCCTCAGGAGCAAGGACGATTCCAGCGCCTCCCCGTAGGCATTGCAGGCGCTCACATCGGGCGCCGCCGTTGCCGCCCGGGCCGGCGGCTTCTTGCCGGGCTGGGCCGATGCGATGACCGTGCCCGACGCGCCCAGCGCGACGGCACCCAATCCGAGTCCCAGGGCTTCGCGCCTGGTAAGACTGTTCTTCATTGGAATTCCTCCTGTGATAGGTCCATCTGCCAGAGTAAACGCACCGGGCGGCGTGTGCAACAACATCCGCGAAAAAAACGGGGGGCGCCCCCAATGAAAAAGCCGCGCCCGCGGGGGTCCTCCCGCCGCGGGCGCGGCTTCTGACTCATCCCCGCCGGCCGGGGTCCCGGTCCCGGGGAAAACGGTTTACTTCTTTTTCCTGTCGGCCGCGGCAAGGATCTGCGAGGGCTGGTTTTTCAGCCACTGGGCGTCCGGGTCGTCCTCGAGCCAGTCGGAGACGCACCCGATCTTGTCCCCGGTCTCGTACAGGGCCATGTACAGGAGGCACCGGTTGTTCTCGGGGTCGATGGCGATCTTGGACAGGTAGCTTGTTTCGTATTTCAGCTTCTGGTGGATCTGGTCGAGAACCATGTTGGCGACAGGGCAGATGTAGGGGGCGATCCCCTCGTTTTTGACGTGGGCTTCCTTGCCGTGGTGCATGCAGCCCCGGACCGTCAGCTTGAGCATGACCCCGTCTTTGCTGGTGCGGTAGGCGACGTCCGATACCAGGCCCGCCTCCTGCATCACCTTGGCGCAGCTCTGGACTATCTCCGGCACCGTCTTCCCCTGGATGTCGAAGGACCGGATGAAGTCGACGCCCACGAATTCGCACTTCCAGTAGGCCATGCCGGAGAGTTCCTGGAACATGAGCTCCTCAACCCGTGCGAGCACCTCGTTGCAATATTTTACTTGATCCATTAGATTCTCTCCTTATTCCCGAATTTTTCCCAGTACACCATGTCCTCAAGAGGCAGTTTGGGCCTCGGATGCTTGCGCTGTTCCAGGGGCCACCCGACTGCGAGGTACGAAAGCACCTTGTAGTCGCCCATGCCCGTCGGGATGTCCAGGATCTCCTTGAACCGGATGGCGTCCCTGGTGCTGGCCACCGGGCCGTAGACCCAGCAGGACCCCAGGCCCATGGCATGGGCCTGAAGAATCATGTTCTCCATGGCCGCGCACAGGTCGTAGGGAACGTCCACGCTTCCCACGCGCAGGTCGCCGATCACGGCGAAGATCACCGGCGCCTGCTTGCAGAACTCCGACACCCTGCCCGAGTACATGAACTCGAGAACGCCCGCCCGTTTTTCAGGGTCCTCGATCCCCTCGAATCTCTTCTGCAGCTCGTTGAGGCAGTACCAGGAGGTCATGCGGGACCCGCTCCCCTGCTTGGACAGCTCGCCGATCTTGTTACGGGTCTCCTGGTCGCGGATAACGATGAACCTCCAGGGCTGGTAGTTCTCGCCCGTGGGCGCCCAGCGGGCCGCCTCGAGGATCATGTCGATCATCTCGTCCGGGACCGGGTCCGTTTTGTACCTTCGGATGCTCTTCCTTGATGTAAGCACATCCAGAAATTCTTTGCCATTCATGCGGATTACCTCCAAACGTGTAATAATTGTATACGTGCTGGCTCGTCAGAAGGATCCACGCCTCCCCGCGGAGCGGATCCGAACCGTGGGCGTTGCTAGCAAAGGACCCACTTCTACACCAAACGACGGCGGCAGGCAACAGGAAAACCGCCGGTGCGCCCCCGCCCGCCGTCGATGGCCGTGCAAACCGAAGGCGCCGGCGCCGCCCGCGGGGACCCGGGCGGGCCGTCGCGGCAGGACCGCCTTCAGATCACCTTCCCCTCCCGGAGCCGCTCCAGGGCCGCGGCGTCGATCCCCAGGAGCTCCCCGTAGATCTCCCCGTTGTGCTCGCCGACATCGGGCACTCTCTTTGTGCGGTCCCCGGGGGTTTTCGACATCTTGTAGACCGAACCGCTCAGCTTCACCCTCCCGGAGACGGGCTGATCCACCTCGACGATCATCTCCCTCTCCTTCAGGTGGGGGTCGTTGGCGACCTGGTCGAACGTGGGGAGGGGGGAGCAGGGGACCCCGAATTTCTTGAGAACCGCGAAGACCTCCTCGACGGTCCTGTCCCGGCACCAGGCTTGCACCAGGCCGTCGACCTCCTCCATGTTCCGGGTCCGGTTTTCGCGGGTGGCAAAGCGCTGTTCGCCGCCGAGGTCCTCCCGGCCCATCGCCGCGAGCACCTTCTGCCACTGGGGGTCGGTGATCGTGCAGATCACCACGTAGCCGTCGCGGGCGTGGTAGGCGCCGAACGGGGCCGAGCTGCTGAGCTTGTTGCCGAATCGTTTGGGGACTTCGAGGGTGTCGAAATAATTGGCGCGGTCGGGGAAGACCATCGCCCAGATGCCGTCCTGCATGGAGATGTCGATGGCCTGCCCCTGCCCCGTCACCGTCCTGAAGTAGAGGGCGGCCAGGATGGCGATGACGCCGTTGTACCCCCCCATGTAGTCGCCGAGCGAGATGCCCGCCTTCAGCGGCTCGCCGTCGGGATGGCCGGTCACGGCCATCAGCCCGCCCATGGCCTGGGCGACCACGTCGTAGCTGACGTCATTGCGCCGGGGGCCGGTCTGCCCGAAGCCCGAGATGGAGGCGTAGATGATGCCCGGGTTGACCCTGCAGACCGCCTCGTAGCCAAGACCGAGCCGGTCCATGCCGCCGGGGGCGAAATTCTCCACGAGGATATCGGACCTGGCCGCGAGCTTGAGGGCGATCTCCGCCCCTTTCGGGTCCTTCAGGTTCAGGGTGACGCTCTTCTTCCCCCGGTTGTAGGAGAAGAACTGGTAGGACTCCCCCTTGGGGGTCTTGGGCATGGCCTGCCGCTCCGGTTCGCCCGTGCCGGGTTTTTCGATCTTGATGACCTCGGCGCCCAGCTCGCAGAGCACCGACGTCCCGTGGGGACCCGACAGATACTGCGTGAAATCCAATACCCTGACGCCCTCCAACGCTCCCTTGGCCATGAACCCTCTTCTCCTTGTCTGTGTCCGCGGGCGGAAACCCGGTCGCCTGCCGCGCCCCGGCGCCATTGCACCCGAAAGCGCTATTTTAGCATCATTTCCTGAAGCGCCCGGGTGGTTTCCCGGGGGCATCGCCCTGGCCGGTCGACGGGGGGCCACGCACCCAGTGTGCACGGATAGGCGATGCGTGTCCAATATTAAAAATAAGGCTTGGTGATACTTATTACGTATCAACCTCCGGGGCCGGGAGGTCCCGGACAAACCGCCCGAGCAGGGGCGACCGGTTGTCGCGGCGCCAGACGGCCACCAGTTCGCACACGGGGGGCTCCACCTGCAGGTCCTTGTATACGACGCCCCGGACACGGATGGACTGGAAGGATTCGGGGACGATCGAAACCCCCATACCGGCCCCGACCAGCAGGAGACCGGTCTGCAGAAGCCGCGTGTTGTGCACCCTTTCGGGCCGCACGCCGGCCCGCTGGTAGGCCATGCGCACCTGCTCGTAGAACCCGGAGCTCAAATGCCCCGCGGGCATGATCGCGGGCCAGCGGGCCAGGTCCCTCATGTCCACCCGGGCCGAGCGTGCCAGGCTGCAGGAGCCGGGCACGGCCACGATCAGGCGGTCGCGGGCGACCACCCTGGATTCGAGCACCTCCCGGGACAGCTGGGCGTGGACAAAACCGATGTCGAGCTGCTGCCGGTAGAGCCCGTCGATCTGCTCCCCCGCGGCCAGCTCGTTGAGCTCGATCTCGGCCGCCGGCACCTGCTTCTCGAGCTTCTTCATGGCCACGGGCAGGACGCGGATCGCGGCCGTACTGACGAACCCGACCCGGATCGTCCCGGCGTCGCCCGACTCCACCTTCCGCGCCCGGGCCACCGCCCGGTCCACCTCCACGAGGATGCTCTGCGCGTTCTCGTAGAAAGCCTTCCCCGCCGTCGTCAGGCGCACCTTGTGGCGGGAACGCTCGAAAAGCCGGACGCCGATCTCCTCCTCCAGCTGACGGATCTGCTGGGAGAGCGCCGGCTGGGCGACGTGGACGATCTCGGCCGCATGGCGGAAGTGAAGCTGCTCGGCGACCGCCGCGAAATACCGCAGATGTCTCAGTTCCATGGCCCACCCGCAGCCGCCCCGGCCGGGAAGATCCCGCAGGGAGGACCCGTCCGGCGGCAAGGGAACGCGCCCGCCCCGTTCCGGCCGGCGAACGCGGTTGTCGACAAAAGCCCCGGGGCCTGCCACAATGGGGCGGCGTGTATGGAGGCCCTGTGGCACCGGAAAACATCGTGCTTCCGCTCGTATACAAGATCCGGCGCGCTGCCAGCCCGGGCGCCGGCCCGAACCCGGCCCTGGTCCTGCTGCACGGGCGGGGGTCGGACGAGGACGCCCTCCCGGAGCTCGCGGCGCGCGTCGACCCGCGCTTTCTGGTCGTCGGAGTGCGCGCCCCCCGGCCCTGCGGCCGCCCGGGCGGCGGGTACACCTGGTACGACATCCCGGGCGCCTTCACGCCCCACCCCCGGCACCTGGAGGAAGGCAGCGACCGGCTCCGAGAGTGCATCCTCGGCCTGGCGCGGCAGTACCCGGTCGACCGCCGGCACGTGTATGCCGCCGGGTTCAGCATGGGAGGCGTCCTGTGCTACGCGCTGGCGCTGGCGGCCCCCCGGCTGCTCGGAGGCGTCGCCGTACACAGCGGCTACATCCCCGGGGGGCTCCGTCCCGGGTTCGTCCGGGACCGGCTCCAGGGGCTGCCCGTATTCGTGGCGCACGGCACCGGCGACCCGGTCGTCCCCGTAGGCCTGGCGCGGAGCGCGCGGGCCATCCTGGCCGGGGCCGGAACGGAGCTCACCTACCGGGAGTACCCGGCCCCCCACAGGATCACCCGCGCGAGCCTCGACGCGCTCACCGCGTGGCTCCGGGAGGCGCTGGCCTGAGGGCGCGGCCTACTCCTTCGCGCTCTTTTCAAACAGGGCGCGGTAGGTGAACCCGGCCAGGATGCCCCCCAGGATCGGCGCGACCCAGAAGAGCCACAGCTGGCCCAGGGCCCAGCCCTGCACGAAAACGGCCTGGCTCGTGCTGCGCGCCGGGTTGACCGACGTATTGGTCACGGGGATGCTGATCAGGTGGATCAGAGTCAGCGCGAGCCCGATGGCGATGGGGGCGAACCCCTGGGGCGCCCGCTTGTCGGTCGCGCCCATGATGACGATCAGGAAAATGAACGTCATGACCAGTTCGCAGAGGAACGCCGCGCCCATGGCGTAGCCTCCGGGGGAATGGTCCCCGTAGCCGTTGGCGGCGAAGCTGCCGAGGCTGAATCCCGCTTTCCCGCTGGCGATGATGTAGAGGACCAGCGCCGCCACGATGCCGCCGAGAACCTGGGCGACGATGTAGGGGACCAGCTCCCTCCCGTTGAACCGCCTGCCCGCCCACAGCCCGAAAGAGACGGCGGGGTTGAGATGGCACCCGGATATGTGGCCGATGGCGAAGGCCATGGTCAGAACCGTCAGGCCGAACGCCAGGGCCACGCCGGCAAATCCGATCCCCAGGCCCGGGAACGCGGCCGCCAGGACCGCGCTGCCGCACCCGCCGAGCACCAACCAGAACGTCCCGATGAATTCCGCACCGAACTTTTTTCCCATGGATGGCTCCTTTGCAGAAAGAGTGATGGGTCGAATATAGAATAGTCGCCCGCAATATGAAACGCCTTTTTGGCCGCAGCCCCTCCCGCGGGAGGCGCCATCGTACTACAATGCGGGGAGGGGGCCGGGGCCATGGAGGCATCGATCACGCTGCGGCTGTACGCGGAGCTCAACGACCGTCTTCCCGAAAACAGAAGAGGGGGGGCGTCCCGGGTGCCGTGCCGGGAGGCGCCGACGGTGGGGGACGCGATCGCTTTGCTCGGGATCGACCTCGCCGAGGTGGACCTCGTCCTGGCCAACGGGACGAGCGTCGGGTTCTCCCACGTCCCCGAAGACGGGGACCGTATCGCCGTCTACCCCGTTTTCGAGTCTTTCAACATACGGTCCGCCGCCCGGCTGCGGCCGGCGCCGCTGCGGCGGACCCGTTTCGCCGCCGGCCCGGGCCTCTCTGCCGTCGTGCGGCTCCTGCGGGCGCTCGGCTACGACGTGCTCCGCCATCCCGGGCCGGACCGGCGGGGTCTCATCGACATCTCCAACCGTGACCGGCGCATCATCCTCTCCCGGAGCGCGCGCCTCCTCGGGGACGCGGGGGTCGCCCGGGGGATCCTCGTCGGGCGGGCGCCGGCCGCCGACGAAGTACGGCGCATCCTCGGGCGCCTCGATATCTGGGACCTGGCCAGGCCTTTTTCGAGATGCCTGCGCTGCAACGGCATCCTGGGGAACGCGGTGGAAACCGCAAAGGGGGCGCGCCCGGCGTCCGGACCGGCCGGCGGCCTCGGGCGGTGCGGATCGTGCGGGGCGCCCGCCGGCGCCGTGCCCGGGCGCCTGCGGCGGGCCGTCGCCGCGGTTCTGGGGGCGGCCCCGGCTGGCTAGAACCCGAGGCCCTGCCCTTCGATGCCCAGTTCGTCCCGCAGCGCCCGGAGCGCCTTCTGCACCCCTGCGGGGATCTCCACGCCCTCGTCCCTAACGCGCCGGGCGTGGATGGCGGCCTTCTCCCCGGCCGTGTAGATCCGTTCCTCCCCGGGCGCCTTCCGGGACGCGCGCAGTTCCCGCACGATGCCACCGGCGGTTTGGCGGAAACGCTCCAGGGGGACGAAGGGGGCGATGTCTATAGCCAGGAAGAAGTGCCCTATGCGGGAGGGATTCCGATTCCCCTCCCCGTCGGTGTCCCGGAGGGCGGAAAGGTAGGCGCCGTCCTGGAACGCGGCCGAGACGATCTCGACCATGGCCGCGAGGCCGTACCCCTTGTGGCCGCCCATCTGCTCCCCGCTTCCCCCGAGGGGGAGCAGGGCGGCATCGCCCCGGTCCATCTCGTGGATCAGCCCCCTGCTCGAGGTGGCCAGGGAGCCGTCGCCGCGGATCACCCAACCGGCCGGGATGGGCTCGCCGGCGCGCGCGGCGACCTCGATTGCGCCGCGCGGCGCAATCGAGGTCGCCGCATCGAAGGTGAAAGGGAACGCCTCATCGGTCGGGGCGCTGAAGGCGATCGGGTTGGTGCCCAGCAGCGGCTCCACCCCGAAGGTCGGCGCGATCGACGGGTGGGCGTTGGTGAACGTCATCCCCACCATCCCCTCCCCGGCCGCCATCCGCGCGTAGTAGCCGGCGATGCCGTAATGGCTCGAGTTGCGCACGGCGACGGCCGCGATGCCGCAGGCCCGGGCCTTGCCGATCGCCGTCTTCATGGCGTGGTACCCGACCACCATGCCGATCCCGTTGCCGCCGTCGATGACGGCCGTCGCGGGCGTCTCGGAGACGACGCTCCAGCGCGTGACGGGCAGCTGCAGGCCGTCCCGTATACGGTTGTAGTACATCTTCAGGTGGGCGATGCCGTGCGAGTGGACGCCGGCGAGGTCGGCGGCCAGCAGCACATCGGCCGCGATCGCGGCATCGGGGGGCGGAACCCCCATCGCCTCCAGGGCATCCTGCAGGAACCGCTTCAGCCGCGGGACCGGCACGTACACGCTTCCTTCGGTCATAGAGCACACTCCCTGGGGCGGACCCTTCCCGCCCCGGATCAGTCGGCGAACATCTTCCCGGGGTTCAGTATGTTCAGAGGGTCGAGCACCCTCTTGATGCTCCGCTGCACGGCGACCGACACCGGCCCCAGCGCGGCTTCGAAATAGGGCCGCTTCAGCACGCCGACGCCGTGCTCGCCCGACAGGGTGCCGCCGACGGCCAGGGCGGCCCCGAAGATCTCCCCCACCATCCGTTCGACCTTCTCCCGCTGCCCGGGGTCCCTCCTGTCGAACAGGATGTTCGGATGCAGGTTCCCGTCGCCCGCGTGCCCGAAAATCACGACGGGCAGCCCGTAGGCGGCGCTGATGGCCCGCAGCTTCCGGACGATCCCGGGGATCGCGCTGCGCGGCACGGTGATGTCCTCGCCCAGCTTGTTGGGCGCCAGGCGGGCGAGCGACGGGGAGATGCTGCGGCGCGCCCTCCACAACCCGGCCCGCTCCTCCTCCGTCTCCGCCACCTTTACCCGCCGGGCGCCCTGCTCCCGGCAGATCCGGCCCGCGGCCTCGATCTCGCCGAGGACCGCCTGCTGGTCCGAACCGTCGGTTTCGATGATGAGCGACGCCTCGACGTCGGCCGCCAGGCCCAGGTGCATCGCCTCCTCGATGCAGGCGATGGCCGTCTGGTCCATCAGCTCGAGGGTGGCCGGGACGATGCCCTCGGAGAGGATGGCGTTGACCGACCGCGAGGCGTCCTCGAGCGAATCGTATTCGGCCAGAGCCGTCATGGCGTACCGGGGGCGGGCGACAAGGCGGAGAAGCGCCTCGGTGACGAGCCCCAGCGTCCCCTCCGAGGAGGTGAACAGCGCCGTCAGGTTGTACCCCGTCACGTCCTTGATCGGCTTCCCCCCGGTTTGGAGAACGCGGCCGTCGGCCAGCACCACCGTCAGCCCGAGGACGTAGTTGCCCGTCACCCCGTACTTGAGGCAGCGCGGGCCGCCCGCATTGCAGGCGATGTTGCCCCCGACGGTCGCATGGCGGATGCTGGAGGGATCGGGGGGATAGAAAAGCCCCTTCCGTTCAACCGCGGCCTGCAGGTCGGCCGTCACGACCCCGGCCTCGACCCGGGCGGCGGCGTTGACCGTGTCGATCTCCAGTATCCGGTTCATGCGGGTGAAGCAGACGACGATGCCGCCGCCGGCGGCCGGGATGGACCCGGCGGCCAGCCCGGACCCCATGCCGCGGGCGACCAGGGGGATGCGCTCTCGGGCCGCCAGACGGACGATGTCGGCCGTCTGCCCTGTGGTTCGCGGGAGAACGACCGCCTGCGGCCGGCCTTCGGCGAAGGTGCCGTCGTAGCTGTAGACGGCGAGATCTTCGGGCGTCGCCAGGACCCCGTCCCGGCCGACGATCTTTTCAAGGGCTTGTATCATTCCTCTTTGCATGCTCCCCCCCTGCCTCCCCCGGGCCCCGGGTCCTGCCCTCGGAGCCCGTAGGCTTCGTCGAGCAGTTCGACCGGATGCACCACGCGGACGCTGTCTGCGCGCCCCCGGAGCCCGGCCAGCAGCTGCATGCGGCAGGCGGGGCATCCCGAGGCGACGATGCCGGCCCCGGTCGACGCGATGTTGTCGAGCTTGCGGTCGAGCACCTTCCGGGACGTGTCGTAGTGGGTGATCAGCTGGCTGCCGGCCGACCCGCAGCACCAGTCGGCTTCGGGCAGCTCGACGAATTCCAGGCCGTCGATGAGCGAGAGGAGCCTCCTCGGCTCCCGCCACACCTTCTGCCCCCGTCGAAGGTGGCAGGGGTCGTGGTAGGTCACGCGCTGCTCGACGCGCCCCCCGGGCTTCTCCAGGGGGATTTCCGAGAGGAACTCGCTGATATCCCGCACCTTGCGGCTGAACGCGGCCGCCCGGCGGGCCCACGCGGGGTCCTCCCCGAGCAGCGACGCGTAGTCCTTGAGCATCGAACCGCACGTGGCGCAGTCGGTGACGACAACGTCGACGCCGAGGCGTTCGAAAACCTCGATGTTGCGCCTGGCCTGGTCGAGCGCCAGGTCCCTGCGCCCGTATCCGAGCGCCGGCATCCCGCAGCACTCGATCTCCTTCGGCGCAAGCACCGTGGACCCGTTCCGGGCCATGACGCGCAGCGCCGCGCGGCTCCCCCCGGCGAAAAGCAGGCTCTGGGCGCAGCCGAGAAAGAACCCGACGCGGCGGCGCGACTCCCCGTCGGCCGGGATGATCTCCGGCAGCACCCGCCGAAGCGGCCTCTGCGGCAGGCGGGGGAGCATCGCCTCCAGGTCCCGGATCCGCGCCGGCAGGATGCGGTCGAGGCCGAGGCGGTAGACGAGGCGCCGCAGCCCGGATCTTTCGTACAGCCGCAGGGGGAGCGTGGCCGCCTCCAGGCGGCAGGCCTTCCCGATTAGCCCCTCAAACAGCAGCCGCTTCCATCTTTTCGGCCGCCGCCGTTCCCCCACCTGCCGCATCGCAAGCGCCAAATCCGCCGGCCGGATGCCCACGGGGCAGACCTCGTCGCAGGCCATGCAGTCGAAACAGCTGTACATCTGCCCGAGGAGATTCGGGGAAAGGTCCAGCGAGCCCTCCATGCTTTTGCGGGTCAGCGCCACGCGGCCGCGCGGGGACGCCGTCTCGGTCAAATGCTCCCGGTAGGTCGGACACACGGCCAGGCAGAGGCCGCAGCGGATGCAGTTGTAGTAGGCCGATTCCTTCGGTTCGATCGATTCCAAAACGTCTGGTCCCGCCTGAATCGGTTCCATGAACACCCCGGCGCCTGCGCCGCGCTCGCGTTTGTTGGGACACCCCGGTCACGGGACACCCCGGTCACGGGACACCCCG
>CAZYXB010000028.1:0-26670 GCA_964651155.1 uncultured Acidobacteriota bacterium | reverse complement strand
GACACCCCGATCACGGGACACCCCGATCACGGGACACCCCGATCACGGGACACCCCGATCACGGGACACCCGGCATGCGGCCCGACACCATTGTATACCGGCGATCAAGGGGTTCGTATTGAAATCTTTTTTCATAATACCCCGGGCGAAAGTGATTGACACCGGCCCGGGGGCTCGGATATTATGGAACCTTGTTCCGCATAATGGAACATGATGCAGGCGTCAGAAAGACCATATCCGTACAGGGTTTCGTAGCAGAGTGGAGCGTGCGGCAGGTCCGAATCCCCGGGCTGCGCGGTTCGGCCCGCCCGCCACTGCCGAAGCATCGCGGCCGCCCCCCCGGGGACGATTGCGGGCCGCGTGGGTTTCCACCGGGCCAGGCATCTGCGGTCTACGTACCCCCCGTTGCCAAAAGGAGAATACTATGAGTGGAAAAATCGCGTACGAGGCGCTCTCGGCCTATGCCACGAAAATCCTGCAGAAGCTGGGATACCCCAAAACCCAGGCGGAAGTGACCGCCTGGGTCCTGGTCGAGGCCGATGCCCGCGGCGTGCCGTCCCACGGAGTCGGGCGGCTCCCCTTCTACGAAACGAACATCAAGAAGAAATTCGTGTTCCCCGAGGCGGAACCCGAAATCGTCCACGAGACCCCGCTGTCGCTCACCGTCGACGGGCACAACGGCATCGGCGGATACATCGCCAAGTTCGCCATGGACCGCGTGATTGAAAAAGCCCGGGCCACCGGCGCCGGGTTCTCCGCCGTCCGCAATTCCAGCCACTTCGGGATGGCCGCGCTCTGGGCGGAAATGGCCTCGGCGAAAGGCCTCATCGGGATGGCGATGACCAACACCCGGATCTGCTCCATCGTCACCTTCGGCCGGGAACGCATCCTCGGGACCAACCCCATCTGCTACTCCATCCCGACCACCGGGAAAACCCCCTTCACCCTGGACATGGCGACGACGACCGTGGCCCACGGCAAGGTGGAGGTCCACGAGAGGCGCAACAAGCCGATGCCCGTCGGCTGGTGCGTCGACGAACAGGGCCGGGACACGACCGACATCCACGCCTTCCAGAAGATCTACCGCGAAAGCAAGTATGGCGGGCACCTCTTCCTCGGGGGCGCCGGCGAGGAGCTCGGCGGCCACAAGGGGTACGGCCTGGGGCTCCTGGTCGACCTTCTGTGCGCCGGGATGAGCATGGGCGCATGGTGCCGGGACACGTTCAGCCCCGTCAACGGCTGCGGCGTGACCCATTTCTTCGGCGCCCTGGACACGAACCTGTTCGGCAACGCCCCGGAGATCGCCGCCCACGTGGAATCGATCCTCCAGAAGGTGCGCGCCAGCGAGAAGTCCGAAGGCCACGACCGGATCTTCATCCACGGGGAGAAGGAGCTGGAAAAGCGTTCGGAATCCCTCACCGACGGGGTCTACCTCGACCAGGGCGAGTGGGACATGCTGGCCGGGTACGCGGAAAAATTCGGGATGGAAAAGCTTTCCTGATCCCCGGCCTCACCAGCTGCGGGCGTCGAGCACGACCTTGAGCGCGCCCCTGTCGTGCCGCTCGTACATCTCGTAGGCCTCCCGGACCTCCTCGACGTGCAGCCGCGGCTGGGCCAGCGGCGCCAGCGCTTCGGTGTTTTCAAGGTACAGGTCGCGGGCCCTGGCCAGGTAGTCGGCCCAATCCGGGGTCACCGTGGAGACGAGCGCCGCGTTCTTGCGGAAGAAGATTTCGTACTCCAGGGCGTAGACCGGCCTGTCGGGCACCCCGAAGGCCACCACGGTCCCGTACGGGCGCACGAGCTCGAGGCAATCGTTGATCGTCTGCATCTGGTGCCCCACGGCCTCGATACAGATGTCCGGGGGGTCCCAGGCCCCGCCGGAGCTCCGCACAGCGGCCGCCAGCTCGACGCTGCGGCTGGGGAACGTCCGGGCCAGGCCGAGCTCCCCTGCCAGGAGGCAGCGGTCCGCGCAGGGGTCGACGCCTGCGACCGGGCCGGCCCCCCGGGCGGCCGCGTACCAGCCGAGCAAGAGCCCCATCGGCCCCAGCCCCACGATCCCCACGGCCTTCCCCCGGATGTCCCCGAGGCGGTCTATGGCGCTCATGACCGTCGACAGCGGCTGGATCAGGCAGGCGGCGCCCGGGTCCCCGAGGCCGTCGGGAAGCACGACCGCTTTTTCGGGCCGGGCCGGGAACCACTCGGCCAGCCCCCGGTTCCCGTCGGGGATGGCCAGGACCCTGTCCCCCGGGCAAAACCGCGCCGAACGGCTCTCCTCGACGACGCCGACGCATTCGTGCACCGGGGCGCCCGGCGCCAGCGGGTACTCCTGCCGGCTCCGGCTCCCGGTCCAGAACGGGATGTCGCTGCCGCACAGCGCCACCCACTCGGTCCTCACCAGGATCTGCGCCCCCTCTAGGCGCGGCCTGTCGACCTCGACGGATTCGAACACCCGCGGCCGGACCACCTGAAACGCTTTCATGCCCCTGCCTCCTCATGTTCCGTTGTGACCACCGGCAGCGTCTGCATCGCGTGCGGGACGATCAGGACATCGCTCGAGAAGCCCACCGCGCTGCCGGCTATATGGAGGGCCTCCTCCATCGTGGCCGCCGGCGTCATCTTGCACGCGGAGACCACCTCCGGGCACCGGCTGCCGACGATGATGACGTGCGATTGCTCCAGGACCTTCGCCAGGACGAACGCCCGCTGCTGGCCCGGGGGGTAGCCGTTGCGGCGCGCGTCCTCGAGGATGGACCGGACGTCGGGCGCCTGCTGCATCGCCCGGTAGAAGCGCTGCTCCCCGACGCCCCGGCCCGCCCCCTCGCCGCACGGCGCCGGGATGAGGACGTACCCCCCCGGGCGGATCAGGCAGGTCGGGGCGAAGAACAGGTACGAGGCAGCGCGGCTGGCCTGGTAGAGGTTGCCGTCCTTCGGGTGCCCCACCCCCGCGATGACGATCGGGTACCGCTGCGGCACGGGCACCTCGTAGACGGAGCGGGCGAAACGCACCAGATCGCGGAACACCGCGTCCGGGTCCCCCGACGCCACCCGCAGGATGCGCCCGCCGGCGTCGAGCACCGCGTTGACGATATAGCGGAGCCCCGCTCGGCGGGCGGCTTCGACGACCGCCTCGTGGAAGGGGTTCCCCTCGATGCGCCCCAGCCGGGTGCCCGGGTGCTCCACGAACGCCGGGCCGTGCGTGTGCGCGATCAGGTCCTCCCCGGCCGCCCCGACGGCCAGGGTCTTGCACCCCCCGGAATAGCCCGCGTACTGGTGCGGCTCGACGATGCCGGTCGCGATCACCAGGTCCGACGCCGCCACCTCTTTGTGAACGGAGACGGGAACCCCTCCCGGGGTGACGCCGAGGCCGACGAGCGCCCGGGCATTCTGCGGTTCGTTGTCGATCACCCGGTAGCGGCCGGCGATGCCGGCGCCGAGTTTCGCCTCCTTCTCCTCTGCAGTCGAGGCGCGGTGCATCCCGACGCCGCACAGAAGCGTCACGTCCCGCGGCCGGACGCCCCCGGCCTCGAGCCCGGCCAGAATCGGCGGCACCATCAGGTGGTCCGGGCACACGCGCGTGCTGTCGGTGAAAACGATGCAGACGCGCCTGGCCGTCCGGGCCAGCACCTCAAGAGGCGGCTGCCCGACAGGACAGGCCAGGGCCCGGGCGACGGCCGCCGCTTCGTCCTCGACCGGAGGGACGGGTTCCGATACCGCCAGGCGGGCCCGCATCCCGGCGGGGAGCGAAAACCGCATCGTTTCCTTTCCGTATGGGACCGTGTACATACGGTTGATTATAGAGAATGGCGCGCGTTTTGGAAAATTTTTCATTTTGCGAAAATGTGTTCCGCAGGGCAGAATCCGCCCCCCCGCTGCCGGGGCCCGACGGCCGGAACCAAAAAAAACACCCCTGCCCGGTTGCGCATCACGAAATTGATTGACATGGAGCGGAACGTTGTTTATTATGAAACACGATTCCGCATAATGGAACAGACTGGAGGATGTATCTATGAGCAACGTGCCTTTTGTCAGGGCAGCTGATGTGCAGGGGGAATTCCGGACTCCGCCCCGCACGTCCAAGCTTCTTTTGGCTCCCAAGTTCGGCGGAGTCAAAAATGTTTCGATGGGGATGAACATCACCGAGGTCGGAAGCCAGATCCCCGACCACACCCATACAGAGTCCGAAGAGGTTCTTTTCCTGATCAGCGGCCGCGCACGCATCGTGATGGAAGGCCAGGGATCGTGGGAAATCGGCCCGGAAACAGCCTTTTATTCGCCTCTCGGCGTCAAGCACAGAGTGGAGAACATCGGCGACGAGCCACTCAGAATCGTCTGGTGCTATTGCCCACCGTTACCGTCGCACTGTACGTAAATTTCTTTTCCAAGGAGAATGCAGTCATGATTTTTGAAGAAACCCGCAAGGCCATGAAAAAACTGGGGCTCCCCGAAGGCGATGCTTTCGATCTCCCCTCTTCGACCAAAAGATTTTCCGACGGAGCCCACTACCGGATCGAATGCCCGACCGTCAACTCCGCGGCCACCGTCAGCGCCCTCCTGGACAGATCCCTGGAGATGGGCATCACCATCAACCGCATCACGGAAACCTTCGGCATGTTCCGCCACACCGCCGAGGAGATCAAGCAGTACGTCAAGCTCTGCTCCGACTACGGCTGCGAGCTGATGCTGTCGACCGGCCCCCGCGCCACCTATGACACCGGCGCCACCGTTCTTTCCTCCCAGGGAGTCCGGGTCAGCTACCGCCTCCGCGGCCAGGAACAGCTCATACGCGCCATCGAAGACATCAAGCGCGGCTACGAACTCGGCTGCCGTGGATTTCTGATCTACGACGAGGGCATGCTCTGGGTCGCCAACGCGATGCGCAAGAACGGCGACCTGCCCAAGGACATCCACTTCAAGTGCTCCGCGCACCTGGGCCACTGCAACCCGGCGTCGATCAAGCTCCTGGAAGACCTGGGCGCCGACAGCATCAACCCGATCCGCGACCTGCAGATCCCGATGCACGCGGCCCTGCGCCAGGCCATCAGCACGCCGCTCGATGTCCACACCGACAACCCTCCGGGATCCGGCGGGTTCATCCGCGTCTACGAGGCCCCCGAGATCGTGCGCGTTGCGGCCCCCCTGCACTGCAAGACCGGCAACTCCGTCATCGGCGGCCACGGCGAGATGACCGGCGCGGTCGAGGGGAAGAGAATGGCGGAACAGGCGGCCATCGTCGTCGAGATGATCAACCGCTATTATCCCGAGTTCAAGCAGTCCGGAAAGAACGTTCCCGGCATGTGCATCCCTGTTGTGTAGTCTCTACCGATCTGCGGGCATCGGGCCCGCAAGAAAAGGAGGATTCATGGGAAATTGGGAATTACCGCCGAAGGGTGGGCAGATGGAAACCCCGGGCGTGTATCTACAGACCATGAACATGACACAGATCAACGAGCGGCTCAAGACGAACGACCTGATCATCATCCCGGTCGGGAGTACGGAGTGCCACGGGGCCGCCCAGCCGATCGGCGAGGACACGTTCCTCGTCACCCGCATGGCCGAACAGGTCGCCAAGAAGATGGGGTGCACCGTGGCCATGCCGGTCTGGTACGGGTCCCACCCCTACAGCCACCTGGGGATGCCCGGAACCGTCGTCGTCCCGGAAGAGACCTTTCTGGCCAACCTGCGGGCCATCATTGCCGGCCTGTGGAACATGGGCTTCCGGAAGCAGATCTTTCTCAACGGCCACGGCCAGGAGGAGGTCATTCCCCTGGCGCTCCACCAGTGGGCGAAACAATACCAGGTGCCGTCGATCCTGATTTCGCTGCACTGGCCGACAGTCATTCACGAGCACCTCAAGGACAAGGCGCACGGAGGCCCCTTCGAAACGCGGTTCCAGCATGCGGACGAAGCGGAAGCCTCGTACTCGCTGGCGCTTTTCCCCGAGTTCTGCGACATGAGTCTGGCTGTCGACAACAAGCCGGCAGGATTCATGCCCCCGGGGCACGTCGACGGGGGAGGGGAGGTCTACCACTCCCCGATCAAGGGCCACGAGCACATCGGGCTGAGCGGTATCGAAGTGCTGGTCTACCCCGAGGGCGTCATCGGCAGCCCGACGAAGGCGAGCGCGGACAAGGCCGTTCCAGGCCTGAACGACCTGCTCGACTACATGTGCAGGCTGATCGACGACATCATGACCCGTTTCCCCGCCGGCAAGCTTCCCGACGCCGGCAAGACGACCATGAGGGACCCCAAGGAGATCGAAGCCCTGCTCAAGGGCCCGCTCAACGGCGGGAAACATTTATATACTATTTCATACCCCCCATAAACAGCACGGACGCCCGACCGGCTGCTGCGGCGGGCGCCTGTGTATAGGAAGGCCGGAACGCGCCGGCCGGGCTCTCTAGAGGCCGGCCGGCGCGTTCCATCCCCGCAGGTTTCCTGCGACAGGCGCGTGATCCGCCGCCGGGACGTTGGGGGCGCACCCGCCAAAGGAGGTTCGTTGTGTCCCAGTCCGTGCGCGCCGTCGAGAGGGCTCTCGATATCCTCCTGTGCTTCACCCACGAGGAACCCACCCGGTCGCTGACGCAGATCGCCGAAGCCATCCACATGTCCAAGACGACGGTGCACCGGCTGCTGGCGACTCTCGAAAGCAAACGTTTCATCACCCGCGACAAGGCAACCGGCGTCTACCGGCTCGGTTTCCGCTTCATTGAAATGGCTTCGCTGGTCCTGCAGGACGTGGACCTGCACCGCTGGGCCCGCCCCTACCTGAAAACCCTCTCGGAGGAGTGCGGCGAAACCGTGGACATTTCGGTCCTGGACGGGTCGCACGTGATCTACCTCGAGGTCATCGAAAGCCCGCAGCGGGTAAAACTCGCGGCCGCCGTAGGCCAGAGGCTCCCCGCCCTGTTCACCGCTTCGGGGAAAGCGCTGCTGGCGTTTCTGCCCGAGCAGCAGGTCCGCGCCATCGTCGAGCAGAACCTGGCCGAGCGCGCCGAGCGCACGCCCGTGTCCCTCCCCGACATCCTGGCGGACCTCAGGCTCACCGCACAACGCGGCTACGCCATCTCCGAGCAGGAGTACGAGGAGGACATCAACGCGGTCGCCGCGCCCATCTGCGACGCCTCGAACCGGCCCATTGCCTCGATCGCCATTGTCGGCCCGTCCTTCCGCTTCACCAAAGACCGTCTCCCCGCGCTCGGCGAAGCCATCCGCAAGATGAACCGGGTCATCGCCGAAGAGGTCGGGCTTGTCGCCCTGTCGGCCATCGTCACCCAGACCCGGAGCCGGTAGGGGGCCGTTCCAACCGCCATCGGAGCACCGCGCCGAAATGGACAACAGCGCCAGCGCACTGCAAGAACCGGAGCGTCCGGCCGTGTTTGAAACCGGCCGGGTGGCCACCGTGGCCGCCGGGCACGCCGTGCACGACACCTTCACGTCCTTCCTCCCCCCGCTGCTGCCCATCTTCATCGAAAAGCTGGGCCTTTCCATCGCGGGCGCCGGGGTCCTGGCCGTATTCCTCCAGGCCCCCTCCCTCGTCCAGCCGGCGATCGGGCGGCTGGCCGACCGGTTCAACCTGAAAACCCTCGTGCTCTGGGCCCCGGCCCTGGCGGCCGTATTCATGAGCCTGCTCGGCGTCGCCCCGAATTATTTCTGTATCGCGCTCCTTCTCGTGCTGGCCGGGCTGAATTCCGCCGGCCTGCACGCGGTGGCCCCCATCATGGCCGGCAACGTCTCCGGGGCCCGGCTGGGGCAGGGGATGAGCTTCTGGATGGTCGGCGGCGAACTGGGGCGGACCCTCGGGCCCGTCATCCTGGTCAGCATCGTCACACCGCTCGGCCTCGGGGGCCTGCTGTGGCTGTTGCCGGCCGGCCTGATCGTCTCGCTGGCGCTCCACGTCGGGCTCCGGCAGGTCCCCTACCACCCGGGAGCCTCCGCATCCCCGGTCCCCTGGCCCGTGGCCGTCCGGAGGATGGCCCCGGTCCTGCTGCCCCTGTCGGTCTTCATCACGCTGCGGTCTTTCCTGCAATCGGCGGCCATCACCTTCCTGCCGACCTACCTGACCGGGCAGGGGGCCGGCCTCTGGTTCGCGGGCGCGGCCCTGACGGTTCTGCAGGCGGCCGGGGTCGCCAGCGCCCTCGTCAGCGGACCGGTCAGCGACCGCTTCGGCCGCAAACCGGTCCTGGTCGTCTGCATCGTCCTGGCCCCCCTGTTCATGTGGCTGTTCCTGGGCGCCCGCGGACAGTGGGCGCAGGCCGCGATGGCGGCCCTGCTCGGTTTCTTCCTGATCGCGCCCACGCCCGTACTCATGGCCATGGTGCAGGAGAGCTTCCCTGAAAACCGCGCCTTCGCCAACGGGGTCTACATGGCGGTGACCTTCGTCATCCACTCGACCGTCATCGTGGCCGTCGGCGCCATGGGGGACCGCTGGGGCATGCCCGCCACCTTTTCCGCCTGCGCCGGCCTGATGCTCGTCTCGCTCCTGTCGATCCTGGCCCTCCCAAGGAGGAGGCGGTAGAGGGCGCAGAGCGCGGGAAACCCGGATTTCCGAGGATGCGCGGAAGGGGCTGGAGGCGCCGGGAGGGCCGGCATCCCGATGCGCCGGCGGAGCCTTACCCGCCCGTGGCGCAGGGGAATAAGCAGAGCACGGACCCCGGGCCGGGACGCCCGGCCGGATGCCGCGCCGTTTCGGGCGCATCGAGCTCCCGAGCCTGCCGCCGCGGCGCATCCGGAAGAAGCCGTCCGAAGATTTCGGCGCCGCCCGCCACGGGCCGTCTCCTAGAGAGCGTCGAAGATCGAATCCAGGTCCGAATCCGGGACGTCGAAGACGGTGTTGTGCGGCGGCAGGGGCTCTTCGCGCATGTATTCGGGGATCCTGTGGTCCTTCGAGGTGATCCCGGCCCTGCGGTTGAACTCGATTTCGGTGCGCAACACGTCTCGGTTGAACCGGTCGTAGTCCTCCAGGGTCCATCCCCACCCGTGGATCCCGTTGATCATGTCGATCATCAGCTGCGGCCTGGAGATGATGGGGGGACGCGCGAAGAGGCAGAGGCCGGTGCTGTCGAGCATCGCGCCGATGATCTGCAGCTTCAGCGAAAGCTCCTTCTGGCCCTCGATCCCGAGCGGGTTGACCTCGTTGCGCGCGCCGAAGGCGTTGCCGGCCGTGTGGTCGGCCCCCTGGGGCGATGTCGCATAGGTGACGCCGTTGCCCTTGAGCGATCTCGGGTCGTAGCCGGGCATGGCCTGGCCGAGGGCGACCGGCACGCGGCGCACGCCGAGAACCCGGCCCGTGGTCGCGGCGCCGCATCCGAGCACCCGGCCGAGCACGGTCCCTTCCCCCACCTGCCTCAAAAGCCCCAGGATGCCCCCGATGTCGCCGAAACTGGCCAGGCCGGCTTCGAGCGCGACACCCAGGGCCGCGCCGGTTTCGATCGTGTCGAGCCCGAAATCGTTGCACATGTAGTTGATCTCGGCGACATCGTCGAGGCTCCCGAGCCCCAGGTTGGACCCGACGAGCGCGATGGTTTCATACTGGACGGACCCGACGTTCGGGCTTCCCGACGCGTGGGGGAACCAGTTGCGGCAGGCGATGACGCAGCCGGGCATGCAGCGCGTGCCCATCTTCCCCCCGCGGGCCAGCACCAGCTCGCGCAGCTTCTCGCCGCGCAGCTCGGCGGAGGGCTTAAACTGGCCCTGGGAAAAATTCCTGGTCGGGAGCGCGCCCATTTCGTTGACGGCGCCGACGATCGAAGCCGTGCCGTAGAGGTGCTGCGACCCCTTGGTCCCCAGCTTCGGGCTCTGGATCAGTTCCTGGGCGAACGCCTTCGAGGCGGCCCGGAAGAGTTTTTCGTCCTTGAATTCGATTCTGCCCGCCGGCTTGAGGATGACCACGGCCTTCAGGCCCTTGCTCCCCATGACGGCGCCCAGGCCGCCGCGCGCCGCGTGGTTGCTCCTCTGGTCCCTTTCGCCGGTGGAGCAGATGCCGGCGCCCGTCATCCTCTGCTCCCCCGCCTGCCCGATCGAGATCACGGTCGCGTCCGACCCGTACCGCGCCTGGAGCGTGTCGGAGGTCGCATAGGTGCCCGCGCCGGGCAGGTCCCCGGCCGGGACGAGTTCGGCGGAATCGCCGCCGAGCACCAGGATGTGGAACTTCCCCTGCCGGGGCTGCCGTTCCACAACGATGGCCTTGATGGCCAGCTTGCCCAGGCTGTCCCCGGCGGTACCGCCGGCGTTGGCCTCTTTGACGCCCCCGGTCAGCGGGCTTTTCGCCCCGACCGAAAGCCGTCCGGCGGTCGGCACGACCGCGCCGCCGAGCAGCCCCGGGGCGATGATCAGTTTGTTGTGCGGCCCGAGGGCATCGCAATCGGGCGGGATCTCATTCAACAGAAGTTTGGCTATGAGAGCCCTGCCGCCAAGCTGCTCGTACGCGGCGGGAACGGCCTCCCAGCGCACCCTGGCTTCTTGCATATCCACGCGCAGTATCTTCACGGACGACCTCCTGGATACGGGGTTCAAAATTGTATGGTACTTCTATTTCCTCTATGTGTTAACGGTTTTCACTGTACGGATGCATCCCGGCCATTGGAACCGGGGGCTCCGCCCGGCCGCGACCGGCTCTTTGCCCGCGGCACGGGATGCGGACCCGCCCATTCTTTTCTTAAATATAGTCCAATTTCTGGAAAATGTTCAGGGCAAATTCGGGCGCCCGAGCCGCCAGGAGGCCGGGTTGTCCTTGTAGACGGCTACCGGCCCCCCCAGTGGAAAACGATCCGGCAGGACCCCACGGATAGAGGCGTCGCATATGGCCCCGGCCGGATTGACCCCGGCCACCTGCCTGAGCCCTATGTAGGACGTCGTCAGCCGCGGGTTGATCTCGATGAGCCGGACCGAATCGGCCGTGAGGACAAGATCCACGCCGACATAGCCCCGCAGCCCCTCGATCAGGCCTGCGGCCGCGCACGCCGCTTCGAGGGCCTCCCGCGATCGCTCGCAGGCGTAGGGAACCACGCTGCCGCGGTATTCGAAAGGCATCCCCGGCCGGATCAGCTGCCGGTTCAGGCTCATCGGGAAACACCGGCCGGAAGCGGCCAGCAGGGAAACGCTGGCGTGGACCCCCTCCACGAAGGGCTGCAGCAGCACCGTGTCGCGGGGCGTCACCCTCCGGATGCCCGAAACGGCTTCTGCAATATCGGAGCGGCCGGCAATGAGATACACGCCTTCGCTCCCGATCCCGTCGAGCGGTTTCAGCACCAGCGGATACCCCCAATCCCCGATGGCCTCGATGACGGAATCGATCCTGCAGATCCTCGTTTCCGGGGCGGGAAGACCGGCGGCGGCCAGGATCCTGCCGCAGACGTCCTTGTTCCCGGCCTGCTCGACGGCCGAAGAGGCCGAACCCAGCAGCGGGCGCCCCGCCCTCTCGACCTGGGCCGAAAGTCCTGATAGAATGCCCCCGGTTTCCGGAGCGATGACCAGGGCCGCATCGCACCGATCCAGCAGGGAAAGAAAGGTCCGTTCGGGATCCTCCGGGTCTGCCGGGGCCACTTCATCCGCCGGCAGGGTGTCCCGGTCCAGCCCCGGGATGCGGTTTTCAAACCGCGGGTCCAGGGCGGAAACCGTCCGTACGGCCCCCCAGCTCCGGAAGTCGGCCAGCAGCGCCCAGAGCATACCCAGGGCCTCGGCCGCAAGACCGTCCGGCAGGCTTCCCCCGGGGAATCCTCCGCCGGTATAATATTCATAGACAAGAACTTTGGAAAGACGGGGCATGCGCATCATTCCTGTAATCGACCTGTCGAACGGCCGGGCGGTCCACGCCGCAGGGGGGGAGCGGGACCGCTATCGTCCGGTCCGGAGCGTCCTGTCGGCCTCGCCGGACCCGCTGGCGGTAGCCGACGCCTTCCGCCGCCGGATGGGGCTCGACGAACTCTACATCGCGGACCTGGACGCCATCGCAGGCAGGCCCCTCTCCCGCCACCGCCGCATCATCGATACCCTGGCCCGCCGCGGCTTCGGCATCCTGCTCGATGCCGGCGCCGCCTCTGCCGCCGACGCGTCGTTCTGGGCCGGGCGGGGGGTGCGTCGGGTGGTGGTCGGATCAGAGACCCTGGAGACGCTGGGAGCTCTGGAGGAAATAGCGGCCGCGACGGACCCGGACCGGATCGTTTTCAGCCTGGACTGCCGCGGGGGGAGGGTCCTGTCGCGGTGTTCGGATCTGGATGGATTGCCCCCGGCGCGGGTCCTGGCCCGGATCCGGGGCCTGGGACTGCGGGAGGCCATCCTCCTGGATCTCGGCAGGGTCGGAGCCGGCTGCGGCGCCGACCGCGCTCTGGCGGCCGAGGCGCGCGCCCTTTTCCCGGACATGGTTCTGCTCGCGGGGGGAGGCATCGCCGGTCCCGGGGAGATCCGGGAGCTTGAAGCTCTGGGCATCGACGGCGTGCTCGTCGCCACCGCCCTCCACCGGGGCGCGCTAGGCGCTAGGGATGCGCGGCGAAAGGATGCGCCACCGTCCCCTTCTTCGCGACGACGTCGGCCGCCTTCGGCTCCCGCGCCACGGCCCGCTTGATGGCGAGCCTGGTCGCCTCGTAGTTGAAATCCTGGATCTTGTGGTCGTCCTTGGCTTCCCAGTGGATGAAGACGCCCACGAGGATGAACACGTCGTCGGCTTCCGCCTCCGGGATCGTGCCGTCCTCGACGCAGTCGGCCACGGCCATCGCGACGGCGCGCTGGGCGGGCCCGAACATCTGCACCGCCTGGGTCGCGTTCTTGATGGTGACCTTGTTGAACATCACCGTGGAAGGCTTGCACGGCAGGTTCGGGGCGACCACCGCCAGCAGCGACGTGAAGCCGTCCTTGTTGTTGGAGAGCGTGTTGCAGAAAGCCGTTTCCGCGGCGCTGCCGCGCGGCCCCATGAACAGGTCGATATGGGCGACTTCGTTCCCTTCGCCCGCCAGCGCTTCCCCTACCAGGACTCGATCAATCTTGGCCATTGTTTCCTCCTGAAACATTGTTTCCTCGTCGGGCGGAATCCGCCTGCATGCACCCTGAGATCGGTCGGTACTCCGCCATGTTCTGGCGCAACGGTTAGCCGATCTATATCCCGGTGCGATGCGTTTGTCAACCCGATTCCTCCTCCGCCCGGGGCGCCGCCGCCCCGGGCGCCTCCGCGTCGAGCAGGGCGAGGAACAGGGCGGCGGCGGTCAGGTCCGCCGTCGTTCCCGGGTTCAGCCCGTTGGAGTCGCTGCGCAGCAGCGCGTCGAGCTCCGCCAGCAGCCGCCTCCCCCGGGGGGTGCGGGTGCCCCCGCAAGCCACGACCTCCCGGGCTTGCCGGGAAACCCCGCGCGCGGCCTCCATCCCCTTCTTCCTGGCGATCAGCGTATCGGGCACGCGGCCCAGGATGGCCAGAAACGCCTCGACCGCCGCCAGGGCGACCCCCCCCCCGCGGGCCAGGGACTCCCCGAGCGCGGGCAGCCCGGTCCCGTAGACGATCTCGAAGTCCGTCGCGTACTCCTTCGCGACGGAGTCCCGGCCCTCGGCCATCTCCATCGCCTCGAGCAGGGTGACCGAAGGGGTCCCGGCGACGTCCTCGCCCGGGACCCGCCCCATGGCTCCCGGGAGGGCCAGGCGGATGGCCTCGTAGACGAGGCGGGCGTCTTCGACCGTCAGGGAGCGGAGGACGCCCCGCAGGCTTTCCCTCACCCGGCCCGATCCGGGGAGGCCGCCGGATTCCGGCACAGCCGGGGCGGCTGCCGCCGCCTTCGCCAGCGGGGCCAGGAGCAGGACCAGGCCGAGGTTGGTGTTGGACCGCACCCGCGCCCGGCTTTCCCGGACCGCCCGCAGGACGATCTGCCCGACGCCCAGCCGCGGCCCGTCTTCGAACGCCGGGCCGATCGCCACGGCGCTGACGAGGTACTCCTCAAGGGTGGCGTCGCGGAAATCATGCTCCCGGTTGACGTTGCCGGGCTTGGGGGCGCAGACCTCCCGGATGCAGGCCTCCTGGACGAGCCGGGCGATCCGCCTCCCCCTGCCGCCTTCGACGATGGTATCGGGCATGCGTGCTCCGTTTCCGCCGGCCGCCGCGGGCCTCTACCGGAGGCGCCCCGGAAGCGCCGGCGCCGACCGGGCCGACCGCTCGAGCACCCGATCGATGATCCGCTCCGGGATGCTGTCCGGTGCGACCTTCTGCAGCCCCCGCCACCCGGGGATGCCGTTGACTTCTATCACGTACGTCCGCCCGGACTCGGACCGCATCAGGTCCACGCCGGCATAGTCGAGGCCGATCGTCCGCGCGGCCCCGACGGCCAGCGCTTCCATCTCGGGGCCGAGCGAGACCGGCGCGATTTCGGCCCCTTTCGAGTAGTTGGTCTTCCATCCCGGGCCGCGGCGCCGCATCGCGGCCGCCACCGACCCCCCGATGACGAAGGCGCGGACGTCCTCGTCGAAATGCGGCACGTATTCCTGGATGTAGTAGATGTAGCGGCCCAGCTCCCAGGCCCGCAGCACCCTGTAGGCCGTCTCCGGGTCCGAAACCCGGACCATCCCCTTCCCCTCGGACCCGAAAAGGGGTTTGACCACCGCGTCCCCCATCTCCCGGCACGCCTCCAGGGCCGCGTCGAAATCCTCGGTCGCCAGCGTCCGCGGCGTGGGAATGCCGGCATCGGCCAGCAGAAACGAGGTGTAGTACTTGTCGACGGTCCGCTCGATGGCCGAGGCGGAGTTGACCACGGCCATTCCGAGGTTCTCCAGGCGGTGCAGGACGTCCATGCGGAAGACGATCTGCTCGAGCGACCCCGAGGGGATGGTGCGCACGACCAGGGCGCGGCACTCCAGGAGGCTCGCGTCCCGCACCCGGGCGTGCGGCCCCGCGCCGACGCCCGCGGCCAGCCGGGTCAGGTTGAAGGGGACGGGCTCGCAGCCCCTGGCCCGCGCGGCCGCCTCGAGCGCCAGCACGTGATAGCCCCTCTGGGAAGACAGAATTCCGATCTTGTCGGGCATGGTCAGCTTTCGAGCAGCGAGCGCCGGAGCAGTCCGGGATGGATGCTCCCGCAACTGTAGGTGCGCCCGGACGAGAGGTTGTTGACGACGGCGCGGGCGGGGCTGAAAAGAAGCGGGTCGATCCGGTAGAAGTCCCCGCCGCAGCGCCGGAACAGTTCGTAAAAGGGCGTGCCGTAGTCCCGGGAGGCCGACGAGGGCAGCGCGTCGACCATCGGGGCCAGCTCCGCGTCGCGGGCCTCCACGGCGAAGAACACCTCGCTCCCGTACAGGATGGCGTCGTTGGTCCTCCCGACGGCGTGCGCATCGTCTTCGGCCACCGGGGCCAGGGGGCAGCTCCCCGCGGCGGCATGGACCTTCCGGAGGTCGAACCCGAGCTGTGCGAGCTTGTGCATGCCGGTCTCGGCCGAACGGGCGGCGATCTGCACCGAGCCCGCCAGGGACGCGGTCGGAGCGGCCAGCAGGAAGAGGCGGCCCGGCGGCACCCCGCACCGTTCGGCCACCGCCGCGGCCACCTCTGCGTCCGGCATCCGGCGCCCCTCGAGCACGAGCACGGCCGTGTCGGACGCGTCCCGGTACCCGAGATTCCGGAAGACCTCCTCGAAGGCCGCCAGCGCCCGGGCGGGCCCCGATCCGACGGCGGCGTAATCCCCGGCCCGGACGGGCCACCCGGCGTACTGGGAAGCCATGCAGGCGATGTGGGGGAGGCAGACATCCACCTCCACCGCGGGCAGCCGGAGTTCCGGGCCGCCGCCGGCCTCCCCGGGCCCGTAGCTCCGGTGGGAAAATCCCACCGAGGCCAGCCCCCCGAGGCAGGCCTCGGCCAACAGCCGGCCGGCCTCCAGGCTTCCCCGGACGCCGATCCCCGCATCGAGGACGGTGGCCCCGTTCGGCAGGCGCCGGACCTCTATATCGAGCGCCTCGCGATCGTCGATCATGCGCGCGACGATCGCCCCGGCGCGCCGGTTAACGCTGATCATAGACCAGGATCTCCCCTTTCCCCAGCCGGTTGAGGTCTCCGTTGTAGCGCAGGTAGGCGCCCCGGGCGTACTCTTGTGCAACGGCCATCCCGTGCGCCTGGATTTCGGCCAGCACCAGGCCGAGGAAGGCCGGCCGGTACCGGCAGGCATAGCGAAACGTCGGCAGCAGCTCCGGGGGGCGCATGGCGACGACCGTCCCGCGCAGCAGCCCGGCGCCGGTGCGGGCGCCGAGGCTCCCGAAGACGAGGATCGTCCCGGCGACGGCGAAGGCGCCCGTGAAATCCCCCGCGCCGCCCGCGACGGCGATGAGCCCCCGGCGCATGAAGGCGCCCGTTTCGTTCCCGGCGTCCCCCTCGACCAGGATCAGGCCCCGGTTCATCCCGTGGCGGCTCCCCCGGTAGGCGCCGCCCAGGGCGTGCCCCGCGTTCCCCCGGATGTGGATCGTCCCCCCGGCCATCTCCGCCCCGGCCCAGTCCCCTGCGCTGCCGTGGACGTCAATCTCCCCCCCGCGCATGCCCGCGCCGAGATGCATCCCCGCGTCGCCGCGGATGGTGACCTTCCCGCGGGTCATGCCGGCGGCGATGTTCTTGACCCTGCCGAGGTCCCCCTCGAGGGTGATGCCGGCGCGGCCGTCGGGGCGGACGTCGAAAAAGTCCCCCAGCCGGGCGGCCGCGTTGCCGCAGGAAACCTCCAGGCGCGCGATGGCGTTCCGGCCGAGCCCGTCGAAGCGGTCCGGCACGATCGCGCCGGCCTCCAGGGGGGCCTCCGGCTCGGACCTGAGCGTCAGCGTCGTCATCCCGATGCCCCCTTTCCCAGGATCTCCCTCAGGTGGAACCTGAATTTCCCGAGGCTGCCCCCGTAGTTGCCGGCCGAGATCCGGCGGATGCCCGGGATGCAGGCCGCCCGGATCCCCCGGCGCATGGCCTCCTCGACCGCCGGCGCGTCCAGCCCGTCGACGACGATCTCGTAGACGCAGTGGACGCCCTCGGGAAGGCTCGAATCGACGACGCCGCGCAGGGTGGGGCAGAAGGCGTCGTTGGTCGACGCTTTCATGAACTTGTAGCGGGACCCCACCTTGCTGCCGCTGCGGACGATCCCGCCCGGGAAGGGGAGGATGACCGACGGGACCCGCCGCATCGCCCCGGCCGCGAGTTCGGCCGCGCGGAGCGCCCGTTCGGGATCCTCCCCGAGGATCAGCAGGTTCCCGCCGGCGACAGCCGGCTGGACGCCGAAGGCGTCCTCGACCAGGAACTCCCCCTCCATGACCGGGATGCGCCAGTACCGGCGCCCCGCGATGAGCTTGCTCGCCTGGTGGCCGTCGCCGAAGAACCGCAGCTGCCCGCCGACGCGCACCCGCTCCCCGGCGTCGAGGCCGTTGTAGCACGCCGTCGTCGGGCAGGTCAGAACGCACTGCCCTATGCGGTCGGCCAGCTCTGCCGCCAGGGCGTCCCTGGAAAAAGCGAACAGCAGGACGCTGACGCCCGGACGCCCGTCCGGGGTCCGGCGGAGGCTCCGCTCGAGGGCGCCCTCGCACCTGCACTGGATCACCGAGGTGGCGAACCCCGTCATCTTGGCGGCGGCTTCGCGCGCCCACGGCCGGCTCGCGGCCGTGATGACCACGCGCGCGCCCCACATCCTGAAGGCTTCCGCGTACGTGTCCTCGATTTCCACACCGTTGACGGCATCGGTCATAGGCAAGGCTCCCCCATCCGGGCCCGGACGCCCGGGGCCGCGCTACCGGCCTGCGGCGATCTCCTGCGGGCGCGGCAGGTAGTGCTCGAGTTGCACCGGGTAATTTTCGAATTCGATCGTATAGTATTTCCTGAAATGCTCCCGGATGTCCGGCTCGACGGCGCGGTCGTACCCGGGCGCGACGTAGAACGTCCGGCCGAAAGTCTCCCGGCGGATCTCCCCGTCCTCGACCAGGACCTCCCCCTCCTTGATCACGTACCGGGGGATGGAGAACATCTGTTCCCGGTCGTCGCGCACGTCGTAGATTGTGACATCCGCGTCGGCGCCGGGGCCGAGGTGCCCCTTGGCCCGCAGCCCGAGGATCCGGGCGGGGGCGGCGCGCGTGATGATGGCGATCTCGTAGAGCGAGTACTCGCGGTCCAGGTCCGGGAGGGCGGTCCGCAAAAGCGCCTTCTGGTTCACTTTCCTCATCGATTCCCGGCGGAACTCCCGGTCCATCAGCAGGCGGATGATCCGCGGGTAGGATACGAACGAGGCCCCGTTCGGGTGGTCGGTCGACAGGGCGATCCTCCAGGGGTCCTCCGCCATCAGGTACCATTCCAGGCCGACGGCCCACTGGGTGGTGTGCAGGTGGCTCCTGTCCCTGTACTCGATCGGCACGATGCCGCAGCCGCACTCGTTCTCGACGTCCAGGTTGGCCCACTTGCGCCCGGCCACCTGGTGCAGAAGGTAGGCCAGCGGCCCGTCCGCGGTCATGGAGGTCGTCTCGCCGAACAGGATCTGCCCGACGTCGACGGTGATGTTGGGATGGGCGTTGACGTAGTCGGCCAGGTCGCGCACGCGGGAGACGAACAGCCCCCCGGGGTTCCCGCCGTAGCTGTGGAACTGCACGTGGGCCAGGTGCCCGCGCCGGCCGTCGAGCGTCTTCATCGTCTCGAGCGTCGTCTCCCAGTTGCCGGCGACCCCGAGGTTGTTGCAGTGGATATGGACCGGGTGGGGCAGGCCGAGGTCCTCGCTCGCCTCGGCCAGGGACCGGATGATCTGCCGGGGGGTGACGCCGAAGCCGGCCACCTCGTCGTCGAGGCTGTGCGCGTTGCCGAGCGATTTCCACAGCTCCACGCCGCCCGGGTTGACCGCCTTGACCGCGTACCCCTTCGTCGCGTGCAGCAGCCAGGCCACGTAGTCCCGCATCCGGTCGCGCTCCCCGGCCGCTATCTGCCGCATGATGTACTCGTTGTTGCCCATCAGGACGAAGAAGCCCTTGTCGAGGACGGGCATGTCGGAAAACTCCTCGTGCGCGTGGCGCGCGGCGATGGGGGGGACGGCCGCGTCGAACGCGGTCGTGTAGCCCATCGCGGCGTAGCGGTACCCCGTGGCGAACGTGGTGGGGGTCGTGCGGCCCACGCCCGAGCGCGTGCAGGCGGTCCGGCGCAACGGCGTTGCCCGGTGGTCCTCCGGGCGCATCTTCCGGGCGGTGTTCACCTTGGGCCCGGCGATATGGGCGTGCATGTCCACGCCGCCGGGCATGACGGCCATCCCCGCGGCGTCGATGGTCCTCGAGGCCCCACGGAGGGCTTCGCCGGGCGGCTCCACAATGCGGCCCCGGTCGATGTAGAGGTCGCGCACCTCGCCGTTGACGCCGTTGGCCGGATCGTAGATGTGCCCGTTGGCGATCTTCAGCATCCCTTGAGCTCCTTCACCCGCCCGAGCAGGCCGTCGATCACACCCTCGTCGGACGGGTACGGGGAGGGTGCGAGTGCGCGCAGCCGGATGGGGATGTTGTCCATGCGGTAGACCGTGCCTTCGGCGCAGATGCCGGCCGTGGCCGTCGTGAACGCCACGTGCGCGGCCCGGGTGGTCTCGCTCTCGTGCGTGTCCAGGGCCACGAGCGGGATCCGCAAGAGGTGCCGGACCGCCCCCGCCGGCAGGCTGGAAACGGGATCGGCGGCGACCACCAGGGCGGCATCGGCCTCCCCGCGGCCGAGCAGGTCCACCACGGTGAACTCACCCGGGTTGAAGCGCGGGTACCCGAGGCTGAAGTCGACCCCGAAGGGGTAGCCCGTCTGCCAGGCGAGCACGTTGTCGATCCCGGTGACGTTGCCGTGCCCGCGCATGGGGATCAGGGCGAATTTCGTGTGGCGGTTCAGCGCGCGCACCAGCAGAAACGCGGCGGAGGTGTTGAAATGCCTCCCGCGCGTCTGCGTCAGCCCCTGCCCCAGGAAGAGGACGCCGAAGCGGCAGCGCATCATGCGGCCCGCCAGCTCCTCGAGCTGCCCGGCGGCCAGGCCCGCGTCCCCGGGGAAGGCGCCCTCGAGCGGCAGTCCGTTGACCAGGGCCTGCAGCGCCCACAGCACCTCGAAATCCCTGCCCGGACGGATCTGCAGGAAGATGTCGGCGGCCGCGGCGCTCGGGGTGGGCCGCACGTCGACCAGGACCACCGTCCGGCCACGCCGGCCCTCGGGAACGAACATTCCCCTGGGGGTGACGGCGTAGCGGGCCATGTGGCGCGGGTGGGACTCCAGGGGGTTCGATCCCCAGTAGAGGACCAGGTCGGCGCGGTTTTTCACCTCCCCGAGCGTGCAGGTCGGCTCCCCCACCCCCTGCAGCGCCATCCCCGACGGGCCGTGGCAGACCGAGGTGCAGCAGTCGATGCACCCGCCCAGGATTTCTGCCAGGGCCACCGCCTTGCGCTGCGCCTCGCACGAGGTGCTGCTCAAACCGTAGACGAGCGGGTACCGTCCCCGCGCCAGGCAGCGGGCGGCCTCGTCGATCCCCTCCTGCAGGGAGACGGGCTTGCCGTCGATGCGGGCGGCGGGAAGATCCGAGGGCGCGCCGTGGTGCAGAAACCAGGCCCGGCCCAGCACGCAGGCATTGCGGACTTTCGTGATGCGGCCGCCTTCGACGGTGACGCTGATATCGTCGCAGTCGCAACCGCAGAAGGCGCAGACGGCATGATCCACTTGCATGTGTCGTTCCCGGTGATGCCCCGCGGGGCGCTTTCAGGTTTCCATGGGCTCGACGGTTACGTCCAGCTGCTTGGCCTCGGGCATGCCCGAAGCGCAGGTCTCCCCCCCCACCAGGCGGTTGCAGGCCGATCCGAACGCCATGAACGCCAGCCCCTCCGGGACGTCGGAGCGGCGGCAGCGGGCCGAGACCGCGCCGTGGGGGGACGCGACCCGCACGGCGGCCCCGTCGTCGAGCCCCGAGCGCTCCATGTCCGAAGGGCTGAGCTCGATGACGCCGGTCGCTTCCCTGTACTCCGCCCCCCACTTCCCCGCGGATATCCCGACGCCCTGCTTGGTCGAACGCCCCGAGACCAGAATCAGCCTGAGTTTACCCATACATCTCTTCCTTGACCGCCTCCGCGCGCCGGAGCATCCCGGCGAGGGCGTCCCCCGGGGCCGGGCCGTCGGCCAGAATGGTGCAGACCGGGCTGCCGCCGGGGATTCGTTCCCCGGGGTGGGGGACGTCGCGGATCCCCCTCCCCCTCCAGGCACCGGTCGCGGGAGCCACGGCGTCCCTGGCGGCGTACAGGATGGCCTTGCCGTAGAACCTCCCCCGGCCCAGCTCGGCCCCGAGGTCGAACCCGGGCAGCTCGCCGTAGAGCGCCGAACGCGCGTGCATGTCGAATACCGGCAGCCCGTAGGCCGCCTCCACCAGCTCCATGGAGGCGGAGTACCGGGGGTTGACCTCCGTCAAGTATACACAACCGCCGCCGGAGACGAAGTCAATTCCATTGACCCCGGACAGGCCGAATTCCCCGGTCAGGAAATCCGCCAGGCGGCGGACCTCCCCCAGCAGCTTCGGGCCGCCGGCCGGGTCGGCGGCCTCGGGGGCCGGGAGAATATTGCCGCAGTAGCGGAAGCCCGCGGCGCCGAACGCGCCCAGGCCGGCGAGCTGCTGGGTGATCCCGAGGACGCGGCTCTCCCTCCCGTTGGCGACGAACGTCGCGGAGCACGGCGTGCCCGGGATGAACTCCTGCAGCATGCACCCGGGCGGGCGCCCGCCGCCGGGGTCGTACTCGACGATGCCGTGCCCGCCGCCGCCTCGCAGCGGTTTCCACAGCCACCTGCGGCCCGTACCGGCCGGCGGGCGCCCTTGGGCGAACAGGGTGCGGGGCGCCCGGAAGCCCGCGCGGCCGAGCCGGTCGAACAGATCCCCCCAGTCGCGCACGGAGGCCACCACGCCGGGCGCATTCCCGACGATCCTGTGGCTGCGGCCGAACCGGGCGAGCACCCGGGGGTGGTTTTCCAGGTTGGACGTGTAGGCCACGGCGTCGAACCGGAGGCCCCGGCCCGCCCGGTAGAGGTTGCCGGGGCTGTAGGCGGCCCCGAAATCGCGGCCCAGGGCGTAGGATTCGGCCAGGGCCCGGAGATCGCTGTCGCCGAACGCGTCCAGGGCGGCCACACGGTAGCCGCCGCTCACGGCGGATTCGGCCATGGCGCGCACACTGACCCCGACGAGGAGAATCTTCATGGCGTTTCCGCTGCTGTTGCCTAGAGCAGCCCCCTGGCGACCCGGTAGACGCCCCCGGCGTCGAGCACCCGGTCGTTGGCCTCGAACAGGCCGGCGACGCAGGCCTTGTGCACCTTCATCTTGAAGTTGCCGATGGCCAGCGCCCCCAGCATCCTCCGGCCGCCGCGGTCGGCCCCGTCGTCTTCGGGGCGGACCCCCTCGATCCCGAGGGGCTCGACCAGGTTGAAATCCACCAGCCACCCGAGGCCGGGGCGGTCCTCCCAGGAGGCGCGCGGCAGCAGGCGGAGTCCCGCCGGGCCGGCGGCGCATACGATCCCGGCCCCGTCGAGCAGGCGGTCGAGATCGGAGCCGTCCCCGGCGCCGGCCACCTCGAGCGTGCCCCCGCCTGCGGCGGAAAACGCGGCGGCGGCCCGCCGGGCGTTCCCCAGGGTCCGCCCGGCCAGTTCCCAGTCGTAGCGGTCTCCCAGAAGCCCCCGGGGGACCGGGGCGAGCACCACGCGGCACCCCTCGCCCGCGAGCAGCAGGGCGGCGCGCACCCCCACGGGGCCGGGGCCGATCACCAGGGCCCTCTGCCCGGCCGGGAGCGCCCGGCGGCCGAGCAGGGCGACCGCCGCGGACGCGGTCGTGTTGCACCCGTTGGAATCGAGCATGACCGACATCCTGAACGGCCCGAAGAACGCCTGCCGGACCTGCTCGAGCATCCGTTCGCCCTCGTCCGCGTCCGAACCCCCGATCCAGACGGCCAGGCCGGCGAGATCCCCGGCGCCGCGGGTGAACATGGCCCCCTGGACCAGGCCGCGTACGTCCCCGCATCGTACGCCCCCGTAGCCCGTGACCGCATCCGCGCCGGCGTCGAGGGCGACGATGCGGTCGAACGGGCTCGCGAACCGGTCGGTGTCGAGCTGCAGAAGAATCTTTTTCATGGCCTGTCCTCTCTCATACCGCCCCCTGTGCGCCCCCCGGGCCCGGGCTGACCCGGCCGGGCCCGTCCGGCTCCCGGATCCGCGCGCCGCAATTCCGGGGCCTCACCAGCAGCACCCGGCCCCCCCCCAGGGCGTCGAGGCGGGAGCGGGCCGTCTCGAACAGCCGCCGGGCCCCGGCCCGGCCCTCCACCAGTCCATAGACGGCGGGCCCCCAGGAGCTCTGGCCGATGCCGGCGGCGCCGGAGGCGAGCATGCAGTCGACCATGTCCCGGGCGGCCGGGCTGGCGAAGCGGCCGCCCTGGACCGAGGCGAAGCAGTCCCCCACCATGCACTGGATGCGCGTCAGGGCCCGCCCGAATTCCGCGGCGTCGCGCTCGACCAGGGCCGGCAGCATCTGGATCAGCAGTACCCTGCTGATGGCGCCCACTAAGGCCGGCGGCGCGGCCGGGAGCCTCGTGAAGGCGTCCGCCTCCCGCTTGCCGCTCAAACCGGGGTCCGTTTCCGGGATGGCCAGCACGAAATACCAGCTTTTCGGCATGGGCTGCCTGAACAGCACCGGGGGGATGCCGGATCTATCGAGGCGCCGGGCGCCCGCGCGGCCCGCGGCTATCCTGCGCCCGCCGTCGAGAACGAACCCCCCGTACTGGAACGTGGTGATGCCGACGCCCGAGTGCCAGCCCCTTCCCACGGCCAGCGCGATGAGCCGGGCGGGGAGCCGCCTCCGGGCCAGGCGCGCCAGAGCCGATCCGACGGCCAAAGCCAGCTGGGTCCCCGAACCCAGGCCGACGTGGGCCGGGATCGCGCTGATGAGTTCGAGGCGCGCCCCCCGGGGGAACCCGAATGCCCCGATGAAGCGCCGCGCGTACAGGGCGACCCGCTCCCGTTCGGGCCCCTCCACGCGCAGGCCGTCGCAGGGGGAGGCCCGCAGCAGGATTTTCGGGCGGTCGACGGCCAGCCCTATGCTGCCATAGAGGCGGCCGAGCTCCCCGTTGTTGTCCAGAAGCCCCAGATGCAGGCGCGCTGCCGTCTGTACCTCAATCATGTCTCTCCCGACGGATGTAGTCCAGGACGAGGCGCATGGCCTCCCGCTCGCCGGCGCCCCCGGTCTTCTCCACGATCTGCCCGTAGCGGGCCAGGTCCGCCCCGGCCGCCTCCGGGCCGATGCGGGCCAGACGCGTCGCGACAATAGCCGCCTCCACCACCGCCGCCGCGGCGCGGCAGAACCCGGGGAACTCCCTCCGGCGCCCCGTGTGCACCACCCGGCACTGCAGGGACGCCCGTTCGGGGGTGCCGCCCCGGCCGATGACTTCCAGCTCCCGCCAGGAGCAGGCCCCTTCGAAGACCACCCCGCGGATCGCCTCGGCCGGGAAATGCCCGAGGACGGCGCCGTAGAGGGCCGACCGCACGTAGGCCGCCACGTCGTCGGTTACCGCGGCCACCCCGGCCCCGCCGTCGAGAAGGTTGCGGAAGGTCTGCGTGTCGCGGTACGGGCGCACGGTCACCGCCTCGTCCCCCCACAGAATCCCCATCGGGGCGAAATTCGGGGTGCCGGCCGCATCCAGGGTGGAAAAGATCGTCTCGATGATCATGGACGGCCCCCGCCGCGGCCCGCGCCCGCCCGCCCGCCGGCCAGGTACCCCCACCGCAGGCCCTCCTCCTGCACGTACCTCTTGCCCAGCCGCAGCGCCAGCGCCGCCGTCTCCAGCTCCCGGCCGAGGTAGAACGCCTCGGCCGCCTCCAGCCCCGCCCCGATCCCCGCAAAGATCGACTGCGGGTCCCTGCCCTTGACGAACAGCCGGTTGTTGAACACGTAGAGGGAATCCCGGCCGGCGAAGATGCGCCAGTTCCGGTCCCGCACGCTTGCGTGCATGGCGCGCAGCTCCGCTTCCCCGAACGTGTCAAACGGCGGATCCTTGACCGTGATCAACCCCTGCTCGATGCGTTTGGGCGCCACGCCGAGGCGGCAGGCATAGTCCATAAGCCCCAGGGCGATATCCATTTCCCGCACCGCGCCCCGCGCCCAGTCGATCACCTCGGTCGTCAGCACGTAGCCGATCCCCAGCTCGGCGACGATCCCGGCCAGAAGCGCCGTCGTCCCCGTGGAGTCCGCATCGGTAAGCTCCGTGACGTTGCCCGTCCCCATGAGGATCTCCGCGCGGGGGTGCCTCTGGCGCAGGGCGATGAACTCGCCCAGGGACCGTGCGAAGCCGAGCCCGATCGGCTCGAGCACCGGGTCCGCGATGTAGGGGACGCCCCACGCCTCCAGGCGGCCCATGCTGCGCTCGAGCGATTCCAGCCCGCCTCCGGGGTCGGGGACCACCACCACCGGGCAGCCGAGCCCGGGGGCCAGCTCCAGGGTCTCCGAGTGGAGGCTGAGGACATAATCGGCGCCCGCGCCGGCTGCGCTGCGCAGCTCCCCGGCGTCGGACGAGTCGACGCTGACCCGGAACCCCGCAGCCTTCAGGGCCCGGACCGCATCGCCGACGCCGGCGTAGCCGCCCCCGGCCGGGCAGCCGAGGTCGATGATGTCCGCCCCGCCGGCCCGGTAGTAGGCGGCCCTGTCCAGCAGCGCCTCCGGGCTCATCCGGTGGGCGTCGACGATCTCCGCCATGATCTTCGCCCGGCGGGCCCCGTACCCCTCCGGGCGCCCGGCCTGCCCGAAAAACCCGGGGATGTCCTTCAGGCACCTGGGCCCGCGCACCACCCGGACGCCCAGCTTGTCCTCGACCTCCCGGAAATCCCCCCCGCAGGCCCCCGGGACCAGGACCACCGGGCAGCCCGCGGCATCTCCGAGGTGCCGCGCGACAAACCGCGCGTCCATCAGGGCGGCCACCGAGATCGGGAGCACGGCCGTCGGGTGCTCGGCCCCTCCCGGCATCGACTGCAGGGTGGCCCGCAGCGACGGCGCGGCCAGCCTCCCGGTCACAAACAGGCAGCGAGACATCGCTCGAGCTCCTCCCGGCTGCGGACAACGCGCGTCCCGGCGCAGCCCTCGAGTTTCCTGGCGTTGTCGAGATCCACCGCCCGCGGGTACACGCGGACCCGGCGTCGGCCGGGGCCGAACGAGTCCATCTCCGGGGCCAGGTCGGTGGGGTAGACGATGACGGGCACGCGGGATTTGCCCGCCTGGGCATACAGGTTCGTCACCAGGTTGTCGGCGATGCCGCACACGAACTTGGCGACCGAGTTCGCCGTCGCCGGCGCGACGACCAGCACCCGGTAGCGGCCCGAGGAGAAGCGGCAGGCCTCGGGCGCGCTGGCCGCCCGGCCCCGGCATGCCCCGAGGCCTGCCGCCCGGATGCGCGCGGAAAGGCCGTAGGCCTCGAGCACCTCCTCGGCCGCGGGCGTCAGGAACAGGTCGGCCCTCCCGCAGCCGAGGAGCGCGTCGACGCACTCCTCAAGCGCATGCCCCGCTCCCGTAATCGCCCATGCGATGCGTGGTGGCTCCATCCCGGTCCTCGGATTGTTCCCTTTCGGGGGTCTCCCCGAGGATGGCACAAAGGTCCATGGAATTTCCACCGGAAAGAGGCCCCCGGCGCGCACCGGCCGGATTTTCCGAAACTGCAATTCAGACACTGGGAGCCGCCCGCCGCCGGGTAAGCTCACATCCGCTG
>CAZYXB010000027.1:0-45285 GCA_964651155.1 uncultured Acidobacteriota bacterium | reverse complement strand
TCTGACAGGTAAGGGCGACATCTTAGGAGAAACCATTCGAAGGGCGCTCATTAGTTCGGCCCCTGAAAGCACTTGTGCATACGCGCAGAGTCCCCTTGCTGCATCCATACACACTCCTCTCAGGAACACAAGCCCGCATATTCTAACTTCCAGAGGATGCCGATCCAGTCGGTTTGTCCTAGAAGACCACGTGTCGGGATACTTGAATATTTCATCCAAGCAGCGGATGCGTAATCCGTACGATGCTTCAAAATGGCCGATTCCCTATCGGTATCCGGAGCCGACATGCGCAACTACGGAACTCGGGCTGGGATCCGCCGGTTAGGGAATACTAGGCCATCTTTTCGCGCCAGCCCGCTTGCCGGTTTGGGGCGAAATTGTGCTAGGAGGCCTTCCTCATTTTGTTCCGGACGATAGCGTATATTTTACGGATTGCATACTGCCGTCTTCGGGGATCGTGGGGAAAAATGTTCGCAACCGTGTCTGCAATGCTTTCAAGGGCATATTCCATGACCGGAACGAGTTTTGCCGTGACAGTGGGATCGTACGGCAGGCGGATCGTTCGGCACCCTAGTTCCGAAAACAATTTCAGGTATCTGGCCGTAACTAGGTCAGGGCACAGGATACGCTTATATCGGGCCTGAACCTCATAACCGAGAAGCGTCTGAATAATTCGGGCGGCGCATTTTACGCCCAGCAGTCGGACGGTCCGGGTTTTGTGCGGGAGCACCTCTCGGTGGTATATTGCAACCAGTCCTCCTTGGCAGCCTGCAGTACCCTGGGACGCTTCGAGAATCTTCCGGAGCATGATTCTGTTCCCGCTCTGGACGAAGGGACCGGTCTTACCGGGAGGAAGATCCCCGGATGCGCAAGAATGAACGGGTCTTGTGGATATGCCCATTATCTGGATCCTTTTTTGCTGCGCTGGCCCAGCATCCGTGTTGCATGAAAACGGACTATTTCAGGTACGCCCCTGTCCCGTGTCAACAGCATCAGATCGTGTGAGCGCAGGCGGAATATCAGGCGCTGCGAAATGACCGGTGGAGTCTTTGGATTTTTCACGAGATTATGTGCAACGCCATAGCTCTTAATAAATTCCTTGCTGTTGCCGATTTCTCTCAAAATTTCCTCCCCGATCCCGCGCATTGCGGAAATCGATTCGATTTCCGCTTCGGTAATTTTGGGGCTGCGAAGCACCATGCGCGAAATCTCCCTGTTCGTGTCCCGTATCAGCAGGGCGCGGACCTGGCGGTTGCCGAAGAGGGCATACCGGAGCTTTTCCCGAAAAGGAAGACCCGAAAGCCTTTCCCCGATGACCGTATTCCTGGTTTCTTCGTCAATAGGTAGCCCGTCGAGCGAGAGATCTTCGTATGGAATTTCAATTTCAAGCTCCGGCATGCCATCGGACGGTTCCATTTTTTGATCCTGAATCGGATCGACGGGATATGCCGTTTGCTTATCTCCGAGGATTTCCGTCTCAATTTCCCGTACCAGGCGTTGGATATCCTGCGTAGCCAGGGGATTCTGCTTGATGTTTCTGATAATACCGGGAAATGCCAGGATGCGCACTCTGTTATCAAGGACCGTCATTAACAATTCAGGCGTCAGGGTCAGCGCGAGAGACTCGACTAGAGGTCCAGGGGTGGACGGGTTGGAGAGGATCGTCTGCAGGATCGAATCACGATCGCTCCGAACGCCAAAATATTCCAATATTGAAGGATCGCAGTCCTGCGATGCCAGAAAGGGCACAACGCTCTGTTCGGCCAGACCCGATAGGGTTTGTTTTGCTGAGGCGGCAATATCGCTCTCTTTGTCCCCGGTCAGAAAAACAAGGGCTGTCAGAGATTCCTTGGGCGGCAGCGGAGCCACCCCACGTGCGATGGCCGAACGAACATTGGAAGGAGCTTTCCCGGAAATGAGGATTTCGAGCAGTTCGTTTGTGGCCATGGTATCAGGCCCTGGAAGGTAGGGTTCGGTTTCGACGCGGGCCCTTAGCCCGCGGACGGGTTGATGTACTGCTGCAGGTTTTCCGTGTCGATGGTGATTCGAATAACCTCGCCGGGGTTCCCTAATGGCTTGGCAGGCTTGCCGTTGATCTTCATTTGCACTCCGCCTGCATTTCCGAGGAGAATGCGCACATTCTCTTCTGCAAGGATTGTCTGTGTTTCTCCCGGCTCCATCAGTTTCCTGATCGAGGGAATGCCGTCCCGGTCGATGGATACCCAGCACTGCTCCGTGGCACTGATCTCCAGTCGCAGTTTGGCGGCAGCGGCTGTATCCGGGACGGCGGATTCCGTGTCGCGGACGACCTTAAGTCCTGCCGTGGAACCTTCCGACTCCATGGAAGCGGGAGATTCAACCTCTGGACCGGGGCTCAGGGTTTCAAGTGATGGGGCTTCAGATTCTGGGTATTCCGTCTCCGCTGCCTGTCCCGATGCCGGCTCCACTGACTCCGAAATTGCAGATTCCCGTATGCTGGCAGGTTCGCTTGGGGCGCTGTGGTCCAGCCCGGCAACCGGAGATTTATCGGGGAAGTAGGGAGAGAACAGGTCGGAAATCCATCCCCTGCTCCAATAGATCCCTGCCGCTGATGCCAGCAGCAGGATACTCCAGATAACAATCGGGCCCAGAGAAGAAAAGGTCCCCTGTTCGGGGAGCGGAGCCATGTACCTCGTGCTTTTCTCAGGTTGTGCGAGTGCCAGTTGTGTTTCGTAGCGCTCCAGTATTTCGGTAGGGTCCAGATTGATGCTTTCACAGTATGCTTTTAAAAAGGCGCGGTTGTACAGGCCCCCGGGTAGGTCGCCGAAGCGTCCCTCCTCCAGACTCTGCAGGTGCCTCAGGCCGATTCGCGTTTCAGCTGATATTTGAGCCAGCGATATTTTCCTTTTTTCGCGCTCGGATTTAAGGTCTAACGCCACCGATTCCATAACGGGTCCGGAGTTTCATGTTTACGGGTGCTATTTAGTTTTTTCGGATCTTTACGTTATTCAGTGTAGTATTCTACTTTCCTGTTACGGATGTGTCAATTGCTGTAAGCCTTGATATTTTATATTTTAGCCATGTTCATTACAGGCCCGATCCCCATGTTCTTCATCGGCGGAAATATCGGATTGATTAGTGCCGGTGCCCTTTTCAGTGATGTCCACCCCGGATTGAGCGGATTGGCGGTATTATTGCTTGCCATTGGCGACTCTTCATTTGTCAGCCTTCCTGAAGGAAACGATCTGCTGATTGTTCTTCTGTCTACAGGAGGATCCTGGGGGAATATGGCTTTTTACGTTTCCATGACGGTCATCGGGTCGATTATCGGATGCCTCATCTTGTATACGCTCGGTCGCAAGGGGGGACGGAAAGTGCTCCGGAAAAGATTTTCTCTCCCCAAAATTGAACGAGCGGAGAGGATGTACAGCAAACACGGTCTTGCCGCTGTCTTGATCTCCAGCATTCTTCCTCCCCCTCTTCCCTTTAAAATATTCGTATTGAGTGCCGGGGTCTTCGGTCTTTCCCCGTTCAGGTTTTTTTCGGCGGTTGCCATCGGGCGGAGTCTTCGGTACTCCATGTGGGGGATTCTTGCCGTTCTGTACGGGAACTCCATCAAGCTTTTCCTTCAGAATAATGTAAAAACGGTGGGCATTGCCGTATGCCTGGCGATTGTTGTGACAATTGCCGGCACTGTTTTATACTATTTCCGTAAAAGACATCAACGGCGCCGCAGGATCCTGCAGGGTGACGCAGGGAAGTGATCGAAGGAAACGACGGCTGCGCGCCGCGCATTGACATGCCCCGCATACTCTGGTAGATTCACCACGCCTCGCCCGGGTCTTTTTAATGGGACAAGATTAAGATTTGCCGATATTTACAGAAATAATGAACAAGATCCCTTCAGCATGTGTCCTGATTGTTTGCCTCGTTGCCGTCGCAGCCGGTTGTTCCGGCTGTAAAAGAAGAACGACGTTCGAAATTCCGAAAGCCATCCTGCACGCCCGGAATGCGACCCTGGACCAATTGCTGCACATTGTGAACCGTTATGAGGGGATCCGGACGCTGCAATGCGGCATCAAGGCCGAGTATACGTCCCGGGAGATGGAGAACGACCAGATAGAACTGGAGAAGTACCCTAAGGCTCCCGGGCACATACTGCTGCAGCGGCCGGATTCTACCTACCTCGTGATCCAGAACCCGGTGCTGAAAACGAGGGAAATCAGCCTTCTGTCCGAAGGGGATGAATTCAGGGCCTTCATCCACAGGAAAAATACCTTGTTTATAGGCAGCAACAGTGCAACCGAACTGGTTTCAGAAGATCAAACAGAGAACCCGAAGATCCCCATTCGGGCGACGCATGTGTTCCAGGCGATTCTGCCCGAGTCGGTTTCGATCCAGAACACGGATATCCGCATTTCGAAAATGGAGATGCAGGATGCACAATCAACGTATTATGTTCTTAACGTGTACAGGGAAAACGGGCCGATTCTCCTCAGGCCTTTCCAGGAATTTCAGATCGAGCGTGTTGGGCTGACGGTTTCCCGCCAGAGGATTTTTGACGAGGATGGTCGGATTGTGGCCGATATCGCCTACTCGGATGTCGCCGAACACGGAGAATTCCTGCTGCCCGGTAAAATTCACATTGAACGCCCGCTGGATGGGTATACTCTTGATCTGGAACTTGCAGATTGGCGGGTGAACCCTGTTTTCAAGGAAGATATTTTTAAACTGGAGCCCCCGCCGGGAGTCCAAGTGACACGTTTCAAGTAAGAGAAGGAGCTGGGCTTCTTAAATGGAAAATCTCATTACCGCAAATATCAAGTCCCGTCCGACGCGCGCTTTCATCAGCGTCCTTGCCGTTGCCCTGGGAGTCGTGATTCTTTTGGTCATCGGCGGCATTGCCAAGGGAACCCTGGACGACTATCTGAAGCGAACCATTTCCATTGGATCGGATTTTATCCTGCAGCAAAAAGGGGGGACTGCGCTGTTTGCCTTCAGTGATGCGTCCGTGAACATCAAGCTTGCCGACAAGATACTGGAAATCCCCGAAGTGCAGATGGTGGCTCCTGTGCTTGCCAAGACCATAAAAATCAGCCTTGTCTTCGGTATCGATCCCGAAAGCTACAATGCATTTCCCGGCGGACTCGAAATCATTTCCGGCACCAAATCTCTGGAGGGGTATCAGGCTATTGTCGATCGGCATTACGCGGATGCCAACCGCCTGGAACCAGGGATGACCCATACCCTGTTCGATCATGAATTTACCATAACGGGTATCTGCCGGCCGGGAACGGCCGTGAGGGTTTTTATCCCGCTGCAGACAATGCAGGAGCTGAACGATTCCCCGGGCCGTGTCAGCACTATGTTTATCAAATCAGAGCCGGGAGCGGATATGGAGTCGCTGGGGCTGAAACTGAATGAGACGTTCCCGGGGTACTCCATCATCAGGTCTGACGACCCGGCGTTGTTGATGTCCAGTCTGCAATTGCCAGGGTTGAAGGAATTCCGGATCACGATAGTCGTCGTCTCCATGCTCCTCAGCTTTATGGTCATTCTTCTGGCCATGTATACCACTATTTTCGAGCGTACCCGGGAGATCGGGATACTCAAATCTCTCGGCGCCTCCCGCCCATTTATAGTTGCAATTATTATGAAGGAATCTGCTATTATATGCTGTTTGGGTTCGATAGCAGGTATCGCCATAAGCGGGATCATCCGTGTTATCATCATGAATCAGTTCCCGACCCTTCAAGTGGCGATGGGGCCGAGGGAAATGATCAGCGGGCTGGTTCTGGGAGTGTTGGCGGGGATCTTGGGCGCCGTATATCCGGCATACAAAGCTGCGCGTATGGACCCAGTACGGGCGCTCAGCTACGAGTAGGAAATAGCCGTAATGATAAATCAAATATCGAACAGGTCTATTGAAACCATCGATCTGTCCATGGTGTATCGCTCGGGGAAGATCGATGTGCCCGCACTGAACAAGGTGAGTTTTGCGGTAGAAAAGGGTGAGTTCATCGCAATAATGGGACCATCAGGATGCGGCAAATCAACCTTGCTGCATCTCATGGGAGGCCTCATAACCCCGACAAGCGGCCGTATCCTCATCGATGGCATCGACATTTCGGCCCTTGCGGACCCGGAGCGAACCGCGATCAGGAGGGAGAAGATCGGGTATGTTTTCCAGCGCTTCAATCTGCTGCCGACATTGACGGCCAAAGGGAATATCGATCTGGCCAAGAAGATACACGGCAATGGAAAGGTCTGCCACAATGGCGTGGGGGAGATCCTGGACATTCTAGGCCTGCAGGGAAAAATATATTCGCGTCCTTCCGAGCTCTCCGGGGGGGAACAGCAGCGCGTAGCCATTGCCAGGGCTTTGATCAACCAGCCGTCCATCATTCTTGCGGATGAGCCCACGGGAAGCCTCGATTCGAAGAACGCGCATACGGTTCTTCAGATGCTTCAGCGGTTGAACAAACAATTGAATCAGACCATCGTGATGATCACTCACGATTCGGAGGCGGCTTCCACCGCCAGCCGTATCATAGAAATGAAGGATGGACAGTTTTTCAATCCGATGTCCGAATTTGAATACGAAGCCGAATTGAGAACGTCCATTAAATATTCATGAAACAGAACGGATGGTTGTCCAAATATGTCCTCATCTGGACGTACGAACGTGGTACCCTTCAATACGATATTATCTGTATCCTCATTCTTGCCTTTATTTTCTTGATCGATCCCGCCTGTTTCAACAAACGGCACTACGAAACAACGCGGCCATTGATTTGGTCCTCAGGGGCAACCCGCGCAGGGGATGATGCCGAAAATATGGCCGATCAACAGGGGGGCATCCATGAGAGCGAAACACAGGAACTTGCGGCTCGGTAACACTGGGTTTGTTGCTGCAGTTGTTGTTCTGATGTTTTTTTCAGGCGGCAACAGCAGTGGCGAAACAGGTGACGCGCTGGAATCGGTGTTCGCCCACATGGAACAATCAAGCGGACATTTCCAGAGTTTCGCAGCGGGAATCACAACTAGCAAATACACGGCGATTCTCGATGAATTTGATCCTCCGGAAAGAGGGCGATTTTACTATGCCCGTTCCAGCGAGGGTTCTGCACTTATTCGGTGGGAGATTACGGATCCCGGGGAGCGGATTCTCACCATCCAGAAGGATGAAGCCATCCTGTACCAGCCGAAAATAAAATCTGCTCAGAAATATAAGTTAGGTAAAAACAAGGACAAGGCGGAATATCTTGCCCTCGGGATCGGTCAGTCCCCGGCGGATTTGAAGAAGACTTTCAATATAACCTATCTCGGGAAGGAACGTGTCGACGGCAACGCATGTTCCATTCTCGAACTCAAACCCAAGGATCTCAAGGCCGCGGCCATGTTTTCCTCCATTACCATCTGGGTCAAGGACGCGACCGGCGTATCGACCAGAATGAAACTGCAGGAACCATACGACGACTACCTGCTTGTTGATTTTTCGGACGAAAAATTGAATGAAAAAATCGATGCGTCCATGTTCCGGCAAAAATTGGCCGATGACGTCAATGTCCTTCGGGTAAATTAGCCCATTTCCCCCGAGGCCCCATTTTCAATTCATAAAACCGCTGTGCAGGGGCCTGCACAAACCGCAAGTACAAGGGTCGACGCGCCTGTGTAGTATTGTATTGCGATGTTGCAGACGGTTCAGGAATGTCTTGGACTGGGAAGTTCTTTCCAGGTGTAGTAGATCCGGTTGATGACGGTCCAGTTGCCGAGAATGGCCAAAATCCACAATACGGCTTCCATCCGGTTTGAAAGTCCGCCGATGATCAATAGAACAATCCTCTCTGGACGTTCCATGAATCCTACCTTGCAGGTTGTGATCAGTGATTCCGCCCGAGCACGGGTGTAACTGGTCAATACGGCACCCATAATCACGACCCCTACGAGTACGACGTATCCCAGCATCTGGTGACGTGCATAGTACACCAGAAGACCCTGCAGGATGATGATGTCCGAATACCGATCGATCACGGAGTCGTAAAAGGCTCCGAAACGAGTTTCCAAACGGCTGACCCGGGCCACCTCGCCGTCGAGCATGTCGAAAAGCCCTGCGAGTATGATGATGAGCCCGCCTTTGAAAAGGCTTCCATAGCCGAATTCAAACGCGGCCCATAGACTGATCAGGACCCCGATAAACGTGAGAATATTGGGATTGATTTTGAGAAGGGTCAGAGGTCTGACGATTTTGCTGAGGATGAACTTCCCCCCACGCCCAATAACGTTGCTGATCATGGCGTAAGGCTAGTCAGAATGAAAAACCTTGTCAAGTTCAAAACAAGCGGAATCGGATTGTGAGATACTTTTGGGGATCCTGCCGTATGTCATAAAGAAGTTTGGTGATTTCGGAAGAGGATGTTTCCAGGTTGTTGTATAGGCCGGGATCCTTGAGCAGTTTCCCCAAAGTCCCTTCTCCCCTTTGAATTTCTTCGACAAGCGACGCGATTTTCTCCAGAGTGAGTTTGCTCTGTTCGTACAGGGCTTCGTCCGTGGAAAGTTTTCCAAGGGTTCCGTCTCCCGCCTCCATCCGCTTCATGATCTTGTCGGTATTGCTTAGGGTCGAACTTGCCGAATTGTAGAGGGCCGGATCGTTGATAAGGCTCGCCAGAGTCCCGTCTCCTTTCTGTATCTTTTCAGCAATGGTATTGAGGGCCTCCAGCGCTTGGGTTAGACGTTCATACGCCACAGGATCGTTGACGATTCTGCCGAATGTCCCCTCCCCGGAGTTCATTTGATTGATCAGAACGGACGCTCGGGTGAATGTATGATCCGCCGCACGGATAGCGTCCTGCAAGGCATCGACAGTCTCCGTTATGTCATCTCCGATTTGTTCGGGGGATATCTTGGCCGCAATGTTCTGGACCCGTTCGGAAAGCACGCCGAAGTTGGCGATCACGTCGTTGGCCCCCCTCATGATTTCCCGGAATCCCGGTTGCTGGATGCTTTCAATGACATAGAATTCACCCTTGCGCGGGGGGCGCTTCTCCGTTATTCCGGGAGTGATGTCGATGAACGAATCCCCGATTAATCCGCGGGATGCGATGCTGACATCGGAGCCGGTGTCGATTCGGTCCAGGTACTGGCTCCCTATATCCATCTGCACCTCCACCATGCGCAGTTCCTGCTGCAGGCTGCGTATCTTTTCATGGAGGTTTAACACCAGTTTGGCTCCGGAGGAGGTCTGCGTGTCGATTGTCTCGATATCCTCATGCATCTTTCTGATCTGGCTGATGATGGCGGTGTTCCCGGTGTAGGATTCGGACGGGATGAGATTCACCGAACGGACCTTGCCGATTTCTATCCCGGCCAGCCATACAGGGGATCCCGGCTTCAACCCGCCGACATCGGGCAGGTATGTGAGGACCTTGACGGAATCTGAAAACCAGTTGATGCCCCAGCTTTGATGCAGTATCAAAGCGGAAAGCACAATGAACGTAACTAGAATAAAAATGCCAAGCTTCATCTGGGCGAGAGTTAGCTGTTTCTTCTTCGGCATATCGCTATCCCTTCACTGCAAAAATGTTGTCTACCGATGCGTGCCGCACGCGATAGACCCGGCGCCGTACCGCTCCCGGGCGGATGCGGGACTTATTGAACGAATGTTTTAACATAAGGCGCTTCGGAAGATGTCAGCTCCCCGTAACTGCCGTTAAAACAGATTCTTCCCTCCAGAAGCATGATGAATTTGATCGTAGAGAGACGGGGCGAATTACCGTCAGATCGGATCCGGACATTTCCGCTTTCTTCCGATGCATATTCGGTCGCGATGAGGGACGCGGCGGGAAGATCGTGGGTTACAAACACGCCGGTTACCCCTTCCAGGTCGCGGAGCTTGATCATCAAATCAACGATGGTCCGCTTCATGATCGGATCGAGTCCGGCGGTTGGTTCGTCGTACAGAATAATATCGGGCGAACCGACAAGAGCCCTTGCGATTCCGACTCTTCGCTTCATGCCGCCCGAGAGTTCGGAAGGCATTTTTTCGATGTCCGCCTGCAATCCTACGAAGCCCAGGTGCTTCTGGACCTCGCGTTCAACCTCCGCGTCGTCAATGGAGCCCTCTTCGTAGAGGCGGTATCCGACGTTGTCCCTCACGGCAAGGGAGTCGAAAAGCGCCCCTTCCTGGAACACCATCCCGATATTCCGGCGAACCGACACTAGATCCCTTTCTGCAATGTTCGTAATGTCCCGTCCTTCGACAATAATCCGGCCGGAGTCGGGTTGGATCAAGCCCAGGATCAGTTTCAATATTGTGGATTTCCCGGATCCGCTTGCTCCCAGTATGATCAACGTTTCTCCACGCCTGACGGTGAAACTGATCTCTTTGAGGACAACTTCATCGTCGAAAGATTTTGTAACGTTCTGAAATTCGATCATGCGTTTATAAAAGGCGCCAGATAAATAAGCAGGTTGTTCAAGAAGAAGTCTGCAGCTATGACCAAGATCGAGCTGCTGACAACCGCCTGCGTTGTGGATTTGCCAACCCCCTGAGTACCTCCTTCGGTACGCAATCCCACATAGCATCCCGTAATGGATATGATGAATCCGAACACAATAGGCTTGAGCAGGGTTCCCACGACATCCGAGGGATTTATGGCGTTCAAGGCATCCGTCCAGTATTGATTGGAACTGATCAGGAGTTTATACACCGCGATGATCCATCCTCCGAACATCCCCACCGCGTCGCAGATGATTGTCAGCAGCGGGAGCATCAGTATCAGGGCGACCATTCGGGGCGTCACCAACTTCCTTGTCGGATCGGTCCCGAGAGCGCGCATGGCGTTGATCTGCTCGGAAACAACCATCGATCCGAGTTCCGAAGCTATCCCCGAACCGACCCGCCCGGACAGCATCAGAGCGGACAAGACCGGGCCCAGTTCCCGGACTATCGTCAGGGAAACAAGCTGGCCCGTCATGCTGACGGCTCCATAGGTCCGGAGGGCCCCCTCGGATTGAATCGCCATCACCGCTCCGGTGAAGAATCCTGTCAGGATGATGATGACCAGCGAGCCGATGCCCATCCGGTCCATCTGCAGGATCATTTCCCTGAAATAAATCGGGCGTGTGAATAAATTTGCCAAAGCCTTCAAGGCAAGGAGGGTAAAGGATTGGATTTCCCAAATGGCTATTTTAAGAACATTGAAAATTGATTCCGGAAGGCGTGGCAGAATGTTGTTCATAGCGGCTTATCGACCTGCGGGAAGTTTATGTGTCGTCGCTTCTTGAAGTCAAGGGCAAATGGAATAAATTAATGGGCGGAAACGGGCCGACGTGAGGAACCTCCCCTCGGAAGGGGCCCGTCCCGCAGAGGGATGGGGGAGGGAATGTCCAGGGGTATTTTGCCCTTTGCAAAGGATCGGATTCTGTGCTTCATTATCCTTGTTGCGTTCATGACAGCGGGTCCGCCCGGAGAAAGAATTCGGGATCATTTTGAATTTCAATGGGAAAGGAAATTATATGCTCCGCTTTATGACCGCCGGGGAATCTCATGGGAAGTCGCTTGCCGCAATCCTGGAAGGCTTGCCGGGAGGTCTTTCTGTCGATAAGGATTTTATCGATCTACAGCTGCACAGAAGACAGCTCGGGCACGGGCGCGGGGACCGCATGAAAATCGAGTGCGACAGAATTGAGATCCTGTCCGGGGTCCGGCATGGGGTAACCATGGGAAGTCCCATCTCCTTTCTGATTGAAAACAGGGATTGGACGGAATGGAAAATCCCGATGAGCTCCGATCCGGTTCCCGAGGGCGCCGACCTGCGAACGGTCCGCCGCCCGCGTCCTGGTCACGCGGACCTGCCGGGTGCCGTGAAATACCATACCCACGATGTCCGAAACATTCTGGAGCGCGCAAGCGCTCGCGAGACAGCTGCACGCGTGGCCTCTGGAGCTTTCTGTCGCTTGCTTCTCCGGCATTTCGGCATTCGCATCGGGAGCCATGTGTTGGCTGTGGGAAGCGACCGGGTCTCCGCCGAAGCATCCTGTGCCTCCGGAAGCGATATTTTGGGACTCGACACGGACTCTCCCATGCCTTGTCTGGACGCCGTTGCAGCATCCCGGATGATGCAGGCGATCGACAGGGCGCGAACGTCGGGCGATACCCTCGGCGGTGTCTTGGAAGTGGTTGCCGTTTCGGTGCCTCCGGGACTCGGTTCTCACATTCAATGGGATCGTAGGCTGGATGGCAGGATAGCGCAGGCGATGATGAGCATCCCCGCCGCGAAAGGAGTGGAAATCGGATCGGCATTCGCCGGGGCGCAGGATCCCGGGTCACTGGTTCACGACGAGATCTTCTATGACCGCGACACACGGCGGTATTTTCATGCAACAAACAGGGCTGGGGGCATCGAAGGCGGTATCAGCAACGGTGAGGAAATCCGGATACGGGTACATATGAAGCCGATACCCACACTACGCAAGTCTCTCAAATCAATAGACCTGCTCTCAAAAGAGACGACCGAGGCCGCATTGGAAAGAAGCGACACCTGCGTCGTTCCAGCCGCCGGTGTGGTGGCCGAATCCATGCTCGGTTATGTCCTGGCAGATGCTTTTTTGGAAAAGTTCGGGGGGGATTCGGTGATCGAGACCGAAGGCAACTACGCCCATTACAGACGCCTGCTTGGGAAATTCTAGCGTATGGGCGTGCGGCATGCATGCGAGCCCGGACAGGGTATTTCCCCATTACGGCCTTCAGTCTGCAGGTATTTGAGAATGCAGGTATCTCTCGAGACCCACCAACGGCAGAAACAATCGAGGATTTCGAGGAATTTAGGGAGTTTCGCAAAAAAGGATTGGCTTTCCCCCGCATTAATGGCGCACATCCCGCTTGCGGATTTGCATCTTTACAACCATGGGGATCTTTATTAAAATTAACATGTTATGATTGTTTCAATCCTTAAGTACGGTGCGCCGGAACTGAAGAAGGTCAGCGAACCCGTTACCACCTACAACGGTGAAATCGAGGAAATCGCCTCGAATATGCTCGACACGATGTACGGCTCTTCCGGGGTGGGTCTGGCTGCTCCCCAGATCGGGCTGAACATACGGCTGGTCACCATAGATACTTCTGCAGGTGAGGACAAGGACAAGGTCCTCGTGCTATGCAATCCAGAAATACTGTCCTCGGAAGGGAAGCAGACGGGGGAAGAAGGATGCCTCAGCGTGCCGAGTTTCAGCGAAAACGTCACACGCCCCATGAAGGTGGTGGTCCGGGCGCAGAATGCCAGGGGGGAAGACATTCAAATTGAAGCGGAAGGATTGCTGGCCCGAGCCCTGTGCCATGAGATCGACCATCTTGACGGGGTGCTCTTCATCGATCACCTCAGTTCCCTCAAGCGTAGTATGATCCGGAACAAGATCCGGAAAATGGCAAAGGCCGGGGAATGGTAGACTATGCGTGTTGTTTTTCTGGGAACCCCAGAAACTGCAGTTCCGGCACTTCGAAGCCTTCTGGACCATTCCCATGAAGTCCACGGCGTGTTCACCCAACCGGACCGGCCAGCCGGGCGCGGACAGAAACAGAAGCCAGGTTCAGTTAAGGTGTTTGCCCGTGAGAGGGGCATCCCCGTCTATCAGCCTGAGAACATCCGGCAGGAGGCTCCCCGGGGCATTATCGAAGGAATCCGCCCCGATTTCATTATAGTTGTAGCCTATGGCCAGATCCTGCCCGGATGGCTTCTGCAGTCTGCCCGTCTGGCGCCGCTCAATATCCATTTCTCCCTGCTGCCCCGCTATCGGGGTGCCGCACCCGTCGCACGTGCCATTTTGAACGGGGATTCCACGTCCGGAGTTTCCATAATGATCATGCAGGAAGCTCTGGATTCCGGCCCGGTTCTCGCGCAACGGGAGTTGGCGATTGCATCGTCGGACACGACGGGAGAAGTAGAGGCCAAGCTTGCCGAAATCGGTGCGGCCCTATTGATTGATGTCATGAAAGCGTATGCATGCGGCTCTATCGATCCGGTCCTCCAGGACGAGGCGCGAGTTACCTGGGCACCTCGAATTTCCAAAAGCGAGGCCGGGATTTCCTGGAATGACCGCTCCGCCGATATTCACAACCGCATCCGCGCCATGAATCCCCGGCCCGGAGCGCATACCCTTTTGCGCGGGGAACCTCTGCATATTTGGAGCAGCGTGCCCGTAACGGGGGGATGTCGAAGCGGAGGGGCCCCGGGAACGTTTCTCGGACTGGATCAAGATGGTATGCTTGTTTTATGCGGCGATGGGAATATTCTGCGGATACTGGAACTTCAAAAACCTTCCAAGCGGCGCGTCAGCGGGCGTGAATTTGCAAGCGGCCTGCGGCTGCAGCCCGGCGATACACTTTTCCAAACCTAAACGTTACTACAGTGATTGCACCGGCAAGACGTATCTGTTTTGATCTCCTCTCTCGAATCGAAGCCCGCCGGGTTTTCAGCGACGATGCATTGAACTCCGATGTTATGAAAACGGTCGACGTCCGGGACCGGCATCTCATCACGGAAATTGTGTACGGGACTCTCCGTCGACAATCCCTCCTGGATCATATCCTGGCAGGGGCGAGTTCCAAACCATGGCAGGACGTCGACATGGAGGCGAGAGTTCTGCTCCGCATGAGCCTGTATCAATTATGGTACATGGACCGCATCCCGGATCATGCGCTGGTGAACGATGCCGTGGAACTCGGCAAGGTGCGCCTGAAACGAGGCGTCGACCGGTACCTGAACGGTGTCCTGCGGCACCTCGCACGAAGCCGGCCGTGGGAGGATCCGCGGGACCTAGAAAATGCGCCGCAGTGGGTACAGGTGTCCCTTCCGCGATGGCTCTGGAAACGATGGAGCCGGAGATTTGGAGAGGCTATTGCCTTGGAATACGCCGAATCGCTCAATAATCCCCCATCCGCGGCCCTGAGGCTTGGTGCGGATTACGACGTGGAGGCACTTCCGTTCCGTGTTCGCGCATCGGATATCGTCCCGGGTGCCTATATCCGGGATGAAAAGGCGGAGGAATGGAACCGGGAGGCATCTATGCCCCTCCCGTTTCAGGACGAGGCGTCCCAGTTGATTCCACATCTGCTGGGGGATATCCGGGGGTGCACTCTTTGGGACGCATGTGCGGCGCCGGGGGGGAAAACCGCAGTACTATGCGATGCCATCGGGGAATCAGGCATGGTGGTGGCCAGTGACAGAAGCCTGGAGCGGGTTTGCCGTTTAAAGAACCTTTCGGAGTACCGACGGAAAGAAGCGCTGCTTCTGGTTGCGGATGCGTGCCTCCGGGCGCCCTTCCGGGGGTATTTTGACGCCATTGTAGCGGACGTGCCCTGTTCAGGCCTCGGGACATTGAGAAGGAATCCGGAAATCAAATGGCGATTCCGTTCTTCCGATCTTGCACTGCTGCAAAAGAATCAACGGAGCATACTGGAGGCTGTTTCGGAAAATGTCCGGGAAGGAGGAAGATTGCTCTATGCAACCTGTTCAACCGAACCTGAAGAAAATGAACAGGTCGTTGAAAGCTTCCTGGCCGATCATCCCGATTTTCACCTGGGACGCCCGGCCGCGCCGGCGGGCATTGCTGCATGGATCTGCAACGATCATATGGTTCGGACGTTCCCGACTCCCTACAGATGGGACGGGTTCTTTGCCGCACTCATGTGGCGGCGCTCCGGATAGTTGCCCGCGCCGGTGTCGACGGGAACGCCCGCCCGCGCGGAATCCAGGGGATTGGTGTACACAAGTTATTGTCGTTCATGGCTTTAGGAGGGATGCTCCTTGCATAGGTATTCCGGCTGTGATACGCTTGACCCGATTACGTTACAGGAAACGGGTAAGGACAATTGGGAACCAGAATAACGATAGCACCGTCAATACTGTCGGCTGATTTTTCCCGGCTCGCCGAGGAGATCAAAAGGATTGAGACCGCCGGGGCCGACGTCTTCCATCTCGACGTAATGGACGGCCACTTTGTGCCTAACATGACGATCGGCCCCCCGGTGGTTGCATCGATTCGGAAATGTTGCCGGGCCATGCTGGATGTGCACCTGATGGTGGAGCATCCGGAAAGACTGCTAGACGATTTTATCCTCGCGGGTGCCGATTGGATTTCGGTTCATGTTGAAGCGGACATGCATCTGAACCGAACCCTTACCCTTTTGAAGGAAAAGGGAATCCAGGCCGGGGTTGCCCTGAATCCGGCCACTCCGCTCGGTTTGCTCGACGAAGTGCTGCACATGCTCGATTACGTATTGATCATGACTGTAAATCCCGGTTTCGGAGGGCAGAAATTCATCCCGTCAAGTCTGAAAAAGATCCAGAAATTATACGCATTAAAGCGCTCAGGCGCCTACCGGGGCCGTATCGAAGTGGACGGCGGCATCGATACCCATAAACTGCCTGAAATCCTCGACGCCGGGGCCGACATGATCGTGGCGGGCTCTGCCATATTCGGGCGGAAAGATGCCGCTGCGGCTTTTCTGGAAATGAAGAAGGTGGCCGAGCAGCATAGAGGTCCCGAGCAGTAGACATGGGAAGAATCTCAATATCAAGGCCATGATGAGAACAAACCGAGGTAGTGAGGCGATGGCATACAAGGTACGGTTTCTTTTCCTGGCTGGCGCCCTGTTTTTCTGCTGGGGATGCACTCAGAAGAGTGCCAGACTTCAGAAAAGCATTGTGCCTCCGGACCAGACCCTGTTTGAAACGGGGACGGATTTTCTGGAGAAGGGGCATTATATCCGGGCCAGGCTGGCGCTGCAGACCATGATCAGTACCTATCCGGACAGTGAAATGACTGCCGACGCCTATTTCGCCGTGGCCGATACTTTTTTTGAGGAAGGCGGAACGACGAACTGGCTGCAGGCCGAGCAGCAGTACAAGGATTTCATTATCTTCTTCCCGGCACATTCGAAGGCTCCGGATGCCCAGATGAAGGTTATCGCTCTGTACAGGAAGATGGTGGGGGACCCAGCTCGCGATCAGACCCCGGCCAGAAAGGGGGAACAGGAGGCCTTACAATTCCTGGAGCTGTATCCGGACCACGACTTTGCCTCGATTGTGCGCAACGAACTTGATTTCTTCCGGGATAACCTCGCACAATCAGAGCTGGGCGTGTCGAATTTTTACGCCAAGCAGAATAATTATACGGCAGCCATCGGGCGCCTGGATACCATTCTGGAAAACTACCCGAATTTTTTCAAGACTCCCGAAGTTCTCTATAAAATGGCCGAGTACCATGAAAAAAACGAAACTTCGGACAAGGCGGAGGAGTACCTGAGTAAGCTCGTTTCCGCCTATCCCTTCACCGATTATTCCAACAAGGCGAAGCAAAAGCTCACGGCTATGGGAAAGCCGATCCCGGAGGTCGACACGGAAATTGCCGCGTTGAACGAGTCCAGGATAGGGGAACAGGACGGATTCAACCCACTGAAATGGATTGATGACTTCGCAAAAGCCACCGGCTTCAAAGGCCCCCCGGACATTTACGATCAGGCCACGGAGGCCGTAGCGCGAGCGAAAGCCAAGGCTGCAAGTGCTGCCGAGGAAGCCAAAGGTACCGAAGAGGGCATCAATATCGAGGAAGTCATTCGAAAATGAAGGATCCAGTACGGGCGAAAAGAAGGAACTTCCGCGTGAAGAATCTAAAGTAAATTTTGCGTAGTGACGAAACTATATCAAGAAACTGAATATAGTGAGCACAATATGACCCTGAAACTGTTTGTAGCCGATGACAGCCCAACAATTCATAAAGTGATCCGGCTCGCTTTCAGCGACACCGATTCTGTTATCGAATGTGTGACGGAAGGGGAGTCCGCACTGGAAGCAATTCTGGTATTTCGCCCCGATGTCGTGCTGGCCGACGTCTGCATGCCCGGTGTCAGCGGATATGAGCTCTGTTCCCTGATCAAAAGTCGCCACGAACTGTCACACACCCCGGTTGTTCTCCTGGCGGGTACGTTTGAACCGTTTGATGAGGCAGAAGCGGTGCGCGTCCAGTACGACGCCTGTCTGACGAAGCCCTTCAACACATCCGAGCTTGTCGAGGTCGTCCGGCGACTGCTCGGGAGGCACGCCATGTCTCAGGAAATTGAATCTGATATGCCCTCCAACGGGGTGGAAACGAAATCAACACCCGATGCGACCGTAGTGGGCGACAAGGTATGGAATGCGCGAATCCCGATCAGCCGGCAGTCTCTGGAATCCTTCCTGGGTTCGAGCAGGATTCTCGATGTTTTCGATGCGGAATCCGCATCGAATGCGGCGTCACTTTCGGAAACCGGCAAGGAATCCACCATGCCGGACAGCGCGGAAAATCCTCCACCCCCCGCGGTACCCGTCACCCCGGATTTCCTCTCCGAGGAGGTTCTCGACACAATCGTGGAACGGGTCGTGAAAAAAATGTCCTCGGATGTCGTCAGTGAAATAGCCTGGGAAATCGTTCCGGAACTTTCTGAAATACTCATTCGCCGGTCCATCGAGGAAACCCGCAATCCCTGAAGACCTGTCCTGGTTTTCCCCTCCGCCGCAATCGGTAATGCTATAGAGGGGCGGCCCCGGCCCTAAGCCGATTGAAGCGTATTTTTCCGCCCAAACAAGAACCGCGTCGATCGAGGACGCGGAAGGTCTGTGTCCTCGCAGATCCTCCGATCTACCGCTACGGCACAGAGTCCGGCGCACCGCAGCCGTCGTCGCGATGTTGTGCTCACTGGCGCTGGAAATCCGCAACCCCCGCGATGGACTCCGCCGGGAAATGGCGTTTCGATGTTCATCGGAAAATGCGTACTGGACGAAAAACGCCAATTCGAATAAAATCTAACGTTTTATCCCACGCCCGACGCCGGGTGTCTCTTTTGAGGGTGCCAATGGTTTCCGAAACGCTAGAGAAGGCCTATAGTCCGAACGATTTTGAACAGAAGTGGTATGCCTTCTGGGAAGCAAAGAACTTTTTTGTAGCCGACAATCGGGCGGGGGAACCGCGTTTTTCGATCGTCATCCCGCCACCCAATGTGACCGGCTCCCTGCACATGGGCCACGCGCTGCAGCATACCTTGCACGACATCCTGGTGCGCTGGAAACGGATGCTCGGATTCAATACGCTCTGGCTGCCCGGGACGGACCATGCCAGCATCGCCGTTCATTATGTCCTGGACAAGCAGCTCGGCGCTGAAAATAAGAACCGTTTCGATCTGGGCAGGGAAGAATTCCTGAAACTGGCCTGGAAGTGGCGGCAGACAAGCGGCGGGACCATCCTCAACCAGATGCGGCGCATGGGAGTTTCCTGCGATTGGAGCCGGGAACGCTTCACCATGGACGAGAATCTTTCGAAAGCCGTCGTAGAAGTCTTCGTCCGCCTCTATGAGGAGGGGCTCATATACAGGGGCGAGTACATCGTAAACTGGTGTACACGATGCAAGACGGCCATTTCGGACCTGGAAGTGGTCTACGAGCCCCATCAAGGGAGTCTTTGGTATTTGAAGTACCCCGTTGTCGGCAGCACCGAATATCTGAGCGTCGCCACGACGCGACCGGAAACCATGCTCGGGGATACCGCGGTTGCCGTGCACCCTGACGACGAACGGTACCGGCACCTGGTCGGAAAGAAAGTACTCTTGCCCGTGATGGGAAGGGAGATTCCAATCATTGCCGATACATTTGTCGACAGGGAATTCGGTAGCGGGGTTGTCAAGGTGACACCTGCCCACGATCCGAATGACTACGAATCGGGGAAACGCCACGGCCTGGACATCTTGACCGTCATAGACGACGGCGGTGTTATGACCGAAGCTGCAGGGGCCTTTTTCGGCATGGACCGTTACGAATGCCGCAAGAAACTGCTGGAACGCCTCGCGACAGAAGGTGTCATCCTCAAGACCGTGGACTACGAGCACAACGTAGGCCACTGCGATCGCTGTTCCACCGTCGTGGAGCCGAAAATCTCCATCCAATGGTACCTGAAGGTGGATTCGCTGGCGAAACCAGCCATCGAGGCTGTCGAAAGCGGCAGAATACGGTTTATCCCCGAGGTGTTCAAGAAACGGTATTTCGAATGGATGTACAACATTCACGACTGGTGTATCTCGCGCCAGCTGTGGTGGGGGCACCGCATCCCGGCCTGGCACTGCGATGCCTGCCGGGAAATCCATGTATCGCGCAACACCCCGACGGAGTGCCGCAAATGCGGAGGTCCGTTGCGCGAGGAGAGCGACATTCTGGACACGTGGTTCAGCTCGGCCCTATGGCCCTTTACGACTATGGGATGGCCCGAGGAAACGGAGGACTTACAGACGTTCTACCCGACCGACACCCTGATTACGGGTCCGGACATCATCTTCTTCTGGGTGGCGCGCATGATCATGATGAGCTTGAAATTTACCGGAGAGATCCCGTTCCGCGAGGTGCATATCAACGGGATCGTCCGGGATGCCGAGCGCCAGAAGATGAGCAAGACGCGTGGAAACATCATTGAGCCGATCGCGCTGATCGACCAATACGGGGCAGACGCCGTCCGTTTCACCCTGTCTTCGATGGCGGTTCCTGGGACGGATATCCCATTTTCAACAGACCGGATGAAGGGGTATAGCGCTTTCGCCAACAAGGTCTGGAATGCAGCGCGTTTCGTCCTGCTGAACCTGGACGACGGGGACGAGCCGGTCGATTCCGAGATGGTCGACGGATTGTTGCAGAGCAAGGACGCGGACGTCCCGCTCGAGGACCGCTGGATCCTGCATCGACTGGACCAGGTATCTTCGGGGATATCGGAATGCCTGGAGAAGTATCGTTTCCACGAGGCGTCGGCGCTGATCTACCAGTTCATATGGCATGAAGTCTGCGACTGGTATATCGAGCTGGTGAAACCGGTCCTGACCAATTCCGAGGCGCCTGCCGGCGAGCGGGCTCTACGTTCCAAAATCCTCATACATGTCCTTGATTATGCATTAAGGCTGTTGCATCCCTTCATGCCTTTCATCACAGAAGAGATCTGGCAGAAGATCCCCCACAGAGGCGAATCCATCATGATGCAGCAATTTCCGCTGCCCAATGAGCTCAGGAGCAATCCTGCTGCGTCTCAACAGATGCAGGATCTTATGGAGTTGATTGTGCAAATGCGTTCCCTGCGGGCTGAAATGAACGTAGATCCCAAGAGAAAGCTCGATGCGGTCTTTACGATACCGAATGAAATAGACCGGAAACTGGTGGAAGAAAATCTCGATAAAATCCGTTCTCTAGTTCGGCTGGAAGCAATCAGTTTCTCGGGTGCATTGCCCCGATCGATGCTGCGAGGGGTTTGGCGGCTTGGAGAGTTTGGGCTCGATGTTGAAGGCGCCATTGACGTGGCCTCGGAAAAGGACAGATTGCGGAAAGAGGTTGAACGTGTTCAGGAGCAGATGGGCAAGCTGGAGAAAAAACTGAACAATAAGGAATTTGTGGTCCGGGCGCCTGAAGAGATTGTAACGGAGCACCGGTTACGCTATAAGGAGCTCGAGGAGCGGTATCAGAAAATACAATCCAATTTACAACATTTGCCCGTTCATTAGCCATGGCCAATATACGCATTCCAAACATCCTGACCGATTTAGCCCACGTAGGTGCCGCGGGGCTGTTGCAGGGGGGCGCCCCGATTATTCAAAAGGAGTTGGAAATATGTCGCCAATGGGGCTATATTCTTGAATACAAAGATGATCGGGTTATTCTCAAATTCGATGAAGATCAGATTGTCCCTTACTGGATCCAAAGGGAAACGCCGAATCTGGCCTGGGAGGGACTCCGGGTCAACGGTTTTCTAACGATTGATTCCACTAACAGGGAGGCCCTGGAGCAGGCGCGTGCGGGTGCTCCAGGCGGGACACTGATATGCGCCGAAGAACAGACTGCGGGGAAGGGGAGAGAGGATCGGGAATGGTTTTCTCCGGCAAAAAGCGGGCTGTATTTTTCTCTGATCCTCCGGCCCGGGCAGGCGGAGAAATACTGGCCCCTTTTGACGCACGTTGCTTCGGTTGCACTGGTCCGAACTCTTCAAGAGCTCTACGACACCAGGAGGATCCCGCATCCCTTGGCCATGGACATCAAGTGGCCGAACGATGTGCTGATTTCGAGGAAAAAGTGCGCCGGGATTCTGTTGCAGACCTTACACGAGAACGCGAATGCGGCCGTTGTTGTCGGCGTCGGCATCAACGTGCACCGTGGGAGTGTCCCGCAAGGCATGGAAGAAGAGGCCGTCTGCATCGATGAAGCGGCCCATACAGTCGTACCGCGCCGCATGATTCTGGTGTGGTTCTTGAAACATTTTCAAATCGTATACAGTTCCTTTGAACATGGAGGTCATAAGGAAGTGCTCGAGAGCTGGAAGCACCATTCCCACATGTGGAATGGTGTGCCCGTGTGGATCGAGCAGGGGGCCGACCGAAGGACCGCCGTAACACGCGGCATCGACGACAGCGGCGCCCTGCTGGTGGAAACAGAGGAAGGGGCCATCGAAACAATCCTTTCCGGATCCGTCCGGGTGCGCCGCGCCGGTTAGCAGGTTCAGCCGTACGGTGTCGAAAGGAAACGCATGCTTTTCAAACGATTCTCCGAAGTGAAGAACGGACAAAAGGAAGGGCTCTTCTCGAGAATGAAGAAGGCTCTGGGCGTCACGAAGGAGGGCCTCGTCGGGCGCATTGAAACCGTTCTTTCCTCCCGTCCGACTATCGATGGTGCTGTGCTCGACGAACTCGAAGGCACCCTGCTCTCGGCCGATCTGGGCGTGGGTGTCACGGAGACAATCATGGATGCCATCCGTGAGAAGCAGAGGACGCAGGGTCTGAAAACCGCAGAAGACGCAAAAAATGAAATCAAAAACCAGCTGCTGGGCATCCTGAACGCAAACCCGGGAACGGGGCCTGTCCCGAATGGGACCGGACCTCAGGTGTGGATGATTGTGGGGGTCAATGGAACCGGTAAAACGACGACAGTAGGAAAACTGGCTGCCCGGATTTCCCAATCAGGCCGGAATGTTCTCGTATGCGCAGCGGATACGTTCCGCCCGGCGGCGATCGAGCAACTGAGCATCTGGGCGGAGCGCTCCGGCGCCGACCTCGTTAAAAGCAGGATCGGCATGGATCCTTCGTCTGTTCTGCATGATGCCCTGGAGGCTGCGCAGGCGAGGAAAAGCGACGTGGTGATCGTCGATACGGCCGGGCGTCTCCACACAAAGGGGAACCTGATGCAGGAACTGGAGAAGATGCGCCGGGTCGCAGGAAGGAAGATCCCGGGGGCTCCGCATGAAGTGCTTCTTGTGATCGATGCCACAACGGGGCAGAACGGGCTGTCTCAGGCGCAGGAGTTTTTGAAATGTACCGGCATTACGGGATTGATTGTCACGAAGCTGGATGGAACCGCCAAAGGGGGAATTGTTTTCAGCATCAGCCAGAACTTGAAGGTACCAGTGCGCTACATAGGGGTGGGTGAATCCCTGGAGGATCTCCTGGAATTTTCTCCGGAACTTTTCGTGGATTCCCTTTTCCAGGAAACCTCAGGGATTGTGCTGCCTTCCTGTGCCCCGTAGCGCGCAAAACATGGCCCGGGAAATCTTCGTCCACGGGCGGCTGGGTACGATAATTGGATAGCGCTTCCGGAACTACATGGAACCAGGTTATTCTGCATCATCACGCCGCATCGCGCTGGCTTCATTTCAAGAATCCACACAGGGTTATTCAGGCTGCAACTATTGAGAATATCCTTCCGGCATTGCGGCACCTGGAGGATCAAGTACGACAAAAGGGTTGGTATGCTGCCGGCTTCCTAAGCTATGAAGCGGCTGCGGCCTTCGATCCTGCGCTATGTGCGAAACAGCACGGAGACTTTCCGCTCCTCTGGTTCGGACTCTATTCCCCGCCGGAAGAAATCAGGCTGCCCGAACCTGATTTCAGCGCCTATGACCTCGGGGATGCAGTTCCCTCCGCCGGCAGGGAGGAATACTATCGGGCCATATCTAGAATCAAGCGCCACATCCATTCCGGCGACACCTACCAGGTGAACTACACACTGCGGCTGCACCTGACATTCTCCGGGGACCCCTGGAACCTGTTCCTTGCAATGGTCCGGGCCCAGGACCCGGGATATGCGGCATGGATAGACACGGGGCGTTACGCAATCTGCTCGGCTTCTCCGGAGCTCTTTTTCATGCGTGAAGGCAACTGTTTGACCTGCAAGCCGATGAAGGGGACCGTGCGGCGGGGGCGCACGCTCGCAGAGGACGAGTCTCTGGCCGCATGGCTCCGGCAATCGGATAAAAACCGCGCGGAAAACCTCATGATAGTGGATATGATTCGCAATGATCTGGGAAGGGTTGCGGATGCCGGCAGCGTCACGGTTGATAGGCTTTTCGAGATTGAACGACACCCGACCCTCTGGCAGATGACTTCGACGGTGCGGGCGCATACCGGCAAGTCTTTCGCGGAGATTCTGGCCGCATTATTCCCGTGTGCCTCGATCACAGGGGCGCCTAAAATACGCACGACCCGCATTATTGCAGATCTGGAGAAGACTCCGCGCCGTCTATACACCGGGTGCATCGGGTTTTTGGGGCCGGGACACGATGCGCAATTCAGCGTCGCCATTCGGACCGCTGTAGTGGACCGACACAACGGTACGGCCGAATACGGCACCGGCGGCGGCATCGTCTGGGATTCATCGAGCCGCGAGGAGTACACCGAGGCACTGCTGAAATCCAGGGTTCTCACCGAACAGATGCCGGACTGTTCCTTGCTCGAAACGATCTTGTGGAGCAACAACGGCGGATATTTTCTTCTGGCCTACCATATGAAGCGGCTGGCTGATTCGGCCGCCTATTTCGGCTATCCCGTCGATATCGAGCAGATTCTAAAAGACCTGCATGCAAAAGCTTCCGGGTTTTTGGAACCGATGCATAGAATCCGCCTGTTGGTCGATCGGGATGGCGGCTGGGACATTCAATCCGCTTCGTTTGTGGCCGAGAATCCACCGAAGCCGGTTCGGATGAAACTGGCCCCGGATCCGGTGGATTCCGGCAACATCTTTCTGTACCACAAGACCTCTTTCCGTTCCGTCTATGAACAGGCCTTGGGGAAGGTGACTGATTGTGACGATGTCCTTTTATGGAATGAACATCGGGAACTGACCGAGTCCAGCAATGCGAATGTGGTTGTGGACATCAATGGCTGCCTTGTGACTCCGCCGGTTTCATCCGGTCTTTTGGCGGGTGTTTTCCGCGCATGGCTGCTTGATCAGGGAAAGATCCGGGAGCGCATTATCAAAGTTTCCGATCTCGGAAGGCACCGTAGAATGTACCTGATCAATTCCGTACGCAAGTGGCGGGAAGCTGTCTTGGTCGAATGAAGCCCGTCCACCGTCCCCATACATTCCGCCCTGATCCAGCCATTAGAATCGTGCCCTTCCGGTTCTCTCGCAGTACTCCGGTCGTGGATCTCTCCGTGCCCGGCGCCCCGCCCGTATCCATGCAGGCTTGATCGCAACGCCGGGAAGACCACGGATACCTTTTCCGGTGGTGGGCTGCACCGTTCCCGGTCGTTTTGGGAAGCCGTGGCGAATGGCCCCTGGAAGACCAGACTGCGTCTGCTACACGAGAGTGCCGACATTTTTCAGTCTCTCTGGTGTACGGCATCCCGGTCTTTCCGCCCCCTATAACGTTTGTGGAAAACTTTGCATGGACATCGGGGAAGAAGACGGTGGGGCGAGGGAGACGCCACGGCCGGGCTTTCGGGAGCTTCGATCCGCATCCCGTTTTCGGGAGGTACCGTGGATGGAAATCGAGCTCCGGGAATGTCTAAAGAGCAATCCCGGAGCTCGATCGGGAACGGGACGAACTGACCGCAGCGATTTCTAACAGCGGGGAATTCAGCTTACCTTGAATCCAACCAACGCTTCCGGACTGATCACCCTGAAGGTAAACGACTCTGTCAGATACAGCTCGATCGATTTCGAGTCATGGTGCGAGTAGCCGATGGCGATATCCTGGCCGAGCACCAGTTCTGTGTCGCCACCGCGCAGCGACGCGAGGAGTGCCCCGTTGATGGTCTTCGAATAGATCACGGGGCCTTCGATCTGGTTTTGAAGCAGCTGCCGCAGCGTTCCTCCCTGGGTGTTCCTGGCCAGGAATTTCCAGACGGTGGGGCTGACGACCAGCGCGGCAGGACCTTCGATACCGGAGGACGCCAGTTGGGCCTGTGCCTCGGTCACCGCATCGATGCATTGATGGACATCGAGCCCCATCGGTATCGGCGCGCCCTCCAGCGCGGCGTGAATACCTTGAATAGAGCCTGGCTTGAATCCGTTGTAGATCGCGTCCTCTTCAAACATCGCCAGTTGGTTGCACGCGTCGGCTAGGGAATCGAATTGAATGTCCTTGGCGCCGCGCATCAGGTTGTCCAGCTCCCACTGGTTGAGACTGAAATTCACACGAGCTTCTACAAGAGGCTGCACCATGTGTATGCCGTAGCGGACGCCTGATGCGGCCTGGTCTTTGGGGACCTCGAGTCGCCCTAGTGCGACACATGCGAAATCCATTCCTTTAGGCCCGCTGACATCGGCAAACTTGCGGGCTGAAAGTTTCGGGACGAGCGTTTCTCGTGCGAAGCCGTCGATTTCTTTCCAGGCTTCCGGGGAAATAGGGGCTAATGAACGTCGGAGAGTGTCCATGGGTCCGTGCTCCTCACTTGAAAAAGTGTTTAAAAACAATCCATTAATTCTTTAGGCAGGGGCTTTTACTTGCGGAGACTGCCTATTCCGATACCGCCTCCCGCTGGTCCGGCTTCCGGGCTGCCTTCTTCTACGGCGCTTTCTCCTGCCGGTGCGGCGCCGAGAAACTCCTCTTCAACTTCGCGGTATCCTTCCTGGTAGAACTGCTCTTCGTCCGGAGCCAACTCCTTGAGGAGACGCAGGAATTCGCCTGCGTGGACGCGTTCTTCGTCGGCGATATCCTTGAGAACGTTCTGCGCAAGCACGTTGTCCGTAGATTCGGCCAGCTGCATGTAGAGCTGTATGGCCTCATATTCGGCTGCGACCATAAACCGAATTGAGCGAATCAGCTCGCTTTCAGTGAGTTTGCGGTCGCTGGCCATGCCGGCAAATGGCGATCCAAAATCAGGCATAGTGAAATCCTCCTTTTGAGAAATGCGGTTCCGGTCTTTCAAAGTATCATGGCGCACCAACGGCATCAAGCTTAGAACAACGCTTCCCCCGGCCATGGTGCACCGGGGCGGTAAAGGCTGAAGGCGTACCCGTTGACGGCTGCGGACTGACAGCGCGGAACACGCATTGGAGGAAGGGGGAGGCAATGTGGCAGTTCGGGGTAGTGCGGGGTGTGGAAGAGGGCTCTTATTCTTGTATAAGAGCCTTTGGATCGATAAGCGTCATGCGGCGCTGGTCAACTTCGAGGATTCCTTCCTCCCTGAGCCGAGCAATCACGCGGGTGACGGTTTCTCTGGATGTGCCAACCATATCCGCCAGCTCTTGGTGCGTTATCTTCAGGTCAATGATCGTCCCGTGGGCGTCCTGGATCCCGTGCCGCTTGGCAAGCTGGTAGATGCCCATACGGATCTTCGACTCGGCGCTGCTGGAACTCAAGCTCTGTGTCTGCCATACCTGGCGGAGCCGGCTGCAAAGCACGTTGATGATCTGCAACAGGATCTTCTCGTTGTGCATGAGATATTTATGGAAGTCCGACCCGCTGACGGAAATAATCTTGGAATCCTCCATCGCGGAAACGGTTGCAGGGGAAGTCTTCCCGTCCAGAAGCGACATCTCGCCGAAAAAATCGCCTGTCTTATGAATCGCAAGAATGGTTTCTTTACCCGCGCCGCTGGACTTGGCTACCTTGACCTTGCCGGTAAGAACCAGGTACATGTAGGTCCCGGTCTCCTCCTCCATGAATATGACCTGATTCCTGCGATACGACCTCAGGATGAACACATGTTCCAGTGACCGGAATTCTTCATCCGTCAGGGTGGCGAAAAGGGGAACCCTCCGAAGTTGGTCTGTTTTCATGACATTTTCAGCCTTGTAATTTCCGTTCGTTCCGGATCATCCCACGGATTGTGCGGCAGGAAGCGACGCATAAGCAGCCGGATACCGGCGATCCCCGCACCGGCCAGAATGGAAAAAAGACACAGCATCAGAACGAAGAAAAAGGACCATACCGTCGTGTTGAGGATGTGAACGGGTATTCCCCAGGCAATCGTGTACTGGGATTGATTGTCCCGGATCCACTGGACGGAATACCTGTACTTGATGGCGTCAAGGATCGTGCCAGCTTCAGTAGCATCGAAGGAGCCTTCCAGGATGGAGAGAAGAGGCCCGCTCCTCTTGAAGTATATGCCGTGCCCGTCTGTCTGAAGCGCCGGCGAGGAAAGCTCGGAAAAGTACTCTTCGGCCATCTGCGAGGTCGGGAACTTCAGCAGGGATATCATCCCAGACACACCGGAACGGCTCGCGTCCGATTCGCTCCTGGAAAGGTAGTTCGCCTGTGCGATTTCCATCTCGTAATCGGTCCAGATGAGGCCGGCCCGAACCGATCCAATGTAGGATGCGAAGGATTGTGAACTGGGGAAATATTTCAGGCTGCCTGTCTGCAGCCCCGATACGGGCAGATGCGCGATCAGCAACGGCACCTTTTTTGCCGGTTCGCCCATCCGGTTGCTGACCGAAGACGCAACGCGCCGGATCAGGTCTTCAGGGATTTGGCGGCCGTGGATGCGGACCCACCTTTTCCCGTGGCAGAAAAGGATGCCGTCATCATCGAAAGCGAATCCGTCCCCGGGGGGGCCATCCTGGATATCGGTGGTGCGCAGCAGGGTCACGAGTGCATAGGCTGCCCGATAATCTATGAGGGTCGCGATATCGACCGAAAGCGATCCTGACTCCCCGACAGTATAGATGCGTTGCGCAAAGCTTCTGAATCCCACGCCGTCTATCAGGCGCCCATCTGCGACGGAGGACAGTTGCGCGGGGTCGGAGAAACCGTTCTCCGACGCAATGACGCGTAACGCTTCGAACTCCTTATCCGCCGGGAAATAGTCTTCTGCGATAAATTCGACCTGAGCGATCGCGGGCAAGGATGCAAAAAGTAGCGCGGGGAAAAGAAAGGACAATCTCATTAATTTTCTAGGGTCCGGGATGCAATGGGGTAGCTGCCCAGTTTTTTCATGTAGGATTCGATCCCCGAAAATAGAGCCGCTACGATTTGGTCGACTTTGCTTGTCTCTTTCAGGATCTTTTCGTCTTTAGGATTGCTGATGAACGCCACTTCTGTCAATACAGACGGCATTTTAGCCCCGATCAGAACGACGAAGGGCGCACGGCGCACACCGCGATTTTGGGCGGCTGGAAAAATTTCCCGAGCTCCCAAGTGCAGGTTCTTCTGAATAACGGAGGCCAGTTCCCTGGATTCCGTGGCCTTGTCCGCCTGTGCGATCTGTTGTACGAGATCCTCCAGGTCTCGGACGCTGCTTCCGGTCCCGGCGTTTTCGCGCGCCGCTACTTCCCGTTCGTACTCTGTTTTGGCAAAGTCGAGGTAGTAGGTCTCCACCCCGCTGATGGAACGGTGGCGGCTGGAATTGGCATGAATGGATACAAAGAGATCCGCCTTGCCTTGATTTGCTAAAACGGTCCGGTCCTCAAGGGATACAAATATGTCTTTATCCCGGGTCAGGATCACTTCTGCCCCGAGTTTCTGCTCCAGCATTTCTTTCAGCTTGAGGGCAATGGAAAGGACGAGGTCTTTTTCCAGCATGCCGCCCGGGCCCACAGTGCCCAGATCGTGCCCTCCGTGCCCGGGATCCAGAACAATCCGTCCTATCTTCAATCCTAGCGTGCGTGTGAGGGAATGTCGCCCGAGGCTCGTTGGTTCCGCCGCCTTCGGAGTATCGGGGAGATCCTTGTGGATAAGGTTGGCAAGAGGAACGGTTTTGCCCTCGAGCGCTGATGCCTGTTCCGCTTTCGGTTCCGGTACGGCGTCGGGCTTGCCTGGATGAACGCTATCGTCTGCGCCGGCGAAAGAGGCCGCACTGCGCTCGGCCTGCGAAGGGACGGGCGTGTCTCGTTCTGCACGGTGGACGTCTTTCGATTTGCTTATTGGGGGTTGATCCGCTGGATGGTGATGCAGATCGATTACAATCCGGGGGGGGGCCTCCAGTTTGAAGATGGAATAGGAGCTGAAGACCGAAAAATCGAGCACGATACGAACCACATCAGGTCTGTTCTGTCCGATCCGGACGCGCTGTAAAAATTTATCCTGCATTGCCCATTCGCGTTCGTGCAGATCTTTGTCCAGGGTGGCGTTCTTTATGTCAAAGTACATCCGGTTGGGATCATGGAGGATGTTCTTTTTAAAGTCTGCGTCCGAATCCAGATCGATGACCAACCGGGTATAGTCATTGGAGGACCAGTGCCGGATACCGTGGACGGTGGATCTTGTCCCCGCGGGGGACGCTTGCGATTGAGGATTCCTTTTTGTTTGCTCCTTTGGAACCGGTGGGGCGTCCGAAGCCGGATTGGCTGCTTGTGCGGGAAAGACGGAAAACAGAAATAAAACGATGAAATAGGAAAATGCGTTTCGTAAGCCTGAGCCGCATCTGCCGGGTTTCATGCTTTGCATCATAAGGGCATCGAGAATGAAAGTCAAGGTTATATTGTTAGAACTTGTTGATAATTAAGGCATTTGCGGGAATCAATCCTTCCGGCAGCGATTCTTTGAATGCCTTAAAATGCACAAGGCGTTTGGCGCAAGGGAAAGCCAGCTATTTCCACAGAATCAGCAGATCAACTGCTAGACCGAACATCGGGCTGCAATCCGCATTTTGAAAGGGAGCTATCGGGCCTGGGGAATGTTCGTTACATGCAGAACACCCGTTGCATCGACAAATCTGATTGTTGGCGCTTCGCTGGCTTCTCCCCGGTCCTGTGCATACTTCAGTTTTTCTTTATAACGACGTGTAACGGACTGGACATAGTTAATGGTTTCCTCATAGGGGGGAATACGGCCCAGTCTGCGAACCAGATTTTCGCCGGCATTGTACGCTGCGAGGCTTAAATCTATGTTGTTGTTGAACATATCCATCAGGGAACGGAAATGCTGCGTCCCGGCACGGATATTCTGCTCGGGATCGAAACTGTCCTGGACTCCGAGGCGTTCGGCTGTTTCGGGCATTAACTGCATAAGCCCGCATGCTCCCTTGCTGGAGATGGCTTTGGGATTGAAAGCCGATTCCGTGGCGATGATCGAATGAATCAGAGAGGGGTCCAGTCTGTACAAGGACGCGTATTTGCTGATTAGAGCGTCGTAAGCATCCGGACCTGCCTGGAATTTCTGGGAGCGGGGAGGCGTCGCCGGTTCTATGGGATCCCTTGCTCCCAGATCGGCGATTGTTTCACTGTTGATCGGCGCGATATTGGTAAAGACGTGCGCTCCATGGGTATCGACATAGGTGAAGAAATCCTGGCCCTGGCCTGCCGGGGCCATTGAGGCCGTCGCGACGACAATTTGAATCAGCACAAGTATCGGTCTTAAACGCATTGGTCTATGCATCGATTCGAACCGGAGATCGGGCCGGGATTCCCCCCGGCGCTTGTTTGGGAAATCCCGTACTATTCAGTCCCGACAAACTCCTGTATTTCTCATAAAGCCTGATTCGCACAGTTATGTTGCGCTTCCTAGAATTTCATCCACAACCGAGTATCCATATTCCACCGCATCGGCTAGTTTTGAGGAATCTTTACCCCCAGCTTCAGCCAATTCGGGTCTTCCCCCTCCTCCGCCTTGGACAAGAGCGGCAATGTTTTTAATGATTTGCCCTGCCGGCACCTTTGCACAGACATCGTCGGTTGCCATAACAACAAGGGACGCTTTCCCCTCATGGTCGGTCCCGAGAATAACGACGCCGGACCCCAGTTTCTGTTTCAATTCATCGGCGAGGTTCCTGAGCCCCGAGCGGTCTATGGAGGCGACAGTGGATGCAAGGACCTTGATCCCCCGGACCTCCCGGACGCTGGCGAGCATATCCGAGATACTGGCCCGGGCGGATCGGGCCAGTATCTGCTGGTTCTGACGATGCAGTTCCCGGATGCTGTTCTGCAGCTTGCCGATGAAAGCGTTGATTTCATGGCGTACAACCTTGTGATCCCCCTCTATGTCTTCGAGGATCCTGTCGCTCGCTCGGAAGCGCTTGAAAGCCTCCGCGCCGGTCAGAGCTTCAATGCGACGAACGCCGGCCGATATTCCGCTTTCGCCGACGATTTTGAATAAACCGATGGAACCAGTGGCCGCAACATGGGTGCCGCCGCAAAGCTCTTTGCTGAATCCGGGGATTTCAACCACCCGTACCTGTTCCCGGTATTTTTCTCCGAAAAGCGCCACAGCGCCTGATTTCATCGCGCTTTGCAGATCCATGCTTGTCGTCTCGACGCTGGTATTTCTCCAGATGTGCTCATTGACGTAATCCTCAACTTTGCTGATTTCGGCATCGGTCATAGGGGCGTAATGGACGAAGTCAAACCGCAGGCGGTCGGGGGAAACAAGGGAGCCGGCCTGTTTGACGTGATCCCCGAGCACCAGCCGCAGTGCCGCCTGCAAAAGGTGTGTCGCCGTATGGTTTTTCATGGTCCGGTTCCGTTTATCAAGATCAACGGAAGCGTCCACCGAATCGCCAATCCGGAATGTCCCGCGTTCCACGGTTATCTGATGTGTGATGGCTGTGCCGCGGTAGGACGTATTGTCCACTCTGGCGAGGTTTCCGTCGTTGTGCAGGTGACCCGTATCCCCTACCTGTCCTCCCGATTCGGCATAGAATGGAGTCTCATCAAGCACAAGCTCTCCACTCTGCCCGCTTTCGATGCGGTCGGCCTGGACTCCGTCTACGAGTATCGCCTGTACCGACGCCTTTCGGGGCGCCGGGATTCCGTATCCGACGAAACTCGTCGTTCCCTTGAAAAGGGATTCGGCAAACTGTTCGTGGACCCTGCCTTCGTGGTGATCCCTGCGCGAGCGTTCCTGCTGCTGTTCCAGGGCTTTCAGGAACCCGGCTTCGTCGACAACAAGACCGTTCTCCCTCGCGAGGTCATCGATGATTTCAATCGGAAGCCCGCGCGTATCATACAAAAAGAAGGCCTCTTCACCAGGCAGGGTTTGGGAACCCTGCCCCTTGATTCTTTGCACCCGATCGTTGAATTCTTTCAGCCCCTCTCCCAGGGTGCCTGCAAAGGAATCCTCCTCCTGCTTGATGACGCGTGCAATGGTATCCCTGTTTTGAACGAGTTCAGGGTAGGCCGCCTTCATGATTTCGATGACGGTGCCCGAGAGGCGGTATAGGAACGGATCGGCGATGCCGAGTCGTTTGCCATGGACGCTGGCCCGGCGCATGATCTTGCGTAAGACGTACCCGCGCTTGTCATTTCCGGGGTACTGGCCGTCCCCTATGACGAAAGTAGCGGCCCGGATGTGGTCGGCAATGACCTTCATGGACACATCGTCGGCGGGATGTTGCCCGTATTCTTTGAGGGAAATATCGGATACAACGTCCAGCAGCGGAACGAAGAGATCGGTGTCGTAGGTGGTGGTCTTGCCCTGGAGTATCGTCGTAATGCGTTCGAACCCCATGCCCGTATCGATAGAGGGTGCCGGCAGCGGATGCATCGCTCCTTCGGTGTCGCGGTTGTACTGCATGAAGACCAGGTTCCAGACCTCCACCCAGCGTCCGCAGGAACAGGTCAGGTCACAGTCCCCGTGATCCGGGAGCGGACTTTTACCGAAATCATAGTGGATTTCCGAACAGGGCCCGCAGGGACCAGTATCGCCCATCGCCCAGAAGTTGTCCACTTCTCCGAGGCGCATAATTTTTTCTTTCGGGATGTTTTCATTCCTGTGCCAGATGTTGTACGCGTCATCGTCGTCTTCGTAGACGGTGACCCAGAGACGTTTGGGATCGAGGCCGAATTCCTTCGTGAGCAGCTGCCAGGCAAAGTGGATTGCGTCCTCCTTGAAGTAATCGCCGAAGGAGAAGTTGCCCAGCATCTCGAAAAACGTATGGTGTCGGCTCGAATGTCCCACATCCTTGAAATCGTTATGCTTCCCGCTTACGCGCATGCATTTCTGGCTTGTGGCGGCTCTTTTGTATAGAGCAGCTTGATTCCCGAGGAAAATGTCCTTGAACTGGTTCATACCGGCATTTGAAAACAGCAGGGTCGGGTCGTTGAAGGGAATCAAGGATGAGCTGGGCAGGATGCAATGGCCATTGCGCTCGAAATACTTTAAAAAGGTTTCGCGAATCGTATTGCAGTTGATCAATTCAGTCTCCGCGTTATAAACGCTTCAGAATCTCTGCAGGCAGCATGCGCTCCAGTGTTTTCTGGATGCTGCCGCCGTGGAATCCTCGCCGTTGCAGATGCTGCACAAGTTTGCGTACGCCTGCTGGGTTCCTGGGCAACCCGCGTTTCCCGCAATATCTGTCTACGTAATCCTCCAGGCCGAAATCTTCGTCGATTTCATCGCGCATCCGGTTCAGAGCCGCTGCAATGTCGGCGGGATGTACCCGGCGTCGAAGAAGGGCGCTGCGTATTTTTTCCGGTCCCCATCCATCGCGACCGGTCCGATAAAATGCAAAATTATACGCATAATCCACGTCATTGAGAAGCTTGAGTTTCACGAGCCTGTCGAGGACCATGTCCACGGCCGGTCCGTCGCCGTATTTCAGTAGCTTCAAGCGGAGTTCTCCACGGCTGTAGGCCCGGCGGGAGAGAAGGACGGAGGCTTTTCTCCAAAGATTTTTCTGCAGTGGGCCGTTCACCAGATCGTGTTCTCCGCTGTGTGCGTGCGGGAGGGAGCGTTCGGGCGTCTCCGGCACCACAGGCGGACCTCGGAAATCGGCCTATCCGGCCCGACCTTTCGCGGCTCAAGGGAGGGTGGGGGCTACCGGGCCATTTCCTGTTCCATCGCCTGGATTGCGGCATCCTTGGTGGTGTAGATGCCCTGAACCCTCAACTTGAATTCCTCGGGGTTGGTCGAATAATTGAGCGCGTCCTCCAGGGTTATTCGCTCCGCCTTGTAGTGCTCGTAAATGGATTGATCGAATGTCTGCATGCTGTATTCCGAGGTTCCGGCCGCAATTGCCTCCCGAAGCAGCTTGGCCTTCTCCGGATCCAGGATGCAATTACGGATATACTCCGTAGTCCGTAAAATTTCAATAGCCGGGATACGGCCTTCGGAATCCGATCGCCTGATCAGGCGCATGGAAATCACGGCACGGAGCACCATGGCGAGCTGCAGGCGTATCTGACGCTGCTGGTGATTGGGAAAAACCGTGGTAATCCGGTTGATGGTTTCGACGGCATCCATTGTGTGCAATGTGCTGAATACGAGATGGCCCGTTTCCGCGGCCAAAAGGGCAGTTTCGATGGTTTCCATGTCGCGCATTTCCCCGACCATGATGATGTCGGGATCCTGCCTGAGGGAACTGCGCAGGGAGGAGGCGAAGTCTTTTGCGTCGACGCTGATTTCCCGCTGGCTGATGAGACTCATCCTGTCCGTGTAATGGAACTCGATGGGGTCCTCTATGGTGATGATGTGGCGCATCATGTTCTTGTTGATGTAGTTCAGCATGGATGCGATGGTCGTGGATTTCCCGCTCCCCGTTGTCCCCGTTACCAGTATCAGGCCACGCGGTTCGCATGCAATCGACTCTATGATTCTGGGCAGGTATAATTCCTCAAAAGTCGCGATGGTCGACGGGATGGCGCGGATGGCCACCGATACATTGCCCCGCTGCTGAAAAACGTTCATTCGAAACCGGCCGAGCCCCTGGACTCCGTACCCTACGTCCACTTCGTTGGCGTCCCGGAAGCGCTCTTTCTGTCGGTTATTCATGATGGAAAAGGCCATCATGAGGCACTCCTCCTTTTCGAGCTTCCCCTGATCTCCGAGCGGAAGGAGTTCTCCATTGATACGAACATGGGGGAACGTTCCTACTTTAAGGTGCATATCGGATGCGCCTTTTTTAATCATGATGCGCAGCAAGGTGTCGAGGTTCATAAGGGTCCTATCTCTCCAACGAGGAAAACGGAACTATACCGCACCGTCCTAGTTGGTTATCGGCCTAAAAGGCCTTCAACGATAGTTTTAAGGGGGTGAAAAAGGATGCTCCGGATGTCCTGATCCGTTCCATCCGGGGCTGCAGACAAACCCCTAGCAGGTCCTTTCGGCTTGACTGGCACCGGCCGTTTCCGTAAGATTCTTCCCCTATGAAAACAAAGCCGGAACGGGAAACCCCGTCAAAGAACAAGCCGGAATCCTCTGCGGACATTTCCACAAGGACCTTCGCGGTCTGCGTGGCGGCTGCCCTGGTGCCGGGACTGGGCCATGCCCTCCTGCGCAAGTGGGACCGGGCCGCGGTCTTTTTCGGCAGTATCGCCTGTATGTTCACCACCGGGCTTTTCTTGGAGGGGGAGCTGTTCGGGCCCGAATTCGACACGATCTTCTCCATACTGAAATTTGTGGCCGATGCCGGATCCGGGCTGATGTATTGGATTGCCTGGTCGTCCGGTCTGGGAGCCGGGAACCCCACCGTCTATACCTATGACTACGCAAACGTTTTCCTCTATGTTGCCGGACTCCTGAACATGCTGGTTATCGTCGATGTGTTCGATATAGCGATGGGTAGAAAGCAATGAAGAATCATCTTTTGTTGATGCTGGTGTTCAGCGTGTTCACCTCTTTGGTTCTATCCTATATCGCCAAAAGCGACGGCAGGGAACGCGTCAGGTACTTTGCTTCACTGGTAGGCGCCTTTGTTGTCGTATCTATCGTTATAGGATGGCTGATGTACCCCTTTCCTTTTTAAGAAACGATCCGACAAGTCGGAGGCTCCGGTGAGCTTTCAGGAGAAGACGGCTGTTATCTCAGGCGGTTCCCGCGGAATCGGCCGCGCTGTTTGCCTTAAGCTCGCCGAGCGGGGATGCAACATAGCGTTTAATTGCACACAACAAAGCAAGGCGTCTGAATCGCTGCTCATGGAAATTACCGCCCTGGGGCGCCGGGTGCTGCCGTTTTACCTGAACATAACGGACCGACCGGCTGTTCTGGAGATGGTTCGGGGCGTGAAGGAGATGTTCGGTAGTATAGATTTCCTCGTGAATAATGCCGGGATTGTTCGTGATGCCCTACTGGTGCGCATGAAGGAGTCGGACTGGGACGACGTCATCGACACAAATCTGAAGGGTGCTTTCAATATGACGCAGGCGGTGGCGCCGGCGATGCTGAAAGCGCGCAGGGGAGCGATACTGAATATCACCTCGCTCAGCGGTCTTCACGGGATGACAGGACAGGCCAATTATGCAGCCTCCAAGGCGGGTATGATCGGATTGACAAAGGCATTGGCCAAAGAATTCGCTCCCCGCAACGTGACGGTAAACGCATTGGCCCTGGGATTTATCGAAACCGCTATGACCGACAGCCTGAAGGAACACTATAAAACGACACTCCTTGAGAATATCCCGCTTGGACGTTTCGGTAATGCCGCAGAGGTGGCCGCCATTGCGGCGTTTTTGCTTTCAGAAGACGCCGGGTACATTACCGGGCAGGTGATTCAGGTAGACGGCGGGCTGGCCATCTAGTCCTGCCCGCCGGCCTCCCGGGATGCGAAGAGCGCTGCGCGGCCCATCGTGCCGTAACTGGTTTCCTTTCTGTAAAATCCGGCGGATTCCCGGGCTGCCCGGATCTTCCACCCCCGTTGATTCCACATGATTGCTTCCGGACGCGGCTGCGCATCCGATGTGCCCGCCTTGAGGGTTCTCGGCGTGCTGCCGCGTGCGCCAAAGGGCCCACATCCGCAAATGTCAGACGACGGGTGTTTCTACAGGTCCGCATGGTCCGTTTCGATCCGTCACCCTGCAGGGCGGATAACAGGACTGTTTTTGTGGAATTTTTTGGCGCTGTTCCCGCCGGAGCTATTGGATTTCTTGAGGATCCGTATCGCGGGACAACGCCTGGGGCGTCGCCCGGAGGGTTTCAAGCCTAGTGATCGACAACGGCCAAGTAATCAACCTAATACAGAATATTCACCGGGAGCGTGGCATGGATGTTCTGGGTTTAATGTCCAATGTTTTGGGCCGAGGCGGTGAGAGTCTGGCGGCTCAGGTCGCCTCCAGGCGCCTTCTGCTTTATTTCGGTTCTGCGCAGGGGATTGCGGATGCATCTCTCGAAGAAATCCGGAAAGCGGGAAAAATTTCCTGCCGGCAGGCAAAGTCCTTGTACTGCGCAATGAAGCTGGGGAAACAGGTCTGTTCCACGCCTCTGGAGGCTGGAGAACATTTTTCCAACAGCCAAGAACTTTTCCAGCGGTACCGGGTGCGTTTTTTGTCTGTAAACCGGGAACATTTCTTTTCTCTGCATCTGAACTCCAAAAACAGGCTCATCCGTGAAGTGCTCATATCGATAGGCAGCCTGAATACTTCGGTCGTGCACCCACGGGAGGTTTTTGCCCCAGCGGTGAGGGACAGTGCCGCGGCCCTGATTTTCTTTCATAACCATCCTTCCGGGGATCCGGCCCCCAGCAGGGAGGATCAAGACTGTACGCACCGGCTCGTGCACGCAGGGCAGATCCTAGGGATACGGGTGCTCGACCATATCATTCTCGGCCTGAACGGCTACTACAGTTTTTCTGATGCCGGCCGGTTGGACGGATCCGGCGCCTGAGAAATCCCCGGACACCTCCGAAACCTCCCGTTTTCAACGTGACCGGAACCCCTTGCAGTTGTTGCGCTATGAGAGGATCATTGCAGGATTCGGTCCGGTAGAGGGTCTTCAGGCGGTATAATGTCCGAAGGGAGGATGCCGTTGTGAACAAACTATTTTTTGTTGATATTGACACTCAAAGGGATTTCATGCTCCCGACAGGGGCCCTGTACGTGCCTGGGGCTGAACGCATCAGATCCAAACTGCGGCGGCTGTTCGATTTCGCCAAAAACAACAATGTCCACGTCCTCTCTTCGGTCGATGCCCATTCCCCCGAAGATCCGGAGTTCGGTCAATTTCCCCCCCACTGCGTTCGGGGCACCGAGGGACAGCAGAAGCTGGAAGAAACTCTCCTGCCCCATCGGCTTGTCCTGGAGAATCGGGTGCATGACCGCAACCTGGTCGAGGATGTCCGCAAATATTCTCAAATCATCCTTGAGAAGCAGGATTTTGATGTATTCAGTAACCCCATGACCGAGAAGCTGTTGAAGGCGTTGCCGCCTCGGGCGGTGGTCTTCGGTGTTGCAACGGAATACTGCGTGCGGGCGGCATGTTTGGGCCTTCGCCGCAACAATGTTCAAACCGTTATGATTTCCGATGCCGTCCGGCCCCTGTCGGCAAGGACCGAAGAGGAGGCATTGAACGTTCTGCGCCGGGCAGGCGTCGAAAGCATTCCACTGGATGCCCTTCTGGATTCGGTTTCAAACTAACGCACTTTCTGGCGGCCATCAGCGATGATTTCTGGCCTGTATATTCATATCCCTTTCTGCCATCAGGGCTGTACGTACTGCCATTTCACCACCGTTCCCTATGACAGCGGGATAATCGGCAGATACCAGAAGGCGGTTGCACGGGAAATCACCCTGTATGCCGCCTGCGGCAGTGATCGTCAAGTGGATTCGATCTATTTCGGAGGCGGCACTCCCAGCCTGGTGCCCGCGGAATGCATAACGGAAATCCTGGAGGCGTGCCGGAAGGCATTTGCCGTCCAATCCAATTGTGAAATATCCATGGAGGCGAACCCGGGCACACTGCGCGAGGACAATGTCCGGATTTACGCGCAGGCAGGAATCAACAGGGTCTCTCTTGGCATGCAGTCGGCCCACAAACGGGAATTACGGGCCATCGGAAGGGACCATGGCATCACTGCCGTCAGGGATTCCGTGAGACTGCTCAAGGACAACCGTATCCACAACATAAGCCTGGATGTGCTTCTGGGCCTCCCTTCCCAGACATTCGAAAGCTGGAGAGAGACGGTCCGATGCGTCGTGGCGCTGGATGTGCCGCATCTTTCCGTCTATATGCTGGACCTGGATGAACCGTGCCCTCTTGCGGAGATCGTCGCCGAAGGTTCCGCGGCATTGCCCGAGGACGATTGCATCGCGGAAATGTACCTGGAAACCATCCGCCTCCTGTCCTCCTATGCATACGTGCAGTATGAAATCAGCAATTTTGCGCGAAAGGGGTACGCCTGCCGGCATAACCTGAAGTACTGGGAGCGCAAACCGGTACTGGGATTCGGATTGTCCAGTCACTCCTACGACGGGAGCGCCCGGTACGGGAATGTACGAGAAATGCAAGACTATCTGCAAGCCCTGGAATCATGCAGCCTGCCCGTGGATTGGCGCGGGGAAATAGACGCGAAACAGGAGCTGGAGGAAACGCTGTTCCTGGGTCTGCGCATGAACGCGGGGATCGATTGGGCGCGCCTGTGCGCAAACCATGGCGATAGACGCCTTGCGGCATTTGAACGCATCCTGCGCGACCTGGGCAGGGAGGGCCTGGTGGAATGGAGCGACTCTGTGGTCCGTCTAACCCCTGCCGGCATGCTTCTTTCAAACGAAATTTTTCAGAGTTTCGTCTAGACGGCATGCGAGCGAGGCACGCACCCATGGACGCCCGATGACATCCAGCAACTGCGCATAGACGGGAGAATCCCCTCGGCGCACTGTTTCACGCGTTTTCCCCAACAGGCTTCCCCCCCCCCCGGCCCGAACCGTTCTAGCGTGCGATGGTTTGAAGGGTTTCCTTCCAAAACTCCCTCCGGGCTGATAAGATGTTCGACCATCGGTCGTAGTGACGGCTGGCACCAACAGCGGCAAAGCGATGGAGACGCGCAGCCCATGGTCACCGGTCTTGCCCGACCTTGGGAGCGGGCCGGATATTTCAATCTAAAAAGACAAGGAATTATGGAAAACGTTGCAATCGGCATCATCGGCGGAAGCGGGCTGTACGATATGGCGGAACTCACCGAGCGTATGGAAGTCGGTGTAGAAACGCCCTACGGGCAGCCTTCGGACAATTTCATTATCGGGACTCTATCCGGAAAGAGGGTGGCCTTTCTGTCGCGGCACGGACGCGGGCATCGCTTTATGCCGTCCGAACTGAATTTTCGGGCTAATATCTACGCGATGAAATCGCTGGGGGTGGAGCGCATACTGTCGGTGAGCGCCGTCGGGTCCCTCAAGGAAGAGATTGCACCGCTCGACATTGTCCTGCCGGATCAGTTCGCCGACCGGACGCAGGGACGCACCTCGTCCTTTTTCGGAAACGGACTGGTTGCCCACATATCTTTCGGTGATCCTGTATGTCCGGATCTTCTGTCCCAGGTCCATCGGGCAGCGGGAAAGGTCGGCGTCCATGCCAGAAAAGGCGGATGTTACGTATGCATGGAGGGCCCGGCATTTTCGACCAGGGCAGAGTCCCAACTGTATCGAAGTTGGGGTATGGATGTCATAGGCATGACGAATCTGCAGGAGGCGAAACTGGCGAGGGAAGCCGAGATCTGCTACGTCACCATCGCGCTGGTGACCGATTATGATTGCTGGCACGAATCCCATGAAACCGTGAGCGCAGACATGATCCTGGATAATCTCCGGAAAAACAGCCGAACGGCCCAGGCGATTCTTGCCCAATCGGTTGCGGACATGACTATGAAGAGAAACTGCTCGTGTGGGGAAGCATTGAAGTATGCGCTAATCACCGATAGAAGCATCATCGATCAGCAGACGAAAGACCGGCTGCAGTGTATCGTCGGGAAGTATCTGGGATAGTCACAGGAGCAACGTAAAGAATCATGGGCATACTGGTTGTCGGTTCTGTTGCATTGGATTCCGTGGTTACGCCGTTTGGAGTCAGAGACGACGTCCTGGGAGGCTCCGCCACCTATTCCGGTATAGCGGCCAGCTATTTCACGGATGTCCGCATCGTGGCGGTGGTCGGGGCGGATTTTCCGGAAACCTACAACGATCTTTTGAAAAGAAAGGGGATTGACACCGGGGGGCTACAGAAGAAACAGGGCCGTACATTCCGATGGAAAGGGGCATACGGGAACGACATGAATGTGCGTACGACTCTTGATACGCAATTGAACGTGTTCGCGGATTTCAACCCGAAACTGTCTCCCGAACAGAGGCAGGAGCCTTTCGTTTTCCTGGGCAATATCGATCCCGATCTGCAGTACTCCGTGCTTGAACAGGTGAACCATCCTCAGTTCGTGGCCTGTGATACCATGAATTTGTGGATCGAGACCAAAAGGGAATCCCTGCTGAAAACCCTGAAGAAGATCGACCTCCTGGTGATAAATGACGAGGAGGCCAGGCTGCTGGCGGACCGTTCCAACATGATACAGGCTGCGAAGCGCATTCTCGCAATGGGTCCGAAGAGGCTTGTTATTAAAAGGGGAGAGTATGGCGCAGTGCTATTCGGGCCGCGCACGATCTTCACTTCGGCCGCATTCCCCGTTGAGACTGTTATGGACCCGACCGGCGCCGGAGACTCCTTCGCCGGAGGCCTTATGGGGTACCTTGCCAATGGGGGTTTCCGCGACGAGATTTCATTGAGAAAGGCTGTAGTGTACGGAGCCGTCATGGCTTCTTTCAGCGTCACGGATTTCGGGCCGCAGAGATTGGGGGAACTCACTTTCACTGAGATCGAATCTAGATACCGGGAGTTCTGCAAGACTACCCTTTTTGAAACATTCGACGGGAAACCCGGTTTCACATTCAATCTTCTTCCTTGAAACGGCAGGGAACGGGCAGCAACTGCCAGGCCCGGTCGAATTCAAATTCAGGGTCTCAACATGCGCATGAAGACAAACATCCTCACATATGCGGTTGTTGCCGGATTAGGGTGCGTGGCCGCAGCGGGCCTTTCGCCGTGCGGCGAACAGGACGGGAGTCCGGGGGAAGCCCCGACGATCGAGGAGGCCAGGATTTACAACGAAGCTTTCGGCTGGGTTAAAAAGGCGGAAGCCATGATGGGAACCCCGGGGGAGAACAGCGAAGAGCAGGCGGGATATTATCTGAAGGCGACGCAGATAAAGCCGGATTTTATAGAGGCCCACTACAATCTGGGCCTGATATACGCCAACCAGAATAAGATGGCGGAAGCCGCCCGGGCGTTTGAACGGGTGCTGCAGATAGATCCCGAATTCGAAGGGGTTCACTTTTTGTTGGCTGCGGCACACCGGGAATCTGGAAACAGCAGTAAGGCCATGGACGCCCTGGAGGCGGGCCTGCAGAGGAAACCAGGCGACCGCACTATGCGCAAAGCACTGGCGACCCTTCAGATCGAAGCTGGAATGGATGATGCGGCCATAGGAAACCTGCAGACTCTTGTCCGGGAGGACCCTGAGGACATCTCTTCCCACATGGATCTGGCGCTGCTGTACCAGCGCAACCAACAGATGGAAAAATCCGCGGAACACTACACTATCGTATCGAGCGCGGATCCCGACAATTATGCGGCAATCTACAATCATGCCCTGATACACATGGGGCGGGGGGAACTTGACCAGGCGGTGCAGAAGCTGGAAAGAGCGGATCAGCTGCATCCGGGAAATTCCGAGCTGCTTGAACGGCTGGGCGACGCCTACGCCGGGCAGCAGCTTCTGGAGAAAGCAGTCGTCGCCTACGGCCGTGCGCTCGAAACCGCTTCGGATCCCGCATTGCTGCATGCCAAGATCGGATTCAGCCTAGCCGACATGGATCGGGTGCAGGAAGCGGTCGACGCGCTGGAGAATGCCGTCCGGTCCAAAACAACGAATCCCGATGTCTTTTATCTTCTGGGCGATTTATATTGCGAACTGGACAGAAACGACGATGCTGTCGCGTCCTACCGCCGTTCCCTGGAAATCGAGCCGGATCAGAAGGAAGTGCACTATAATCTGGGCACAATATTCGCGGAGCAGGAGCGCTTCGAGGATGCGCTTGGAGAACTACGGGCCGCCGTCGGGCTGGATCCGGGCTACACATCCGCTTGGATCAACATCGCCAGTGTCAGCGAAAAGCTCGGGATGGAACAATCGGCGATCGAAGCCCACGAGAAGATCATTTCCCTCGGAGGGGGGAAGGCGGTGCATTATTTCCATCTCGGGGTTCTGTACGTGAAGGCGAACATGCCCGAGAAATCCATCGAAGCCTTTGCCCAAGCAATCGAAATGGAGCCGGGAACGTACCGGGAGCTGTTGATGCAGGAGCTGAAGAAAGTGCACTCCGTTCTCGACCCGATACGGTACAGCGACAGGTTCCTGAGGATTCTCGAAAGCGGGGTCGAAAAGCGTCCATGAGCGGGCAGGGTCCGGGTACGAAGCGGTTCTGCCCGGCTCCTCAGACAGTAATCCGGTGCTCTACCCGGGGGCATCGGCCGCTTCAGCGCCCGCCCTGGAGCGGAGGAAGCGGCGCAGCTCTTTTTCCGTCAATGCGTAGAGATCCTGCGGATTTCCCGGCGGCTGCAGTTTCCACCTCTTATGACCCCAGAGCCAGGATTCCGGCTGTTCCCTGATGATATCCTCAAGAACCCTGTTCAGTCTTATGGTATTGGTTTTGATATCACGGATTCTGTCCCCCGTTCGAACGATTTCGACAGGGGGGAGGAATTTTATCGTATAGCTCCCCCGGCGCATCGGCGTCAGGTAGCCCGGAAGGATTGGGGCGTCGGTCCGAAGGGCAAGCAGCGTCATGCCGGTTGTCGTCGCAGCGGGAAGACCGAAAAAATCCGCGAATATCCCCTCCTGAAGGCTTGTATTTTGATCCATCAGAATGCCCGCCGACTTCTTTTCCTTCAAGCACCGGAGTATGGGGCGCGTTGCATTCCTTTTGTGAATCACCCGGTTGCCGACAGACTCGCGCAGGCTGTCAAGATAGCGGCCGAGATCAGCATTGTCCAGTGGGCGTGTGACGAAACTCAGGGGATGACCGTACAGGGCGTGTGCTGCGGGTAGAAGCTCCCAGGCACTGAAATGCCCCGTCAGATACAGGATTCCTTTTCCTTTTGAGGCCGCAGCATGGAAGTTGTTCATCCCGCAGTCGGTGTCGTATCGTACAAGCGATGCAATATTGGTGCTGTCTAGGAACGGGAAACGGCTGACTTCAAGCAGGTTCATGGCCGTGTTCTGAAAGCTTGTGCGCGCGATTGCGTTCCTGCGGGAAGCGGGGAGGTCCGGGAATGCTATGGTTAAATTCACGTTTGCGATACGCCTGTGGCGCAGGTCCAGATAAAAGGCCGCCCATGCCGTAGCACGGA
>CAZYXB010000026.1:38176-45994 GCA_964651155.1 uncultured Acidobacteriota bacterium | reverse complement strand
CAGCTCCCGGTCTGCGCCGTGGCCAACGCCATAGGGAAGTGGATCCCCCCGCCGGTCACCCCGGACAGGGTGCTGCGGGCGCTGGGCAAATGCTGACTCCCGGGGGGGCGCCCGGCGCCCCTAGATCTTCCCGAGGGCCCGCAGCACCCTGTCCGGGGTCAGCGGGTAGTCGGGGACCCACCGGCCCGTGGCGTTGTGTACCGCGCCGGCGGTGACGCCCGAAAGGGACGCCCCGGTGTCTTCGCCGATCCCGCAGGCGCCGTAGGCCGAGTACCCCAGGTGGCTTTCGTTCAAAAGGCACCGGACGGGCGGGTAGTCGTTCATCGTTCCGATGTGGTAGCCGATGTTGTCGAAATTCAGCCCCACGCCGGTGCGGGGGCAGTAGACCTTCTCCTCCGTGGCGCTTCTCCCCAGGCCCATGACGGCCCCGCCGTACTGCTGGGCCTCGGCCCCCCGGCGGTTGAACAGGTGCCCGACGTCGTTGACGCACACCAGGCCGGTGACCGCAACCTCCCCCGTCTCGGTGTCGACCTCCACCTCCAGAAAATGCGCCTGCCGGCTCATGATGTACATCTGGGGGTGTGGCCGGCCGTCGAGCGAGAGCCCCGAAACCGCCGGGGCGACCGGGTGGACGATCGCCGGGAGGTCGCCCCAGAACGGGGTGGCGACCTCCCGCACCGTCTTCCTGTTCGACGGGTCGGCCTTTTCGAAGACGAAGCCGTCCCGGACGTCCAGATCCTCCATCTTCCTGCCCGGGAACGGGGCGGGCGCCGGGCCGGGCATCCCCGCGCCGCGGCCGGCGGCGTACCCGAGGATCTTCCGCTTCAGCTCCCTTGCCGCCAGGACCAGCTGGGGGGTGGACTGGCTGATCCCCATGGAGCCGCCCGGCACCCAGAAATGGAACGCGTTGGCGTCGGAACGCTGCTGCTGGACGACGATGTCCTCGTAGCGCAGCCCCGATTCCGCGGCCACGCACTGGCGGAAGGCCGATTCGGTGTCCATGCCGAAGTCGGCGCGCAGCCCGAGAATCGTGAGCTTCCCCTCGCGCAGGATCAGGCAGGCGAACTGCCGGCCCGAGATCCAGCTCCACTCGTTGATGGAGACGAATCCCATGCCGTGCATCCGGCCGCCGGGCATCCGCCGCGCGCCGGGCGGGTGCCATTTGCGGTCCCAGTCGATGGCCTGTTTCCCCCGCTCGATGATTTCCCTCAGGCTCTGGCGCTGCGGGAACCCGTTCTCGGCCTGGTAGCGCGCGACCCAGTCCCAGCCGTGCCCCCGGCAGCCGTCGTTTCGGAGGGCGACCTCGGTGGGGTCGAGCCCGAATTCCGCGGCGACGCGGTCGAACATGACGTTGTGCGGCACGCAGCAGTGCGCGCCGTGGCGGAAGCAGATGTGGTGGCCGTGGTTGACCAGGGCCCATTCCTGCACGTTGCGCAGATTGGCTATGGAGGTGGACTCGTGCGTCTTCTCGATGTGCCGCTCCTCGAAGGGCCCCGTGACCTGCCACTCGCAGGCCGTGATGGTTCCGTCCTTCCGGGCGCCCACCCGGCAGCGGTAGGTGCCGGCGTCGTCGCCGTTGACGTAGAAATTGCTCTCGTCGTAGAGGAGCTTCACCGGGCGGTTTTTGGCCCTCCTGGCCAGGATTGCGGCCATGCGGACGAAGGCGGTCGAATACCCGAGCCACGCGATGCCCCCGTACCAGGCGCCCTGGCAGGGGACCGTGACGGTTATTTTGTTGTGTTCGCAGATGGGGGGCAGCGGCCGGTCCCTGCCGGTCTCCCCGGAATCGGGATCGACCGTCGGGATCGGCATGCCCAGGGCGATCCACGACAGGCCGTTGCGCAGGAGGCTGGGGCTGGCCAGCACCGGCTGCATGTGGGCCGTGTGGTGGGGCCAGATGTCGAGGAAGTCCCCCCGCCACCGGACGACGCAGGCCATGGCCTCGACGCCCGCCACGGTCGTCGGCGCCCTCGTGATCGTGTACTCGAGCACCCGGTCGGCCTCGGCAAACCCCCGTGCGACGTCCCCGATTTCGGTCGTCTGGACCGCCACGATGTTCGGCTCCCCGGCCGAGGGGTTCAGGCGCAGGACCTCCGGCATGATTTTCGGCGCCTCCGGCTTCATGGAGGCCTCCATGTCGAGGATGAACGGCAGCTCCTCCCACTCGATGTCGACCAGCCGGAGCGCCCGGTCGCAGATCTCCTCGCTGTCGGCCACGACGGCGACGCCCATCGGGTGCTGGTAGAAGTCGCCCGTGCGGGGGAGCGTGAGGATGTTGTACTCGCAGGAGCAGTACCCGCCCGTGGAGTTTTCCGCCGCGATGTCGGGATCATCGAACCGCAGCACGTCCCGGACCCCGGTGAGCGCCTCCGCCCGGCCGGTGTCCATGCGCGCGATGCGCGCGTGGGCGTAGGGCGACGTGAGGATTTTCGCGTACAGCATTCCCGGCAGCTGCACGTCCCTGGTGAAAACCGCCTGCCCCGAAACCTTGTCGTGGCCGTCCTGCCGCGACAAGCCGGCGTCGACGGGGGAGGCGCCCTCGGGGGCTTTCCATGTCCACGGCCTGCTGTCATGCGGCATCGGCGTCCTCCTTCGGAGTATGGAACGACGGGCTGCCGGCCCGACCGTCGGAATCCCGCAATATTGGAGCTCGGTATCCGGGGGATTGCGGCCGGCGCGCGCCCCCGTTTGCTGTCAGGCGATCAGAAGCAGCCCGCCGTCGTGGACCAGGACCGTCCCGGTGATCTGGTTGCCGGCGGGCGAGGAAAGGAACACGCACAGGGCCCCGATTTCGATGGGCTCGGCGAAGCGGTGCATCGGCATGAGCTTCTCGAACTTCTCGAATGCGTCGGGCGGCAGATCCCTGTCCAGGTCGGAATGGGTCGGCCCCGGGGCGATGGCGTTGACCCGGATGCCGTAATCGCCCAGCTCGATCGCCATGTTGCGCGTGAACATGTCGAGCGCCGCCTTCGACACGTGGTAGGGGGGCATCGGGTGGGTCCGGGCCCCGCCCAGGGCCTGGCCGCCGATCGAGGAGATGTTGATGACGCTTCCGCCGCGGCCGGCCTCGATCATGCGGGGGACAATCGCGTAGAGCATGCGGGCCGGGCCGTTCAGGTTCGTATTGATCACCTCGTGCCACCCCTTGAGGTCCCGGTCCCGGAGGAATTCGCTGACGGTGGAGATGCCGGCGTTGTTGACCAGCACGTCCACGTGCGGGAACGCGCCGAAGACCTCCCCGGCTGCCGCCCGGACGCTTTCGTCGCTGGCGACGTCGCAGGCTGCGGCAACGCAGACGGTCCCGTAGCTGCGGAGCTTTTCGGCGGCCGCGTCGCCTTTGGCCCTGTCCCGGCAGAGCACGGCCACGTTGGCGCCGCACTGGGCGTAGGCGGCGCAGATGCCGAAGCCGATTCCCCGGTTCCCGCCCGTCACGACGACGTTCAATCCCCGCACGGAAAACGCATCCGTCATGGTTAGAATGGGTGGTGTCCTGATAGGCATGCGCTCCCCCTCCGTATCGTACCGTGAGACAGCCCTACTGTAATACGGCTTGGGCGGAAATAAAAACGCTTTGATGCGGCGCCCCGGGGGCCGCGGGGCGCGCCCGGACGTCATGGCAGTTGATCGACCGTGCCCGGTTGTGATATCAGACTCGGTCAGGGAGGGCAGAGACCATGCAAACGGGAAAGTACGGCCACCTCATCAAGCCCCTGGGCCCCGGCGCGCTGCCGCGGGATCCCGCTACCGGCCCGGGGGGCGCCGCCCGGCTGGTGTGCCTCACGGGCCGGGATCAGCTCGAGGGCATCCCCCTCAGCCTCGCCTGGGGCGTGCATACGGCCACGGGCAGCTGGCACGGTTTTCTGGATCCGCATGCCCACGCGGCGCCCGAATGCCTCCTGTTCGTGGGGCTCGATACGGCCAACATCCGGTACCTGGGCGCCGAGGTCAGCGTCTGCCTGGGGGAGGAGCAGGAAACCTACACCTTCGACGAACCGACCGCCGTCGTCATCCCCCCGGGGCTGCCCCACGGCCCGATCCGGACCGAACGCGTCTACAGCCCCCGGGGCTTCGGCTGCTGGTCGGTCCAACTAGACGGCGCGCCCGGAATCACCCCGATGGGGGCGGGCGTCCCGGAAGTCTCCGCCCGGCAGCGGCAGGCCGCCCCGGAAGGGATGCGTTTCGCCGAGGCGGGCGGCATCCTCAAAAACGGTCCCGCGCCGCCCTCCGGGAAATACGCCCGCCTGGTCGAGCCCCTGAAATCCTTCATCCTGGTCGAACGCGGGCACGTGAACCCGTCGAGGCTCGCACGGATCCATCCGGCGGCGCCGCCGCCCGATCCCCCGGCCGGGGACAGACCGGGCCCCGGAAGCGCCGACCACATGGCCTGGATCACGGGCGGCGATCTTGAGGGATTCGGCGCCACCGTCGTCTGGGGCTTCTGCAGCCGGCCGGGCATCTCGCGCCGGGGCGTCGGCGCCCACGTGCATCCGGCCGGCGAGGTCCTCGTCTACCTCGGCATGGACCCGCGGGACCCGGAGGCTCTCGGCGCGGAACTCGAGATCGATCTCGGGCCCGAGCACGAGCGGCACCTCGTCACCGCCTCCTCGGCCGTGGTCTGCCCGGCCGGGGTGCCCCACATGCCGCAGCTGACCCGCTGGGTCGACCGGCCCTTCGGGTTCTTCGCCGTATGCCTCGACGGGGGGCACCGGACCGACGCAGTCGATTAATCAGGACTCCAGGGAGGGATCTCAATGGCGACGGGAACATACGGGCATCTGTTCAAGCCCCTGAAAATGGCCGCAATGCCCGGCCAGGAGCAGTTCTTCAAAAACACGGGGAACGCCGACATCAACCGCTGGCTCAACGGCCGGGACCACCTCGAAGGCGTCAACCTGAACTTCTCCTGGGGCTTCTACACGGGCCTGGGGGACTGGCACCCCGGCATGGACCCCCACGCGCACCCCTACCCGGAATGCCTGGTGTTTGTCGGGCTGGACCCGGACCGGCCGGAATACCTGGGCGCCGAAATCCAGTACTGCCTGGGGAAGGAGCTGGAAATACACACCTTCAACCGGCCCACGGTGGTCGTGGCGCCCGGGGGGTTTCTCCACTGCCCCTCGGTCACCCTGGACGTGACCAGCCCGATCGGCTACAGCTTCTTCATCATCTCGCTCGGGGCCGACCCCACGACCCGGTGGATGGGCGACGGCATATCCCGGGAGCAGATCGAGCGGATGCAGGCCCCGCCCGGCGGCGGCTTCAAGCCGCCCATGAACTCCTCCTTCGGCACAAAGCGCATCCATGTTTCGGACCAGACCGTGACGCACGGGGACCGGAACGCCCGGTACGTCAAGCCGCTTGTGCCCAACACCCCGGCGGCGCGCCCCCCGGCCGGCGGGGACCTGTGCGGGGACCTGTTCCGGGACGGCCGGCGGCCGGGGCCGGGCCTGTCCGAAAACGCCGTCTGGATGTTCGGCCGGGACCTGGAGGGGATGGACCTGAACTTCTGCTGGGGCATCCACAAGCGGGAGGGGGCGTGGGTGCGCGGGCCGGGCGGCGGCGCGCACGCCCATCCCCACGACGAGGTCCTGCTGCTGGCCGGCACCGATCCTTCGGACATCGACCGCCTGGGCGCGGAGATCCAGATCGACATGGGGCCCGGCCACGAGCGGTACGTCGTCACCGAGCCCACGGCCGTCGTTGTGCCCAAAGGCCTGCCGCACGGCCCGGTCGTCACCCGGTGGGTCGACCGGCCTTTCGGCGTCCTGATGATGTCGCTCGGCCCCCGGCACGAAACCGCCTGGGTGGACTAGGGTCCGGGCGCAGCCGTTCCCACGGCAGGGTACGGAGCCTCTGCGCGGCGGCGCCCTCTGCCGGCCTATGAAGGAACCTTCGCCCGGCAGGACCGGAAGCGCCGGTGCACCCCCCCGGGAAGAGGACGCGGCCCGGGCGGCGCGGTTCTCACTCCTTCGAAAAGTCCCGGCTTTCGGCCCTGCGGTACCCGGTGACGACGATGTCCCTTTCGGGAGTGACCTCGACGACGGCGTAGGCGCTGTTTTCCGGGCCCGAACCGTCCACCATCGCCCTGAGCGTGTAGTAGTGGATGCCTTCGAGGACGGCGTGCCCGCCTTCGTGGTTGTGGCCGTCGAACGCGGCCAGCACCCTGTTCGATTCCCGCAACACGGCCCGCACCTCCGCGGCGTTGGAGACGTCGAGAATCCCCCCGCCGCCGAGCTGCTGGTGGCAGAAGGCGATCGTGGGCAGCCGCGTGCCGGCCAGGTCCTTCCCCAGCCAGTCGAGTTCCGCTTCGGGAACGTAGGCCTCGTTCCACCGGTGGTTCCCGCGGTCGTAGGGCGAGCCGTCGGCGCGGAAATTCGCGTCGAGCACGACGCAGTGAATCCCCCCGCAGTCGAAGCTGTAATAGGTCGCCGCCGGGGGGATGCCGGGATTGGTGATGTTTTCGAGGAACCGCTCCTTGGAGATGCTGTCGACGTCGTGGTTTCCCAGCACGTGGTAGGCGGGCCCGTCGAATGCGCGGAAGCATCGCTCGATCGCCCGGAGGTAGGCGACCGTTTTCTGTTCGTCCGCAGGGGTGTCCTGGTCCTTGAAATCCCCCAGCTCGATCAGAAACGCGACCTTCTGCTCGTTCATCAGCCCGACGCATTCGGTCATCTTGGCGATCGATTCCCGGAAATACCGGCCCAGGAGGGGCTCCGTGTCGGCGTAATGCGCGTCGGTGACGATTCCGAAGCGGAGACGGCCTTCGGCCGGGGCCCCGCCGGGGACGGCCCCGAGCGCGGATGCCGTGAAGCCGGCGGCGGCGGACGATTTGAGGAAATCGCGGCGGGAGAGAACCCGCCGGCTCTTCGATTTCATGGAAGCCTCCCTGCCCGGCGCGACCATGCGCGGCACCTGCCCTGGAACGGTCCAGGGACAGGTATACCCCGGATTTGTCTTGCCGCGTACACAATTTTGCCGGAAAATCTCAGAAGAGTGCGCTGCGGGCAGAAACAATAATTTGCTCGAAACGTATGCTAATAGTGTGTTTTCCTAATACACAGCTATGCAGAATCACTTCAAGGAGGGTGCACAACCAATGAGGACCAGAATAGCAGTAATGACAGTTTTGGCTTTGAGCCTCGTGCTTGCCTCGGCATGGGCCGCCGACATTTCCGGGACATGGAAAGGTTCGATGGACATGATGGGCCAGGCCATGGAACTGAGCTTCACGTTCAAGGCTGACGGCAACACGTTTACCGGGACAACCGCGGGACCGCAAGGGGGTGAAAACCAGGTCACCAACGGGAAAATCGACGGGGACAAAATTTCCTTCACCGTCAAGACTACCGGACAAATGGAAATGACCATCAACTACAGCGGCACGGTCAAGGGCGACGAGATGAAGCTGACCATGGCGTTTGACTTTGCCGGCATGGGCGGCGGCATGGGCGGCGGGCCCGGCGGCGGCGCGGGCGGACCCGGTGCTGCTGCGGGCGGACCCGGTGGCGGCGGACCCGGTGGCGGTTTCGGTCCCCCGCCGGAACTGGTGCTGAAGAAAGTCAAATAATCGAGCCTGCCCAAGGGCTCCCGTGTGGCACCGGCAGGCTGGCCGTAAGGTTACGGACCGGCCGCCTGCCGGTGGCCGCACACCCCGCCTCCGCCGCGGTGCAGCGGCCGGCCTGCGGCATGATCCCTGCCCTCCGTGGCGCCGGTCGAACGCGCGCCCGCCTTCCCAGACATGGTTTGCCCCGCCCGGCGTTGTGCGTAGAAGAACGCGCCGCCTGGCGTTGTGCGCGGAAGAACGCGCCGCCCGGCGTT
>CAZYXB010000026.1:29040-38076 GCA_964651155.1 uncultured Acidobacteriota bacterium | reverse complement strand
GTGCGCAGAAGAACGCGCCGCCCGGCGTTGTGCGCAGAAGAACGCGCCGCCCGGCGTTGTGCGCAGAAGAACGCGCCGCCCGGCCCAAAATTTATTCCGGTCCGGCAGCGGTCTGTCGCAGAATAAGCCCGGGGCGGCTCCCGGCCCCACGGGACGCGTCCGGACTTTTTTTGGAGGTCCACCGCCATGGATGCCTGCCGTCTGGTTCCCGTTTTTCTGCTCGCGGCCCTCGTGCTGCCCGCAGCTCCGGCCGCGCCGGCTGGCCGGACCTGCGAAGACCTGGTCTCGGAAACGCTGCCGCACGTAACCGTCACAGGGGCCGCGGTCATGGACGATCCCGGAGGGTTCGCGCCCCCCAGAACGCCGGGAGTATTCGGCACCCCGCCGGGGCTCGTGGTCCGGGAGCCGTTCTGCCGCGTCACCGGCTTCGTCGAGCCGGTCGAGGGCTCCCATATCGGTTTCGAGGTCTGGATGCCCCCGTCCGGGGACTGGAACGGCCGGTTCCTGGCCGTCAGCAACCCGTCGTTCGAGGGCGCGATCAAGTACCAGGGGCTGGCCTCCGCGCTCGGGCGCGGGTACGCGACCGCATCGACCGACACGGGCCACCAGCATCCCGGCCACGAATGGGCCCTCGGCCAGCCGGAGAAGCTGGTCGACTGGGTCCACCGCGCCCTGCATGAGACCGTCGTCGCCGCCAAGGCCCTGATCCGGGCTCATTACGGCCGCGCCCCCCGCTACTCCTATTTCGACGGGTGCCACAACGGCGGCCGCCAGGGCCTGGTCGAGGCCCAGCGCTACCCGGAGGATTTCGACGGCATCGTCGCCGGAGATCCCGCCTTTCATCTGACCCGCCTGCAGACGGGTTCGGAATACCTCAACTGGGTCGCCCTCAAAGACGGGGTCTCCGCCCCCGGGTTCATTCCTCCCGATACTTACGAGGTCCTCAACCGCGCCGCCCTGGATGCGTGCGACGCCCTGGACGGGGTCCTGGACCGGGCGATAGAGGATCCCACCCGGTGCCGGTTCGACCCCGCCGCGGTGCAGTGCGACGGGCCGGCGGGGGATTCGTGCCTGACCGGGGCCCAGGTCGAAACCGCGCGGCGGCTCTATGCGGGCGCCTCATTCAGCGACGGCACGCGGATCTATTCCGGGTTCGAACCGGGGAGCGAGCTGTTCTGGGGCATGATGATCCAGGGCCCCGAGCCCCTGTCGATCAACAACGACTTCTTCCGCTACATAGCGTTCGAGGACCCGGAATGGGACTTCCGCACCTTCGACGTGGACCGCGACACCCGCCGCATCGATCAGCGCCTGGGGCCGGTTCTCAACAACACGAGCCCCGACCTCGGGGCCTACAGGGACCGCGGGGGCAAGCTCCTGGTCTACCAGTCCTGGAACGAGACGTGGATACCGCCGCGGATGATCACCGCCTATTACGGCGATGTGGCGGAGGCCATGGGGGGGGAAGGCGCGACCGGGGAGTTCTTCCGCCTGTTCATGATTCCGGATGCCGGCGCCTGCGCGGGCAGCAACCCCGAAATGTTCGACGCCCTGGGCGCCCTGGAGGCTTGGCGCGAGGAGGGGATCGCCCCGGACCGGATCCGCGCCACCTACCGCCGCGGCGACAGCGTCGGCAAGACGCGGCCCGTCTGCGCCTACCCGGAAGTGGCCATCTACAGGGGGGAGGGGGATGTCAACGAGGCCGAAAGCTACCGCTGCGGGAAACCCTCCTGGTAGCCCCCCGGATGCCTTGTCCCCCGGCTACCTTTTGCTGTAGCGGACGATGATGAAATAGCCCGTCTGCCCGGCATTGCGGGCGTTGCATTCGAAAAGGACCAGCTTCTGCACCTGCTCGGTTCCGCCTTCGGGCTCCAGTTCGATCTCTACGCTCTCGGTCCTGCCCGGGCCGACGACGAGGTTGCCGCATTCGGCCCCGTCGAAATAGACCTTCGAGCCGTCTTTCGAGTAGATGCGCGTGATCTCGAGCGGCAGCTGCCCCTCGTTGGTTATGGCGAAGGACTGCTTCCGGCCCGTATCCCTTTCGGCGCCTTCGATCGTGACCCTTCGGGGGTCGACGGCGATCTTCGCCGAGGGCGCCTCCAGGACATGCCCCCTGATGGTGAAGATCTCGACGGTCTCCTCGCCCGGGATGTCGGTCGTAAGGAACACTTTCTTGACGAAATCCCCCGGGAAGCCTTCCGTTTTGTAGGTAACCTCCAGCGTCGTCCTCTCCCCGGCCTGTAACGCGTGCTGACCCAGCACAGCTTCGGTGCACGCTCAGCTGGTGCGCACGTTCGTTATCTCAACCGGCTGTGCCCCGGTGTTTTCAATCTCCACGGTGGCACGGGCGGGAACCCCCTCGTCGAGGCTGCCGAAGTCCTGGTGGTCGGGTGTTGCCTGGAGCGCGCCCCCTATCGACACGCCCTCGGCCAAAAGGAGCGCCATCAGAAACACCCCCGCTTTCAGAACCCCCCTGGTTGCGTTCCCTGCCGTTCGGTCTTCCATGATCCGGATTCCTGTCGTTTCGTTCGGTTGCGGCCTGCGCCGGAGGGCGGCCCCCGGCTCCCGGTACCGGTTCCCGCATGCGGGGAGCCCGATGCTCCAGTATACCATGCTTCGGCGTCCGCCGCAGCCCGCATCGGGCCGCGCTAGTCGCTCTCGACAGGGTAGCCCGCCGCCTTCCATCCTTCGATGGACGGATGCTCCAGGACCTGCACGTCCGCGTACCCCATCCGGAGGAGCTGGGCGGCGACGTCGGAGCTGTCCGCCTCTCCCGGCCCGCAGTCGCAGTAGGTTACAATCGGCACGTCGCCCGGGATCGACCACACGTCCTCGAGGGCGATCTGGGGTTTCCACGGGATGCTAATGGCGCCCCGGATATGGCCGGCCCTGTAGACGTCCCCGGGCTGCGTGTCGACGATGGTGACCGCCTCCCCGGCGTCCATCATTTTTTTCAGATCCTGGATGCTCACGCGGGGCGCGCCCCCCTGCATGGCGGCGCCCGCGGGCCCGAGCACGAGCAGCGCAACCGCTGCCCACAGGGCGGTGAAGCGTGTCCGTCTTGCCGTCTCGGACGTTTTCATACAGTCTCCTGTGACCGCTTTCGCGGGGGCCCTGGCTCCACGGAATTGATGAAGCGGCCGCCCCCGTATCGAGTATACTACCAGACAGACTGTCACCGATATATCCAGGAGGGCTCCTATGCGCAGAACCATCCCGTTTTTGGCCGTGACGGCCCTGGCCGTCGCGGCGGCATTTTCCGTCCCCCCCCATGCCGGGGGTGCGGACGCGGACCAGCTCGAGGTCCTCAGCCCCTGGGCGGACGTGGACCCGGTGCCCGTCCGGGGCCTTTCTCCCCGCGTGGATACGCTCCGAGGGAAGACCATAGGCCTTTTCGCCAACTTCAAGCGCGCGGCCGTGCCGATCCAGGACGAGGTCGCCAGAAGGCTGAAGGAGCGGTTCCCCGACTGCGAGACCAGCTTGTTTCACTCGACCCTGCCGAACGTCACGGAAACCGAGACGGAGAACCGGGAACGGTTCGAGGCCTGGGCCAGGGAAGTCGATGCCGTCGTCGCGGCGGTCGGGGATTGAGGGTCCTGCACAAAGTTCCTCGCCTACAACGGAGTAGCCATCGAGGACTTTGGAACGCCGGTCGTGTTACTGGCGAATCGCGGTTTTGTAGAGGACGCTCATTCCGCGGCATCCGGCAAGGGCATGCCGGGTGTCCGGATCCTGGGGACAACCATTGCCTGTGAATCCACCGTAGCCGAGGATATCGCGTCGGGCATCGACGCGGTTTTCGATGCCATCGTCGATGCGCTTGTCCGGCCCCTGTCCGCTGTCGAGGCGGCGCCCAGGATGCAGGCGGAAAGCCAGCCGAGGATCGCTTTCAGGGGGACCTACCGGGAGGTCAACCAGTTCTTCTACCGCAAGGGGTGGGCCGACGGCCTGCCCATCGTGCCCCCCTCGGCCGACGCCGTGGCGGAGATGATGCAGGGGACCGACCTGCCCCCCGATCACGTCGTGGCCAGGATCATCCCGAGGATGGGCAAAGCCACGGTGGAGAAGATCGCGGTGAACGCCGTCATGGCCGGGGCGCTCCCGACCCACCTGCCGGTGATCCTGGCCGCCGTGGAGGCCGTCTCGGACCCGAAAACGCGGTTTGACACCTTCGAGGTCAGCACCGGGAGCTGGGCCCCCCTGCTGGTCGTCAACGGGCCGATCCGCAAAGACATCCACATCAACTGCGGCTCGGGCGTCCTCAGCCCGGGCGACATTGCCAACGCCGCCATCGGGAGGGCCCTCGGCCTGATCGTCAAGAATATCGGCGGGGTGCGCAAGGGGATCGAGGACATGGGCACGCTCGGCAACGCCATGAAGTACGCGCTCGTCATGGGCGAGAACGAGGAGGAGAGCCCCTGGGACCCCCTGCACGTCGATTTCGGGTACCGGAGGGAGGACAATACCGTGACCGTGATGTTCCCCAACCGCTACGCGCAGACCATCCCGGCCGAAACGAGCGCCGAAGGCATCGCGGAGGCCCTGGCGGGCATGCGCCCCGGATCCCTGTCCTGCATGATGGTGATTCCGGACCACGCCAGGATTTTCAGCCAGGAGGGATGGTCCAAGAAGCGGGTGCGGGACTACATCCTGGCGCACGCCGCGAGCGGCGGCCGCCAGCGCCGGCTCCAGGACGAGGACTTCATCCTGGTGATCACCGGCGGCCCGGGCGTCTGGATGGGGCTGCTCGGGAGCGCCGGCGGGTTCGGGAACAGCTTCGTCACCAGGGAAATCCGGCTGCCCGCCGGCTGGGAGGCGCTCCAGAAGAAATACGGCACCATGGTTCCCGTCTACGTGAGGTATTAGGTTTTGCCGGACCCCCACGGGGGCGCTGCGGCTGCAGGGAACCACCCGGCGCCCCCGCAACACGCCGCTTGACAATACCACCGCGCCCGATGTAAACACCTCCGGACACGCCAGGGAGGTCCTGGGGGAAACAGCACTTCAAGGAGCGGACAATGGCAGACAAGAGAGCGGATCTGGCCGGACCCGGCATTGGCAACTACGACGACCTGGCCAGGGAGCTGCCCGACGGCTACCGGGCCCTTCTGGCCCCCAAAGAGCGCATGCGGGCCGTCCACAGGATCAAGAGCTATATCGAGGAGAACCTGTGCCGGGAACTGAACCTGCAGATGGTGCGGGTCCCCCTGATCGTCGACAAAAACAGCGGGGTCAACGACTATCTGGACCGGGACGGGTCCCGGACGCCGGTGGAGTTCCCCTGCGGGCTCGGCCTCGAGGAGCCGATCAGGGCCCAGGTGGTGCAGGCCGCGACGAAGTGGAAACGCATGGCGCTCACAAGTTTCGACTGCGGCGTGGGCGAGGGGATCTGCACCGACATGCGGGCCGTGCGCAAGGACTACTTCCTCGACCACGACCACAGCTGCTACGTGGACCAGTGGGACTGGGAGCGCACCATCACCGCCGCGGACCGCAACATCGATTTTCTCAAGGACGTCGTCCGGAAGCTGTGGAAGGTGATCGTGGGGGCGGGCAGGATGGTGCGGGAGGAGTTCCCCGCGCTCCGGACGGACCGGTACCCGGACTTCCCCGAGGAGATCACGTTCATCCACGCCGAGGACCTGCTCGCGCGCTACCCGGAACTGCCGCGCAAGCAGCGGGAAACCCGGGCGCTGGAGGACGTGTCCCCCGCGCTGTTCATCATCGGGATCGGCTACCCGCTCAAGGACGGGTACCCGCACGAGATGCGGGCGGCCGACTACGACGACTGGGTCACGGAGACGATCGTCAAGAACGGGGAGCAGTACCACGGCCTCAACGGGGACATCCTGGTGTACAACCCGGTGACGAAGCGGAGGCACGAGCTGACGTCGATGGGGATACGGGTCACCAAGGAGAGCATGAAGGTGCAGCTGCGGATGGCAGGCCAGGAGGATTTCCTGAAGCTGCCCTACCACCGCGCGATTCTGGGCGACGCCATACCGCAGAGCATCGGCGGGGGGATCGGGCAGTCGCGCACCTACATGTACCTGCTCCGCGCGGCGCACCTGGGCGAGGTGGAGGTGTCGGTCTGGCCGCAGGCGCTCAAGGACATCTGCGCCCGCAGGAACATCCACGTGCTGGAGTAATCCGCCGGCCGCCCGCTCAGAAGGCGGCGTTTCCCGGGACGCGGGGGCAGAGGCCGACGTCGCGGATATTGGCCATCCCGGTCAGAAACATCAGCGCCCGCTCAAAGCCCAGGCCGAAGCCGCCGTGGGGGACGGTGCCATACCGGCGCAGGTCCAGGTACCACCCGTATTTCCCCGGGTCCATGCCGCACTCCTTCATCCGGAGCAGGAGCGTGTCGAGCCGGTGCTCGCGCTGCGACCCCCCGATGAGCTCCCCCACGCGCGGGATCAGGAAGTCGAAGCAGGCCACGGTCTTTTCGTCGTCGTTGCAGTACATGTAGAAGGGCTTGATGGCCCGCGGATAGTGGATGACGAAGGTGGGGCGCTTCGTGTACTGCTCGGTGATCCAGCGCTCGTGCTCGGTCTGCAGGCCCTCGCCCCAGGCGACCGGGTACTCGAACGCCCGCCCCGAATTCTCGAGCGCCCGGACGGCCTCGGTGTACTCCAGGACCGCGAAGTCGGCGTCCAGGACCGCCTGCAGCTTCCCGATCAGGCCCTTCTCGATCCGTTCGTCGAAGAAACGGAGGTCCCGGCCGCAGTGGTCGAACGCGTGCCCGATGAGGTGCTTGACGAAATCCCGGGCCAGGGCGATGTCGTCCTCCAGGTCGGCAAACGCGAATTCGGGCTCGATCATCCAGAATTCGGCGGCGTGGCGCGGCGTGTTGGAGTTCTCGGCGCGGAAGGTGGGGCCGAAGGTGTAGACCTTCGCGAGCGACAGCGCGAGGATTTCCGCCTCGAGCTGGCCGCTGACGGTGAGGCTGCACTTCTCGCCGAAGAAGTCCTTCGTGTAGTCGACGCCGCCGTCGGAGAGACGGGGCGGGTTCGCGGGGTCGAGCGACGTCACCTGGAACATCTCCCCGGCGCCCTCGCAGTCGCTCGTGGTCAGGACGGGGGTGTGGACGTAGACGAAGCCGCGCTCGTTGAAGAAGGAGTGCACGGCATAGGACAGGGCCGAACGCATCCGGAACACCGCCCCGAAGGTGTTCGTCCGCGGCCGCATGTGCGCGACCGTCCGGAGGAACTCGAACGAGGTCCCCGCCTTCTGCACCGGGGAGGAGTCGTCGCACTCGCCGACGATCTCGATGCCGTCGGGGACGATTTCGATCCTCTGGCCCGGGGCGGGGGATTCCCGGACCTGCCCCCGGACGAACACGCTGGCGCCGGTCAGGAGCGAGAGCACCCGGTCGTAGTTGGCCAGAGACGGCTCGAGCACGACCTGGACCGAGTCAAAGGACGACCCGTCGTTGACGTGCATGAAGGCCACGTTTTTGCTGCTGCGCAGGGATTTGACCCAGCCGCCCACGGCGACGCTGTCGCCCGGGCCGGCCGAAGCCAGTACGGTGGAAATGTCGGTTCTTTTCGGGTACGCCACTGCAATGCTCCGTCAGGTGTCAGGGTCGGGCCCCCGGCCGGCGGCAGGCGGGGATTTATGATGGCCCGATGGTTGTCTCCGAAGGCGGCGGCCGCCGCCCGGTTCGCATCCCGGAATGCCGCAACCCGGAATCTTACGTCCTCGGAGCCGGGAAAAGCTATCCAAAACTGGAGCCGGGAGCCCGTCCCGGCAGGTAAATCCCGGAGCGATCCGTGCTACACTTGGGACTTTCGCGGGCGCGGGGGCCCCGGCGGCGGGCCCCCCCGGCCCGACGCCGCGGGAGAGGCCATGGGCGCGCATACGCCGGTTTTCCGGGACCGCAATCTTCAGCTCGTATTCATCGTGACGCTCGTTGCCGTCATGGGCGTCGCCAGCATCGCCCCCGCCTTCCCCCAGATCATCCGGCACTTCCGGATCGGGGAACGGGACGTGGAGTGGCTCGTCGCCGCCTTCACCCTCCCCGGGGTCTTCCTCACGCCCGTCATGGGCGTTCTGGCCGACCGGCTGGGCAGGAAGAACATCCTGGTCCCCTCCCTGATCCTGTTCGGGCTTGCCGGCTTCGCCTGCGTTTTCGTCGGCGACTACCGGCACCTGCTCCTTCTCCGGTTCCTCCAGGGGATCGGCGCGGCTTCCCTCGGCTCCATCAACGTCACCCTCATCGGGGACCTTTTTTCCGGATCCCGGCGGATCGAAGCCATGGGGTACAACGCGAGCGTTCTCAGCATCGGCACGGCGAGCTACCCGGCCATCGGGGGCCTGCTGGCGACGGCCGGCTGGCGCTACCCCTTCGCCCTGCCCGTTCTGGCCGTCCCGCTCGGCGTCCTGGTCGCGCTCAGGCTGGAGGCCCCCGGGCCGGGGGCGGTACAGACGCTGGGGTCCTACCTTGCCGCGACCTGGAAGAACCTGAACCGGCAAAGCGTCTGGGGGCTGTTCCTGCTGAACATCCTGGTGTTCTTCCTCCTCTACGGCGCCTACCTCACCTACCTTCCCATCCTGCTGGGGAGCCGGCTCGAGAGCACGCCGCTGGCGATCGGGCTGGTCATGTCGGCCACGTCGGCCACCACGGCCGCGGTGGCCGCCTCGGCCGGGAAATGGAACAAACTCCTCCGGCCGCGGACCGTCCTGATCGCGGGCATCCTTTGCTACATGGCGTCGATGGCCCTGTACGCCGGCGCCTTCTCCTACGCGTCCCTCCTGGCGCCGGCGCTGCTTTTCGGCGTCGCCCAGGGGATGATGATCCCCACCATGCAGACGCAGCTTCTGGGGTTCGCCCCCATCGAGCAGCGGGCGGCGTTCATGTCGATCAACAGCATGGTGCTGCGGGCCGGGCAGACGGCGGGGCCCCTGGTCCTCGGGCTGGCCTACGCCCACGGCGGCGTTTCCTGGGCCTTTTTCGGCGGCGGCCTGGTCGCGGTCCTCATGCTCGCGATCGTGCTCGGGATGGTGCGGCTCGGGCCGGTGCGGGACTAGGGCCGG
>CAZYXB010000026.1:0-28940 GCA_964651155.1 uncultured Acidobacteriota bacterium | reverse complement strand
GGGCCGGTGCGGGACTAGGGCCGGCGCCGAGCGGGAAACCCGTTGGCACAAAGGCCCTGCGGATCCCGGCGGTCCGGTGTATAATGCACGGTGTCCTGAAACAAACCGTCCAGCCTGACAACGGAAACCTTTCGAGGAGGCATTTCCATGAAACATCCCATAGCCCGAGCGTTGTGCGCGGTACTTCTGTTTGTTTGGGTCGCGGCCCTGCCGGCCCGGGGGCAGCAGGCGTGCGAAAGCCTCAAGTCCGTCCCGATACCGCATGTGACCATCACCTCGGTCGAACGGGGCCAGCCGGGGTACGAACTGGCCGGCCAGAGCGGGTTTGTCACCATGCCGGCCCAGAAGATCGGGGCGCCGTTCTGCAGGATCCAGGCGTATGCGGCGCCGACGGCCGACTCCCACATCGGCATCGAAATCTGGCTCCCCGACGCGTCGGACTGGAACGGCCGGTTCCTGGCCGTGGGGAATCCCGGGTTCATCGGCTCGATCGCCAGCGGCGGCATCGCGCGGAACATGGAGCAGGGGTACGTCTCGGCCGGGACCGACACGGGGCACGTGGACGAGGGGTTCGAGTGGGCCATCGGGCACCCCGAGAAGTGGGCGGACTGGGGCTACCGCGCCGTGCATGAAATGGTCGTCGCGACCAAGGCGCTGGCCAACGCCTACTACGGAAGGCCCATCCGGTACTCCTACTGGAACAGCTGCCACAACGGCGGCAACCAGGGCCTGAACGAGGCGCAGCGCTACCCGGAGGATTTCGACGGGATCGTTGCCGAGGACCCCGCCTTCTTCATTTCGCACCTGCAGCCGGGCTCCCTGTACATCAGCTGGGTCGCCCTCAAGGACGGGGTCGGCGGGCCCGGGTACCTGCCGGTTGAAAAGCTCGCCGTGATCCACCAGGCCGCCCTGTCGGCCTGCGACGGCAACGACGGCCTGGTCGACGGTCTGATCGAGCACCCGCCGAGCTGCACGTTCGACCCCGCGAGCATCCGATGCGGGGCCGGCGACGGCCCGGACTGCCTCACGGCTGGCCAGGTCGAGACGGTCCGGAAGATCTACGAGGGCGCGAAGTTTGCCGACGGCACCCCCATCTACACGGGCTTCGAGCGGGGGAGCGAGCTGTCCTGGACCATGATGATCGAGAAGGAGCCCTTCTCGGTCAACATCAACTACTTCAAGGGGATGGTGTTTGAGGACCCCGACTGGGATTTCCGCACCTTCGACGTGGACCGGGACACGCGCCTGGGGATAGAGAAGACGGCCAGGTACGTCGACGGGAACGACCCGAACCTCAAGCCCTTCAAGGATGCGGGAGGCAAGATCCTCATGGTCTCCTCCTGGAACAGCACCGCGCTCCCCCCGCTCCAGTACGTCCGCTACTACGAGGATGTGATCCGGGCCTCAGGCGGGCTGGAGTCGACGCGGGATTTCGCCCGCATGTTCGCCGTCGCGGGCTCGAGCGGCTGCCCCGCGTTTGCCAACCCCCAGGGATTCAAGGTCTTCGAAGCCCTCCAGGAATGGGTCGAGGAGGGCAAGGCCCCGGAGCGGATCATCTACGAACACACCAAGGGGGGCGGCATGATGGGCGGGGGGACGGCCTACCGGACCCGGCCCGTCTGCGCCTATCCCCGCCAGGCCCGGTACAAGGGGAGCGGCGACCCCAACGACGCCGCGAATTTCTCCTGCGTCGATCCGGACTAGGCGCCCGGGTCCCGGCGCCCGAACAGACTGCAGAACGAAAGGAGCTTTCCGCGATGGATCTGAAGGACTACGCCGAATTTGCCAACCAGAACAAGACCTGCTACCTGGCGACGGTCGAAGGGGACCAGCCGAGGGTCCGCTGCCTGAACATGTGGTTCGCCGACGAGACGGGGTTCTATTTCCAGGCGCAGACGGTCAAGGCCGTGTGCCGGCAGCTGGAGAAGAACCCGAAGGTCGAAGCGTATTTCAGCACGAAGGATTTCAGCCTGGCCATGCGGGTCGCGGGCAAGGTCCGCTTCCTGGACGACCTGAAGCTGAAGGCGCGGTGCATCCAGGAGCGTCCTTTCGTGAAGAATTTCGGCATCAGCGAACCGGACAACCCGCTTCTCGCCCTATTCCACCTCTACACGGGGGAGGCCTATTTCTGGACGTTCGGCGACAGCATGAAGGAAGACCGGATCCCGCGGGTGCGGTTCTAGGCCCCTCTGCCCGCTACCAGGGATCCTCCGGGAGGCCCGAGGGGCACCAGGGCGCCGGAAGGCGGCGGTCGCGGCTGTAGGGGGGCGATTCCCTGGGGGGCATCCCCCCCTCCGGGAAATCCCCTTCCCGGCAGGCCCGCTCGTCGTCGCCGGCGTAGTATCGCAGCCGAAGCGCCGGATCCCCGCCGGCGCCGGGGATGTCGAGCAGGCCTTCGGGCACCGGCGCGCGCAGGATGTCCTCCCGCAGCAGGGCGTACAGGCTGCGGTCGCTGAGATGGTCGGTGCCGGCCAGGAAAACCCCGAGACTCGCCAGTGCGCGGATCACCTCCCAGAGGTTTGCGTGCAGCTCCGCGTCGTCGACGGCCTCGGCCGGGGGCAGCCCGATGCCCGCCGACTGCAGCCGCTCGATCATGGGCCGGGGATCGAGCCCTTCCAGCGACAGAAGGCGGCGGAGAAACGCCTCCTGATCCTCGGGGCGCGCCAGGCCCCCCAGGTCCAGGAATTCCGGGTTCCCCACGAGCGGGGCCAGCAGCTGTTTCATCCGCTCGATCCGCCGCATCCTCTCCCGTTCGGGCAATCCCCGCCCGGGCGGGACCCGCTCCCGGGCCATCGCCCCCCCTCCCCGGCCGACAGGATGGCCGGCCTGACTGTCTAACGCCCGGCCGCGTCCCCGGGCGAAAATATTTTGCGTCCCCGGCCGCGGGCGCGGAGGAATAACGCCCCGGGACGCCCCGGCGCGCGCGGGCGCAAATTCTATCAACCGGATTTCGGCGCATTGATGGTAGAATCGTTCCCGCGGAATTCCCCGGAGACGGCCGGGGAGGACCAGCTCCCGGCAGCCCGGGAGGATTCGGGGCCAAACACGGACGCCGACGGGTGCGTGCCCGCCGCCGGAGGGGTCCCGATCCGCGCCTTCTACCGGGGTCCTTGCCTCCCTGCCGACGATGCCCGAGGGCATCCCCGGAGGAGGCCTCAGACGGAGGGTCACCATGAATGGTAGTGCTACAGAAGCGGACGTCGTCGTCATAGGCTCCGGGGCTTCGGGCCTGGCGGCTGCCCTGACCGCGGCGGAAGGGGGCGCGCGCGTCGTCCTGTTCGAAAAGCAGCGGACCCCCGGGGGGACGTCGAATTTCTTCGAGGGCATCTTCGCCGTCGAAAGCGACCTGCAGCGGGAACACTATGTCGACTACAGCCGGGACGAGGCCTTCCGCAACATCATGGAATACAGCCACTGGCGCGCCAACCCCCGCCTGGTGCGGGCCATCGTCGACGAGTCGGGCCCGACCATCCGGTGGCTCCAGAAGCACGGGGTCGGGTTCCACGGCGTCACCATCAACATGCCCCGGTCCCCCCGGACCTACCACATCGTCGCGGGCACCGGCCTGGCGGTCGTCAAGGCCCTGGTGACCGCCGCGAAGGGGCTGGGCGTCGACTTCCGGCTGGCGACCCCGGTCGCGCGCATCCTCAAGGAGGGCCCGCGGGTGGCGGGCGTGACCGCCGAGGACGATGCCGGCGACGTACGGGTAGGGGCCAGGGCCGTCGTGGTCGCCAGCGGCGGGTTCGCCAACAACCGGCAGTGGATCAAGAAGTACACGGGGTTCGAGCTCGAGGGAAACCTGCTGCCGGTCGGCAACACGGACAAGTTCGGCGACGGCATCCGGATGGCGTGGGAAGCCGGCGCCGCCGAGGAGGGCGTCGGCGTCCTGGAGCTCTACCGCGCCGGCCCGATCACGACCGAAATCGGCGGGCAGGTGGAATGGCCCACGGTCCAGCCCGACCTCTGGGTGGACCCGCGCGGCCGGCGGTTCTGCGACGAGAGCATCGCCTTCTACGACACGTCCGTCGGCAACGCGAACGCGAAGTTCAAGGAAGGCTACACCTACAGCCTGTTCGACACCACCGTCCTCGAGCGCCTGAAAAAGGAAGGGGTCGACAAGATGGTGAACGTGCGGACCCCGCCCGGCACCAGGCTCACGCAGTTCGACCGGGAGCTGGAAATCCTGTTCGAGAAGGGGAACACCGACGTCACTGTCGCGGATTCGGTCGGGGAGCTGGCGCGGGCGCTGGCCATGGATCCGGCGGTGCTCGAAGCGACCGTCCGGGAGTACAACGGGTTCTGCGGGAAGGGGCACGACGATTGTTTCGCCAAGGATCCGAGGTACCTCCGCCCCCTGACCGGCCCCCGGTTCTACGCCGTCAAGGCGCACACCGTGTTCCTCGGGACCATGGGCGGCATCCGGATCAATCACAAAACGGAGGTTCTCGACAAGAACGACGGCGTCATCCCGGGACTGTACGCCGCCGGGTTCGACGCCGGGGGGATGTACGGGGACAGCTACCACGTCTCGGTCGCGTCGGGTTCCTCGGTCGGGTTTGCCTTCAATTCCGGACGCATCGCCGGCCGCAGCGTCCTGGACTATCTGCGGGGCGCCCAGGGCCCGCCGCAGCGAACGGAGAATGCGCATGCATAGCGATTACGGGGACAAGGTGGTGCTCGTCACCGGGGGGGCCTACGGCATCGGCCGGGCTGCGGCCGTCGGCTTTGCGCGCAGGGGCGCGAAGGTGGCCGTCGCCGACCTGGACGCGGCCAGGGGGGAGGAGACGCTCCGGCAGATCCGGGAGGCCGGCGGCGAGGCCATTTTCGTCCGGGCCGACGTGTCTTCGGAAGTCGACGTGCGGGCGCTCGTCGAAGAGACGGTCCGGACCTACGGGAGGCTCGACTGCGCGTTCAACAACGCAGGGATCCACAAGCAGTTCGTGTCCACCACCGAATTCACGGTCGAGGAATGGGACGAGATGATCAACGTCAACCTCAAGAGCGTCTGGTTGTGCATGAAGTACGAGATCCCCCAGATGCTCCGGGCTGGCCGCGGCGCCATCGTCAACACCTCCTCGGCCGCCGGGCTCGTCGGGGCGCCGAGCAACCCGGCCTACCCGGCCAGCAAGCACGGCGTCGTGGGGCTGACGAAATCCACCGCGCTCGAGTTCGCGCGGAAAGGGATCCGGGTCAACTGCGTCTGCCCGGGCCCGATCCGGACCGGCATGAACGAGGCCCTGGCCGCGGCCAGCCCGGGTATCGTCAAGGCGATGGACCAGAAGGTGCCCATGGGGCGGATCGGCGAACCGGAGGAGGTGGCCGCGGCCGCGATCTTCCTCTGCTCCGACGAGGCGTCCTACATCACCGGGCACGCCCTGCCCGTCGACGGGGGCATCGTGGCGGACTGACACGCGATCCGTCCCCCGCGGCCGGGGCTGCCGGGGCGGGGGGCGCCAGGACAGGGGAGATCGGACATGAACACAGAGTACCGTATGCTCATCGACGGAGAGCTGTGCGAGGCCTCCACGAAGGAAACGGCGGAAGTCGTCAACCCCGCCAACGGCGCCATCGTCGGACATGCGCCCAAATGCGGGGCGGAGGATGTGGCCCGCGCGGCCGAGGCGGCGCACCGCGCCGCCCCCGGGTGGGCCGAGACGTCCCCGACCGAACGGGCGGCGCTGTTCTTCCGGATGGCGGAGCTTCTCCGCCGGCACCGCCGGGAGTGGGCCAGGCTCGAAACCATGCAGTACGGCGGGCCCATTTTCAAAACCCTCAATTTCGACATGGTCTTCGACGCGGAGCACTTCGAGTTCATGGCGGGCGTCGCGAGGGCCGTCACCGGGAGGACCCTGCCCGTCGGGCCGCAGGCCATCTCCATGACCCTCCGCCAGCCCCTCGGGGTCGTCGGCCTGATCACCCCCTGGAATTTCCCCCTGGTCACGGCGATTTCCAAAATAACCCCGGCCCTGATGATGGGGAACACGGCCGTGGTCAAGCCCGCTTCGACCGCCCCGCTGACGGTCCTGAAGCTGGGGGAGCTCGCCGTCGAGGCCGGCTTCCCGCCGGGCGTGCTCAACATCGTATCCGGCCCCGGCTCCACCGCGGGCGAGGCCATCGTCCGCCACCCGCACGTCGCCAAGATCAACTTCACGGGGGATTCCGAGACGGGCAAGCGCATCCTGGCGCTGGCGGCCGCCGCCGTCAAGCCGGTCGCCTGCGAGCTGGGGGGCAAGAACGCCTTCATCGTGATGCCCGACGCGGACATGAAGGCCACGGTCGAGGGCGCCGTCTGGGGCGGCTTCTTCAATTCCGGGCAGAACTGCGGCGCTTCGAGCCGCTATCTCGTGCACGATTCCGTCTACGACGCCTTCGCCGAACAATTCGTGGCCGCCGCGAAACGGCTGCGCGTGGGGGACCCCCTGGACCCGTCCACCATGATCGGGCCGGTCGCGTACAAGGGGCACCGGGACGGCATCGAACGATTCGTCGAACGGGCGAAGCGGTCCGGCCTGAAGCTGCTTCTCGGGGGGGAGCGGCCCGACACTCCCGAGACCAGGGACGGGTACTTCGTCGCCCCCACGATTTTCGGCGACTGCGACCCGAAGTCCGAGATCATGCAGGAGGAGGTCTTCGGCCCCGTCGTCGCCCTGGCCCGGTTCCGCACGCCCGAGGAGGCCGTGGAGATCGCCAACGACTCGCGCTTCGGGCTGTGCGCGTCGATCTGGACGAGGGACATCCGCCAGGGGCTCGTGATGACCAAGCAGCTGCAGGTGGGGACCGTGTGGCTCAACCAGCACCTGTCGATCGTGTTTGAATGCCCCTGGGGCGGCTGCAAGGAGTCGGGGCACAGCAAGGAAAACTCCATCATGGTCCTCGACGAATACAGCATGATGAAGAACGTGTGGATCGACCTGGCCGGGACGCCGGCCACCCCCTGGCGGGGGGAGTTCGACTAGGCGGGGAAAACCCGCCCGGTGCACAATTTTACTAATTGGGGTACGCTCGACGCGCATGGATGAAGGATTGGAAACGACGGCGCCCGATACGGGGCGGAAACTGCTGGGCCTCCGGGACGCCGTGCAGCGGTGTGTGCGGCCGGGGATGCGGCTGCATCTTGCGGCCGGCATCGGCGGGCCGAGTGCCGTCATCTGCGAAATCATCCGCCAATACCGGGGGCGGGACCCCGGATTCACCCTGATCCAGAGCACCGTCACGGGGCACGCGCTCAACCTGGTCCACACGGGCCTGGTCGCCCGGCTCATCTGTTCGGTCTGCGCCCAGATATCGGCGTCCGGACGCCCCAGCCGGGTCGTCCGGCAGGCCCTGGAGCGGGGGCGGGTCCGGATGGAGAACTGGACGCTCTGTTCGCTGCAGCAGCGGCTGATGGCCGGCGCTTTCGGCCTGCCCTTCATGCCGACCCGGTCCGTCCAGGGCAGCGGCATGGCCGCCGACAACGAGGCGGCCTTCAAAACGGTGGAGGACCCCTTCGGGTCCGGGGCCCGCGTCGGGCTCGCCGGCGCCCTGGCGCCCGATATCTCCGTCGTCCACGGCTGCGTTGCCGACTGTGACGGCAACACCATCCTGGCGGCCCCCTACGGGGAGGACGTCTGGGGCGCCCTGGCCAGCCGCGGCGGCGTCCTGGTCACGGTCGAGCGGGTCGTCCCCACCGAGTACATCCAGCGATACGCGGCCCTGGTGAAGATCCCCGCCTATGCCGTGCGGGCCGTGGTGGAGGCGCCGCTGGGGCTGCACCCGTTTTCCATGGCCAATCCCGGCATCCGCGGCATGAGGCCCTACGAGAAGGACGTGGATTTTCTCGACGCCCTCTACGGGGCCGCCGCGAGCGACCGGGAGCTCGATGCCTGGATCGACGACTGGGTCCTCGGATGCGGCGACCACGCCGGATACCTCCGCAGGCTCGGCAAGGGCAGGATCGCGGGACTCCGAAGCAGGGCCGTCGAGGCCCCGGACGGCCCCGCCCCGGCGCCTGCGGCCTCGACGCCCGAGGAGATGATGCTGGTGGCGCTCTCCCGCGAAATCGCCGGCAGCGTAGGGACCAACGGGCACAAGACGGTGCTGGCCGGGGCGGGGCTGGCCGCGACCGCGGCGTTTCTGGCCTATTTCCGCCTCGGACCCGGCGGGTTCGAACTGGCGACGGGCAACGGGCAGATCGGCTACACGCCCGTCGCCGGTGCATCCATCCTCGCCAGCGAGGCGAACGTCCGGACGTCGAAGATGCTGACCGACACCGTCACGCTGCAGGGGGTCGTCGTCGGGGGCGCGGGCAACCGGTGCCTCTCTGTCCTGGGCGCGGGCCAGACGGACCGGTACGGCAACATCAATTCCACGGTGACGTCCGACGGCCGGTTCCTCGTAGGAAGCGGCGGCGTCAACGACGCCCTCAACGCGCGCGAGGCGATCCTGTGCCTGAAGCAGTCCAGGGACCGTTTCGTCGACCGTCTGGCCTACGTGACCGGGTGCGGCGGGGCCGTCTCGACCGTCGTGTCGACCATGGGCGTTTTCCGAAAGCCGAGTCCGGAGGACGAGCTGCACCTTGTGGCCTGCTTCCCCGATTCCGGGGGCCGCAGCCTGCAGGAGAGGATCGGCGAGATTCGAAACCATTGCGGGTGGGAGCTCAAGACCGCGCCGGTCGTCCGGGAGGTCCCCGGGCCCGACCCGGAGGAGCTCGCGCTGCTCCGGCGCCTGGCGCCCTGAACGGGCGCCGGTGCGGGCGTCGGCCGCGGGGCAAGCGCCGCAGTAAAGACAAGAGGTGGCTATGAGTGGTGGACCGCTGGAAGGCATGCGGGTTATTGAATGCGCCGGGTACCTCAGCGCGCCGACGGCATGCTACATGCTGGGCGACCTGGGGGCCGAGGTCATCAAGATAGAGGACCGGATCAAGGGGGACCCCTCCCGGGGGACATCGGCCGTCTTCGGCTCCTCCATGATGCTGGCCAACGGAGAGAACATCCTCTTTGAGACCGCGAACCGGAACAAGAAGAGCATGACGCTCGACCTGAAGAAGGACAAGGGCCGGCAGCTTCTGTACGAGCTGGTTTCCAAGGCCGACGTCTTCTGCACGAACTTCACGCAGAAGGCCATCCGGAAGCTCGCCATCGATTTCGAGACCCTGAAGCGGTACAACCCGAAGCTGATCTACGGGCTGGCCACCGGGTACGGGCTGGCCGGGCCCGAAAGCAGCCGCCGCGCCTTCGACAGCGTCGCGCAGGCCCGCTCGGGGATCATGTACGCGCTCGGCGGGGAGCCGGACGCGCCGCCGGCGCAGATCGGCGGCCCCGTGTTCGACCAGATGACGGGCACGCTGCTGGTCTACGGGATCCTGGCGGCCATGGTCGCCCGCGACAGGCAGGGCGTCGGGCAGCAGGTCGAAGTGTCCCTGCTCGGGTCGGGGATCCACCTGCAGGCCTACAACCTCAATACGGCCCTGCTGCGCGGGCGCCAGATCCCGAGGCCCTCGAGGCGCTCCCTGAAGAATCCGATGGCCAACCACTTCGAGTGCGCCGACGGGGAGTGGCTGCTGCTTTCCGAGCCGCAGGCCGACCGCTTCTGGCCCGCCTTCTGCCGAGCCCTCGGCGTCGGCCACCTGGAGAAGGACCCGAAATACTGCGACGCGGCCCGCCGGCGCGAAAACTTCCGGGAGCTGCTCGACATCCTCGAGGGGGTTTTCAAAACAAAAACGCGCCGGGAGTGGATGGAGCGGCTCGACACGGAGGGGGAGGGCATCGCCTACTCCCCCGTGCTGCGCCCGACCGACCTCGCCGACGATGCCCAGGCGCTCGAGAACGGCTACATCACCGAGATCGACCACCCCTCCCTGGGGCCGGTCAAGATGGTCGGCAACCCGGTCCGCTTCTCCGGGACGCCCGTCGTCGTCGACGGGTATGCGCCCTGCTTCGGCCAGAACACCGAGGAGGTTTTGCTCGACGTCTGCGGCTACGACTGGGACAGGATTCAACAACTGAAGGACGAGGAGGTCCTATAGACCTGCCGCCGCCCCGGTTTGCCGGGCGGCGGACAGCCAACGGGAGTGTACGATGGAATACACGGTGAGAAACAAGCGGTTGGACGAAGAGTCGTTCCTCAAAATGCGCGGGCCCGTCCTCAAACTGTGGCCGACGGGTGCCGAGGTGGATCTCGACGAGGCGGTCGCCTACCAGAGGGCGCTGCCCGAATCGAAGAACTGGCACAAACTGGCCCGGAAACTCGCCCGGGAAGGGCGCACGGCCATATTCCCCAGGGCGGGCACGGGGCTGCTCGAGGACCAGATCAGCCTCTCGAGGAAACTCGAGGCGTCGGGCGTCCCCTTCATCCCGGTCACCACCGACAGCTACACGCGCCAGCTCGAGTTCGAAAAGGTGGACGGCCTCCTGGCGGAGATGCGCCGCACGGGCAGGAACCTGCTCAACGGCTTTCCCCTGATCAACTACGGGGTCCGGTCCACGCGGAAGCTCGTCGAGAGCGTCTCGGTGGGCGCCTTCAACCCCAGGCTTTCCCTGAAATCCTACAAGATCGCCACCGAGATATCCTTCGCCGCGGGCATGACGGCCATCGCCGCGTGCCCGTTCATCTCCTGGGCCGCCTACGAAAAGGACGCCACGCTGGAGCATTCCATGGCCACCAACCAGTACGTGCACCGGCTGATCGGCTACTACGCCGACCGCGGGATCACGATTTCCACCGACAACCACGGCTGGATCCTGACCGGGATGCAGCCGATGACGGTCAACCTCGCCACGACGATCGCCGACGCCGTCATGGTCGCCGAACAGGGAGGCAAAAGCATCACGTCGGTCGTCCACCTGATGGGGAACATGGCGCAGGACCTGGCCTGGATGCGCGTCACCCCCCGGCTGATGCGGGAATACCTCGACCGCCTCGGGTACGCCGATGTCGAGATCGCCGGCGTGTTCGCGCAGCACACGCCGCTGTTCCCCATGCCGCAGGGGATGGGCGGCGCGTTCGCCTTCCCGAACTACACGGCGGTGGTCGCCGCCCTGGGCAACGCCGAGGCCGTGTCGGTGCGGACCATCGACGAGGCGCTCGGGATCCCCAGCGAGGAATCGCACGCGCTGAGCTACGAATCGACCAACTGGCTGCTCAACGTCATCCGCGGCCAGAAGATCCGCCTCGAGATGAAGGAGGTGGACGCCGAAGCGGCCATCGCCGAGGCGGAGATCCGGGCGCTCGTCGACAAGATCCTTGAAACGGGGGACGGGGACGTCATCGTCGGGTGCCTCCGGTGCGTCGAGGAGGGATTCCTCGATTCCACCTTCAGCCCCAACCGGCAGGTCCGGGACCAGGTGATGGGCGTCAAGGACAGCCGCGGCGCCATCCGGTGGAAGGAATTCGGCAACCTCCCGCTCCCGGCCGAAGTCAAGGAGTTCCACCGCGAAAAGGTCGCCGAGAGGGAGAAGGCCGAAGGCCGCGTGATGGATTACGACGCCGTCGTGCAGGATTTCTGGGCCTTCAGCAAGGGCCGGCTGGTCGGGAAACCGGAATAGAGAACAACTGTCCGGGGTGCGGCCCCCGCGGCGGCCCCGACGCTGCATGGAAGGAGAACCACTACAGTGACAAACCCAACCGTCATCACGGGCACGGTGGGCAAGGACGCCCACGTCATCGGTACCAAGATCCTGTCCCGGGCCCTTCGGGAGAGCGGATTCAACGTCGTGGAACTGGGGATCCTGACGCCCCCGGAGGAGTTCGTCCAGGCCGCGGTCGAGCACAAGGCGGCGGCCATCCTGATGAGCTCGCTCTACGGGATGGGCGCAAACGACGTCCAGGGGTTCAAGGACATGTGCGTGCAGGCGGGCCTGGGCGACGTGCTCCTGTACATCGGCGGGAACCTCACCGTCGGCAAGCACGACTTCCGGGAGGCCGAGGAGACCTTCAAGAAGCTGGGGTTCGACCGCGTCTACCCGCCGGCCTCCGACGTCAAGCAGGCCATCGCGGACCTGCGGGCCGATCTTGCGGCCAGGGGAAAGGCCTCGTAATGACCGGGCGCGAGCGGATGCTCCGGGGCTACCGCGCCCTGGACCTGACCGACGAAACGGGGTTTTTCTGCGGCAAGATCCTCGCCGAACTGGGTGTGGACGTGATCAAGGTCGAGCGGCCGGGCGGCGATCCCTCCCGGGAGTCGGGCCCCTTCTGGTCCGGCGCACGAGGCCCCGAGAAAAGCCTCTACTGGTTCGCCTACAACGCCAGCAAGCGGGGCATCACGCTCGATCCGGGGCGGCAGGAGGGGGCGCGGCTTTTCCGGGAGCTGGTGCGGACGGCCGATTTCGTGCTCGAGTCCTACGCGCCGGGCGAGTCCTCTGCCCCGGGGCTCGACTACGAGGAGCTGGCCCGGATCCGCCCGGACATCATCCTGGCGTCGATCACGCCCTTCGGCCGGACGGGGCCCTACAGCCGGTACCGGGCGACGGACCTGACCGTCATGGGGATGTCCGGGGAGCTGTTTCTGACCGGCGAGGCCTCGCGGCCCCCGCTGAACATCAGCCTGCCCCAGGCGTGCCTGCACGCCGGGTCGGACGCGGCTGTCGGCTGCATGATCGCCCACCACCACAGGAGGAGGACGGGGCAGGGGCAGCGCGTCGACGTCTCCCTGCAGCAGAGCGCCGCGTGGTTTTTGGCCCAGACCATCCCCCACTGGGAGCTCGACCGGCTGATCCTGGGCCGGGTGGGCACCTACCGCACCAGCAGCCGGGGCACCCTGCAGCGGCAGGTCTGGCCGTGCCGCGACGGGTTCATCTTCTTCTTCATGATCGGGGGCCAGCAGGGGGCCAAGACCGGCTACCAGCTCGTCCGGTGGATGCAGGAGGAGGGGATGGCCGACGATTTCCTGGCGGCCTACCGGTGGGAGGAGTTCGACATGGCCACGGCGACGCAGGAGCTGATCGACAGGATCTCGCGGCCGATCGCGGCGTTTTTCCTGACGCGGACCAAGAAGGAGGCCCTCGAAGCCGCCGTGTCCCGAAATATCTCCATCTGCCCGCTCATGGGCAACCGGGACCTGCTCGACGACCCGAACCTGGCCGCGAGGCAGTTCTGGATGCAGCTCGAGCACCCGGAGCTCGGGACGGCCGTCCCGTACCCGAGGCGGTTCGTCCGGTCTTCGGCCAACGAGACGGCGACCCGCTCCCGGGCCCCCCGCGTCGGCGAGCACAACAGGGAAGTCTACGGCGAGCTGGGGCTCGGGCCGGAACAGCTCGCCCGGCTCGAGGAAGCCGGCGTCATCTGAAAGCAATCCAATACCGGAGGGAGATCCGCATGAGTGTCCGCGCAAGATATGAAAAGCTCCTCGAACCCGGGCGCATCGGGCCGGTCGTGACCCGGAACCGGATCCTCAAGTCGGGCGCCGGCATGTTGATGTGGCACGAGCAGGACCTGCACATGCGCCCGGAGGTCCTGGCCTTCTACGAGGGGATCGCGCGCGGGGGCGTCGGCCTGCTCATCGTCGAGTCGCCGACGGTGGATTACCCCCGAGGCGTGCGCTGGAGGGAGCGGTACCGGATCGACGACGACCGGTACATCCCGGGGCTGGCCGAGCTGGTCGGGGTCATCCACAAACACGGCTGCCCCACCTTCATGCAGATGAACCACGACGGCCCCTGGGAGGTCCGGCTCCCGTTCGTGCCGGAGCCGATGTACGACGGGCCCCCCATCGGGGCGTCCGCCGTCAGTTTCACCGGGGGCGCCGCGGACTTTCACAAGGTGCCGCCCCACCCGCTTTCCGTCGGGGAAATCCAGGAGATCGTCGAAAAGTTCGCCGCCGCGGCCCTGCGGGCGCAGAAGGCGGGCTTCGACGGGGTGGACATCAACGCCGCCAGCAGCCACCTGCTGCACAACTTCCTGTCCCCCTTCTTCAACCGCCGCGGGGACGCCTACGGCGGAAGCGTCGAAAACAGGGCCCGTTTCGCCGTCGAGGTCGTCCGGGCGATCAAGAAGCGCGCCGGGGAGGACTTCCCCGTCTCGGTCACCATCAACGGCATCGAAATGGGCCAGGGAATCGGGGTGGACGACAGCCGGTGCCTGACGCCCCGGGACAGCCGGGAGATCGCACGGTTTTTGGAGGCAGCGGGCGCCGACGCCATCCAGGTCCGGAGCCACTTCCTCGGCTTCCACGTGGGCGCCTACCTTCCCGACCTGCTTTTCTATCCCGAACCCCCGATCCCGCCCGCAAGCTTCCCGGACGTGTACGATGCGTCCGACCGGGGAGTCGGGGCCAACATCCCCGGTGCGGCCGGCATCAAAAGCGCCGTGTCCATCCCCGTGGCCACCGTGGGCCGGCTCGACGCGGATCTCGGCGAGCGGGCCATCCGGGAGGGGAAGATCGATTTTGTCGCGATGACGCGGCGGCTGCTGGCCGACCCGGACTACCCCAGGAAGATCGCCGAGGGGCGGCCCGAGGACATCCAGCCCTGCACGGGCTGCGACAACTGCCTCGGCAGCCGGCGCTGCCGCATCAACGGCCTGCTCGGCACGCCGTACAACACCATAGAGCGGGCCGGGAAGAAAAAGAAGGTCCTCGTCATCGGCGGCGGGCCGGCGGGGATGTCCGCGGCCAGGGTTTCGGCGCTCCGGGGCCACGAGGTGACCCTTTACGAGAAGTCCTCCCGGCTCGGCGGGCTGCTGCCTGTCGCGTCGATCGTCAAGGGGAACCGCCCGGAGGACCTGGGGCTCATCATCCGCTACTTCTCCCGTCAGCTCGACAAGCTCGGGGTGCGGCTCGAGCTCGGGAAGGAGGCGGACATGTCCGTCGTCGCCGCCCTGGGGCCTGACGTGGTATTTTTGGCCGCGGGCGGCACGAGCGCCGTCCCGGACATCCCGGGCATCGACCACCCCAAGGTCGTCAGCGGCGCGGCGCTGCACCGGAGGCTGAAACTCGCCCTGAAGTTCATCGGGCCGGATACGCTGCGGCTCCTGACGCGGCTCTACATGCCCCTGGGCAAAAGGGTCGTCATCATCGGCGGGGCCATCCAGGGGTGCGAGCTCGCCGAGTTTCTCGCCTGGCGGGGGCGCGAGGTCACCGTGGTCGACACCGACGAGACGCTGGGCGGCGGGATGGTCGACGCGATGATGGACTGCCTGTTCCACTGGTTCCGCAAGAAGGGGGTCCGGCTCGTCGGCGGCGTCCGGGAGTACGTCCGGATCGACGGGCGGGGCCTGACCATCATCGACCGGGACGGGAGGGAAGAGACCCTCGAGGCCGACAGCATCGCCACTGCGCTGCCGCTGTCGCCCAACAACGAGCTGCTCGAAAGGCTCAGGGAGACGGTGCCCGAGGTCTACGCCGTCGGGGACTGCAACGAGCCCCTTTTGATCGCCGACGCCATCGGGACGGGATTGCGCACCGCCCGGGAGGTGTAGGCGGCCGGGAGCGGGCACAGACTGCTGAGGCGGATGTATGGACACCAAAGTTTTTTCGGATCTCAAGATCGCGGCGTTCAGCTGGGCCATGGTGGGGCCCCTGACGCTGAAGTTCTTCGCCGACTACGGGGCGACGGTTGTCCGGGTGGAAACGAGCCGGCGGCCCTGCGTCACCCGGACGTCGGCGCCGTTCAAGGACAACGTCCCGGGCATCAACCGGAGCGGGTATTTCAACCATTTCAGCGCCAACATGATGAGTGTGTCCCTCGACATGAAAAGCCCCGGGGGCCGGCAGGTCGCCAGGGAGCTCGTCGCCTGGTCCGACGTCGTGATGGAGAATTTCACCCCCGGCGTCATGGATGCGTGGGGCCTCGGCTACGAGGAGCTCGAGAGGATCCGGCCCGGCATCATCCTGGTGCGCCAGAACGGCTTCGGGACCGAGGGGCCGTACAGGAACCTGGCGGCCTTCGGGATGATCCTGGCGGCCGTCGCCGGGATACCGAACTACATCGGCTGGCCCGACGGGGGGCCCCTGCCCGTCGGCGTGGGCGCCTACACCGACTGCATCAGCCCGCGGTTCGCCTCGGCCGCCCTCATCGCGGCGCTCGAGTACCGCGACCGCACCGGGGCAGGCCAGCTCATCGACCTGGCGCAGTTCGAAACGGCCCTCTACTACCTTCTGCCCGGCATTCTCGACACGGCCGCCAACGGCCGCGAGCCCGTGCGCAGCGGCAATGCGGTCGCCTACGCCGCCCCGCACAACGTCTACCCCTGCAAGGGGGAGGAGCGCTGGTGCACCATCGCCGTAACCGGCGACACCGAGTGGCGGGCGCTGTGCCGGGCCGTCGGGCGGCCGGAGCTGGCCGACGACCCGCGGTTCGACACGCTCGAGCACAGGAAGGAGAACGAGGCCGCCCTCGACGCCGCCCTGGGGGAGTGGACCGCCGGGCGGAGCCCCGAGGAGGTCATGACGGTGCTGCAATCGGCGGGGGTCGCGGCCGGGATCGTCTCGAACGCCGCCGACGTGTTCGAGGATCCCCAGCTGCGCCTTCGGGGTCTTTTCTGGCCCATGCAGCACAGCGAGATGGGGGAGTTCACCCACCTGGGGGCCAGCATGGTCCTCGGGAAGACGCCGGCGCAGGCGGCGGCCCCGAGCCCGTGCCTGGGGGAGCATACCGAGTACGTTCTTACCAAGATCCTGGGCAAGACCGACGAGGAATTCGTCGAGCTTCTTGCCGCGGACGCGCTTACATAACGCCAAGGAGGCATCATGGATTTGGAGTTCATCCAGTACGAGAAAGAGAAGCAGGTGGCCTTCGTCACCCTGAACCGGCCGGACCGGCTCAACGCCATAGGCCCGGAAATCTACCGCGACTGGACCGCCGCGCTCGACGAGGCCGAGGCCGACGATGACGTCAAAGTCATCGTCTTCAAGGGCGCGGGCAAGGCCTTCAGCGCCGGCGCCGACCTCACGGGCGTGGGGTACGTCTACGGCATGAAGGATCCGAAGCCCGGGGACAGGGGGAAGCAGCGCATCCCCCTGAGGGTCAAGTTCGAGTTCGACCGGCGCGTCTTCCTGGATTTCCACAGGAGGATTCTCTTCTGCAAGAAGCTGACGATCGCGCAGCTGCACACCTACTGCCTCGGCATCGCGTTCAACATCATCTCGCACTGCGACATGATCATCGCCAGCGAGGACTGCCAGATGGGGCACGTCGAGGAGCGCCTCGGCCAGGGGGGCATGACGCTGACCCCCATCATGATCCTGCGCTGCGGATTCACGCGGGCCATGGAGCTGTGTCTGACCGGCCGGAGATTCAACGGCAAAAAAGCGGCCGAATACCAGCTGATCAACAAGGCCGTCCCCGCCGAAAGGCTCGACGAGGAGGTCCGCGGCCTGGCGCACGGGCTTTGCCTCCATCCCAAGGACGGCATCGCCGTGGGAAAGGCGATGCGGGAGATGATCTACACGACCATGGGCATCGACCGCGGCCTGGTGGACCACTACATCATGCACACGCTGCAGACGAACAGGGTGCTCGACGAGGGCGAGGTCAATTTCTTCAAGATGCGAAGGGACAAGGGCGTGCGGGAGGCGGCCCACGAGAAGCACGACATCTTCAAGGTGCTCGACCATTTCGACGACTGAGACGGGGCGGGCTTGTGCCCGGCGCGGGAACCCATCGGGGAGGGCAGCGGCATGGATGCGGCGGTAGTGCTGGCGGAGAACGTCGCCAGGACCAGGTTCGAGGATCTTTCCGGCGAGGTCGTCGAGGCGACCAAAAAGGAGATCCTCGACCTTCTGGGCGTGGCCCTGGGCGGGGCCGGGCAGCCGGGCGCCGCCCACGTCCGCGACCTGGTCCTCGGCTGGGGCGGCAGGGAGGAAAGCAGCGTCATCGGAAGCCCCCGGAAGCTGCCGGCCCCGAACGCGGCGCAGGCCAACGCCACCATGGCGCATGCGCTCGATTTCGACGACGTCCACGAGGAGGCCGTCGTGCACCCCGGGATCGCGGCCATTCCCGCGGCGATGGCCGTGGCCGAGGCCCGGCCGAACGCCGGCGGGCGGGAGCTGATCACCGCCACGGCCCTGGGAGTCGACATGATGTGCCGGCTGGCCCTGGCGACCACGCCCGGGAAAAACCCCATCGATCTCGGCTGGCACCTGACCTCCCTGTTCGGGTACATGGCATCGGCGGCCGTCGCGGCCAGGGTCCTCGGGCTGCCCGGGGCGAAGATCGCCGACGCCATCGGGATCGGCTACCACCAGTGCGGGGGCAACGGCCAGTGCGTCAAGGACGGCGCCCTGACCAAGAGGCTCGGGCCGGGGTTCGCGGTCCGGGGCGGCGTCACCGCGGCGCTTCTGGCCGCCTCCGGCGTCACCGGGTCGACCAACAGCCTCGAGGGCGAATGGGGGTTCTACCGGCAGTACATGGACGGGGATTACAGCCGGGACATACTGCTCGAGGGCCTGGGGAAACGGTTCGAAGGCGTTCGCGTCGCCATCAAGCCCTACCCCTGCTGCCGGGGCGTCCACCCCGCCATTGACGCGGGGCTGGCCCTGGCCCTCGAAGACGGGGTCGCGCCCGGCGATATCCGGGAGATCGTCCTGGCCGTCACCGACGCACACCTGGCGCTGCTGTGCACGCCCGAGGACGCCAAGAAAGCCCCCAGAAGCCCGGTGGACGCCCAGTTCAGCATTCCCTGGGGCGTCGCCTCGGCCCTGGTCGGCCGGCGGGTCGGGCTCGACGATTTCACCCCCGCGGCGATCGGAAACCGCGAGGTTCTTGAAATCACCGGGAAGATGCGGCTCGAAGTGGACAACGCGCTGAGCAGGCCCGGCCCGGACCCGACCCGGGTGCAGGTCGTCACCGTAGGCGGGAAGGTTTTCGAGCGGGTGGTCCGGTCGCCGCTCGGCAGCCTCGAACGGCCGATGTCGTTCGAGGACTGCGCCGGAAAGTTCCGGGACTGCGCCCGGGCTCTCGATCCGGAGCGGGTGGAGAGGATCATCCGGATGGTCGGGCGGCTCGAGCAGATGGAGGATATCCGGGAAATGATCGCACTGCTGACCTAGGGGAAGGCGGGCGGCGCGGGTTCGGGCCGCATGGTCAATCGTACATCCAATCATCAAGGAGGCAGTTGTATGGGTAACGCGTTGAGCGGGAAAGTAGCGTTTGTCACGGGGGCGGCCGCAAAGAGGGGCATGGGACGGGCGGTTGCCCTGCGGCTGGCCGAAGAAGGCGCCGACGTGATGGTCACCGACAAGTTCGCCCGCCCCAAAAGTGCATGGGCGGGGGACGAGGGGTGGGGGGGCCTCGAGGACGTCGTCAGGGAAATCGAGGCTCTGGGCCGTAAGGCCGCCTCTGCCGTGGCGAGCGTCGACAACCTGGCCGAATGCGAGGCGGCCGTCCGGGCCGCCGTCGGGAAGCTGGGCCGGATCGACATCCTGGTCAACTGCGCGGGAACGCGCGGGCCCGTGGGCGTCAACATCGTCGACGGCGACGAGAAGGACTGGCGGATGCTTTTCGACGTCAATTCGATCGGCACGATGATTGTCTCCAAGGCCGTCGGCAAAGAGCTGATCCGCCAGAACCAGGGGGGCAAGATCGTCCACATCGCCTCGGCGGCCGGCAAGCTCCCCTGCCCCGGAAGCGCCGCCTACGCGGCCTCGAAGTGGGCCGTCATCGGCATTACCCAGGCCCTGGCCATGGAGCTGGCCCCTTACAAGATCAACGTCAACTCGATCAACCCCGGTTTCTTCGCCACGAACCTGCGCGACGAGGACGCGACCCTGCACAGCCGGGAGAAGGGGATCTCGATCGAGGAGTTCCGCAAAGACGAGTACAGGATGCTGGCCGGCATGGTGCCCCTGAAGCGGATGGGCACGGTCGAGGACATCGCCAACCTCGTCTTCTTCCTGGTCACGGACCAGTCGGACTACCTGACGGGCGTGGACGTCAACATCACGGGCGGCACCCTGATGCACTAGGGCCCCCCGTGCGGGGCGGAGGATTGCGCGATGCTACTGGAAAACAGAGTGGCGGTCATTACGGGCGGCGCCAGCGGCATGGGCCGGGCCATGGCCCTGAAATTTGCGGCTGAAGGCTGCGACGTCGTCGTCAACGACATCCAGGAGGAGAAGGCGGCGGAAGTCGCCGGCGCGATCCGGGCGTCCGGGCGCGGCGCCGTCGCGGTCCGGGCCGACGTGTCCCGGGGGGAGGACATCCGGTCCCTGGTCGACCGGGCCGTGGAGGCATTCGGGAAAATCGACATCCTGGTCACCAATGCCGGGGCGGCCGGCGGGGCCGACCTGGAGCACTCCGACGAGCAGGAGTGGGACCGGGTGATGGCGCTCAACCTCAAGGGCGCCTTCCTGCTGTGCAAGGCCGCCGTCCCACACATGAAGGAGCGGCGCTACGGCAAGATCATCATGGTGTCCTCCATGGGCGCCGTGCGGCCGTCGATTTCGGTGCTGGCCTACCACAGCGCGAAAGCCGGCGTCCTGGGGCTGATGAAGAACCTCGCGTTCGAGCTGGCCCCCTTCGGCATCTACGTCAACTGCATCGTGCCCGGGCCGATCGAGACCCCCTTCTGGGATCCGCTCTCGGCCGGCATGTCCGAGGAGAAGAAGCGGGCGTTCCTCGATGCGCTGGCGAAGAAGGAGGTCCCGCTCGGCCGCATCGGCAAGCCGGAGGACATTGCGGGGCCGGCGCTGTTCTTCGCCTCGGAACTGTCGTCCTACGTCACCGGCCAGGTGCTGTGCGTCGCCGGCGGCCAGCCCGGCATCACCACGGACATGACCTTCATCTCCGCCCCGGAGAGCCGCAGCTACCGGTAGCGGTTTCCGCCGGGCCCTCCCGCGGTTTCCGCCGGGCCCTCCCGCGGTTTCCGCCGGGCGCCCGTGTTGCCGTAATCGATCCGCGGGAAATACCTGCGCCGGCCCGTCGACCGGAAGGCGCCTACAAAGCGCATTCCGACGGGGAAACAGAGCTCATGCATGCGCCCTCAACAAGGGCACAATCTGCACGGACGCCCGACCGTCGCCATAGGGATTATGCGCCAGGCTCATTGCCTGATACTCGGCCTTGTCGGCCAGCAAATGGTTGGCCGCGTTCGATATCGCGTCGACGTCCGTCCCAACAAGCCGTACCGTTCCGGCTGTAACCGCCTCCGGCCTTTCGGTCGTCTCCCTCATAACCAGAACCGGTTTCCCGAGCGAAGGGGCTTCCTCCTGCACTCCGCCGGAGTCGGTCAGGATCAGGTAGGACCGGTTCATCAGGAAAACGAACGGGGCGTAGTCCAGGGGATCGATCAGGTGGATGTTTCCGGAGCCGGCCAGAATGCGGCGGACCGGTTCCTGGACGTTGGGGTTGAGGTGGACGGGATAGACTATGGCGATATCGGGGTTGCTCGCGGCGATTTCCTTCAGTGCCCGGCAGATGTTTTCAAAGCCCCGGCCGAAATTTTCCCGGCGGTGGCCGGTGACCAGGATGAATTTCCGGCCGGCGAGGACCTTGTCAAGGCCGGGGAAGCGACGGGTGAGATCCCCGGTTATGGTTTCCTCCATCCCTTCCCGGCGAATGGTTTCCAGGGTCAGCAACAGCGCGTCGATGACGGTGTTTCCGGTGACATGGATGCGGCCCGGATGAACGCCTTCGGTGAGAAGATTCTGGCGCGCCCTTTCCGTGGGGGCAAAATGAAGATCGGCAACGATGCTCGTGATCCGTCGATTGATCTCCTCCGGGAAGGGGGCCCGCTTGTTCCCGGTGCGCAGGCCGGCTTCTATATGCCCCACGGGGATGCCGAGATAGAAGGCGGCCAGCGAGGCGGCCATGGTAGTGGTGGTGTCCCCCTGAACCAGGACCATGTCGGGCCGCTCATCCCGAAGGACATCTTTGACCCCCGCCAGAACCCTGCCGGTTATATCGAAAAGATCCTGTCCGGGAAGCATGAGGTTCAGGTCGTGGTCCGGATGGATCTTAAACAGGGCCAGCACCTGGTCGAGCATTTCCCGATGCTGGGCCGTCGCGCATACGCGGCTGACGAACTGGGCCGGATGTTTTTCAAGCTCCCGGATCACCGGAGCCATCTTGATTGCTTCCGGTCGGGTGCCGAATATGGAAAGGATCTTCTTCTTCATGAACGCACCAGGCTCGGTTGAGGACAAAGACCACGCACCCCCGTCCCCCCATCCCCCGCGGGCTTCCGCGTAATCCCGCTTGCCGACGGGATAGTCCGGGTATTGTGCCGCCAGTCCCGTCCAGGAGCTTTCCGGGTTTCCTGGGATGCCTCCAGGCGTGACGGGCATTCGTAAGACACAAACCGGAGCGGCGGCAACCGAGGGCAGGGAAATACCTTCCGGGGCCCCTCCGTTTTTCTCGTCACGGCAGTTTGGATTGTGCGAATCCGGACCTTCCGAATCTCTCCGACGCCTGGCAGTCCTCGGCGATCCTAGTACGGTGCTGCGGTTTTGTAAACCATTAATTAACGGGGGTTGGAAATTAGTAATTGGGAAACATTGCCCATGGTCCTCGCCGCTGCCACGATCGAACATCGAATGCCCGGTTGGAGCGCCTCGGCCGATCCCATGGATACGCGGCATCCGCCTTTTCAAAAACGGGACGCACGGGCGGGCCGCCGCTGCCGCTAGCGGTTTCCGCCGGTCCCATCCGCTTTGGCCCGGGTTTCCCGCGCCCGGCCCTGGCCCCCGCCGGCGAAACAGCCGAACTCCCCGGTTCGTTTCCGGGCCTGCCGGACGGAATGCGCGGCCGGCATCGACGGTTTTTTCATGGGTGTTTCCGCGGGCCGGGCCGATAAGATCCATCGGGCATGCGTCATGCCTTCAGCCGGTGCATCAGCCGGCTGTCTGTCTTCAGGGAAGAGGCGGTCTACTGTGTGCACGGCGGCCGGAGCGGAACCGGTATACCGGCGCCGGGGGGGCAAAACGATGGAAGGGTTCATTGCGGGCGTGAGGCGGGGTCTTGTGGCTTTGATATGTCTGGCCGCTGTCTGGATGGGGGGCCGACCGGCGTGCGCCGCCCGGCTGGAACTGGTGGGGGATTCCCTGCCGGCGGTCACCGACGGCGCGCGCCAGCGGTCCATAGAAATCATCGGGCTCCTCGACGGGCGCGGGTTCAGGGACCTCCGATTGCACGCACGCTGGGTCGATACCGGAGTGACGGTGACGTCGCCGGAACTTGCCCTGGACGTGAACAATTTCCGCCATGCCTTTGCCGTCGGAGGCACGGGCACCTGCGGGCTGGTGACGTTTCACGCCTCCGGGAAGATCTCGGGCGTTACCGTGGAATCGTCCGAGCGGCACACGTTTGTCGACTGCACGCCCCCGCGCGTTCTGATCGGCCGCCCCGCAGACGGCCAGGTCGTCCGGGCCGGAGGCACCGTCGAGGCGGAAATGCGGCTCGAGGACGACATCCTCTCCGCTACCGGCTATCAGGACGGCCTGAAGGGGTACACCCTGGCGGTCGATGTCGACGGGAAGCCGGTGGCGGGGCCCGCGTTTTATCCCAATTCGCCGGTGGTGCAGAAAATGGTCGTGAGGGTTCCGGGCCCGGGCCGTCACGGTATCCGGGTGCGCTTCGGCGACGTTACCGGCAAGTTCGATGAGAAGACCGTGTGGGTCGATGCCGACGGGCAATCCCCGAATGTCCGGATACTGTCCCCGTCGGCCGGTTCGCCGGTCGCTCTCTCCGGGGCTATGCCGGCGATGCGCGTCGAGGTCGAGGCCTCCGACGGAGGCGGGACCGCTTCGGGCATCGACCGGGTGGAGTTCTACCAAGACGGGACCGGGGTGGCGGTGGCCCGCACCCCGGACGGGCAGGGAAGGTATGTCGGGACGTTCGGGGCGAGGCCGGGGGAGCAGCGACTCTCGGTGAAGGCGTTCGACAAGGCGGGGAATGCCTCGGAGTCGTCCGTGGTGGTAGAGGTCGTCACCGCCGGCGCGGCGCGTCCCGCCGGCACGGTGCCGGCCATACCGCGCACGCTGCCCGGCAGGGGGCGCTAGGGGGCGCAGGATACACTCGGCGCCCGAAAATGCCGTCCGCTCCGCCGGCCGGGCCCTCCGCGGCTGCCGGGCATCCCGGCCGCCGCGGCCCAAATCATGCACGCCTTCCGGCGAAGCCGTACTATAATCGTTCCGGAACGTAATAGACGGCTCCAAAGGAGGGATGCGACATGCGCAGAACCAGCCGCCTGGAAATCCTGGGGATGGTTGTCCTGCTCGGCGCCTGGCTGGCGCCTTCGGGCCGGCTCCTTGCCCAGGACCCCCCGGGCATCCAGTACGAAGTCCTCAGCCCGTGGGCGGAGGCGGACCCGAAGCCGCTCAAGGGGATCTCGCCCCGGCTCGACACCCTTGCGGGCAAGAAAATAGGATTGTTCGCCAACTACAAGCGTGCGGCCCTGCCCATCGCCGGATCGCTTCAGAAAAGGCTCCGGGCGATGTACCCCGACGCAGAGGTCAGCATCTACCATTCCGACCGGTGGAACGTGACCGAGGCCGAAACCGAAAACCGCGACAGGTTCGTCCGGTGGGCCCGTGCCAACGACGCCGTCATCCTCCTGGTCGGTGATTGAGGGTCCTGCACCAAGTTCCTCGTCTACAACGGAATGTCGATCGAGGAGCTTGGCACGCCGGTCGTGTTACTGGCGAATCCAGGTTTTGTCAGGGACGCCCAGTCCGCCGCATCCAACAAGGGGATGCCCGTCCTCAGGATCCTTTCTCTGAATGTCGCCTGCGAATCCACCGTCGAGGCCGATATCGAAGCCGGCACGGCCCAGGCCCTGCCGGAAATTGTCCGGGCGCTGACCGGACCGCTCACCGCCCGGGAGAGGTCCCCTCAATGGTCCGCGGAGAAACCGTCCCGGATCGCCTTCAGGGGGAACTACCGGGACGTCAACCTGTTCTTCTACCGCAGCGGCTGGACCGACGGCCTGCCCGTCGTGCCGCCGACCGAGGAGGCGGTGGCGGAGATGATGACGGGAACGGACCTGCCCGCGGACCACGTCGTCGCGAAGGTGATCCCGCGGCAGGGCAAAGCCACGATTGAAAAGATTGCCGTCAACGCGGTGATGGCCGGGGCGCTGCCCACCCACATGCCGGTCCTCGTCGCCGCCCTGGAGGCGTTTGCGGACCCGAAGACCCGGTTCGACACCTTCGAGGTCAGCACCGGGAGCTGGGCCCCGTTCCTGGCCGTCAACGGCCCGATCCGCGACCAGATCCACATCAACTACGGCCCCGGTGCCCTCAGCCCGGGGGACATCGCCAACGCCGCCATCGGCCGCGCCGTCGGCCTGATGGTCCGGAACATCGGCGGGGCCCGCAAGGGGATCGAGGACATGGGCGTCATCGGCAACCCTGCCAAGTACGCGCTCGTCATCGGCGAGAACGAGGAGGAGAGCCCCTGGGAGCCCCTTCAGGTGGAGCGGGGATTCGCGAAAGAGGACAACACGCTGACGGTGTTCTTCCCCAACAGCTTCATGCAGGCGGTCCCGGAGAGGACCGACGCACAGGGGATTGCCGAGGCGATGCAGAACATGGATCCGTGGAGCATGTCCTGCTTCGTCGTCATCCCGTCGCACGCCAGGATCCTCGCCGACGCCGGGTGGACGAAGGAGAAGCTCAAGGAGTTCCTTTTGAGGAAGACCCAGTCCCCCATCGGCGCGTTCCTCCGAAGGGGGGACTCCGGCGCCGCGGCGGGGGACGTCCTTTCCCAGCCTCCGCCGGCGGTCGACACTGGCAGCCTCCTGGTGCTGGTGGCGGGAGGCCCGGGCGCCTGGACGGCGATACTGCGGAGCGTGGGCGGCATCGAAAACGAGTTCGTCACCGTGCCGGTCAAACTCCCGCGCAACTGGGACGCCCTGGTCAAAAAATACGGCAACGTCGTCCCCGTCTACGTCAACTACTAAAAGACGACGAATGGGAAACCTTGGGTATTCCAAAATCCGAGCGGGGTGAGTTTTGTGAAATGCTGGCGGATGGTCCACCAGAAAAAGATGGTGACACTGAGGAAGATCGCCGATCGTGAAGCGCCGAACGATTGATCGAGGAAACCCTTGAGGGAATGAATTGCCCGCTTCCTGCATTCGGGATTGTTGGTGAATCGGAAAGGCAGGTCTCGCCTGAGGTCGGTTGTTTAAGAATGATCTTTAGAAAGATACAGACAAAAATTCTATGAGCAAGCGAATCTTCAGAAAATACGACGAACCTGATCGACCAGGATTAACGTATCAAGAACGATTTCAAGGGGAAGACAAGGGGCTAATTATCTGTTGGGAAGTCGGAAGAAAAATGAAAATGGATCAACCGGATCTTGCAGAATGTGCAATGAGGGGAGAACTTCCGCCAATGGATTGGAAAGGAGGCGTTGAAAAACCATTAAAGAATACAACGAATAAGATCGGAACCCTTTTTTACCTCGCCCAGTGGCAAGGCCTCAGAGGGGAGGATCTAGATATTGACCTGGACAGCGAGCCCGAACTCACATGTTCTAAAACAGGGGTCAAAGTGGTTTGTACCGGAGATTATAAAAAGTATGCGAACGACGGTATTAAAGAAACTACCACTTCTAAAAAGAGTCAGGTTGAACTATGGAACCCAAAGGAATAACCGTAATTGATGTTGAAACAACCGGACTTTTCCCAAACGGCCATGATCGAATAATTGAAATCGCGGCGATAAAGATCAATCCTGATGGTATTCGCACTGATCAGTTTGAAACGCTGGTTAATCCCAATCGTGACGTCGGCCCAACATTTATACACAAGATTACTTCCAGAGAAGTGCAAACTGCGCCGTATTTCAATGAAATAGCTGGGGATGTATTAGGCTTCATTTCAGATAGCATTCTTGTTGGCCATAATGTGGTATTTGACCTACGTTTTATACGAGCAGAGTTTGCAAGACTCGGTATAGAGCTACCGGCCTTCCCCTACGCCTGTACTCTTGCACTCTCCAGAATATTTGCCCCTGCATTAAATTGCAGAAAACTGGGTTCCCTGTGTTCTGAGTTAGGCATTGATTATACAAATGCCCATTCAGCCATTTATGATGCGCAAGCAACCACTGAAATCTTACAAAACTTTGGTCTGTTCCCAGTTGACCACCTTTGTGAATACATCCGATATCATCCAGAAGAGCTATGCAATATCAATACAACGTGGCCACAGATCTCCAAATCCGGGCGTGTGCAAACGCGCTGCCAAGCATTGGCCCTTCTCACAAATAAACCCTGTTATCTTGGCCAGCTTGTGATGAGACTGGAAAACATTGACTGTAAACATGCGTCCTCAAATGAATATCTTGACCTTCTCGATAGAGCATTGGAAGACAGACGCGTTACAAGAGAAGAGGCCGATCGACTAGAAATATGCGCTATAGATCTAGGTCTTTCAAGAAGCGATGTCGTTTCACTGCATCATGACTATATGGGCAGTGTGATGAGAGCGGCATTGTCTGACGGCATTATTACAGAACCAGAAAAGGAAGATCTGGAAAAGGTCAGGATACTTTTAGGCATATCAGCGGAATGGTTCCATGGAATCATGCATCATGAATCTTTGAACCAAAGAGAGACGAAGCGTAATCGGCCATCGCATTGCGTGGAATGTTTCGGGAAGAAAGTATGTTTTACCGGCTCATTGAAATGTTGTATCAACGGTGAAAGAGCAAGCCGCGGTGTAGCAATTCAAATAGCGGAAGAAGCGGGTATGATTATTCAACAGGGTGTAACAAAGTCTCTGGACTATCTCGTTGCCGCCGACCCTGATTCTTTATCTGGCAAAGCTAGAAAAGCACATGAATACAATGTGCGAGTAATCGCTGAACCAGTGTTTTGGCAAATGGTTGGGATGGATCCTCATTAACCTGCATTCCGGAATTTCAAAATGTTGCAAATTCCCTATCCGATGTGACCTACAGCCTTGGGTTGAAAATGCTGTTTTGGAGTTCTGCGCCAACGGATCGTCGCAGTATCTGAAACCAGTGGCGATTCCACAGGATTGGGAGAAGTGCTGCGGATATCAATCTTTATTGCTGGAGACCCTGGTGGGCCCCGCTCGCTTCAGGGGAACCTGGAACCGCGCCGCCAAATGGATTCTGTTGGATCAGACCCAAGGTCGGGGCCGCATGCACCACGCTGACCAAGCCGCCGGGCGCGCGGTCGAGGATATCTCTACTTTAGCCGCTTGTGCGATCTCGGTAACGGGATGGGGAGGAATGCTCATTTGAAAATCGAATCGTGCCTCCATAGTCGGGGGGGGAGGTACTATTTCACTCTCGAACTTCTACGGGTAGCGCGTCCGAATGAAAATTCCTAGATGAGTCATGAAGGAAATATGGCGCTGGCCGTGGTGCTCCGAGCCATCCACTGTACGCCCTAGCTAAGCCCAAGGTCTCCCGTTACCCATGAACTACCATGTAGCCAGCGATTGCCACCAAGAGAACAGCCACGAACCGCGGGAACATTTCCCGTGACATACGCTCGATGAATCGTTTTGCTGACCACGTTCCCAAAATCATGGCGACACCCATAAGCATGGCCAGAAACCAGAACTGCCGATCCAGGAAGATGTAGTGTTGATACACCGCAGTCTTCACGCCGTGCATTGCAAGCGCAGTCGTCGCCTCGCTGGCGATATAGGCCACTGGGGGCAATCCGAGCGAAAGGAAGATGGCGGCTCCCAGCGGCCCCGCACTACCCACCAATCCCGACAGAAATCCGACGACTGCCCCGCCCGCAATCAACAGCGTGGAACCAGCCCTGATTTGTAGCATCCTGAAATACTTCAGTGCGACGAAAAGTAGGATGGCCGCTCCGATGGTGCGTGGAACCAACTCCTTCGGTAGCTGGACAAATGAGAGAGCGCCTACAACACTGAGCGGAATAGCCCCGAGCAGAAACAGCCCAACCAACTTCCAGTGTATCTGCGTGAATCCGAAACCAGCCCTCGAAAGATTTCCGATGAGTTGAGCGATGGTCAATAACGGTGTCCTTTCGGCAGAGCTGCATGACTTGGTTTGAGGCGATTTGATATGGTTT